>NZ_CAKZNF010000032.1 GCF_937129435.1 uncultured Parasphingopyxis sp. | reverse complement strand
GTGCGCTTGGCGACCGAATCCCAGTCGCGAATCGGCTTGTCGAAAATATCCAGCATCGGCACGGAACCGACAAAGGAATAGGCACGCGGCTTGAAGCGCAGCTTGTTGGAATGCGCCGACAGACGGATATCGACCGGCAGAACCCAGAGCTTCTTCAGCATCGCCAGCACGCGATCCTCGGCGTCCAGCGGCAGCGACACGATCAACATGTCGATATGGGCATGTCGGGCGAAGGTCACCAATTCGGATATGTTTCCGAGTTTGGGATAGCCCGCGACCATCGGCGGTGAACGGACATCGTCGCGATCGTCGAAAATGCCGCATATGCGGATGTCGTTGTCGCGCTGCGCTTCCAGCGAGCGGATCAGCTTTTCCGCCGGCTTGCCGCCGCCGACAATCACGGCGCGCCGCTCCATCGTTCCGTCCCGCGTCCATTTACGGATACGCATCGACAGAAGTAGCCGTGTCAGGAACAGGAACAGCAGGCCGCCCACAAACCAGGAGCCGGCCCAGAACCGGCTGAACTCCAGGGAGATTTTCAGCACGAAGCCGGTGATGGCCAAGATTGCGAAACTTGCCGACCAGGAGAAGGCGACCCTGGCAAACCACTTCAAGGGCTTGCGAAGCGCGCGGATTGCATAGCCACCGATGGATTCGTTCAGGGCGACGAAGATGGTGCAGCCGGAGGCGCTGGCCAACGCGTATTGCCAGAATTGCTCGAAGCCGAGATAGCTGGCCATAATCCCGAGGCCAATCGCGGCCAGGCCGAGAAATTCGCCGATCCGCAGATAGCCGCTGACCATGACGGGCGAGATTGTGTCGCCCCGGAATTCTTCGGCGATGCGTTCGACAAGCGGATTGAGTTCGGCTTCGGAGGCGCCGGGTTTCTCCCCGGACGCCGTTTCCCGGATCATCTTCGCGGAAATGCGCAAGCTTGGATCGATCTTGTTCATCGGAACCTTCGCGGTCGTTCAGGCCCGCTTTAGATCAAAGCCACTAAGAAACGCTTGATAAGCGTCCCGCTTGGGCACCTCCGTTTGCTCTTATGGTTAATGCCGAACGGTAGGCCTGCAGGACGTTTGAGGCCATGGTTTCGACCGAAAAACGCCTGGTGAGATTCGGTCGACGCGGCTGCCACGCAGCGAGACTGTCCGGTTCGTCGAGGGCGATGCGCATCAGGCGCGCCGCTTCGCCGGTCTCCGGCGCGATCAGGGCCGGGCTTCCGGCTCCGAATATCTCAGGGATACCGCCGACATTCGCCGCGATAACGGGAAGGCCGGCGGCGAGCGCCTCGAGCACGACATAGGGCATCGCTTCGGCGCGCGAGGGCATCACGAAACAGCGTCCCATCGCGAATGCTCGGCGGGCCGGCATCGGCGCATGAAAGGTTACGGCGTCGCCCAGCGACAATTCGCGGGCCAGCGCCCTCGTATCCTCCGCATCGGGGCCGTCGCCGACGATTACGCCCCGGACGGTCTCGCGGCCCTCGACGCGCAGCTGAGCCAGCGCCCGCAGGAAGATGTCGGGGCCCTTCAGCTGGCGCAATTCGCCGAGAAAGAGGAAATCTGCGGCATCCTCGTCAGGTACCACCGGTTCGAATTCGG
>NZ_CAKZNF010000031.1 GCF_937129435.1 uncultured Parasphingopyxis sp. | reverse complement strand
GAGACGCCGTTGCCGATGCCGCGCTCGGTGATCTGCTCACCCAGCCACATCAGGAACATCGTGCCGCCGACAAGGCTGACTACAGCGCCGATACGGAACAGCATGATGCTGTCGGAGACGATCACCGTCTGCCCCTGCGCGCCGGCCAGCGTTTCGAGGCCGACGCCGAGGAAATAGCCCTGCACGGCGGTCAGGCCGACCGTGCCGTAGCGCGTGTACTGGTTGAGCTTCTTGCGGCCGCTCTCGCCCTCTTTCTTGATCGCGTTGAGCGTCGGCGAGAGCGCCGCCGCCATCTGCACGACGATCGAGGCGGTGATATAGGGCATGACGCCGAGCGCGATGATCGACATACGCTCAAGCGAACCGCCCGAGAAGGTGTTGAAGACGTTGAGGATGCCGCCGCCGCCGGTATTGTCCTGCGTGAAATCGACGACCTGCTGCAACGCCACCGGATCGATGCCGGGCAATGGCACGAAGGACAGCATCCGGAAGATGATCAGCGCGCCAAGGGTAAACCAGATGCGCTGACGCAGTTCGGTCGCCTGGGCGAACTTGCCCAGATTCATTCCGGCTGCGGCATTGGCGTTGCTTGCCATATCGACTTAAATCCCCCGGTCCGCAAAGACCGTTATATCGGGGCGGACCTGTCCGAGGGCAAGCCCCGCCCCGGACAGGCTGTTATTCGGCGTCGGCTTTCTTGGCCTTGGGCGCTTCCGCCTTAGGCTTGGCAACGACGTCGACTTTCCCGCCGGCCTTCTCAACGGCCTCGACGGCACCCTTCGATGCGCCGGCAACCTTGAAATTGGCCTTGGCGGAAATCTCGCCCTTGCCGAGCAGACGGACGCCATCCTTGCCGCCGCGCGCGAGGCCCGCGGCCTTCAGCGCTTCGTGGTCGATGTCCTTCTTCGCATCGATCTTCTTTGCGTCGATCGCCTTCTGCACGGCGCCGATGTTCACCTCGGCATAGTCCTTGCCGAAGGGATTGTTGAAGCCGCGCTTCGGGATCCGCATGTGGAGCGGCATCTGGCCGCCCTCGAAACCGTTGATCGAGACGCCCGAACGGCTCTTCTGGCCCTTCATGCCGCGTCCGCCGGTCTTGCCCTTGCCCGAACCGATGCCGCGTCCGACGCGGACACGGTCCTTGCGGGCACCGTCATTGTCTTTGAGATCGTTGATTTTCATGTCTTGCACTCGCTTTCGCTTGTTTCGCGCTAAAAACTGCCCCCCCCTCCCGCAAGCGGGAGGGGAATTCACTCTATTCCTCGACCGACACCATGTGCTGGACCTTGCGGATCATGCCGCGCACGGCGGGCGTATCCTCAAGCTCGACGGTCTTGTGCATCTTGTTGAGGCCCAGGCCGATCAGCGTCTGGCGCTGCACGATCGGGCGCCGGATCGGCGAACCCGTCTGGGTGACCTTGATTTTCTTGTCAGCCATTGGTGATTACTCCGCCACCGCCTCGGCCTCGGCCTTGGCTTCTTCCGCACCGACATCGCCGCGACGGCGAACCAGTTCGGCAACCTTCAGACCGCGGCGGGCCGCGACCGATTTCGGGCTCGTCTGGTCCTTCAGCGCCTCGAACGTGGCACGGATCATGTTGTAGGGGTTGGACGTCCCGACCGATTTGGTCACGACATCGGCAACGCCCAGACTTTCGAAGATGGCGCGCATCGGGCCACCCGCGATAATGCCGGTACCGGCAGGCGCCGAACGGACCGTCACGCGACCGGCGCCGAAGCGGCCGTTACCGTCGTGATGCAGCGTACGACCGTCACGCAGCGGAACGCGCATCATGTCCTTCTTCGCAGCCGCCGTCGCCTTCTGGATGGCTTCCGGCACTTCGCGCGCCTTGCCATGACCGAAACCGACACGGCCCTTGCCGTCGCCGACGACCATCAGCGCGGCGAAGCCGAAACGCTTACCGCCCTTTACGGTCTTCGAGACGCGGTTGATGTGGACGAGCTTCTCGACCAGATCCTCGCCGTCATCGTCGCGACGATTGTCGCGGCCACCACGACCACGGCCACCGCCGCGATTGTCACGGCCACCGCCGCCACCACGACCGCCACGCGGCCCACGGCTGCGCGACGAGGTGTTCTCGGACGGGTTGCTGACCGCCTGAACGGTGTTCTCGTTCGAAAGCTGCTTTTCCTCGACCAGCGGGGTCGCCACTTCGGCTTCCTCGGCGGCCTTGGCAGGCGCCTTGGGCTCGGGTGCTGCTTCCGCCTCGGCCTTGCCCTCATCCGCAACCGCCTCGTCCGCCGCCGCACCGGCCTCGGTTTCGGGCTTCTTGGCTTCGGCTTCGGGCTTGGCGCTTTCGGCGTCGGACTTCTTGTCCTCGGCTTCGGCCTTGGGCGTTTCGGCTTCGGTCTTCTTGTCTTCAGCCATCGATCAGAACTCCAGTCCGCCGTCGCGGGCGGCATCGGCGAGCGCTTTCACGCGCCCATGGAACAGGAAGGCGCCGCGATCGAACACGACGCGCTTGACGCCGGCCTTGGTCGCACGCTCGGCAACCAGCTTGCCGACCTCGGCCGCCGCATCGACATTGGCGCCGGACTTGGCCTTGGCGTCCTTGTCGAGCGTCGAGGCCGACGCGATCGTCGAGCCCTTCTTGTCGTCGATCACCTGCGCGTAGATGTGCCGCCCGGTCCGGTGGATCGAGAGACGCGGGCGATCGCCCGCCTTGCGCCGCAGGGCGACGCGCACGCGCTGGCGGCGCTTTTCGAAAGGAGTCATTCGCTTGTTCATGACTACTTCTTCTTTCCTTCCTTGCGGAAAACATACTCGCCGCGATATTTGATGCCCTTGCCCTTGTACGGCTCGGGCTTGCGCCACTTGCGGATTTCCGCGGCGACCTGGCCGACCTGCTGCTTGTCGATGCCGCTGATCTCGACCGTGGTCTGATCGGGCGTGTTGATCGTGATCCCCTCGGGAATCTCGTAATCGACATCGTGGCTATAGCCGAGCTGCAGCTTGAGCGTCTTACCCTGGGCCTGCGCGCGGTAGCCGACACCGGTGATCTCGAGCACCTTGGAATAGCCTTCCGACACGCCCTCGACGAGGTTCGCGACGAAAGTCCGCTGCATGCCCCAGAAGGCCCGCGCACGCTTGGTGTCGTTGGCGGGTTTCACCAGAATCTCGCCATCCTCGATCGTGTACGAGATATCGTCGATCAGCGTCATCGAAAGCGTGCCCTTGGGGCCCTTGACGCTCAGCTCGCGTCCCGAAATTTCGGCCGATACCCCGTCGGGCAGCGCGACCGGTCGTTTTCCGATACGGCTCATGACTAGAATACCTCCGCCAGCACTTCGCCGCCGACATTCTGCTCGCGTGCTTCGGCGTCGGAAAGGACGCCGCGCGGGGTCGACACGATGGTGATGCCCAGGCCGTTGCGCACGCGCGGCAGGTCCTTCGAACCCGAATAGACGCGGCGGCCGGGGGTCGAAACACGCTGCAGGTGCTGGATCGCCGGCTGGCCTTCGAAATATTTCAGCTCGATGCGCAGGCCCTTATGCTTGCCGAGCTCTTCCTCGCTGAATCCGCGAATAAAGCCTTCGCGCTGGAGCACTTCCAGCACGCGTGCGCGCATCTTGGACGCCGGCGTCATGACGCTGTCCTTGCGGGCCCGCTGGCCGTTGCGGATGCGGGTCAGCATATCGCTGATCGGATCGTTCATCGACATTCCGCCAACTCCTACCAGCTCGACTTCGTCACACCGGGGATGAGGCCCTTATTGGCCAGGTCCCGGAGCGCGATGCGCGAGAGTTTGAACTTGCGGTAGTAACCGCGCGGACGGCCCGTCAGCTCGCACCGGTTGCGGATGCGGGTCGGGTTCGCGTTGCGCGGAATTTCCGCCATCTTGAGGCGCGCCATCAGGCGTTCGGTCTCGTCGACGCTTTCGTCGTTCGCGATCGCCTTCAGCTTCGCGTATTTGGCCGCATATTTCTTGGCCATACGCTTGCGCTTTTCGTTCTTCTGAATGGAACTCAGTTTCGCCATGACTTAAGTTCTCGCTCCTTTATGCGAGGGAGAACGGCTTACGCCGCTTCCTTCTGCTCTTCGTTCGTGGTTTCCGGCACTTCCTCCGGCGGGAACGGGAAGTTGAACAGGCGCAGCAATTCGCGCGCCTCGTCATCCGTTTGCGCCGTGGTGGTCACGATAATGTCCATGCCGCGCTGTTCGTCGATTTCGTCATATTTGATCTCAGGCCAGATACCCTGTTCCTTGAGGCCCATGGCGAAATTGCCACGACCGTCGAAGCTCTTGGGATTGAGCCCGCGAAAGTCGCGAATGCGAGGCATGGCGATCGTCACCAGCCGGTCGATAAATTCGTACATCCGATCGCCGCGCAACGTGACCTTGCAGCCGATGGGATTGCCTTCGCGCAGCTTGAAGCCGGCGATCGACTGCTTGGCGAGCGTGATCACCGGCTTCTGGCCGGAAATCTTCTCCATCTCTTCGGCAGCGTTCGTGACGCGCTTCTTGTCGTCGACCGCTTTGCCGACGCCCATGTTGAGCACGACCTTTTCGATACGCGGAACCTGCATCGGGTTCGTGTATCCGAACTTTTCGGTCATCGCCTTGGCGATCTGTTCCTTGTAGGCGGTGCGAAGCCGCGGCGTGTAATCAGCCATCGATCGTCTCCCCGGAACGCGCCGCGACGCGAACCTTCTTGCCGTCCTTGTCTTCAAAGCGAACGCGCGTGGGCTTGCCGGTCTTCGGATCTTCCAGCGCGACGTTCGACATGTGCAGCGGGGCTTCGACTCGGTCGATGCCGCCCTGCGGGTTCTGCTGCGTGGGCTTGCGATGACGGGCCTTTACGTTGATCCCGTCGACAAGCACGCGATTTTCCTTCGGCAGGACCTGGGTCACGGTACCGTGACGGCCCTTGTCCTTACCGGCGAGCACGACGACCTTGTCGCCTTTGCGAATCTTGGCGGCCATTTTTACAGCACCTCCGGTGCAAGGCTGATGATCTTCATGTGACGCGCGGCGCGCAGTTCGCGAACTACGGGTCCGAAGATACGCGTACCGATCGGCTCCTTGTTGTTGTTCACGAGCACGGCCGCATTCGAATCGAAACGGATGGTCGAGCCGTCGGGGCGCTTCACGTCCTTGCGGGTGCGCACGATCACGGCCTTGTGAACGTCGCCCTTCTTGACGCGTCCGCGCGGCGCGGCCTCTTTCACCGAGACCACGATGATGTCGCCGACGCTGGCCGTGCGGCGCTTCGAGCCGCCCAGCACCTTGATGCACTGGACGCGCTTCGCGCCGCTATTGTCGGCGACGTCGAGAACAGATTGCATCTGGATCATCGATCCGTTCCTTCTTCATTGCCCCGCCAAAGCGGGCTTGCTTCCAATCCCTTGCGGGAATTCGTTACGCCTCGGTCTTTTCCTCGGCCTTCTTCTTGCCGTCCTGCGGGCTGCCTTCGCGCGCCGCCTCGAGATCGACCTCGTCGCTCTCCTGGATGTCGACCTTGCCGACCACCTTGGTCGCCTTGTCGCTTTCCACCGTGCCGAGGACCTTCCAGGTCTTCAGCTTGGAGATCGGACGGGTCTCTTCGATCCGCACGGTCTGCCCTTCGGCGAATTCGTTCGCCTCGTCATGGGCATGATATTTCTTCGAACGGCGGATGATCTTGCCGTAGAGCGGGTGCTTCACCTTGCGCTCCACCTTCACCACCACCGTCTTGTCGGTCTTGTCCGAAACGACAACACCCGTCAGCACGCGCTTGGGCATGATAAACTCCTTATGCCTCGCCGGACGCCGCGGCCCGTTCAGCCTGCAGCGTCTTTATGCGAGCGATGTTCCGGCGCACTTCCTTGATGCGCGCGGGCTTTTCGAGCTGGCTGGTCGCCGCCTGGAAACGGAGGTTGAACGCCTCGCGCTTCAGATCGGCGAGATCGGCCTTGAGCTCGTCGTCATTCTTGACCTTCAGGTCTTCAATCGGTCGTGCCATCTGCCCGGCTCCTAATTCACGCTCTCGCCAAGGCGGGCGACCACCTTGGTCTTGATCGGCAGCTTCTCCGCCGCCCGCTCGAAAGCGGACTTGGCGAGCGGACCGGGAACGCCGTCCAGCTCGAACAGGATCCGGCCCGGCTTGACGCGCGCGGCCCAATATTCGGGCGAACCCTTGCCCTTGCCCTGGCGGACTTCGGCCGGCTTCTTCGAAACCGGAACGTCCGGGAAGATGCGGATCCACAAGCGGCCCTGGCGGCGGATGTGACGCGTGATCGCGCGGCGAGCCGCCTCGATCTGGCGCGCGGTGATCCGCTCGGGTTCCATGGCTTTGAGGCCATAGGCGCCGAAATTCAGCTCGGTCCCGCCCTTGGCGTTGCCGTGGATACGGCCCTTGAAGGCCTTGCGGAACTTGGTCCGTTTGGGTTGCAGCATCGTGCCGTACCTTCTCTAATAAACTCTATCGCCGCGCCGGACGCACGCCCGAGGTCTGAGCCTCGACCATCAGCCGGTCCTGCGCCGTCGGATCGTGCGCCAGGATCTCACCCTTGAAGATCCAGCACTTTACGCCGCACACGCCATAGGCGGTGTGCGCCGGAACCTCGGCATAATCGACGTTCGCGCGCAGCGTGTGCAGCGGAACGCGGCCTTCGCGATACCATTCGGTCCGCGCGATCTCGGCACCGCCGAGGCGGCCGCCGCAAGTGATCTTGATACCCTCGGCACCGAGACGCAGCGCCGACTGCACCGCGCGCTTCATGGCGCGGCGGAAGGCGATGCGGCGCTCCAGCTGGTCGGCGACCGACTGGGCGACGAGCTTGGCATCGACTTCGGGCTTGCGGATCTCGACGATGTTCAGCGACACGTCGCTTTCCGTCATCGCGCCAAGAGCCTTGCGCAGCTTCTCGATGTCGGCGCCCTTCTTGCCGATGATGACACCGGGGCGCGCGGCATAGACCGAAATGCGGCACAGCTTCGCCGGACGCTCGATCACCACCTTGGAAATCGCCGCCTGCGGCACCGTTTCCATGATGTATTTGCGGATCTTGAGATCCTCCATCAGCAGCCGGCCATAGTCATGGCCTTCGGCGTACCATCGGCTGTCCCAGGTCCGGTTGATTTGCAGGCGCATGCCTATCGGGTTGGATTTATGACCCATTACGCGTCTTCCTCCTCACGCACGACGATGCGGATGCGGCTAAACGACTTGACGATGCGAGCAGAACGGCCGCGGGCGCGGGCGCGCCAGCGCTTCATCGTGATCGCCTTGCCGACGCTCGCTTCCGACACGACCAGCGCATCGATATCGAGATTATGATTGTTCTCCGCATTGGCGATCGCCGAGGCGAGCACCTTCTTGACGTCGACGGCCATGGCGCGCTTCGAGAACGAAAGCACGTTCAGCGCCTCTTCGGCCTTCTTGCCACGAATGAGACCGGCGACGAGGTTCAGCTTCTGCGCCGAACCGCGGATCGCGGTGCCGACGGCGAACGCCTCGTTATCGGCGACGCGGCGGGGATTCTTTGCCTGTCCCATTTTAGCGCTTGCCCTTCTTGTCGGCGGCATGGCCGAAATAGGTGCGCGTCGGAGCGAACTCGCCGAGCTTGTGCCCGACCATGTCCTCGTTGACCGACACCGGCACGAACTTGCGGCCGTTGTGCACGTTGAACGTCAGGCCGACGAACTGCGGCAGGATCGTCGAACGGCGCGACCAGGTTTGGATCGGCTTGTTCGAATTCGCGTCCTGCGCGTCTTCGGCCTTTTTCAGGAGATGCAGGTCGACAAACGGACCTTTCCAGACGGAACGGGCCATGGCTTACCTCTTCTTCTTCTTGTGCCGCGAACGGATGATCATCTTGTTCGAGGCAGCCTTGGGATTACGGGTCCGGGCGCCCTTGGTGGGCTTGCCCGTCGGCGAGACCGGGTGACGGCCACCCGAGGTCTTGCCCTCACCACCACCATGCGGGTGATCGACCGGGTTCTTGGCGACACCGCGGGTCAGCGGCTTCCTGCCGCGCCAGCGATTGCGGCCGGCCTTGGCAAAATAGGTGTTGGCGTTGTCGGGGTTCGAAACCGCGCCCACCGTGCCCATGCAATTGGCCGGAATGTAGCGCTGCTCGCCCGATTTCAACCGGATCATCACCATGCCGCGGTCGCGACCGACGATCTGCGCATAGGTACCGGCGGCGCGGGCGATCTGCCCGCCCTTGCCCGGGCGCATCTCGATATTGTGGCAGATCGTGCCGACCGGCATCTGGCCGAGCAACATCGCGTTGCCGGGCTTGGTATCGACCTTCTCGCCCGCGACGACCGTATCGCCCACTTCGAGCCGCTGCGGCGCGATGATATAGGCGAGTTCGTCGTCGGCATATTTGACGAGCGCGATGAAGGCCGAGCGATTGGGATCGTATTCGATCCGCTCGACCGTCGCCTCAACGTCCCATTTGCGGCGCTTGAAGTCGACCTTGCGATACTTCTGCTTGTGACCGCCGCCGATGCCGCGCGAGGTGACATGGCCCATATTGTTGCGGCCACCGGTCTTGCGCTTGCCTTCGACGAGCGCCTTGACCGGACCACCCTTCCAGAGGCCCGACTTGTCGACGATGACGAGATGGCGCCGGCCAGGGCTCGTCGGTTTGGCTTTCTTCAGTGCCATCGTTAGATCCCCGTGGTCACGTCGATGGAATCACCCTCTGCAAGGGTAACCACCGCTTTCTTGACGTCGCTGCGCTTATAGGGGCGACCCCGCCAGCGCTTCGACTTGCCCTTCTGATTCAGCGTGTTGACGCCCGTCACAGTCACGTCGAACAGCGCCTCGACGGCCGCCTTGATCTCCGGCTTGCTCGCCTGCTTGGCGACCTGGAAGACCACCGCGCCGTGCTCGCCGAGCAGCGTCGATTTTTCGGTGATGTGCGGGCCCTTGATCACATCGTAATGCGCCAGGGAAACCGCCGCGTCCTTCTTCTTAGCCATTGAAGCGGGCCTCCAGCTTTTCAACCGCGGCGCGGGTCAGGACCAGCGTCTCGTGGTTGAGAATGTCGTACACATTGGCACCGATCGCGGGCAGCACATCGACGCCGACGATGTTGCCGGCCGCCTTGCGGAAGCCGTCATTCACCGTCTCGCCGTCGATGACGAGCGCCGTTCGGCCGAAGCCGAGCTTTTCGAAATGGCCCTTGAGCGCCTTCGTCTTGGCGTCCTTCAGATCGGCATTCTCGATGATGATCAGCTGGTCGGACTTCGCCTTGTCGCTGAGCGCCATCTTCAGGCCGAGCGCGCGCACCTTCTTGTTCAGCGAAGGATTGAAGTCGCGCTTGCGGGCACCATGGGCCTTGCCGCCGCCGATGAAGATCGGGGCGCGGCGATCGCCGTGGCGGGCATTGCCCGAACCCTTTTGCGCGCCGTACTTCTTGCCGGTGCGGGCAACATCGGCCCGTTCGCGCGTCGGGCGCGCGGTCGGGCGACGCTTTTCGAGCTGCCAGTTGACGACGCGGTGCAGGATATCGGCACGCGGATCGACGCCGAACACGGCATCGTTGAGTTCGATATCGCCCTTTGCCTTGGCGTCGAGGGTCTTCACCTTGACCTTCACGGCTTAGCCCTCCTTCTTCTCGTCATCCGAGGCGGCATCGCCTTCGGTGGTGTCATCGGATTCGGTTTCGGCAGCCTGGTTGGCTTCCATTTCCTCGGCGGCGGCCGCGATCTCGGCGTCGGTCGGGCCGGTCTCGGCCTCGTGCTCGGCGCCCGATTCGACCATGCCGGCCGGGGCCTCTTCATGTTCGATCTCGTCGGCGTTGCGACGCAGCGCGCCCGGATAAGGCGCACCTTCCGGCATCGGAACCTTTACGGCGTCCTTGACGATCAGCCAGGCGCCCTTGTGGCCCGGCACCGAACCCTTGACGAAGATCAGGCCGCGCGCGGCGTCCGTGCGCACGATTTCCAGATTCTGCTGGGTGCGCTGACGGTCGCCCATATGGCCGGCCATCTTTTTGTTCTTGAAGACCTTGCCCGGATCCTGCCGGTTACCCGTCGAACCGTGCGAACGGTGCGAGACCGAAACGCCGTGGGTCGCGCGCAAACCGCCGAAGCCGTGCCGCTTCATGGCGCCGGCAAAGCCCTTGCCCTGCGTCTGGCCTGTGATGTCGACGAGCTGGCCGGCGACGAAATGGTCGGCCGTCATCGTCGCGCCGACCGGCAGCAACGCATCTTCGGCGACGCGAAATTCCACGACGCGCGCCTTGGGCTCCACCTCGTTCTTGCCGAAATGGCCGCGAACGGGCTTCGACACATTTTTCGATTTCGCGGTGCCCGCGCCGAGCTGAACGGCCGTATAGCCGTCCCGCTCCATTTCGCGGACGGACACGATCTGACACCCGTCCATCTGCAGGACGGTTACCGGCACATGCCGGCCGTCCGCCTGGAACAGGCGGGTCATGCCCATTTTCTTCGCGATAACGCCAGTGCGCATCGTTCAAACCTCCAACACAGAGGCCCGCCGGAACCATCCCGACGGGCATGCCAGCCCAAATTGTCATGCATCGCCCCGTCCGGGCTGAGCTTTCGCGCAGGCCGCAGCCTTTGCAAAAAGACGGGGGACGCAGCCCACGGCATTGCCGTGCGGTATCCCGATGTCTCCGCCGAAGCGGAAACGCTACTCGCTAGGCGAGCTTGATCTCGACGTCGACGCCGGCGGCCAGATCGAGCTTCATGAGCGCGTCGACCGTCTGCGGCGTGGGCTGCACGATATCGAGCAGCCGCTTGTACGTCCGAACCTCAAACTGCTCGCGCGACTTCTTGTCGACGTGCGGCCCGCGGTTCACCGTGAACTTCTCTTTCTTCGTCGGCATCGGAATGGGGCCGCGAATCAGGGCGCCGGTGCGGCGCGCCGTGTCTGCAATATCGCCCGTGGCCTGATCGAGCACACGATGATCGAACGCCTTCAGGCGAATGCGGATATTCTGCGTTTCCATGTCCAACTACCGATGAGAAAGAGCCAAACCCGGCCGAAACCGGGCCTTCAATTCACTAATAACGAAACAAGCCGCCCGATTCCGCGAAGGGAATCGGGCGGGCTTGGCAGTCCTATACTATGCAGTGATGTCGCCGACAACCCCTGCACCGACCGTCCGGCCGCCTTCGCGAATGGCGAAGCGCAGGCCCTTGTCCATGGCGATCGGGGCGATCAGCTTCACGCCGAGCGTCACATTGTCGCCAGGCATGACCATCTCGGTGCCCTCGGGCAGCGTGATCTCACCGGTGACGTCCGTCGTCCGGAAGTAGAACTGCGGACGATAGTTGGCAAAGAACGGCGTGTGACGGCCGCCCTCGTCCTTCGACAGGACGTAGACTTCGGCCGAGAAGTCGGTGTGCGGCGTGATCGAACCGGGCTTGGCCAGAACCTGGCCGCGCTCGACACCGTCGCGCTCGATGCCGCGGAGCAACGCACCGATATTGTCGCCGGCCTCGCCGCGATCGAGCAGCTTGCGGAACATCTCGACGCCCGTAACGGTCGTCTTCGAAGTGTCCTTGATGCCGACGATTTCGACTTCGTCGCCAACGTTCACGACACCGGTCTCGACACGGCCGGTCACAACCGTGCCGCGGCCCGAGATCGAGAACACGTCTTCGATCGGCATCAGGAAGTCCTGATCCAGCGGGCGTTCCGGCTGCGGAATATAATCGTCCACGGCCTTCATCAGCTCGAGAATCGAGTTCTTGCCGATCTCGTCGTCGCGGCCTTCGAGGGCGGCAAGCGCCGAACCCTTGACGATCGGAATATCGTCGCCCGGGAATTCGTAGCTCGAAAGCAGTTCGCGGACTTCGAGTTCGACGAGCTCGAGAAGCTCTTCGTCGTCGACCTGGTCGACCTTGTTCATGTAGACGACCATCGCCGGCACGCCGACCTGCTTGGCGAGCAGGATGTGCTCGCGCGTCTGCGGCATGGGGCCGTCGGCGGCGTTCACGACGAGGATCGCGCCGTCCATCTGGGCGGCACCGGTGATCATGTTCTTCACATAGTCGGCGTGGCCCGGGCAATCGACGTGCGCATAGTGACGCTCGCCGGTCTCATATTCGACGTGCGCCGTCGAAATGGTGATGCCGCGCTCGCGCTCTTCGGGCGCCTTGTCGATATTGGCGAAGTCGACGGCCGCGCCGCCGAACTCTTCCGCCAGGACCTTGGTGATCGCCGCGGTCAGCGTGGTCTTGCCGTGGTCAACATGGCCGATGGTGCCGATGTTGCAGTGCGGCTTGTTGCGCTCAAATTTCGCTTTTGCCATTTTAAACGTCCTTGTCTTTCTAGCGTCTCTTCAAATCGTCAAACACACAAAGGGTCAGGCAAGTTTCGCCTTCACCTCATCGGCAACCTGTTGCGGCACTTCCTCATAATGGGAGAACTGCATGGTGTATTGTGCACGGCCCTGCGTGAACGAGCGAAGCTCATTAACGTAGCCGAACATATTCGCAAGGGGGACAATCGCGTCCACCGTCTGCGCGTTTCCGCGGCTGTCGGTGCCCTGCACCTGCCCGCGGCGGGAGTTCAGGTCGCCGATCACGTCGCCCATGAATTCTTCCGGTGTCACGACCTCGACCTTCATCACCGGCTCGAGCAGCTTGATGCCGGCCTTCTCGGCCACCTCGCGCATCGCGGCGCGACCGGTGATTTCGAAGGCGAGCGCCGATGAGTCGACGTCATGATATTTACCATCGATCAGACGGATCTGGAAATCGATGATCGGGAAGCCGATGAGATAGCCGGTCTCGGCCGTCTCGCGCATGCCCTTCTCGACAGAAGGAATATATTCGCGCGGGATGTTGCCGCCCTTGACCTCGTCGATGAACTCGATGCCGGCGCCGCGTTCGCCGGGCGAAACGACAACCTTCACCTCACCGAACTGGCCCGAGCCGCCCGACTGCTTCTTGTGCGTGTAGGTCAGTTCGACCTCGCGCTTCAGGCTCTCGCGATAGGCGACCTGCGGCGCGCCGACATTGGCGTCCACCTTGAATTCGCGCTTCATGCGATCGACGAGAATCTCGAGGTGGAGCTCGCCCATCCCCTTGATGATCGTCTGGCCCGATTCCTCGTCGCTGGTGACGCGGAAGCTGGGATCCTCGGCAGCGAGGCGATTGAGCGCGATGCCCATCTTCTCCTGGTCGGCCTTCGTCTTCGGCTCCACGGCAACCTCGATCACGGGATCGGGGAAGTCCATGCGCTCGAGAATGATCGGGGCGTTCTGCGCGCACAGCGTGTCGCCCGTCGTCGTGTCCTTGAGACCCGCGATCGCGACGATGTCGCCGGCATAGGCGTTATCGATGTCCTCACGGTCGTTCGCGTGCATCAGCAGCATGCGGCCGATCTTCTCTTTCGAATCCTTGACCGAATTGAGCACCTGGTCGGCACGGCCGAGCTTGCCCGAATAGACGCGGCAGAAGGTCAGCGTACCCACGAACGGGTCGTTCATGATCTTGAACGCGAGCGCAGAGAACGGCGCTTCGTCGTCGGCCGGGCGCGTGTCCTCGACCTCTTCCTCGCCTTCGCCATGCGGCTTGACGCCCTTGATCGCCGGCACGTCGAGCGGGCTCGGCAGATAGTCGACGACAGCGTCGAGCAGCGGCTGGACGCCCTTATTCTTGAACGCCGAACCGCAAAGCACGGGAACGAACGCCTGGGCAAGCGTACCCTTGCGGATGCATTTCTTCAGCGTTTCCACGTCGGGTTCGTTGCCTTCGAGATAGGCCTCCATGACATCGTCGTCCTGTTCGACGGCGAGCTCGATCATCTCGGTGCGCGCGGCTTCGGCGGCATCCTTCAGGTCTTCCGGAATATCGGTGATCTCGAATTCGGCGCCGAGCGATTCGTCTTTCCAGATGATCGCGTTGTTGGCGACGAGGTCGACAATGCCCTTGAGGTTCGATTCGAGACCGATCGGCAGCGTCACCACGAGCGGCGTCGCACCGAGGCGGTCCTTGATCATGTCGACGCACATTTCGAAGTTCGCGCCCATGCGGTCGAGCTTGTTGACGAAGCACATCCGCGGAACCTTGTAGCGGTCGGCCTGGCGCCACACCGTTTCCGACTGCGGTTCGACGCCGGCAACGCCGTCGAACACCGCGACCGCGCCGTCCAGCACGCGCAGCGCGCGCTCGACTTCAATGGTGAAGTCGACGTGACCGGGCGTGTCGATGATGTTGATGCGATGGTCGCGCCAGAACGTAGTAGTGGCCGCGGACGTGATCGTGATCCCGCGCTCCTGCTCCTGCTCCATCCAGTCCATCGTCGCGGCGCCGTCATGGACTTCGCCGATCTTGTAGGACTTGCCGGTGTAGTAGAGGATGCGTTCGGTCGTCGTCGTCTTACCGGCATCGATGTGGGCCATGATGCCGATATTGCGATACATGTCGATCGAAGTGTCGCGGGCCATTTTATGCTCCATTGCCGGGGCCGTCCCGGCGGGTTCGTGATTGCTATATGGGGGCTTGGGAGCCCTGCGCTACCAGCGGTAGTGCGAGAAGGCGCGGTTGGCTTCGGCCATCTTGTGCGTGTCCTCGCGCTTCTTCACCGCGTTGCCGCGATTGTTGGCGGCGTCCATCAGTTCGGAAGACAGGCGCGCGGCCATCGTCTTCTCGTTGCGGCCGCGCGCGGCGCCGATCAGCCAGCGAATGGCGAGCGCCTGGGCGCGATCGGGGCGGACCTCGACCGGCACCTGATAGGTCGCACCGCCGACGCGGCGGCTGCGGACCTCGACGCCCGGCTTGATGTTGTTCAGCGCGTCATGGAACAGCGCGACCGGATCGGTCTTGGCGCGCGCTTCGACCTGGTCGAGCGCACCGTAGACGATACCTTCGGCGACGGACTTCTTGCCGTCGTACATCAGGTTGTTCATGAATTTCGAAAGCACCAGATCGCCAAATTTGGGATCGGGCAGGATTTCCCGCTTTTCGGGACGGCGACGACGAGACATCTTCTATCTACCTTTTCGACGATCAGGTTACTTGGGACGCTTGGCGCCGTATTTCGAACGGCTCTGCTTGCGATCCTTCACGCCCTGCGTGTCGAGAACGCCGCGCAGCACGTGATAGCGCACGCCGGGAAGGTCGCGCACACGACCGCCGCGGATCAGCACCACCGAGTGCTCCTGCAGATTGTGCCCTTCGCCCGGAATATAGCTGATGACTTCGCGCTGGTTGGTCAGGCGAACCTTGGCCACCTTGCGCAGAGCCGAGTTCGGCTTTTTCGGGGTCGTCGTATAGACACGCGTGCAGACCCCCCGCTTCTGCGGGTTCGCCTCCATCGCGGGCACTTTGCTCTTCGCCTTTTGCGGCGTGCGGCCCTTGCGGACCAGTTGGTTGATCGTCGGCATGAAGCCCTTCACCTTTTCAGTTACTTTACCAAGGCACGTCAGTGCGCCCCGACCGAAGCCGTAAACGCACAAAGGCCTCACGGATGACCATGTTCGGTTCCGCAAGACCCGTTACACGCCAATGGCAATGTTCAAGCTCTTGTCCCGTTTGCGTGGAATCGGAAGCGTTCCGGACCCTGCGCTCGAGACGGGCGGGCATATAACTGTGGCCCATCCACGGGTCAATGGCCGGGGTAATTTTATTGCTCCGCCGGTACGCCTATATCAAAGGCGGGTCCCATGAAGCGTTTATCCCTTTACCTCACACTCGGCGTCGTCGCCATAGGCGTGCTTGTTCTCGCGCGGTTGATCGGTGTTTCGGACAGCATCGCAAGCAGCGGGCTGACCGTTCCGATCGACGCCAGCAGCCCGGCCGTCGTCGAAGGCCCGCTCGTCCATACCGAAGCGCGGTCGGGGCGGATCGACTACAGGCTCCTCGATTATCGCCTGACGACGATGATGGCCGATCCGCAGATGGTGGGCCTCGCCGTGGCGGTCGTCGAGGATGGCGAGGTGACATTCGCCAAGGGCTATGGCGAGACGCTGGCCGGATCGCGCGACCCGGTCACGGTCGATACGGTGTTCCGCTGGGCCTCGCTCTCCAAGGGCATCGCCTCGACGCTCCTCGCGATGCTGGAAGAAGACGGCGAGATCGATCTCGATGCGCCCGTGACCCATTATCAGCACAGCCTGCGCCTGCCCAATGGCGGCGAGCGGCAGGCGCGCGTCGTCGACCTGCTGAGCCACCGTCTCGGGCTGACCCGCAACGCCTTTGACGGCAAGCTCGAAGATGGCGAGGACCCGCGCGCGTTGCGCGGCGATCTTGCGACCGTCGATTCGCCCTGCCCGCCCGGCGACTGCTTCAACTACCAGAACATCGCTTATGACGCGGCGAGCGAAATGGTCTCGGCGGTGTCGGACATGAGCTACGAAACGGCAGCGCAGCGAATGCTGTTCACCCCGCTGGGCATGGATTCGGCGAGCCTGACACGCCGGGGGTTGATGGCGAGCGAGAGCTGGGCCCGCAGCCACGACCGCGAACGCAATGAGGTCGAAGTCGTCGAACCCTATTACCGGATTCCGGCCGCCGGCGGCATGAACGGTTCGATCCGCGACCTTGCCCGCTGGATGCAGGTCCAGATGGGCGAGGCGCCGGGTATCGTCTCGCCGGCCGTCCTGCGCCGCATCCACGCGCCCGTCGTGCGCACCGATCGCGAGGACCGGCGAAACCGCCGCTATTCGGAGCGGATCGAGGACACCTGGTACGGGCTCGGGTGGCGTATTTACCGTTATGCCGGACATGAGCTGATCGTGCATCGTGGGGCCGTGCGCGGCTATCGCGCGGCGATCATGTTCGATCCTCGGCTCCGGACCGGTATTGTCGTCCTGTCGAACTCTGACAGCGGCCGGCCCTTTGCCATCCCGATGGACCTGTTCGACGATCTTTACGGCCTGCCCGACGAGCATTGGATCGAGAACAGCGCGCCCGAAGAGCTGCGACAGCAAATGGCGGAGGCGGCATCCGAACCTGTCGACGCCCCGGCCGAAGAGCCGATGATCGAGGGACGGCGAAGACCCGGCCGCTAGCCCGCCCTCATCCGAAAGCCATTGGCGGTTCATCGCCGAACTTCTAAAGCCGCCCCCATGCAACAGGCGATCCGGTTTCGATGGCGCTATGCGGTGGCGGCGCTGCTGCTCATCCTGCTCGTCGTCGCGCTGATCGGCTGCACCGACTATGCGCGCGACCGGCTCTACGCAGCCCCTGCCGGCCGGCCCGCCGTGCCCGAATGGACAGGCGAACCGGCCGAAGAGATCGCCGTGACCACTACGGACAATCTGCGCCTTGCCGGCTATTACTGGGCGCCCGACCCCGGTGAGCACGACGTCATCCTCGTCCTGCACGGCCGCCGCGATACCTATTCGCGCATGGCGGACTATGTGCAGCGGCTGGCCGAGGAGCCGCGCGGCATCCTTGTCGCCTCCTATCGCGGTTTTGCCGGCAATCCGGGCGACGCAACGCAGGAAGGGCTGATCGAGGATGCGCGCGCCTTCTATCGCGAAGCGCGGCGGCGGGCCGGCCCCGATGGCGACGTCTATGTCTTCGGTCACTCGCTCGGCGGCGCGGTCGCGATCCAGCTCGCGGCGCGTGAGGAGCTGGACGGGCTCATCACCCTCGCCACCTTCACCGATATCGACGAGGCGGCGCCCTATTATGCCGAATGGTTCATTCCCGACAAATGGCGCAGCATCGAGGCGCTTGACGATGTAGCCGAGCCCATGCTCCTGATCCACGGCGCCGAGGACAGCTATATCACGCCCGGCCAGGCCGAGGCGCTCTACGCCCGATCCTGCTCGGACACCGCGCTGATCATGGTCGACGGCGTGCGCCACCGCCCCAATTTCCGCCTCATCGGCCCGCTCCTCACCAGCTGGATCGACGCGCTGGAACAGCAGGCGGTCGGCGAGATGCGCGTCGAAGGCGCGGCGCGCTGGCAGCACAAGCCGCCGTGCGCGAGCCGGATTACGCAGTAATCTTGTAGGCTCTCAGCGCCTCGTAATGCGGGCGGCAGCGTTGGTAGAGGTCGCGATAGCCGTCGGGGATCGTGACCAGGCCGTCGTCGCGGCCCTCGAAGCCTGTGCTCTCGGCGACGCGGTTGTACCAGTGCGGCGCCCAGACGCCGTCGGTCTCGTGAATCCCCGGCGCCCAGGACAGCATCGCCCGGTCCCAGTCTATACCGAGCGCGCTGCACAGTTTCTTCAGCATCGCTTCCGGCGCGGCGAGGATATCTGCGCCCTCGACCACCGGCGGCGCATGGCCGAGCCGGTCCGCCTCGATCCGGAAATAAAGGTGCAGCCGTTCGAGCCCCATATCCTCGAAGGTCACCGCCTCCATCTTCTTCGCATAGCTGGCGATCATCCGGGCGGGGTCACGGATCAAAAAGGCGTGACGGTGGCCGGTCAAATCGCCGATCCCGACCGGGCCGACCATCTCGGACGGCATGTGCTTCTGGTACCAGACCGGCTCGCCGCCCGGCGGATCGCCGTTGAGGGCGTCGGTCACCGAATGCCAGTCGCAATCCATCGACGCGATCACCTCTTCCGCCATCGGATGCGGGAAGCCGGTGCGCTCCAAATAGGCGCCGTAATAAGGCTCATCGCTCACAAAGCAGTTGGCCCGAGCGCTGAAGCTCCGCATCATCGCGGTGGAGATATTGCGCGGCCCGGACCACATGGCGATGCGGATGGTCATGAGAAAAACCCCATTCCACTTGGGCTGAGCTTGTCGAAGCCCTGATTTTCTTTCCACTTTTTGAAGGCAGAGAAAGGCCGCCCTTCGACAGGCTCAGGGCAAGCGGCAATCTTCACGGGCGGGACCGCTCCATGACATCGGTCTCGAGCCGCGCCGAATAAAGCCGCTGCAATTGTTCGACCATCGGCCCGCGCCCCTTGGTCAGCACACGCCCGTCCACCTCGGTTGCGGGAACCACACCGGCAAACGTCCCCGTCACGAACGCCTCGTCGGCGCCGTAGACGTCGGTCAGCGAAAAGTTCTTCTCGAACACCGGGATGCCCGCCTCCCGGCAGATCTCGATCACCGTTCCGCGCGTGATGCCGCCGAGGCAATAGTCGCCGGTCGAGGTCCAGACCTCGCCGCCGCGCACGACGAAGAAATGCGTCGAATTGCACGTCGCGACAAAGCCATGCGGATCGAGCATCAGCCCCTCGTCGGCGCCCGCCTGCGTCGCCTGGATGCAGGCGGTGATGCAATTGAGCTTGCTGTGCGAATTGAGCTTGGGGTCCTGCACCGCCGGATCGCCGCGGCGGACATGGACGGTGAACAGCCGGATCCCCTTCTCGACCGTCTCGGGCAGCGGCTCCTTGTGCTCGGGGATGATGACCACCGTCGCCGGAGAAATCACGACGCGCGGATCCTGATACGGCGTCGAACGGATGCCGCGCGTCACCATGAGCCGGATATGGACGCCGTCCTCCATATCCCTATTGGCGTCCAGCGTCTCATAGATCCGCTTGGCCAAGTCTTCGCGCGAAAGGCCGATGTCCATCGCGATCGCCTTGGCGCCTTCGAACAGCCGGTCGAGATGACGGTCGAGAAAGGCGATCCGGCCCTTGTGGACGCGCAGCCCCTCCCACACGCCGTCGCCGAGCATGAAGCCCGAATCGAATACCGAAACGGTCGCTTCGTTGCGTGGCACGCACGTTCCGTTGACGTTGATCAGGATAGCCGCATTGCGCGGATCGGTGGCGTAATCGTGCGTTCCCTTGGCCATGGCGCCGCTATAGGGCGCGGCGTACGGCGGCGAAAGCCGAACCGAAAAAGCGCCCAAATCAGCCATTTGTCACCAGTTCCGTCGATTCAACGCACGGTGCCAACGACTCGTCGGAGAATCCCGTTAACGATTCGCCCCTGGGTAACATTGTTGCTAGCGGCGGATGCACAAATTCAAATCTACAGGGTTGCAGTTTTGAAGAACGAGCGGGACACCGCCGGGCTTATGGCCCGGATACGGTCATTTTTTCCTGATCACGAGCTCCATATCCGCTCCGGCGGCAAGCTCAGATTCATCAGGATTTCGAGCAAGTTACAGATTCGCGTGGTCAGCATCGCCGCGCTTGCGCTGTTCGGCTGGCTGGCGTTCACGCTGGTCATGGTCGGCTTGCAGGTAAAGGGCGCGTCGGACCGAATCGCCCTCGATCAGCGCGAAGTACAGGTCGCCGAATCGGCAGCGCGCGTCGATCGCTACCGCGATTCGGTCGACGCACAGATCGCCCGGGTCGAACAGCGGCAGCAGATTCTCGACGCGCTGGTCGATCGCTATTTCGAGAATGTCGAAGTCGATCCCGAGGCAGAAGCCGAAACGGCCGCGAGCGACGAAAGCAGCGAAGCGATTCCCGAAGCCGCCGGCCTTGCCGCGCTCGAAAATCGCCAGCTCGCCTTTGCCCGCGCGCTGCGTGTCGCGGTCGACCGCCGCACCGTGGAAACCGCGGCGCAGATTCGCCGCTTCGGCATCGACCCCAATGCGCTGGCGAATCAGGGCATGGGTGGTCCGCTGATCCCGGCCAGCGTACGCAGCCATGTCGACGACGAACTGGCCGAGCTCGAAGTCTCGCTCAACCGCCTCGCCGTGATGGAATTGTCGCTACGCTCGATCCCCTCGGCCACGCCGACCTCGCGCGTTTCGCTTTCGAGCCCGTTCGGCCTGCGCCGCGATCCTTTCGGTGGCGGTCGCGCCATGCATAACGGCCTCGATTTCCGGGGTGCGCACGGCCAGGGTATTCTCGCCACGGGCGACGGCCGCGTCGTCTTCGCCGGGCGCAAGGGCGGATATGGCAATTGCATCGAGATTGATCACGGATCGGGCGTCGTCACCCGCTATGCGCATCTGTCGGGCATCGATGTCCGGCTCGGCCAGCAGGTCGATCGCGGCCAGCGCATCGGCCGCATGGGTTCGACCGGCCGTTCCACCGCGACCCATCTCCATTACGAAGTGCGTATCAACGGCCGCGCGGTGAACCCGCGGCCCTTCCTGGAGGCCAACCGCAATGTTCTCGAAAACGAATCAGCCGGATAGGGACGAAATGGCGATCCCGTCGAGCGCCGCCCATTCGTCCAGCTTCTCGGTCATCGGCACCGACGTCACCGTGTCGGGCGATATCGATGCCAGCGTCGATTTGCATATCGACGGCAAGATCGACGGCGACATCCGCTGCGCGATCCTCGTCCAAGGCGAGAACAGCACGATCAACGGCGCCGTCAGCGCCGACCAGGCCCGCATCGCCGGCACCGTGACCGGCGCGATCCACGCCAAGGAACTGATCGTCGAAGCCTCGGCGCGGGTCGAAGGCGACGTGACCTACGAAAAGCTGAGCATCGCCACCGGCGGCCATGTCGAAGGCAGCTTCCGCCATATGAGCAGCGGTACGCTGAAAAAAGACGCCCCGCGCAGCGCCGCGCCCGCCGACGAACCACCGCTGACGCTGGTCAACGAGGCCAAGGGCGAGCAGAAGGCGGCGTTCTAAGGCGCACCTTCGAGCACGACCCGCCCGAACAGAAGCGCCGCGCAGCTCAGCAAGCCACAAAGAGGAACCACGATCGGAAAGGTCCGGACACTGTCTTCGACACTGTGCCCTTGCCGCTTCATCTGGATCAGCGCCCAGTTCGCGGCGAAGAAAACGGCGAGAATGATGAAACTGGTTGCGCTTGCCAACGTCGCGGTGGGGAAGAAAAGTGCGAGCGCCGTCACGATGCCCCCGCCGATCAGCGTGGCGATAAGCGGCGTTTGCGTGCGCTGATGGAGACGCGCGAGCCATTCGGGCGCACCGCCCCGGCGCCGGCCCAGATCGTGGACGACACGCGAGGCCATGACGATCTGTGCGAGCGCGCCATTGACGATAATGAACAAGCTGAGAATCCCGAGTAACGGACCGCTGCCGCCCCGCGCCTCGATCACGTCGACAAGCGGCGCGGAACTCCGCGATAGCATCTGCGGATCGAGCGTCGTCACTGCGACAGCCGCCGTGATCACGTAGAAACCCAGCGCGACGATCAACGCGAAGAAGATCGCAATCGGCAGCGAACGCTTGGCATTCTCGGCCTCCTCTCCGAGCGTGACGAGATCCTCGAAACCGATAAACGCGTAAAAGGCGAGGAAGCTGCCGGCGACGACGCCTGCGGTCCAGCCGCCGTCCTGCGCCAGCGCCGCCTCCGCCGCACGCGGATAGGCGCCGAGATCGCCGCCCGCGACGAAGATCACGACCAGCAGGCCGACCACGCCCGCCGCGGTCGTAATCCCCATAAACCAGGCCGACTGTTTGACGCCGACCGCCGCCACGAAGGTAAGTGTACCAACGAGAAGCGGCACTGCCCACCACTTCGACACCTCGACGAAAACTCCGAGATAACCGACGAAACCCGTCGTGATGGTGGCCGCCGATACCAAGCCCGTCGCGATCAGCGCCCAACCCGCGATCCAGGTCAAACCATCGCGGCCGAAGCCTTCCGCGACGAAGGCGGCCGAACCGCCGCTTTGGGGCACCCGCGCGCCGAGTTCGGCGTAGGACAATGCGGTGAACGCGGCCGCACCGGCGGCAAGAAGAAAGGCGAACGGGGCCAGTGCGCCGGCCTCGCCGATGATGTCGCCGATGACCACATAGATGCCCGCGCCGAGCACGGTGCCGAGCCCGTAAATTGCGAGCATCGGCGTCGAAATCGACCGTGACAGATTTTCGCCGTTACCGGTTTCGTGCTTGTCTCCCGCCATGCCCCGCCAACGGACCGGCCGGTCGATTGTTCAATCCACGGTGGGCGATCAATAATGCAGCGCGCGCCCATAGGCGTCGAGCACGCTTTCGTGCATCATCTCCGATAGCGTCGGGTGCGGGAACACCGTGTGCATCAGCTCTGCCTCGGTCGTCTCCAGCTGCCGCGCCACGGCATAGCCCTGGATCAGTTCGGTCACCTCGGCGCCGATCATGTGCGCGCCCAATAGCTCGCCGCTCTCGGCATCGAACACCGTCTTGATGAAGCCGTCCGCCTCGCCGAGCGCGATCGCCTTGCCGTTGCCGATAAAGGGGAAGTTGCCGACCTTCACCTTGCGCCCGGCTTCCTTGGCCTTGGCCTCGGTCATGCCGACGCTCGCCACCTGCGGCCGCGAATAGGTGCAGCCGGGGATGTTGCTTGTCTCGAAGGCGTGCGGGTTGCCGCCGGCGAGCCTTTCGACCGCGACGACGCCTTCGTGCGACGCCTTGTGCGCGAGCCAGGGCGGGCCGGTGACATCGCCGATGGCGAGGATGCCCTCGACATTGGTTCGCCCGAAGCCGTCGACCTCGATATGGCCGTTCTTCGCCGTCTTCACGCCAAGCGTGTCGAGCCCGATTTCCTCGGTGTTCGGCACGATGCCGATGGCGACGATGGCGTGGCTGAAGTCGTGGCTTTCGGACTTACCCTTGGCGTCCTTGATCACCGCCTTCACACCCTTGGCATCGCTCTCCAGCTTCTCGACGCCGGCGCCAGTCAGGATCGTCATGCCCTGCTTCTTGAGAGTCTTTTCCATATGCGCGGAGATCGCTTCGTCCTCGACCGGGAGGATGCGCGGCAGCATTTCGACGATCGTCACCTCGGCGCCTAGATCGCTGTAGAAACTCGCGAATTCGACCCCGATCGCGCCCGATCCGATGACGAGCAGCTTGGTCGGCATTTCCTGCGGCACCATGGCATGGCGATAGGTCCAGATCCGCTTGCCGTCGGCCTTGGCGAAGGGCAGGTCGCGGGCGCGGGCGCCGGTGGCGATCATGATGTTCTTCGCGGCAAGCTCGGTGGTCTTGCCGTCCCCGGCCGTGACACTGAGCTTGCCCTTGCCCGTCAGCTTGCCGACGCCCTCATGCACGGCGACCTTGTTCTTCTTCATCAGGTGCGTGACGCCCTGGTTCAATTGCTTCGCCACACCGCGCGACCGCTCGACAACCTTGGCGAGATCGTGCCCGACCTTCTCGGCCTTGAGCCCGTAATCGCCTGCATGCTCCATATAATGATAGATCTCGCTGGTCCTGAGCAGCGCCTTGGTCGGGATACAGCCCCAGTTGAGGCAGATCCCGCCGAGCTTCTCGCGCTCGACGATCGCGACCTTGAGGCCGAGCTGGCTCGCGCGGATCGCGGCGACATAGCCGCCGGGGCCGGAGCCGAGGATGATGAGGTCGTAGCTTTCGGCCATCGCTTCAGTCGCTTTCGAACAGGGGTTTGAGAATGAGGCCATGCCATAGCAAGCCGACCGCGATCCCGCCAACCGAACCGACCGCCATTGCCGAAACAAGATCTTCCGCGTTGGCGATGCGCGGGGTGCCGAGCGGGGTCAACAGCGGTACGAGGAGCCAGAGCAGGACGATGCCCGCGACGGCGCTAAAGGCGAGATGCGGCCAGAACGGCGCCCGGCCCTTCTTGCGATACCACATCATCAGCGGGATTTGCGACGCCAGCGCGGCGACGATCGACAGCGGCGCGCCGAAAAAGGAAGCAAGCAGGCCGTAGAAAAAGGCGATGGTGAAAAACGAACCGGCGCTCTCATTCTCCAGCCCGCCGCCCGGCAGAAAAAAGAACATCAGCGCAGTGAAGGTGAAGGCGGCGGCGAATCCGGCCGCCAGCGGCGAAAAGATGATCGCCAGCGCCCAGCGAACGATCATCCTGTCCCGTGTCATTGCCCCCTCGCCCGCGTCAGTCGGTTTCGAGCGGCGGGACGGGGCGCGGCTTCTTGTCCTCGCCGATAGCGACCATCGTGAACAGTCCCTCGGCAACGCGTTCGGCGAATTCGCTGTTGCGATCGCGGCGCCAGGCATCGGTGCGGATCGTCATCGAAGAGCGGCCGATGCGATCGAACGTCGCCCAGACAGACAGCTCGTCGCCGACGATCACCGGCCTCATAAATTTGAGCCCCTCCGCCCCGATCACCGAAGCCTGCCCGTCGCAATGGCGCGAGGCGAGAGACCCGGCGGCCAGCGCCATCTGCCCCATGATCCACCCGCCGAACATCGTGCCATAGGGGTTGAGATCGGACGGCATCGCGGTGGTGCGGATGAGAGGCGGTGTCGTGGGGAAGGTGTCGGTCATGAAGCATTGCTCCTCTCCCCTTGCGGGAGAGGAAACGGAGACTTGGCAGCTTGCTGCCTAGTCGCAGTTGGAGAGGGCACACGCACCAGAGCCGCAAGAATGGCTTCCGCAACACCGTTCGGGTTGTTCAGTATCTCGTTGTTCCAGAACCGCAACACCGCAAAACCCTGAACACGCAAATACGCATCGCGTTCGGTATCATAGGTGCTTTCGGCATGCTGCGACCCGTCCGCTTCTATGATGACCCGGTGCCGGAAATTCACGAAATCGACGATGTAACGGTCGATCACGACCTGCCGCTTGAATTTGAATTCGGCCAGCCGTTTCGCCCGTAACAATGACCAAACGCGCCGTTCGGCATCGGTGGGATTGCAACGCATTTGCTTCGCGCGCTCGCGAAGTTCGTCCCCTCTCCCTCCCACGCGCTGACGCGCGCGGGCCCCTCCCTCTCCCGCAAGGGGAGAGGGGCTGGCTTCGCGATCATACACTGCAGCTCCTCTCACCTTGCGGGAGAGGAAACAGAGGCTCGGCAGCTTGCTGCCTGATCGCAGTTGGAGACGGGCTGACAGTCAAGTCAGCATCCCCAGCGGGTTCTCACACAGCGCCTTGAACGCCTGCATGAGCTGCGCTCCATCCGCGCCGTCGATGGCGCGATGGTCGAAACTGCCGGTGGCGGACATGACGGTCGCGGCCTGGAGCTCGCCGTCGATGACATAGGGCCGCTGCTCGCCCGCGCCGATCGCCATGATCATGCCCTGGGGGGGGTTGATGACGGCGTCGAACTGCTTGATGCCGAACATGCCCATGTTGGAGATGCTCGCCGTGCCGCCCTGATATTCATGCGGTTGCAGCTTGCCGTCCTTCGCCTTGGCCGCGAGATCGCGCATTTCATTCGAGATCGCCGAGAGCGACTTGCTGTCTGCCCCGACGATGATCGGGGTGATGAGGCCGTTCGGCACGCTGACCGCAACCGAGATATCGGCGCGGCTATAGGTGAGCAGCTGGTCGCCCGAGATCGACACATTGCATTTGGGCACCTGCATCAGCGATACCGCGAGCGCCTTGATCAGCAGGTCGTTGACCGAGAGCTTGATGTCGCGCGCTTCGAGCGTCGCGTTCAATTCCTTGCGCAGCGACAGCAGCGGATCGAGATGGATGTCGACGGTGAGATAGATATGCGGGACGGTCTGCTTCGCCTCCGTAAGGCGGCGCGCGATCGTCTTGCGCATGTTGGAGAGCTTCTCCGCCTCGTGCGGGATATCGGTGTCGAAGGCGGCAGGCGCAGGGGCGGCGGCTTTGTCCGGGGCAGCCTTGGCGGGCGCGGCTTCGGTGCCATCGATATCGGCCTTGACGATCCGGCCCTTCGGTCCACTGCCGGAAATGGTCGTCAGGTCGATGCCCTTCGCCTCGGCCAGCCGCCGCGCCAGCGGGCTCGCCTTCACCCGCTCGCCATCCTTCACCGGCGCCGGCGGGGCTTCAATATCGGGGGCCGGGTCGGACGATTTCGCCGCGGCTTTTGGCGCAGGCTTCCCCGCCTCCGGCTCATTCGGTTCTTCGGGCGCTGCCGCCTCAGCCTTGGGCGTTGCCGGTTCCGGCTCCTTGGCCTTGGCCGCATCGCCCGACGGCGCTTCGATGCTGTCGGCGTCCTCGCCTTCCTCGGCGATCATAGCGATCACCGTGCCGACGGCGACCTCGTCGGTGCCCTCGGCCACCAGGATTTTCGCCAGCACGCCCTCGTCGACCGCCTCGAACTCCATCGTCGCCTTGTCGGTTTCGATCTCGGCCATGATGTCGCCGGCGGCGATCGTGTCGCCTTCCTTTACCAGCCATTTGGCGAGCGTGCCTTCCTCCATCGTCGGCGAAAGGGCGGGCATTTTGAGTTCGATGGCCATCGGTCAGTCCTGCGTAACGGGCGTTTCGGTCAGCGCAGCAATCCTTGGCGTCTCGCCCGCCCTGCGTAAAGGGCAAAGCCCGCCTCGATCACCACGACGAGCACGTTTACCACCGATCCGGCATCGCCATAGACCCGCGCGCCGTCGAGCATGGTGTAGTCGACGACGACCGCCAGCGCGAGCAGCACCGTCGCCGCCCAGAGCGCCCGTTCGGCGATGCCGCGCCGGAGCAGCAGCGTCACCGCGCCGATAACGCCGAGAAACACCGTCGTTGTCCACAATATGCGCCGCCATTCGGGCAGGGTGATCAGGAATTCGACCAGCGGCTGCGGATAGCCCTGCAGATGCGCGATCGAATCGACGCTCGTCATCACAAGATCGTATAGGCTGAACAGGTTGAAGATCAGCGCCAGCGCGGCGACGGCCCAGAAGACGATCGGGGTTCGGGTCATGCAACGTTCTTTAGCGGCCGGGCGATGCGCTGTCGAAGGATATGGCTGCATCTCGCCTCCCCGCTTGCCTCATCCTCCCATCTGGCGCAGTCTCCGGGCAACACGGCGAGGGGCAACCGCATGCGCACCTATCTGGTGGTGATCGACGAGACTGAGGAGTCGCGTACCGCACTCCATTATGCCGCGGTACGCGCGATCAGGCTGGGCCGCACGGTCGAGATCGTCGCGCTGATCCCGCAGCAGGAATTCGTCAACTGGGCTGCCGTCGAAGCGACCTTCGAGGAAGAGGCCCGGATGCGGGCCGAGGCGGCGGTCGCGCAGGCTGCGGGCGAACTGGTCGAGGCGACCGGCGTGCAGCCGAAAATCACCGTCAAACGCGGCGATCCGATCAAGGCCGTTCGCGAGGCGATTGCCGAGAGCGAGGATATCGCCGGCCTGATGCTCGCCGCGGCGCCGGGCGCCTCGCCGGGCCCGCTCGTCACCCATTTCGCCGCGGCCGCGGGCGATCTGCCCTGCCCCGTCATCATCGTTCCGGGCGGGCTGAATTTCGAGGAACTGGAGAAACTGGGCTAGGGAGAGACAATATGTCATTGGCGATCAAGACGACCATCATTTCCGCGATCGTCGCGGCGTTGGTGTGGCTCATCATGGGCCGTGTCGAACAGGCGGTGATCGCGGCCGTCGTCACCGGCCTCGTCCATGGGCTGCAAGGTATCTCGCCCATTCCCGGCCCCGATCGCGATCGCCCCAACTGGCTTGCGATCGTCACGGCAGCCGTGTTCGTCCTCTGGGCGATCTATTTCTATTTTTCGGGCAACACGACCGGGGTCCGTTAAAAAATCCGCCTTCATGTGCCTCGTTGTGATTGCCACGGCTCTGGCGAGCCTGACCACAATCTCGCTGTCGCGCGCGAAATCGACAATCGACACCTCATACTGGCCACCACGCCCCGCCCTCGCTAAGCGACCGGCGACACAGTGAGGGAACACCCATGACGGTTCTGGTAACGGGCGCGGCCGGTTTTATCGGCATGCATGTGGCGCAGCGACTGATGGCGCGCGGCGAAAGCGTGATCGGGATCGACAGCCTCAACGATTATTATTCGGTGCAGCTCAAAAAGGACCGTCTGCAGCAGATCGCGGGCAACCGGTTCAGCTTCGAACGGGTCGATTTTTCGGACATGGATGCACTCAACGCAGCGCTCGATGATCATCGTTTCGACCGGATCGTGCATCTCGGCGCGCAGGCGGGTGTCCGCTACAGCCTCACCAACCCGCAAGCCTATGTGCAGTCCAACCTCGCCGGCCATGTCAACATGATGGAAGTCGCGCGGCACCGCGAGGTCGGCCACATGGTCTATGCCTCGTCATCGTCGGTCTATGGCGGCAATGACAGCTTCCCGTTCCGTGTCGAGGACCGGGTCGACCAGCCCGTCTCGCTCTATGCCGCAACGAAAAAAGCCGACGAGCTGATGAGCGAGACCTATGCGCACCTCTACCGCATTCCGATGACGGGGCTGCGCTTCTTCACCGTCTACGGCCCCTGGGGCCGGCCCGATATGGCGCTGTGGATCTTCACGCGGAAGATCCTCGCCGGCGAGCCGATCCCGGTGTTCAACCATGGCGAGATGCGCCGCGATTTCACCTATATCGACGATATCGTCACCGGCGTGCTGGCCACGCTCGACCATCCGCCCGCCGATGACGGCGAGGAGAAGCCGGGCGGCAGCACCAAGCCGCACGCGCTCTACAATATCGGCAACAACCGCTCCGAACAGCTGATGCACATGATCGACGTGCTGGAAGAAGCGCTGGGCCGGAAAGTCGAGCGCGAGATGCTACCGATGCAGGCCGGTGACGTGACAGCGACCGCCGCCGATATCAGCGCGATCCAGGAGGCCATCGGCTTCGAACCGACGACGCCGATCGAGGTAGGGATTCCGAAGTTTGTCGAGTGGTATCGCGGGTATCACGGAATCAGGACGAGCTAGAAACCGTTTTCAATCAGCGCGCGTGCCTGCCGGTCAATTTCTCTTCCGCCGACGCAGCCAGCGCGGCCTCGCTGAACTCGTTGAGGCTTTGACTGGCGATTTCGGCGGCCAGCGCGGCTTTCGCATGCACCGCCGGGCTCATCCGCAACATGACCTTGCCCGAATAGCTTTTTTCCGGCCGCTTGCCGACTTTGGCGCAGGTTACAAGATAATCAGCGACGGCTTCCTCGAACGCCGCTTTCAGCCCTTCGGTGGTGTCCGCGTGAAAACCGACGACATCGTCGATACCCGCGACCCTGCCGGTAAACAGCATATCGCCTTCGTCGAAAGCGACGGCGGCGCGATAGCCTTTGTAACTCATCATGGCATTGCTCCGATCTTCTCCAGAAATTCAAAATGGCGTATCCTGTCGCATCGCGCTTTTTGTTCGCCTTTCCGACTAAACCTACAACACGCGATTTGACGAACTAAGAGCATTGTCGGCGATCAATTCGGCAATGGCCAAACGGCAATATTCTCGAAGCAGGTCAACGAAGGGATCTTCGCGATGGGTGATATACCCCATCCCTGCGACATCGCTCGCCAGCGGTTGATAAATCTGCGCAACCGGGCCGAAGTCACTCACCAAATTTTCGAGTGAGGCCGCCCGATTGCGAACGTGGTCCCAATGCACGAAAATGTAGACCAGAATCGCTCCGCACAAGGTACGAAACGGAAGACGTCGATTTTCCCACTCCGCTATTTGGCGCGCATGATAAAAATTTTTGGGCTCGGTGGTCATCAATTCCAGCAGGTTCAACGCATCGCGCTGCGCGCCGCGGTCGTTGATCAATTTGCTGTCAATAATCCACTGCCGGTTCGGCAATGGATAGCCGAACTCGCTGTCCACCAGATTTCCATCTAGCTGTTCGACAACTGCCCCCGCACGAGCTTCGCGTAATCGTTCATCAGCCCCAGCGTCATCTCGCCGACCTCGAAATTCCACGGCCCCGCTTCGCGCACAGGCGTTACCTCTGCCGCGCTGCCGGTGAGGAAGAACTGCTCGAAGCCTTCCAGTTCCTCGGGCCAGATGTCGCGTTCGATCACCTTGATGTCGCGTTTCTTGGCGAGCGCCATCACCGTCTGCCGCGTGATACCGTTCAAAAAGCAATCGGGCGTCGGGGTGTGGATGATGCCGTCAGCCACGAAGAAGGCGTTGGCGCCGGTCGCCTCGGCGATCTGGCCGCGCCAGTCCATCATCAGCGCGTCGTCATAGCCTTTGTCGGCGGCGGCGTGCTTGGCCATGGTGCAGATCATATAGAGCCCGGCGGCCTTGGCATGGACGGGCGCGGTATAGGGTGCGGGGCGCCGCCAGGGCGAGATATCGAGCCGGATACCCTGCTCCTTGTTCTTGAAATAGTCGCCCCATTCCCAGGCCGCGATCGCGACATGCGTTTTGGTCGCCTGCGCAGCGACGCCCATCTGCTCGGGCCCGCGCCAGGCGACGGGGCGGACATAGGCATCGGAAAGATCGTTGGCCTCGAGCACCTGCCTGCACGCCGCGTCGATCTCCTCGACGCTGTACGGCATCGGCATGCCGAGGATCTTGGCCGAGACATGCAGCCGTTCGCTGTGCCGCGTCAGCTCGAATATCTCGCCGCCATAGGCGCGCTGGCCTTCGAACACGCTCGAGGCATAGTGCATCGCATGGGTCAGGATATGGACGTTGGCGTCGCGCCAGTCGACGAGCTTTCCGTCGAACCAGATCTTGCCGTCGCGATCGTCATAGGGCTGGGATTCGGGCATCTACAGGAACCTTCGATATTGGCCATTCGGTTGTTGCGCCGGGTTAGGCCCGCTGCCAAAAACGGTCAACATGGCGAGCCAACCTCCTTCCGCCTCCCCCCTCTTCCTGCGCGAAGCCGAGATCCGGCGCGGGATCGAACTGCTGTTCTTCGGCCATGGCGAGTTGATGGCAAGCGCCGATGCGTTGCTCGAGGAAAAAGGGCTGGGCCGCGCGCATCACCGGGCGCTCTATTTCATCGCGCGCAAGCCGGGGCTGCCCGTGGGCGATCTGATCGCGTTGCTCGGCATCACCAAGCAATCGCTGGGCCGCGTGCTGCGCGAACTGGAGCAACGCGAACTCGTCGAGCGCAAGCCGGGGCGCGAAGACCGGCGGCAGGTGCTCCTGAAGCTGACGGCGAGCGGCACGGCGCTGGAGGCGAAGCTGTTCGAGGCGCTGCGCGAGAAGATGGTCGCGGCCTATAGCGATGCGGGTTCGGCCGCGATTTCGGGGTTCTGGACGGTGCTGGAGAAGCTGCTGAGTGCGGATCGGGCGGCGCTGGCCGGCGAGCTCGGGGACAAGCGCTAACGCGAACACGTTACCGTCATTGCGAGGAGCGAAGCGACGCGGCAATCCAGAGCGGCATGCGTTGCGCCTTGTAGCTCTGGATTGCTTCGCTGCGCTCGCAATGACGAACGACTACCGCGCCTCTTCCGCCATTTCCTCGTTGCGCCGGGTAGCCGCCTCCAACGTCGCCCGCGCCAGCGCGTCCAGCGCCCCATCGGCGTCGAGCACGTCGAGCCCCTTGCGCGTCGAACCGCCGGGGCTGGCGACGCGATCCGCCAGCGTGCCGGGGTCTTCGTCCGACCGGGCGGCGAGGCGCGCGGCGCCTTCGACGGTGGCGATTGCCATGCGCTCCGACTGCGCTGGATCGAGCCCCAGCGCCGCCCCCGCCCGCGCCATCGCGTCGATATAGCGGAACAGGAAGGCCGGGCCGCTGCCGGCCAGCGCGGTGACGACGTTAAACAGCGCCTCGTCGTCGAGCCACTCGGCCAGGCCCAGACGCCCCATCAGCGCCTCGACGGCATCGGCGCCGACCGCGTTCCTGTCTTCGGCCAGCAATCCCACGACCCCCGCATTCAGCGCCACCGGCGTGTTCGGCATGGCGCGCACGATCGACCCTGCATCGGGGAAAGCCTTGCGCAGCGTCGCCAGTTCGACGCCGGCAAGAATCGACACGATATGCGTGTCCGGCCCGATCAACGGCGCAAGCTTCGGCGCCTCCTCGGCCAGATGATAGGGCTTGAAACCGATCTGCACGATCGCATCGCCAAAGAGCGTACCGGGCAATTCGCGCTGGACGGGCACGTCGCGGGCCGCGGCCTTGCCACTGGGACGAACAACGCGGAAATCCTGCGTCGCCATCCCGCTCGCCAGCCAGCCGTCGAGCATCGCGCCCGCCATATTGCCGCAGCCGATCAGCCAGATGGGCCGCTCGCCCATCGCCTCAGGCCTCCCCGACGGTCTCGACCAGCGCCGCCTGGATCGCTTCGGGCGGCGTCTTGTCGCCCCAGAGCACGAACTGGAACACCGGGTAAAAACGCTCGCATTCGTCGAGCGCCGCCTCGATCAGCATCTCGGCCTGTTCGATCGACAGCGTCCCGTCGCTGCCGGGATCGAGCAAGGCAGCATGGCGGAACAGGATCATCCCCGATGCCGCCCACATTTCGAAATGGCCGAGCCAGAGCTGCTCGTTGATCAGGCCGAAGGTTTCGTAGACCAGCCCGCGCTTTTCGGCGGGGACGCGAATGTCGGGGAGCGCCAGGAATTGCAGCACGCGCTCTTCCTCGCGCCAGACCGCGCGCATCTCGTATTGCGTCCAGCTTCCCTTGACCGCGGTGACGATTTCCTCGTCGCCATTGCGCTCGGACTGCCAGCCATGGGCGTTGAAATAGTCCTCGAGAATATCGAGCGGCGCGCCCGCGAGCAGGCGGTCGCCATATTCGCCCACGTTCATGATGTTCGCGCCCCGTTCGTCATGGGTGCGAAGTGAATCATCGCGAGTCCGCCCGCAACCTCCCCGCCTTACCAAGCTGTGGAGGAACGCAGTGAATCGCGGCTTAACTTTTCTTCGAAGTGGTTGATGTGGCGTCCTTTTTGCGCGGCGCAGGTTTCGCTGCGGCGGCTTCGAGCGCGTCGAGTCTCGCCTTCAATTCCTCGGCTTCGTCGCGCGCGGCGGCGGCCATTTCCTTCACCGCTTCGAACTCTTCGCGGCTGACGAAATCCATCCCGCCGACGAACTCGCGTGCCTTTTCGCGCATTGAGGATTCGGCTTCGCGCCCCATCCCGGCAATCGTGCCGGCGGCGCTGTTCACCATCTTGACGATATCGTCGATCAGCTTGTTTTCGGTCTGCATGATGCCCTCCGGCGTATCAGGTCTCTAATACAGCTATATCTGGGTGCTGTTGTTGCCGACGACAAGGGTTTCGGCGTCGGGATTGAGCTGGTCGACCTGGAAGTTGAGCGCCGCGGCGAAAATCAGCCAGGCGATATAGGGCAGCATCATGACGCCCGCGACCGTCCGTACGCGCCAGAAGAACCATGTCGTCAGCCCGGCTAGCCCCAGTGTCAGCAGCAGCCACCAGAAGGCGAAACTGACCTGGTTCATGCCGAAGAAGATCGGCGACCAGAGCAGGTTGGCGACGAACTGGGCGATGAACGTGGCGATCGCGATCCCGCGCAGCCGCGATCCCTTGGCGTTGACGACCAGCACGAGCGCCAGCCCCATCAACACATAGAGAATCGGCCAGACGATGCCGAACAGATAAGATGGTGGCTGAAAGGACGGCTTTTCGAGCGCGCGATACCAGTTCGTATCGCCCGATCCGGAGATCATGCCCGAGGCGAGCCCGAGCAACACGACCACCGGCACCAGCACGAGTGCCCAGCGCAGAAACGACATGCGAAGCTGGCCCTTCGTGGCGACGCCGACCATATGCGAATCCCTTTGCTGCGCTTGCGTTGTTACCCGATAGCCTTAACCGGCCAAGCTTTCCAAGCGTTCCGCGCCGATGAGAAATTCGACGTTGCCTTCGGGTCCCGTAATGGGACTTTGCGTCACGCCTGAGACGTTCCAGCCAATGCCTTCCAGCCATTGGCGAACTTCTTGGCAGACCCGGGCGTGGACGGCGGGATCGCGCACCACGCCGCCCTTCCCCACTTCCTCACGCCCCGCCTCGAACTGCGGTTTGATCAGGGCGATGAGTTTGGCATCGCGCGCAGCCAGATTCAGCGGCGTTTCCAGCACTTTGGCGAGCGAAATGAAGCTGGCATCGCAAACGACGATATCCGGCGGCTCCGGAATTTGTTCGCGCGTCAGATGACGTGCATTGGTCTGCTCGAGCACGACGACGCGATCGTCCTGCCGCAATTTCCAGGCGAGCTGGTTGGTGCCCGAATCGACGGCATAGACGCGCGCCGCGCCCCGGCTGAGCAGCACATCGGTAAAGCCCCCCGTCGACGACCCGACATCGATCGCCACCGCGTCCGTCACGTCCCAACCGAAATGGACGAGCCCGTGATCGAGCTTGAGCCCGCCGCGCGACACCCAGGGATGATCGCGTCCGCGCACCTCCAGCAGCGCATTGGCCTTGACCGGCTGCCCCGCCTTTTCGACGCGCGTTTCGCCGGAAAACACCTTGCCGGCGAGGATCAGCGCCTGCGCCCGCGTCCGGCTTTCGACCAGCCCGCGATCGACCAGCGCCTGATCGGCGCGCATTCCCTTGGCCATGGCGATCCTTTCCGCGGTGGATTGCAGCATTGCCATCCGCGCCCCTTTCTCGGCAAGAGGCTGGGGCAATGCGCTTTCCCGTCGAAACCGATTACGCCCGCTGGGGCCGCAAGCGCTGGCGGCACGATCTCGACGGCTTCCTGGCGCTCGAGACGCTGCCGTCGGGTCTGCACCTCATCGATTTCGGCGCGGTCGAGCTCGGCCTGCTGATCCGCAACCGCGGGGCAACCTCGACCTTCTACGGTTTCCACGCCGCACAAAGCCCGGTGACGCGACGGCCCGTCCCCTATTTTCAAGGACGGCAAATCGCGCCGCAGCGACTCAACACCGTGCTCGTCTCCGATCCCTCGCTCTACCTGCACGACGACGTGCGCGTCGGCTGGTTCCTCGGCAGCAAGCATGTCGACATGCCCGCCATCTGGCCCCGGATCATGGATACAATCGACGCGCTGATGGGCGCGGACGGCCCTCGCCTGCTCTGGGGCAACAGCGCGGGGGGGACGGCGGCCCTAATCTATGCGCGCGAGCAGGATACAAGCGTCGTCATGAACCCGCAGATCGTGCTCCGCAATTTCACCTGGAGCCGCGTCCAACCCTGGCTGCTTCACGGTTGGGATATCGAGGAATATTTCGAGGGGCTGGCGCATGGCGAGGAACATCTCGACCTGCGCGACAGGGTCGTGCCGCACCGGATCGTTTACTGCCAGAACCGGCATGACGACCATGTCGAACTGCAGCTGAAGCCGTTCGCCGAAACGCTCGGCGTGTCCACCGAGCCGGGCGACGACGGCATGTTCAAGCTCATTCTTGGCGACTGGGGCAAGGGCCATATCCCGCCGCCGAGCGAGGAACAGGCCCGCTATGTCGCCGAAGAGGCGGAGCGCATCGCACCATCGCTACCTTGGTGGAAGAGGCTGCCGGGAATGGGCTGAAGCCTTATTCATCGTCGCTTTCCCTGTCGCGGCGGCGCTGCATGGCATCGGAAAAGGCGGCGGCGAAGATGCCGGTCGGCATCGCGATCACGCCGATCCCGCACACCGCGATCACCGCGGCGCACATCTTGCCGAGCACGGTGATCGGATAGGCGTCGCCATAGCCGATCGTCGTCAGCGTCACGATCGACCACCACAGCGCACGCGGGATCGAACCGAATGCCTCGGGCTGCGCCTGGCCTTCGGCGAAATAGAGCAGACTGGCGCTGAACAGCATCAGCAGCATCGCGATGATGATCGACACCCAAAGCTCGAAACGACGGTCGTAGAGCGCGGCCATGACGCTGTCGAAAGCGGTGCTCATCCGGCCGAGCCGCACGACGCGCAGGATGCGGACGATGCGCGCGAAACGCAGCCAGTAGAAGCTCGTTGATGCGAGCGTCAGGAACAGGGGCAGCAGCGCCACCGCGTCGATCAGCGCCGAAGGCGTGACAATCCAGCGCAGGCGGCCGAACCGCTTGCCCTTGAACCGCGGATCCTCCCCCGCCGCGTATAGCCGGGCCGCATATTCGATGCAGAACAGGACGCCGAAGGCGAGCTGCAGCGTGAGGAAGGTGGCGGCATAGGGTTTGCCGATGGTCGGCTCGGTCTCGATGATCGCCAGAAACGCCGCGAGGATAATGACGCCCGCGATGATGAGGTTGGTCGTCGAAAGCGCCCCCGGCCGCGCACGCGGTTCGAGTTCGCGATAGAGGGCAGCGCGGATCGACATCCCCCCGCCCGAACTACGCCCTCTCGCCAACCTCTTCGACGCCTGCACTATTATGGCGGAGCGCCTTCAGAACGGTCTCGACGATGCCGTCGGCATCGAGGCCCGCTTCGGCATATTGCTTCTCGGGCTTGTCCTGGTCGATGAACGCGTCGGGCAGGCGCATCGTGCGCAGCTTGAGGCCCGTGTCGATCAGGCCTTCGTCGCTCGCCATGGTCAGGACGTGCGCGCCGAAGCCGCCGATGCTCGCTTCCTCGATCGTCACCGCGACTTCATGGTTGGCGAGGAGCTTGCGGATCAGCGCCTCGTCCAGCGGCTTGGCGAAGCGCATATCGGCGATGGTGGCTGAGAGGCCCATGGCCTCCAGTTTATCGGCCGCCTTGTGCGATTCCTCGAGCCGCGCGCCAAGCGAGAGGATCGCGACGCTCTTTCCCTTGCGCACGATCCGGCCCTTGCCGATCTCGAGCTTTTCGGGCGTTTCGGGCAGCGGCACGCCCATGCCCGCGCCGCGCGGATAGCGAACAGCGATGGGACCGTCGTCATATTCGGCCATGGTATAGGTCATGTGCGCGAGCTCGGCCTCGTCGCCCGCCGCCATGACGACGAAATTGGGCAGCGTGCACAGATAGGCGAGATCGAAACTGCCGGCATGAGTCGAACCATCGGCGCCGACCAGCCCGGCGCGGTCCATCGCGAAGCGCACGGGCAGGTTCTGGATCGCCACGTCATGCACGACCTGGTCGTATGCGCGCTGGAGAAAGGTCGAATAGATGGCGGCGAAGGGCCGCATCCCCTGTGCGGCAAGGCCGGCGGCGAAGGTCACGGCATGCTGCTCGGCAATGCCGACATCGAAGGCGCGGTCGGGGTGCGCGGCGGCGAACTTGTCGACGCCGGTGCCGCCCGGCATCGCCGCAGTGATCGCGCAGATACGCGGGTCGCTCTCGGCAAGCTTCGCCAACGTTTCGCCGAACACGTTTTGATAGGCGGGCGGCCCGCCACCCGGCCCCTTGTCCTGCTTGCCCGAAACGACATCGAACTTGGCAACGCCGTGATATTTGTCGGCAGCGGCCTCGGCGGGGGCGTAGCCCTTGCCCTTTTGCGTGACGACATGGACGAGGATCGGCCCCTCGGCAGCATCGCGGACATTTTCGAGCACCGGGATCAGCGCGTCCATATCGTGGCCGTCGATCGGGCCGACATAATAGAAGCCCAGTTCCTCGAACAGCGTCCCGCCGGTCATCATGCCGCGCGCATATTCGTCGGTCTTGCGCGCCGCGATGTGAAGCGGGCGCGGCAGCTTGCGGGCAAACCGGCGCGCGAGTTCGCGCAGGCCAAGGAATTTGCCGGACGAAACGAGCCGCGCGAGATAGGTGGAAAGCCCGCCCACGGGCGGCGCGATCGACATGTCGTTGTCGTTGAGAATCACCACAAGGCGATTCCCTGCCTGTTCCGCATTGTTCATCGCCTCATAGGCCATGCCCGCGCTCATCGCGCCGTCGCCGATCACGGCGATCGCCTTCCCCGGCCGGTCGCTCAACTTGTTGGCAACGGCAAAGCCGAGCGCGGCGGAGATCGACGTCGAGCTGTGCGCGGCGCCGAACGGATCGTACTCGCTCTCGGAACGCTTGGTGAAGCCCGAAAGCCCGCCGCCCTGCCGCAGCGTCCGGATACGATCGCGGCGGCCGGTCAGAATCTTGTGCGGATAGCATTGATGGCCGACGTCCCAGACCAGCCGGTCATCGGGGGTATCGAAGACGTAGTGGATCGCGGTCGTCAGTTCGACCACGCCCAGCCCGGCACCGAGATGCCCGCCGGTCACTGACACCGCCGAGATCACCTCCTCGCGCAGCTCATCGGCAAACTGACGCAGCTCGCTCTGCTTCAGCTTGCGCAGGTCTTCGGGATAGGACACCTGATCAAGCAACGGGGTCTCGGGACGATCTGACATGAGGCACGACCTTTCTTGCCCCCTATTTAGGGGCGGGAAAGCGCCGTGTCGAATGGAGGTTTTTCCTCTCCCATCTAGGGAGAGGATAGGAAGGCTTGCAAAATCGTGATGCGAAGCGATCGATTTTCTTAGCCGACTTGGTGAGGGCCCTCACCAAGTTTCGCTAACTCGCTGCGCTCGCAAGCTCCACTATCCTCTCCCTAAATGGGAGAGGATTTTGGGCCTACCCGCACTTCTCGCACAGCCCGCGCACTTCGATCACCGGGCGTTCCGGATTGAAGCCCTTTGCGCGCGCGGCGTCGCGCACGCCGTTGGCGAGCTTGTCATTGTCGAGATGCGTCGTCGTCCCGCAATTGTCGCAGACGAGGAAGATGCAGTCGTGCAGGCAATCGGGATGGCGATTGGCGAGATAGGCGTTCTCGCTCTCCACCCGGCGCGCGACATTGGCGGCGGTGAACAGGTCGAGGATGCGGTAGACGCTGTTGGCGGCGACGCGGCGATCCTGCGCCTTGGAAACCGCCTCCGCGATATCATAGGCCGATGCGGGCTGATCGAATTCGGCCAGCGCATCGAAGACGGCGGCGCGCATCCGCGTCCATTGTTCGCCCGAGCGTTCCAGCGCCGTCTGCGCGGCAGCGGCAAGCGCCTCGCCCTCGTGCATTTCGTGATGATGGGTGTGGGTGTCGGCCATGGTTGAAAGTTAGGCGCGAGGGGCACGGGGTGCAATAGATGCAGGCGTGCGGGTGTTTGTGAGGTTTGCGTTGTTTGTCAGATCTCGCCTTTGGCTTGCCGCTAGCCAAAGTCTGACAAAATTATCTGAAAGCCCGACGGTTCAGGTCATGCCCCAGCGCCAGCAACCCGACGCCGATCATCGTGTAGATCGTTTCCATCTCGCCATGCGGCAGGCTCAGCGCGCCGGCCATCGCGCCGATGCCGAGCGAGGAGATGGCGACGGGCATCATATAACCGTGCCGATAGGCGCCGCGGCCGACCGCGATCACGCCGAAGACGATGGCGACGGCAAGGCCGACTTCATGAATCAGCGGATCGAAAAGCGCACCGCCCGCCGCCGAGGCGAGCGCGACGAACACCGCCGTGCTCAGGCAATGGACGAGACAAAGGCCCGACAGGGCGATTGCCCATCGGTCCATTGAACCTGCTCCGAAAGCCAGTCGTGGCATGATCGTCAAATTTCCTTCGCCCGCGCGATGGTCCGTCGCGCGGCTCCCTGTTCATCTAGGCTATGGCACGAACGATACAATATCACAACACATGCTTCTTCGATTTTTTCCGCATATTGGTTTCGCGCCGCCGCTCGCCTATGGGCGGACCGATATGGCCAGCCGCACCGCCCCCGCCGCGAGCACATCGAGCCCTTTCAGGACAGAGCGCCCACGCGCCCTTGCGCTCTGGCTGCTCGGCGTGGCGGGTCTCGTCTTTGCGATGGTCGTCGTCGGCGGAATCACGCGGCTGACCGAATCGGGGCTTTCGATCACAGAATGGGATCCCGTCACCGGTGCCCTCCCCCCGCTGAACCAGACCGACTGGATGGCCGAGTTCGCCAAATACCAGCAGACCGAACAATATCGCACCGTCACCGGCCCCGCCGGGATGACGCTGTCGCAATTCCAGTTCATCTTCTTCTGGGAATGGGTGCACCGGCTCTTGGGCCGCGTCATCGGCCTCGCCTTCGCCCTTCCCCTCGCCTGGTTCTGGATCCGCAAGGCGATCCCAGCCGGATACAAGCCGCGCCTGCTCGCCCTCCTCGCGCTCGGCGGGCTACAAGGCGCGATCGGCTGGTGGATGGTGACGTCGGGATTGTGGACCGGCGACCGGGTCAGCCATTACCGGCTGGCGGTGCACCTGCTGCTCGCGCTCTTCATCCTCGGCGGGCTGGTCTGGACCGCGCTCGACCTCCAACGCCTCCATCGCAATGCCGAGGCCCGGCCCGCGAAACTGACCGGCTTCGGCATAGGCGTACTCGTCATCCTCTTCGTCCAGCTGCTCTACGGCGCCTGGGTCGCCGGGATGCGCGCCGGCTATGTCGCGAGCGACTGGCCGCTGATGCAGGGCAGTTTCTTCCCGGCGGGCGTCGACTGGTCGCAGGGGCTGGCCGCGTTCAACAACGATCCCTTCCTCGTCCATTTCATCCATCGCTGGTGGGCCTGGGTCGC
>NZ_CAKZNF010000030.1 GCF_937129435.1 uncultured Parasphingopyxis sp. | reverse complement strand
TTGCCGATCAGCGACAGCGGCGAGCGGCGCCAATAGCTTTCCTGGTCCTCCCAGAAATTCGATCCGAACCAGTAATCCTGCACGAACACCGGGATGTCCGAGGTCAGCACCTGCGTCGTCCAGTTGATGACGGGCTTTTGCGTCGCCGCGGCGCGGAAGCGGTTGGTCTGGCCGACGATCCAGCTCGTCAGCACGCCGCCGCCCGATCCGCCGGTCACGAACAGTTCGTCGGGATTGGCGATGCCCTCGGCGATGACGCGATCGACGATGCTCATCAGGTCGTCATAGTCATTGCCCGGATAGGCATGGTGGATGAGGTTCGCGAATTCCTCGCCATAGCTCGTCGATCCGCGCGGATTGGCCGAGACGACGACATAACCGGCCGAGGCGTAGAGCTGGTTGTCGGTCGAGAAATGCGGGCCATAGGCCGCGAACGGGCCGCCATGGATTTCGAGGATCAACGGGTAGCGCTGGCCCTCCACATAGCCGGGCGGGAGCGTCATCCAGGCTTCGATAGGACGGCCGTCGAAGGACGAGGCCGTCTCGATCCGCCGCACCTCGCCCAGCCGCTGATAGGGCAGGACATCGGCGTTGAGATCGGTCAGCCAGCGCGCGCTGCCGCCGCGCACAATCGCGACATCGGCGGGACGGGTCGCGGTGCCGCGCGTGAAGGCAATGGTGCCGTTGTCCGAGACCGAAAAATCGCCGCCGGTATAGGGCCGGTCGAGGCTCGATCCGGAAAGTCCTTCCGCAACGGTGCTGATACTGCCGTTCATCGACACGCGCGCGACGCGGGTTTCGCCGTGGTCGTCATAGCTGACGTAGAGATTGCCATTGTCCGCCCAGACGGGGGACGAAACGCTGCGATCGAGCGATCCGGTCAACGCGCGGCTGTTCGATCCGTCGCGGTCCATGACATAGAGCAACGTGTTCTGATAGCCGAGCCGCCGGTCGTCGAAACCGAGATAGGCGATGCGATTGCCGTCGGGCGAGGCGACCGGGCTGAAATCGGGGCCGTTTCGGTCCGTGAGCTGTGTGATGCCGCCATTTGCCGCGTCGAGCGCGTAGATCTCGCTCTCGACGGGTTCATATTGCCAGTTTGGGTCGCGATTGGCGGCGAACAGGATCGTGCGCCCGCCCGCCCAGCTCAGCGGGCCGCTCGAATCATAATTGCCGCTGCTCAACTGGCGGGGTGCGCCGCCCTCGGCGGGCACGACGAAGATCTGGCTGTAGCCGGGCTGGAGATACCCCGCCCCGTCGGCGCGATAGACGATATCGGTATAGACCTGCAGCGGATCGGCCCACTCCGCGCCCTCGGGCGGACTCGGCCGCTCGCCGAGCCGCTCGGGTTCGCCGGGCACGAGCATCGCATAGGCGATCATTGCGCCGTCGGGCGACCAGGCGATGCTGTTCGGCGTCGCGGGCAGCCCGGTGATCCGCACCGATACGCCGCTCTCCATCCAGCGGACATAGAGCTGTGCCGCGCCGCCCTCGGCGGTCGAGATATAGGCGAGGCGGCTGCCATCGGGCGACCAGCGCGGCTGGCTGTGCGATCCCGGCCCGGCGACGATCGGCATCTGCTCGCCCGACCGCGCATCGACAAGCCAGATCGACCGCCGCATCCGATCGGTCATGATATCGCCCGACTGGCGCACATAGGCGATGCGCGATCCGTCCGGGCTGATCTGCGAATCGGCCGCAACCTCGAGATCGAACAGATCGCGCTGCGTGAAGGCGGGGTCGGGGGCTTGCGTTGCGGGCTGCTGTGCGAGGGCCGGGGCGGCAAGAGCGAGGAGGGTGGCGGCGAGGAGGTGTTTCATGGGAAATGGCATAGCGGCCAGAGGCCCAGCATCAAGCTTCCTTATCGCTCAATTTGGACATCCGTGACGTCGAGATAGTAGCTGTCGCACACTTGAAAACAGACCGTGTTGGACTCATGACATCTGGTGCGACCGATGCGGCCGGTCAACGTAACTCGTTGACCGTAAGTTAGATCGTGCGCTTCAAGAACTGACGGATGAATGAATACACATTCTTCGCCCTGACGTAGCTCTAAGTTTTGCCGGGGATAAAATCCAACAGTCTCTTGGCCTTCCGAGATATAACCGCTCAACGAAATTAGATTCGGTGCGTCGGCGTATTCAGCCAGATTGGCAAACGGCCCGACATCCATTGGTGCCGTGCAAGCAGCGATGGAAGCAAGGTAGGGCAAAGCCGCGAAGAACATTTTCATGAGCCCCGGCATAGCGCGGAGTGGGGGCGCGTCAAATATCGTCATTGCGAGGAGCCAAAGGCGACGCGGCAATCCAGAGCGTATCGCGCATCGCCCTGGATTGCTTCGCTGCGCTCGCAATGACGGTAAAAACTATATTCATCCTATCCGCGACCATCTCTGGCGTTGCAAAAGCAGCATTGAGTGTTAGCGCTTGGCTTCACCATGCGATTCTCGCCAAATCTGCTTTATACCGTTGCGGCAACGTGGGTTCTTTACGGTTGCTCAAGTTCAGGAGACCCCCGCAATGCCGAGCAGTTTTGCCGCGATACCGCGCAGTTCGGCGCTCTCGAGCAGCATGGAGCGCAAGCTTTCGTTGAAGAACTGACCTCGGCCATCGAAGGTGATCGTTCTGTAATTTCCGGAAGTCAGTTGGAGTTGTCAGGTTACGAAATTGGCCTTGTCGGCTTACTACCAGAAAGCGACTTACGCTGGACCAATTTGTATTTTGTGTATGACATGGACGAGAGGCCTATAGGCTTTTTCCGTGATACCAACTGGCAGTTAGGCGACTTCCCTGCGCGCACCGTTTCGGGTTGTATGTCGCAGTTCAAGGAGCAGTATCTGCTGTGGGCGATTGAAAATCGAGCTACAGGCCTCCCCCCTTCCTGAACGGCCCCATCTCGCCAAGGAATTTGATGTCGCGTTCCACCGCCGCCCGCTCCGCCTGCAAATAGTTCGCCACCGCATCCCTGAACCCCGCATCGGGGAAGTAGTGTGCGGACCAAGTCGGGACCGGGCGATAGCCGCGTGCGAGCTTGTGCTCGCCCTGCGCGCCGGCCTCCACCGTCTTCAACCCGCGCTCGATTGCGGCGTCGATCGCCTGATAATAGCACAGTTCGAAATGGAGGAAGGGGACGTCTTCGAGGCAGCCCCAATAGCGGCCGTAAAGCGTGTCGGCGCCGATCAGGTTGAGCGCGCCGGCGACCGGGGTGTCGCCACGATAGGCGAGGATCAGCAGCGTCTTCTCCGCCATCCGTTCGCCGAGCAGCGAGAAGAACGGGCGCGTCAGATAGGGGCGGCCCCATTTGCGCATGCCCGTGTCCTGATAGAAGTCCCAGAAGATGTCCCAATGCGCTTCGGTCAGGTCGCTGCCGGTGATGTGCTCGATCCGCAGCCCCTCGACGGCGCGGCGGCGTTCCTTGCGGATCGCCTTGCGCTTGCGCGAGGCGAGGTCTGTGAGGAAATCGTCGAAATCGCCATAGCCTTCATTCTGCCAGTGGAATTGCGATCCTTCGCGGATCAGCCAGCCGGCGTCCTCGAAAATTGCGACCTCTTCGGGCGCGATAAAGGTCGCGTGGGCGGAGGACAGGCGGTTGTTCGCGGTTACCGCCTCGATTGCGGCGATCAGCGCGGGCGCATAGCCCGGGTCGCGCGTCAGCAGGCGCGGGCCGGGCACCGGGGTGAAGGGTGCTGCAAGCTGCACCTTCGGATAATAGCGTCCGCCCGCGCGCTCCCACGCATCGGCCCAGCTATGGTCGAACACATATTCGCCCTGGCTGTGGCTCTTCACGTAAACCGGCGCGACGGCGGCGATATGGTCGTCTGATCCGACCGTGACGGGAAGCGGCGCCCAGCCTGTTCGCTCCCCGACGCTGCCCGATTCCTCGAGGATCGAGAGGAAGGCGTGGCTGACGAACGGGTTCGCATCGCCCGCGCATTCGTCCCAGACGCTTGCGTCGATGGCGCCGACCGTCCCGCCGGCGCGTGCCGTGACGGGATCGCCCTCGCTCATGGCGCCTCGTAGATGATCTGGTCGGCGTGTTCGGCGGCGGTCGCGCGGTTCGCATCGCTCCGCACCGTCCAGGTCAGCACCGCCATCCCTTCGGCACGCAGCGGTTCGGCAAAGGCCGAGGGCAGGCTGCGAATGTCATAGGCGAGGAAATGCGGCCTGGCGCGGAAGACCGAGAGCGAACGCTGCATCGGCGCCTTGAGCCGGTCGACAAAGCTCTCCTCGTCCTCCTCGGTGACGACGAGCCCGCGCACGACATGCGGCGCATTCTTCGCGAACCAGTGACCGACTTCGGGGTTGAACGACATCACGGCAGCATCGCCGCTATAGTCCGCCAGCGCGTCGGCGACCGAGCAGCACAGTTTCTTCACCTTGCGGTTCTTCGCTTTCACTTCGATCAGTAGCGGCACGCGGCCGGCGATGATGTCGAGCGCGTCGGTGAGACGCGGGATCGTCTCGCCGGCGCCCTTGAACCGAATCTTTTCGAGCTTCTTCGCCTTGCGTTCGATCACAAGCCCGGATTTCTCCGTCAGCCGGTCGAGCTCGTAATCGTGAAAGGCGAAGGCGACGCCGTCCTTCGACACCTGCACATCGGTCTCGATGCCGTGGCCCGCGTCGATCGCCGCTTCGAACGCGGCGCGCGTGTTCTCTACGACGCCGCCACCGTAAAGGCCGCGATGCGCGAACGGCGCGGCGGTGAGGAAGGCGAGGTCAGGCATGTTGCTCGTGTCTCCCCTGCCCTTGATGGGGAGGGGGCGGGGGTGGGGTGAGACATCCACAAGGGCAGACACTCTTGGCGGCTTCACCCCCACCCAACCCTCCCCCATCAAGGGGGAGGGCTTTAAGGTGGAGCGGAATGTAACCCATGACAGCGATCACCCCTATGCCTCGTGGACCTGCACGATGGCGTCGATCTCGACCGCGACGCCCAGCGGCAGCACGGGGACGCCGACGGCGCTGCGGGCATGGCGGCCGGGCTCGCCGAACACCTGCTGCATCAGCGCCGACGCGCCGTTGGCGACCTTCGCCTGATCGGTGAAGTCGCCGGCGGAATTCACGAACACGCCGAGCTTCACGACCCGTTTCACCCGGTCGAGATCGCCGAGCGCGGCCTTCATCTGTGCGATCAGCATGGTGGCGCAGGCGCGCGCGGCGGCCTGGCCGGTTTCGAGATCGCAGCTTTCGCCGAGGCGGCCTGTCATCAGCTCGCCCTGGGGGTCGAACGGCAGCTGGCCCGAAATATGAAGCAGTCCGTTCGCCTCGACGGCCGGAACATAGGCCGCGACGGGCGCGGCGGGCTCGGGCAGGTCGAGGCCGATGTCCTTCAGCTTCGCTTCGATGGTGCCGGTCATGCGGTCTCTCCTTCGGTGATACGATCGATAATCCATTGCCGCGCTTCCGCCCAGTCATCGATGCGTGTGTGAGCATGTTCGGCCGCCGGGACCTTTACCGCGACCGTAGGCTCGGCGATCATGTGGAGCCGCCAGACCTCCGGCGCGGCACTGGCGACGCTTTCATGATGGACGGCGAGATCGTCGACAAAGATGGCGAGGCTCGGTGCGTGCGCGGCGAGCAGTTCCTCGACCTTCGCGCCCTTGCCGCCCTGGTTGGTGTGCACCGGATAGTCGATGTCGAAGGCGGCGAGCTGGCGCGCGCGGGCATCGCGGAACTCGTCCTGCAAATTGGTCAGGATCGCGATCTCGGCATATTCGGAGATGGCGACAAGGGCCTCGCTGGCGCCCGGCACGACGGTCTGCCGGTCCATCTCGGTATCGAAAAAGCCGTTGAGCAGTGGCGGCAGTTCCTCGCGCTTCAGCGGCGCGCCGCCGCCGCGCGGGCGCACCGCATTGATGAAGTTCGTGCCTTCCATCGCGAATTCCAGGCCGTGCGCCTCGCCGATCCAGTCGGAAAAATGGCTGACCATGTGGAGCAGCACTTCGTCGCAGTCGCATATGACAAGCGGCCGGCTCATGCCTCGAGCCTCCGGCGCACGGCGACGAGCGCTTCGGGAGTCGCGCCGATCTCCTCGGCGCAGGCGATCAGGTCGCGTTCCAGCGCCTCGAGGAATCGGATCAGCGCGGCGAGCACGGTCGGATCGTCGATCCGGCTGCGCAGGTCGCCGGCCGTCAAGCCTGTGAGCGCGAGGAACCGGCCCGCGCGCGTTTCCTCGCCCAGCGTCCAGGTCAGCGCCGAAAGCGCCAGCGCGGTGTCAGCCTCTGCGGTCTCGTTATTTGAATCGGTGCGTATCATGGCCTAACGGGTTGCGGATCGAACATGCGGGGACGGACGTGGCGAAAAAGGTGCTCGTTGTCGAGGACAACGACCTCAATCGGAAATTGTTCTGCGATCTTTTGCAGGCGCACGACTATGAAGCGACGCCCGTTGCGGACGGTCGCGAGGCGATCGATACCGCGCGCGACATGACGCCCGACCTCATCATCATGGATATCCAGATGCCGCATGTCAGCGGGCTCGACCTGATCGCCGAGATCAAGCGCGACGACGCGCTCAAGGCAATTCCGATCATGGCGGTAACCGCTTATGCCGGGAAGGGCGACGAGGAGCGTATCCGCGATGCGGGTGCGGAGGCCTATGTGTCGAAGCCGATCTCCGTCGGGCGATTTATCGAAGAAGTCAGCGGATTGGTGTGAGGATTCCGTCAGAATTTTGCTGACGCAAAATCGCCGCACCGGCCCGCACCCCCACCCGGCCTCCCAACAGGTTACACTGAAGTGGGAGGCCGGGTGGGGGTGCGGGCCGGTGCGGCGCCTGAACGAAGTGAAGGTCTGACGAGAGGACCTCTATTTGATCTTCGCTTCCTTGAACTCGACATGCTTGCGCGCGACGGGATCGTATTTGCGCATGACCATCTTCTCGGTCAGGTTGCGCGGATTCTTCTTCGTCACATAGAAGAAGCCGGTGTCCGCCGTGCTGACGAGCTTGATCTTTACAGTAGCCGGTTTGGCCATCGTCCTGGTGTCCTGAAATTGGCGTGAGCGGCCACCGGTCCGCCAGGGGCGGGGCGGAGGCCTCCAAAGCGCGGCCATGTGCCCGCCATATGCCCGATTGTCAAGGCGAAGCGGCGTTTGCCGCGCTGCCGAATAATCGCGCAACAAGCGGCTGACAGGCCGCGCCTTTTCGCGCTAAAGCGGCGGCGCACCGGGTCGAAGCAGGAGGGCGCCGTGACCGATACCATCGTCGAGACGCCCGAAGAAGAAGCCGAGGAAACCGGTCTCGGCGAGGACGATCGCCTGAAGCCCGAATTCATCGAGCAGGTGGTTGCCACGCTCGATGACGGCAACAGCGATTCGACGCGCGACCTGGTCGGGCGCCTCCATCCGGCCGATATCGCCGACCTGTTCGAGCAGATCGATGCCGACCGGCGCGGCGACCTTGCGCTGGCGGTGGCCGAAATCCTCGACGGCGAAGTGCTTGCCGAAATGAACGACTTCGTGCGCGAACGGCTCGTCGACGAGCTGGAGAACGCGCAGGTCGCCGATCTCGCCGCCGCTCTCGATACCGACGATGCGGTCGCGATCATCGAGGATATGGAGGTCGAGGACCAGCGCGAGGTTCTCCGCGCGCTCGAGCCCGACGACCGCGCCGCCATCGAGGAAGCGCTCGGCTATCCGGAGGAAACCGCCGGCCGCCTGATGCAGCGCGAACTCGTCGCCGTGCACGAGAATATGACCGTCGGCGACGTTATCGATTATCTGCGCGACCAGACCGAGCTCACGACGGATTTTCTCGAGATTTTCGTCGTCGATCCCGCGCATCGCCCGGTCGGCACCTGCGCGCTCAGCTGGATCCTGCGCACGCCGCGCAATTTCGCCATCGCCGATGTGATGAAGCGCGAACAGACGCTGATCCCGGTCGATATGGACCAGGAGGAAGTGGCTCTCAAATTCCAGAAATACGGGCTCGTTTCGGCCGCCGTCATCGACGCGTCCGGGCGGCTCGTTGGCATGATCACGGTCGACGACATCGTCGACATTATCGCCGAAGAGGCGGGCGAGGATATCCTTCGCCTGTCAGGCGCGGGCGAGGGCGACATCAACGAGCCGATCGGCGAGGCCTATTCGAGCCGGGTGCGGTGGCTTGTCGCCAATCTCGGCACGGCGCTCGTCGCCAGCGGGATCATCGCGCTGTTCGGTGCCGCGATCGAGGAAATGGTCGCGCTTGCGGTGCTGATGCCGATCGTCGCTTCGATCGGCGGCAATGCGGGGACGCAAACCATGGCGGTCGCCGTGCGCGCGCTCGCGATCAACGAGCTTACCCGCTCCAATACCTGGCGGACGATCCGGCACGAACTGGCGGTCGCGATCCTCAATGGCGCGACGATCGCAGTGCTGATCGGCATCGGCGCGGGGCTCGTGTTCTCCAACCCTGCGCTGGGTGGCGTGATCGCGGTAGCCATGCTGGTCAACATCATCGTCGCCGGTATGGCGGGGGTCTTCGTCCCGGTGACGCTGGAGCGGATGGGTCAGGACCCGGCCGTGGCCTCATCGGTCTTCGTCACGATGATCACCGATTCGATGGGCTTTTTTGCGTTCCTGGGGCTAGCGGTTGCGGCGGGACTTGTGGGGTAGTTCTCTCGCTCCGGACATCGGAGACCATTGGTGCGCCGCTTCAATCCGATGCCGACGCCGTCAAAAGCTCGCGCATCTGACCCGAAATCTGACCGCGCTGGGTCTCCGCCGCGGCGGCGCCTTCGGTGCCGTAGAGCGCGCGCAGATAGGCAACATCCCAGTCGGTCAGGTCGGCGGGTGCATCGACGCCGTCGCGGAACAGGTTGAGGATCGTGCGCTCGGGCCGGATCGGTGCGGTGACGTCGGCGGCGGTGAGTGCCTGCACGGCGACAAAGGCCGAGAGCTGCTGCATCGTCACGCCTTCGAGCTGGTCGAGATCAATGAGCAAATAGACGGTGCTGAAGTCCGCGCGCAGCTCGTTGGAGATGCGGCTGGCGCGGCCCTGCGACCCGCCGAGCACCAAGTCGCTATCGGTGTTGTTGCCGTCCTGCGAGCGGACGATACGCCCGTCGCGAGTCCGGAACTCGTTGACGCTCCAGCTGCGCGCCGCAGCGCCGCTTTCAGCGAGCGCCTCGCGTTCGCGGATATTGAGCGACGAGAGGTGTGCCGGACGCTGGCGGCGCAGCGTTTCGACGAATTCGGCAGGCTCTCGCATGAAGACGATGATGGCGTTGGGATCGCAGCCATCACTTCCTGTTCGCGCGCCAACGGCTTCTGCAATCGCGGTGACGGTCTGAGCGATATATCCATTTAGCTCGTCACGCAGGCCCGTCACGCGGGGGCAGAGCGGGCTGTTCCAGCGGGCGATATGGCCGTCCGATGTCCGGCTGCTGATCGCGCCGACGAAATCGGCAACGGCCTGCGGGTTGCTCGGCGCGCCGGTTACGACGATCTGGTCGCCATCCTGGGCGAAGGCGGGTGCAGCGGCGGCTAGCGACGTGCAGGCGAGCGCGGCGGCGGCGATAGAAGTGAAACGCATCTGATCCTCCCTGAACTTTGCCCCTCGGCTCGCTTTTCGGCTTCCTGTGTTAGCAAAGCAAGACAGCTGGCCGATGCCATCGACCAACGGCTTGATCTCTTCGACTGGCGGCCCGACATGAGCGCCATGTCCGCGCTCAACATCACCAAGGTGGCGGTCGGCTGCGCGTCGCTGGCCGATCTCGAGCGGCGTCAGAAAGGCCGGGAAGAGGGCGGGACGCTGTTCATCACGACCCGGTACCGCCCGAAACGGTATGAGGAACTGGTCGGCGGATCGATCTACTGGATCATCAAGCACCGGCTCGTCGTCCGGCAGCGGATTATTGCGTTCGAGGAAGCGGCGGACGGGCGCTGGAATATCCGTCTCGATGCGAAGCTGATCCCCGTGAGGGCGCGGCCTAAACGCGCGCATCAGGGCTGGCGCTATCTGAAAGCGAGCGACGCGCCGAAGGATTTCGAGGGCGACGAAGACGGTCTCGCCGCGTTGCCGTCCAACATGTTGAATGACCTGGCGAGGCTGGCACTGATATAGTAAGAACCTCGCTATTGCGAGGCCGATGCGGCGCCGAGCCGAAGGCGAAGTCTGACAAGAAATTCCGGTCTGGCGATTTTCCTAGCGGAAAATCTAACTTTCCAACCGCGCCTTGATCATTCCGCGCAGTGTATTGCCCACATAGAAACCGGCGAGCAGGTCGCCGCGTTGAAGGTCCGCTTCTTCGGCCCGGCCCTCTTCGATCAGCGATGTGCGCAGCACGCCGGGGAGGATGCCGCGCGACAGCGGCGGCGTGAGCAAACGGTCGCCGCGTTCGACGAAGATGTTGGTGAAGCAGCCTTCGGTTAGATAGCCGTCCTCGTCTTCGAGCAGCGTTTCATAACCTTCGCTGTCCTCGCGCGCCCGTTTGTAGATGCTGCGGTCGGTCGTCTTGTGCAGCAGGCGGAAGTCCGTCGAATCGGCCCGGCGCGGCGCGATATCGACGGCGACAGGCTCCTGCGGCGACGGTTGCAGCGGCCGGATCTCGATCGCGAATCGGCCTCGCCGCGACAGCAGCAGGCGAATCTTCGAAAGCGTCGCCAGCCGGAATGTCGCCGCCTGCAGCTCGTTGCGCGCGGCGTGACGGTCGAAGGCGAAGCCCAGCGCCTCGGCGCTCGATTTGAGGCGTTCGAGGTGGCGCTCCAGCCGCACGATCCCTGTATCGGGCTCGAACCGCATCGTCTCGATCAGGTCGAACGGCGTCTGCCCCTCAGTCACGAACGCGCCCTTGGCGAGACATTCTTCCCATTCCTCTTGCGGCTTGCTGTCGGCGACAATCCCCGATCCCAGGCCCAGACTTGCCCGCCGTTCGCCCTCGCGCAAGGCCAAAGTGCGGATCGCGACGTTGAACGCGGCATCGCCATCGGGCCCGATCCAGCCGATCGAGCCGGTATAGGCGCCGCGCGGCCCCGCCTCGCATTCGTCAATGATCTCCATCGCCCGGATCTTGGGCGCTCCCGTGATCGATCCGCAGGGATAGATGGCGCGCAGCAGGTCGGAAATGGCCAGTCCGTCGCCGATCTCGGCGGTGACGGTCGAGGTCATCTGGTGGATCGTCGGGAAGCTCTCGACATGGAAGAGCGAGGGGACCGCGACGCTCCCGGGCCTTGCGATCCGCGACAGATCGTTGCGTAGCAGATCGACGATCATCAGGTTTTCGGCGCGCTGCTTGGCGTCTTCGCGGAGCGACCGGCGGACATGGCGGTCGGCGGCGGGATCGAGATTTCGCGCCGCGGTACCCTTCATCGGTCGGGTGGTGATGGTGCCGTCCGCCAGCGAGAAGAAGAGTTCGGGCGACAGCGAGAGCAGCCACTGCTCTCCCGTCCGCACGATGCCGCCATAGCCGGCGCGCGAGGCCGCCCGCATTTGCGCATAAAGGGCGAGCGGATGACCGGCCACGGGCACATCGGCCTGGAAGGTGAAGTTCGCCTGATAGATATCGCCCGCCGCGATATAATCCTGCACCCGTGCCAGCTGCCGCATATAGGCCGGGCGGGACAGGCGCGGCACGGGCGCTCCCGCATGGCTGCCTGCGGGATCGGGCAGCAGGCCGGTGATGCTGCCGGCGGGGATGCGTTCGACAGCCTCGAACAGCCCGAACCAGAGCAGGGAAGGGGCGCCGTCCGCCGGTGGGTGTTTCAGCGCGCCGAGCTTGTCCTCGAACGCAAACCCCGCCTCGTAGGAAAGATAACCCGCGGCGAAGAGTCCGTCGCGCCGCGCCGCCTCCAGCCGTTCGAGCGCGACAGGAATCTTGCCATGGTCTCGTGCCGCAACGATCTCGACCGGATCGCGGAACAGCCGCGCATCGGCCCCATTCTCGCGCGCATCGTCGAGCAGGACGAACGGCACGTCGGGATCGGTCGGAAGCATCGCCGCTCCATGCCAAGGTGAAAGCGGTTAGGCCAGTTGCGCTCGCAGCGGTGAAACGCCATGTCTGCCGCATGACCGACGAACAACCTCTCAAGGCGGCGATCATTCCGGTGACGCCGCTGCAGCAGAATAGCTGCCTCATCTGGTGCACCAAGACGATGCGCGGCGCCTTTACCGATCCGGGCGGCGATCTCGACCGGCTGAAGGCGGCCGCGAAGCAGCAGGGCGTGACGATCGAGAAGCTGCTCGTCACCCATGGCCATCTCGATCATTGCGGGCAGACGGGTATGCTGGCCGAGGAACTCGGTGTCCCGATCGAGGGGCCGCAGGAAGAAGACCGGTTCTGGATTTCCAAGCTCGAGGACGACGGGCGCAAATGGGGTTTCGAGGGGAAGGTGTTCGAACCCGATCGCTGGCTCGATGACGGCGATACGGTGACGGTCGGCGATCTGACGCTCGACGTCTATCACTGTCCGGGCCACACGCCGGGGCACATCGTCTTCCACCATGCGCCGTCCAACTTCGCGATCGTCGGCGACGTGCTGTTCAAGGGATCGATCGGCCGCACCGATTTCCCGCGCGGCAACCATCAGCAGCTGATCGATTCGATCACCGGCAAGCTCTGGCCGCTCGGCGAGCAGACCGCCTTCGTGCCGGGCCACGGGCCGATGTCGACCTTCGGCTATGAGCGCAAGGTCAACGGCTTCGTCGCGGACAGCGTGTTGGGGGTTTAGGTTTTTGATTGTCAGACTCGACCTGTCGGTCGAGCGCCGCACCAGCCCGCACCCCCACCCGGCCTCCCACTGAGTATATCCTGGATG
>NZ_CAKZNF010000029.1 GCF_937129435.1 uncultured Parasphingopyxis sp. | reverse complement strand
GAGCTGATCGAGAACAAATATTCGGGCGCGCCGGGCATCCGCCATGGCAGCGTCTTCATCATGGCCGGCATTCCGCACATCGCCGCGCAGATGATGGACGCGCTGACGGGGCAGCTCGAGGGCGGCGATCCGGTGCTGTCGGAAAGCATCGGCTGCTGGACGCCGGAGAGTGAGGTCTCCGAGATATTGGGCGCGGCGGAGAAGGCGCATGAGGACTGCCAGATCGGCAGCTATCCCTTTTTCCGGGAAGGCCGGGTCGGCGCCAATTTCGTCGTGCGGTCGACGGACGGCGATGCGCTGGCCGCGTGCCTCGCGGAGCTGACCGAGAAGCTGGAAGCGGCCGGGCACGATGTGACGCAAGGGGGCATCTAGACAAAAACGCGCGGGTGAAGCGAATCGAACTCCAAAGGCCGGGCCTGCCCCGGCCGTCCCAACAATAAAAACGAGAGTTCGAGAACAAACGGATGCGGTAGGAGTGGCGCTTTGCCAGAAACAAAACTGGAGCGGGTGAAGAGAATCGAACTCTCGTCGTCAGCTTGGGAAGCTGCTGCTCTACCATTGAGCTACACCCGCGCCGGGCGAGGCTGTTTGGCAAAAGCGGGGACGCTTGTCGATAGGGAGGATTGAGCGAATGGCGAAGCGGGACACGGCAAGTCCGGGCATCGAGGTCCGGCGCAAGAGCCGCTGGGGCTGGATGGGCCCGATCGGGCTGCTGCTGGCGGTCGGCGCGCCGCTTGTCGCGCTGCTGATGGCGCTGGCGACGGGGGCGGGGATGATCGATTATACGGTCAGCCTCGGCTCGCTGCGCTATCTGGTAATTGCCTGTGCGATCGGGCTCGTGCTTGTGCTGATCGTGGCCATCATCGCGCTGGTGAAGAAACGCTGGCGGGCCTTTCGCTGGCTTGTTCCGGCGTTCGTGATCGGCGGCGGGTTCATCGGCTATCTGCTCATGCAGCTGTCGATCGCGACGTCTGTGCCGCCAATTCACGACGTCACCACCGATCTGGAAAACCCGCCCGAATTCGTCGCGCTGACCTTGCGCGACGACAATCTGGATGTCGTGCCGCCGGGCGAGGATCCGCGCATGGAAGCGATGACGCCGGTCGGGCGTTGGGCGCTTTATCATAGCGAAGCCTATGGCGATCTCGACACGATCGTGGTGCCGACGAATGTGCCGGACACGGTGTCGGCGGCGCAGACGCTGATCGCCGAACGCGGCTGGGAACTGGCAGAGGCCGATGCGGCGAGCGGCCGCGTCGAAGCGACCGACACCGTCTCGCTCTACGGGTTCAAGGACGACATCGTGCTGCGCATCGTGCCCAATGCAGATGGGCCGGGCAGCCTTGTCGATATGCGATCGGTGAGCCGTGTTGGGGTGAGCGATCTCGGCGTGAATGCGGAGCGGGTGCGGGAATTCCTGGCGGATTTGAGCGAGGCGACGGGAGGATAAATCCTCCCCCACCGGGGGAGGGGGACCGCACGAAGTGCGGTGGAGGGGCACTCTCCCCTTCAGCGCGACGCTATTGGATGGTGCCCCTCCACCATGCTGCGCATGTTTCCCCTTCCCGTGTCGGGGAGGAACTAAGCCCGCGCCATTGCCGCCCAGTCGATTTCCGCATTCCGATCCAGCGTCATCGCCAGATCCGGCATCGGATACTTCAGCCCATTGCCGCAATTGAACAACACCGCCGTCTCGCCCTTGCCGATCTTCCCTTCCTCGCGCGCCTGATAGTACGCCGCCGCGGTCGCCGCGCCTTCGGGGCAGATCAGCAGCCCGTCTTCGCGCCCGATCCGCTCGCGCGCGGCGAGGATCGCTTCGTCCTCGACGGCCACGGCATAACCGCCGCTCTCCCGCACCGCGCGCAGGATCAGAAAGTCGCCGATCGCGGCGGGCACGCGGATGCCCGCCGCCACGGTGTGCGCGTCCTCCCAGCGCGGCGCGTGCTCCTCGCCGGCCTCGAACGCCTTGACGATCGGCGCGCAGCCCGCTGCCTGCACCGCGATCATCCGCGGCCGCTTCGGTCCGATCAGGCCGATCGCTTCCAGCTCGTCGAACGCCTTCCACATGCCGATCAGCCCGGTGCCGCCGCCGGTCGGGTAGAAGATCGCGTCGGGCAGTTCCCAGCCCATCTGTTCGGCAAGTTCGAAGCCCATCGTCTTCTTGCCCTCGATCCGATAGGGCTCCTTCAGCGTCGACAGGTTGAACCAGCCCATCGCCCCCTCGCCCGCGCCGACGATGGCGCCGCACTGGTCGATCAGGCCGTTGACGGTCCACACCTTGCCACCCTGCAGCGCGATCTCGCGGATGTTGATTTCGGGCGTGTCGTCGGGACAGAAGACATAGCTTTCGATGCCGACCCGGCTCGCATAGGCGGCGGTTGCCGCCCCGGCATTGCCGTTGGTCGGCAGCGCGACGCGGGTGACGCCCAACTCCTTCGCCATCGAGATCGCCAGCGCCAGCCCGCGCGCCTTGAACGATCCCGTCGGCAGCCGTCCCTCGTCCTTGACGAGCAGCTTGCCGCCATCGGCCGACGGGCCGAGCGGCAACAGCGGCGTCATCTCTTCGCCGAGCGAGGCGATATGCGCCGCCTCGCGCACCGGCAGCAATTCGCGGTAGCGCCAGAAATTGGGGAGCCGCCCCGCCAGCGCCTCCTTCGTCAACGCGCCGCGCACGGCGTCGAGATCGTAGCGAACGAGGATCGGCGCCCCGGCGGGCGACAGGTTCTGCAGCGTCCCCGCCTCGATCGGCTCGCCGGTTTTCGAGCATTCGAGATGGGTGACGAAATGGGGGAGGTCGGCGCGCGCCGCATCGATAAGCATGGCTGCGCCCTATCACCGGCCGCGCGAAAACCGAAGGCCTTCAATGCGCTGCGGACCGGCCCCGGCACTTTTGGCGCGCGCCGGCGTTGATCCTGTATGACGACAAGCTGGCTTATCCAAAATGTACACAGCGGAAGCTACGACCCCGACCGGTGCGAATCGATCCGGGCGCAGCTCGACGCGAACGGCATGGACTGCCGGCGGGTCGTGCGCTTTCCCGAACACGAGCTGCCGGGGCCGGGCGATCTGGCGGGCATCGATATCCTCGCCATCTATACCGGCGACGGCACGGTCAATTCGGCGATGCGCAAGCTCGACGGGTGGGGCGGGGCGATCCTCGTCCTGCCCGGCGGGACGATGAACCTGCTGTCGAAGAAGTTGCACGGCGACCGGGACGTCGAAGATATCATCGCGCACTCGCAAGCGGCAAAACGCGTCCGCCCGGCGACGGTGGAAGGGGCCGGAGAGCAGGCGCTGGTCGGCATGATCGTGGGTCCGGCGACGAGTTGGGCGGCGGTGCGCGAGGACATGCGCCATACCGATATCGGCGATATCGGGAGCGACGTGTCCGAGGCGCTGCACAAGACGCTGGGCGGCAACGGGGTCGGGATCGAGGGGCATGATGCGAATTATCCCGCGCTCAACCTCACGCCGGCGGGCGAACGGCTGAGCGTCGACGGTTTCGTTGCTGACAATGCGGCGCATCTGCTGCGCCACGGCATGGCCTGGCTCGGCAAGGATTTCCGTGAGGGGCCGCATGAGCGGATCGGCTTGTTCGACAGCGTGACGGTTACCGCCGATGGCGAGATCGGCATCCTGTTCGACGGCGAGGCGGGCGAGGCGGGGGCGGGGGAGACGTTCCGCCCCGGCACCGCGCCGGTCGATTTCCTCGCCGATATTCCGGGGGCTTCGTGACCCGGTTATTCCATGTCAGCGATGTCCATTTCGGCTGCGAGGACCCTGAGGCGCTCGACTGGTTCGCGGCTTGCGTGGCGGAGGAGAAACCTGATGCGGTCGCGCTGACCGGCGACCTCACCATGCGCGCCCGGCAGCGCGAATTCGACGCGGCGTGCGCGTGGATCCTCGGCATCGATGCACCCGTCACCGTCGAAGTCGGCAATCACGACCTTCCCTATTTCAACCCCTTTGCGCGTTTCTTCCGGCCCTATGCGCGGTTCCGGTCGATCGCATCGGTGATCGAGAAGGAGCTCGACCTGCCGGGCACGTCGCTGGTCTCGCTGAAGACGACGGCGCGGGCGCAATGGCGGTTCGACTGGTCGAAGGGGATCGTCACGGACAAGGCATTGGCCAGGACGCTCGATGCGATCGGGAAGCTCCCGCAGGACCGGACGGTTCTCGTGTGCGCGCACCATCCGCTGGTCGAGGCGAATACGAAGGGCCAGGCGCTGACCACGAACGGCGAGAAGGCGCTGGCGGCGCTGGCCGGTGCCGGCGTCGATGCGGTGCTGACCGGCCATGTCCATGACGCCTTCGATCTGCGGAAGGAGACGGCGGGCGGCCCGATCCGGATGATCGGCGCGGGCACGCTGTCGAAACGGCTGCGCTCGACGCCGCCCAGCTTCAACATCCTGACGATCGAGGACGGCGCGATCGATGTCGAGGTGCGAAACGCCGATCACCTCGCCACCCCCGAAATGCAGATCGAAGACGTACCCCCCGACGCCGAACCGCCGGGACAGGGCGACCCGGTCGCGCCTGCCGCCCCGCACGCCGAGGCCGAACGCAAGATGCCGCGCGAGGAGGTCGGTTGACGCGAAATCGGCGGGTGCGCCCCGGATTGCTCTCAACGGCCGAAGGTCAGGCTCGAAAAGACCGTCTGCCAATCGCCTTCGGCACGGTTTTCTTGTCGCCGGGCTGCCCTATTCCGTTCCCATCCCGAAGAGGCGAAGCGCGTTGTCGCGATAGATCGCCTGCCGCTCGGCATCGGAGAGGAAATCCATTGCTTCATAACGCGCGATGATCTCGCCTTCGGGCCAGCCGTCGCTTCCGAGCACCAGCCGGTCGAGCAGGCCTTCTGCCTGCATGCGACGCACAACGACGCCATGCTGTTCGGCTGACAAGAAAGGAACCGAATGAAAGGTGCTCATGTCGGCCATCACGTTCGGGTAATCGCGCAGTAGCGCGAAACTCTCTTCGACATAGCCGATGTTGTCGAACATCGGCAGCGGCGGGAAGCCGAAGTGCTGGAGCACGATCTTCAAATCCGGATGCCGTTCGAGGATCGGCCTAAGCAGCTCGGGATTCCCCATGTCGGGATCGAAATCGGGACAGCAGCCACGCGCGCGCATGCCCCCGTCTGCCGGCGGGCCGCGGTTGACGTGCACCATTACCGGCAGGTCGAACTCGGCGGCGAAATCCCAATAGGGAAGCATGGACGGATCGGTGGGGCTTACGCCGGCATACACAAAACCGATTTCGCCGAGATGCGTGAGGCGTCCGGCCTCGGCCTCGGCGCGCAGCCAGTCCAGATCGGGATAGGCGGCATCATCCCACTGGCAGCTGAACCATTCGCCGGTGCCGTCACGCCAGCATGGAAATGATACGCCCTTGAGGAAGCGATGCCCGTATTCACCGGACCAGTTCTCGTAGGCATCGCGCGTGGCAAAATGGATCGCCGACAGGGCGATGTCGTTCGCGTCGAGCCGGGCCACCGTCTCCGCGGAGCTATCTCCGGGCATCCCCTGCGCGAAGGCGTGGCGATGGACGTCGATGATGCCCTGCGATGGTGTCACGGGTTCCGGTGCAGGGAAAGTCGAACATCCAGCCAAGGCCAGCGCCAGGATTGCGAATCGCATTTCGTCATCCCCTTGTCATCAGGGACGCAAGTCTGCGCTGATCGGCCGAAAAACGCAAAAAATGGGGCGGCACCTTCCCGAGCCGCCCCTGCTTGTCCAGTATTACGACGAGCGATTGGCGCCCGAAATCAACGCTTCGAGAACTGGAAGCTCTTGCGCGCCTTGGCCCGGCCGTATTTCTTGCGTTCGACGACGCGGCTGTCGCGGGTCAGGAACCCGGCGCGCTTCATCGTCGTGCGCAGCGCCGGCTCGTATTTGGAAAGCGCTTGGCTGATGCCGTGCTTGACGGCGCCGGCCTGGCCCGAAAGCCCGCCGCCCTTCACCGTCGCGACGATGTCGTACTGGCCCCGGCGTTCGGAGATGTCGAACGGCTGGTTGATGATCAGCCGCAGCGTCGGACGCGCGAAATATTTGGACTGGTCGCGGCCGTTGACCGTGATCATGCCCTTGCCCGGCTTCAGCCAGACGCGCGCAATGGCGTCCTTGCGGCGGCCGGTCGCATAGGCGCGGCCGAGATCGTCGATCTCCTGCTCGCGCAGCGGCGCTTCCTCGACCGGCGGCTCGACGGTTTCGGCCTCGGCAGCGGCTTCGGCGGTCTCTTCCGCCGGCGCTTCCGCAGCGGTGTCGGCCTTGGTCTCTTCAGCCTTGGCCTCTTCCGTGGCGGTTTCTTCCTTGGCCGCGGCTTCGGTCAGGTCCTTGAGGTCGGACAGGTCTTTCTTTTCGTCGGCCATTATGCGCCCACCTTGTTCTTGCGATTCTTGGAAGCGAGATCGAGCGTCTCGGGGTTCTGCGCGCCGTGCGGATGCTCGGTGCCGGCATAGATGCGCAGGTTGCGCATCTGCTGACGGCCCAGCGGCCCGCGCGGGATCATCCGCTCGACGGCCTTTTCGATGATCCGCTCGGGGAAACGCCCTTCGAGGATCTTGTCCGCCGTGACCTCTTTCAGCCCGCCCGGATAGCCGGTGTGCTTGTAATAGGTCTGCTGGGCGAGCTTGTTGCCCGTGAAGCGAACCTTCTCGGCATTGATGACGATGACATTGTCACCGCAATCGACATGCCGGGTGAAGCTCGGCTTGTGCTTGCCGCGCAGGATCTTCGCGATCTCGGCCGCGGCACGGCCGACGACGAGACCCTCGGCGTCGACAATGTACCATTTCTTTTCCACCTCGTGCGGCTTGGCCGAATGGGTGGTCCTGGTGAGCGCCTTCATGGCCTCTTGCCTCCATGCGGGGGCGTGGCCCGCCGCGTTCGGTTGATAAAAACGAAAACACGCCGCCCC
>NZ_CAKZNF010000028.1 GCF_937129435.1 uncultured Parasphingopyxis sp. | reverse complement strand
TAGCAGCGTTAAGTGCCAACAGATTCGTTTGCTCTGCAATGCCACGGATCACGTCCAGCACCGAGCCTATGGTTTTGCTGTCTTTTTCCAGCTCGGCCACCACGTTTGTCGCCTGCTGCAGCCGATCTGACAATGCATTAATACGCTGCACCGTCTGCTGCACTTCTGCCCGGCCGCTTTGCGCATTCTGGTTTGTCGCCTCGGCTTTTGACGCTGTCATTTCGGTATTCCCGGCGATTTCGTTGATGGTTGCGCCCATTTCAGTCACCGCTGTTGCCACCATATCGGTTTCGCTTTGTTGCTGTTGCATGCCACGGCTGGTATCCGCGGTAGAACGTGCCAGCTCATTCGTCGCGGTATCAAGCATTTCCAGCGCCTGATTAACCGTTTTAATCAAGTCCTGAAAATCGCCCAGCATGGCATTAAAATCAACTGCCAGCGTGGTCATCTCATCATTACCGGCTACCGCAACACGCATACGAAAATCATTGTTGGCGCGGATCAACCCTATCGCCTGACATACCTCCATCACCGGCCGCAAAATACTGCGACTGGTCAAGGCCACCAATATCAGCACAGTACCAAGCACTATGATGAAAATAGCTAACGCTAGCTGCTGAGTGGAGCTGACAGAATCGTTTATAGCTTTCGTCGTTTGTTGCTCCAGCTCTTTCAGGCTGGTTTCCGTGCTGTGAATAGCGGCGCGCATCTCACCGGTAGCACCTTCTGTTTCGCTAAGTCCCATCTGACGCATCGCATTTACCAGCGCAGCGAAACTCTGATTGTACTGCTCAGCCAAAGCTCTGCTCGTGCTATCTGTGCCTGTTTGCAGCAAAAGCTGCGGAAACAGTGTATTAAAGCGTTCCGCATAGGCCATATCTTTGCGCAGCAAGAAATCTTTCTCTGCTCGGCGTAACTGCAATACCAATATGGTCAGGTTGTCCTGTCCCAGCTGGTCAAGCAGATCGGGCTCGGCGAGTTGATCGTTTCCGCCCACGGGTTGCGCGAGGGATTGCTCTACGAACGACTGGACGACGATGTCCGCGCTCTCGATCCGCTGATCGCCGCGACGCGGGAAGAGGGCGAACGGCAGGGCAGGTTTCCCGAGCATGGCGATCTGCTCAACCGCTGGATTTCGCCGCTTTTTCGCGACGAATCGAAAGAGGACGCGCGGATCCGCCTTGCCGCCTGCCTGCTCGCCGACACCGGCTGGCGTGCGCACCCCGAATTCCGGGCAGAACGGGGACTGGAAATGGCTCTGCACGGCAATTGGGTGGGGATCGAATCGAACGGCCGCGGCAAGATGGCGCAGGCGCTTTTCACCAATTTCGGCGGTGGTGTTGGCGTGGTCGAAGAACTGGTCAGCCTGTGCAGCATGGAAGAGCTGGAGCAGGCCGCGCGATGGGGCCTTGCTATGCGCCTCGGTCAGAGGCTTTCGGGCGGTGTCGCGGGACCATTGGAGCTATCGAGCATCGGTATCGACGGCGATTCGATTGTGCTCTGCGTCGATCGGGGCGATGCCGAACTCTATGGCGATCCCGTCGCCAAGCGTCATCGCCAACTGGCCGATGCGTTCGGGAAAGATCCGAAGTTCAGACTGGCGTAGCCGGCCCTTGAGCTAGCCGCAGCGAATAGCCGTCACCACAGTGTTTTCATCATATTCGACGTTGAGCCGCGTAGACCGGTAATCCATCGTCACCGCACTGTTCGGCGGAATCCAGCGGAATTCGCGCGCACCCGACAGCTCCATTGCTTCTGCGGCAAGATTCTGGGTTGCTCTTTGGCCTACAAGGCCCTGAGCCGCGCTCGCATCGCAAGGCCCTTCACCGGAAACGGGCGGTTCGGCATCCTGGGGCACCGTCGCGCATGCGGCCAGAAAGGACAGCCCCGCCAATGCCACACATATTGTTCTAACCATCGCCATTCTCGCTCGCATGGGTCATTTTGAGTTTGCCGTCTTTCACCGCGAAAGCAAGCCGCCCCTCGACCAGATCGAGAGCCTCATGACCGAATTCGTCGTAGCGCCAACCATCGAGAAGGCGGATATCCTCGCGCTGCCCGGCGGCAAGCTCTTCCAGTTCGCTCGCCTTGGCAATCAGCCGTGAAGCAACGCCGATCTCGCGCGAACGAATCTTGAGCAGCAATTTGAGCAGGTCGGCGACCAGCGCGCCTTCCTTGCCCAGGCCTGGCTTGCCCGTCTTTCGCGGCGGCATTTCATCGGCCGGCAGCGGTTGGGCCTTCGTGACGACATCCATGAGCCGGCGTCCGATATCGTTTTCGGCCCAGCTGGACGGCAGTCCGCGCACTTTGGCGAGCGCCTTCTGGTTGGCCGGTGGATGAGCGGCGAGATCGGCAAGGGCCTCATCCCGAAGCAGGCGCCCGCGCGGGATATTCTTGTCTTGTGCCTCCCGTTCGCGCCATGCGGCGAGCGCCTTCAACCGGCCCAGCACATCGGACTTGCGCCCCTGCACCCGGACGCGCTTCCAGACCGAATTGGGCTCGTTCGCGTAATTTTCAGGATCGGCGAGCCGCTCCATCTCGTCGTTGATCCACATGCCACGGCCCGTCTTACGCAGTTTTTCGAGCATCTTAGGAAAGATCTCGGCGAGGTGCGTGACATCGGCGATGGCGTAGCTCAGCTGGCGGTCGTCGAGCGGGCGGCGGCTCCAGTCGGTAAATCGCGCGCCCTTGTCGAGTTGCCGTCCCAGCATCGTGTCGACAAGATTGCCATAGCCGATCTGCTCGCCCAGCCCGAGCGCCATTGCCGCGATCTGCGTGTCGAAGATCGGGTGCGGCGTTTTGCCGGTGATGTTGTAAACGATTTCGACGTCCTGGCTTCCGGCGTGGAAGACCTTGAGCACCTCCTCATTGTCGACGAGCAGGTCGAGAAGGGGCGCCAAATCGATGCCATCGGCCTTGGGATCGATCGCCGCCGCCTCGTTTTCGTCGGCAATCTGGATCAGGCACAGGTCGGGCCAATAGGTGTTCTCGCGCATGAATTCGGTGTCCACCGTGACGAACTCCGAGCGCGCGAGTCGTTCGCACAGGCTCGCCAATGCCTCGCTGTCTTCGATGAGCGGGTGAATCTTCATGCGAGCGCCATGCTATAGGCGTGATGGTGGCGAAGGCCAGTTCACACCGGCATTCGATGTGGAAACAGCCCGGTCGATATCCGGTGACACCGCAAACACCGCCGGAACGCCGCTGTCCCATCCCGTCGCGGTCAAGCCGAAGCACGGTTGATAGACCGTATGCGCAATGGAGAACGAGGGTGACGAAGCGCTCCAAAGCGCCTAAAGGCGCAGCTTTCCGAATTCAGCGCCTTTGCGCCTTCAAGAAATTGCAGGATCATGCACGACTACCGCACGCACAACTGTTCCGAACTCCGCAAATCCGATGTCGGCGATACCGTCCGCCTGTCCGGCTGGGTCCATCGCAAGCGCGACCATGGCGATCTCGTCTTCGTCGATCTGCGCGACAATTTCGGGATCACGCAAGTCGTGACCGAGGTCAGCGGCCCGGCCTTCGAAACGCTCGAATCGCTGCGCTCCGAATCGGTGATCACCGTGACCGGCGAGGTGGTCGCTCGCACCGATGACCTGGTGAACCCGAAGCTCGACACCGGCGAGATCGAAGTCGTTGCGACCCATGTCGAGGTGCAGTCGGCGGCGGAAGAGTTGCCCATGCCGGTCTTCGGGGAAGCCGATTACCCGGAAGATATCCGCCTGCGCTATCGCTATCTCGACCTGCGCCGCGAGAGCATGCACGCGAACATCCTGCTGCGCTCCGAGGTCATCAGTTCGATCCGCAAGCGCATGATCGATCAGGGCTTTACCGAGTTCCAGACGCCGATCCTGACCGCCAGCTCGCCCGAGGGTGCGCGCGACTATCTGGTGCCGAGCCGCGTCCATCCCGGCAAATTCTATGCGCTGCCGCAGGCGCCGCAGATGTTCAAACAGCTGATCATGGTCGCCGGCTTCGACCGCTATTTCCAGATCGCGCCCTGTTTCCGCGACGAGGACGCCCGCGCCGACCGTTCGCCCGGCGAATTCTACCAGCTCGATTTCGAGATGAGCTTCGTAACGCAGGACGATGTGTTCGACGCGATTGAGCCGGTGCTTCGCGGCGTGTTCGAGGAATTCGCCGACTGGCAGGGCAAGGGTCGCACCGTCGATCCCGATTTCGTCCGCATTCCCTTCGCCGAAGCGATGCTGAAATACGGTTCGGACAAGCCGGACCTCAGAAACCCGATCGAGATTTCGGACGTGTCGGAGCATTTCAAGGGCTCCGACTTCGGTCTGTTCGCCAAAATCGTCGAGGGCGGCGGTGTCGTCCGCGCCATCCCCGCGCCCAACACCGGCGACAAGGGCCGCCGCTGGTTCGATGCGATGAACGAATGGGCGCGCGGCGAAGGCTTTGCCGGTCTCGGCTATATCAACCGCAAGGAGGGCGCGCCCTCCGGCCCGATCGCTAACAACCATGGCGAGGAAAAGACCGCCAAGCTGCTCGCCGAGCTCGGCCTCGGCGACGCCGACAGCGTGTTTTTCGCTGCGGGCAAGGAAGCCGAGGCAGTGCGACTGGCCGGTGGCGCGCGCACGCGGCTGGGACAGGAACTGGGCCTGATCGACGAAAACGCTTTCAAGTTCTGCTGGATCGTCGACTTCCCGATGTACGAATATGACGAAGAGCAGAAGAAAATCGACTTCAGCCACAACCCCTTCTCAATGCCCCAGGGTGGAATGGAAGCGCTGGAAACGAAAGATCCGCTCGATATCCTCGCCTGGCAGTACGACATCGTCTGCAACGGCGTGGAGCTTTCGTCTGGCGCAATCCGGAACCACCGGCCCGACATCATGTACAAGGCGTTCGAAATCGCCGGGTACAGCCAAGCCGATGTCGACGAGAATTTCTCCGGCATGATCAACGCCTTCAAATATGGCGCCCCGCCGCATGGCGGCTCAGCGCCCGGTATCGACCGCATCGTCATGCTGCTCGCTGGCGAACCGAACCTGCGCGAGGTCGTGCTTTTCCCGATGAACCAGCGCGCCGAAGATCTGATGATGGGAGCGCCGAGCGAGGTCAGCCTCAAGCAGCTTCGCGAACTCAACATACGCGTCGTGGAGCCGCCGAAGGAAGGATGAGTACCGGACCGCAGGAATTCCGCGAAGATTTCGGGGCAGGGGAAATCTGCCGGTTCGAATGGGGCGATGCATCCGGACACCCCATTCTCCTGCTCCACGCTACCGGGTTCCACGCGCGCTGCTGGGATCAGGTGGTAGCGCATCTGCCGCAGGATCGGCGCATCGTCGCCGTCGATCTCCCGGGCCATGGCCGCTCCTACAAGCCCGACAGCCTGTCCGATTGGGTGGCGGTGTCCGACAGTATCGCGTCGCTGGTCGACGGTCTCGACTTACGAAGCGCCATCGGCGTCGGGCATTCGATGGGCGGGTTTTGCCTTGTGCAGCTTGCAGCGAAGATGCCCGATCGCTTTGTCCGGCTTGTCCTGGTCGATCCGGTGCTGATGCCTCCGGAGATGTACCATGCGCCACGAATCTGGCCGTATGAAGACCCATCCGAGCATCCGGTCGCTCGCAGGCGCGATCGCTTTGCTTCGCCGGAGGAAATGGCCGCGCATTTCCGCGACCGCTCGCCCTACAATCTGTGGCAACCGGCGGTGCTCGAGGATTATTGCCGTCACGGGTTGCTGCCGGCGGAGGATGGCGACGGATACAAGCTCGCCTGTCCGCCCCGGCTCGAAGCCTCGATGTATATGGGGTCGTCCGGAAACAATCCCTATGACGCCGTCGCGAAGATCGAAACGCCGGTCACGGTACTGCGCGCGCCGCAAAAGCCGCGCGGCGAGCGGATGGATTTCACCAATTCGCCGACCTGGCCGAAGCTCGCCGACGCATTTGTCCATGGTCGCGACGTATACCTGTCCCAATTCACCCATTTCATGCCGATGGAGGACCCGGAACGGATCGCGATGCTGATCATGGAAGACTGAGCAGCGTCATCGGCTGATACTGCCCCATTTCGCTCCACTCACGCAAAACAAGGACCGAGCCGCTTTTCATGGCTGCGGAGAGGTGGCAGGTACGGATCATGACCATCGATCTTACCGATTTCGAAAACGGCGCCAAATATGATGGCGACTATGGCGATGACCTGGCCGCGCTGCAGGAGCGGCTCGGTCATCTCCAGGCCGCCTATATCATCAATCGCAAGCGTGCCGTGCTCGCCATCGAGGGATGGGACGCGGCGGGGAAGGGTGGCATGATCCGCCGCCTCGTCGGCCATTGGGACCCTCGCTTCTTCGAGGTCTGGCCCATTTCCGCACCGACGGCAGAAGAAAAGGCGCGCCATTTCCTCTGGCGTTTCTGGAAAAGGCTGCCCGGCGAACGCGAAATCAACATTTTCGACCGGACCTGGTACGGGCGGGTGCTGGTCGAACGAGTCGAGGGCTTTTGCACCGAGTCCGAGTGGAAACGCGGCTATGACGAAATCAACGAGTTCGAGGCGCAACAGAAGGACAGCGGCACGCCGATCGTGAAGCTGTTCATGCACGTCACGAAGGAGGAACAGGACGAGCGCTTCCGCAAGCGGCTCGAGCATCCGTGGAAACGCTGGAAACTGACCGCAGACGACTTTCGGAATCGTGGCAAGCGCGCGGAATATCTCGATGCGATGCACGACATGTTCGCCAAGACCGACACGCGCTGGGCGCCCTGGAAGATCATCGACGGCAACCACAAGAAAGCGGCGCGGATCGCTGCCCTGACGCATGTCGCCGACGCGCTGGAATCCCACGTCTCGATGGATCCGCCCGAGGCCGATCCCGCGCTGGAGGCGCTGGTGGCGTCCCATTTGGGGACATAGGCGCAATCCTGCCTTCACCGCGTTTGCCGTTTTCGCGGCTTTCATGGCATATCGAGCCGAATTCGGGAGGCATATGAAATGACGACGGTGGTGAAATCGTTCGGGCTATTGCTGGCAGCCGGTCTGATGACCGAGGGCTGCGCCTATGACAGCTACGGGCACGGCTATGACAGCGGCTATGGCCATCATGGCGGCTATTACAACGACGATTACCGGGGCGGAAACGGCTATCACGGCGATCATGGCTATGGCGACTATCGCGACAGCCCGTTCCGCGTGAGCCAGCGCGGCAGGCTCGACCCGTGGCTCGCCCATACCTGGGAAGGGCACAAGTTCATTCGCGACCACTATCGGGTAGGGCGCGACAATGTGCTCAGCCGCCGCGATGCCGATGAAGCCAACGCCTTTTTCCGGCGCTGGGCCGATGTCGACCGCGACCTGCGGCTGACCGACGTCGAGATCCGCACCGCACTGACGCATACGGCAAATAACTATGGCTACAGCAATCCCGGCTATCCCGGCCATCCCTATCCGCCAGCCGACCAGCCCCGCGAATGCGACGCGCGTCCGGCCCAGTCGCTTATCGGCGAGCGGGCCGACCGCCGCCTTGGCGATGTCGTGTTGCGGCGTACCGGCGCAAGGGAGATTCGCTGGGTCGAGGAAGGTTCGCCGGTGACGCTGGACTATCGGTTCGACCGGGTTAACGTCACCTACGATCGCTACAACAGGGTGATCGATATCGATTGCGGCTGAAGCTCTGTCGCCCGGTATCAGCCGGGATAGTCGATCGATAGCACCTCATAGTCTTTCGGCCCGGCCGGCAGTTTGACAGTTCGCACATCGCCGACCGAAGCGTTCTTGAGCGCATTCGCCAGCGGCGATTTCCAGCTGATCCGGCCGGCCGAGGCGTCCGCCTCGTCCTCGCCGACCAGGGTCACCTCACGCCGGTTGTCGTCCTCGTCGGCAATCACGACCGTCGCGCCGAAGCGGACGGTGTCACGATCCTCCTGACGCGTAGGATCGACGACCTTCGCCGCCTTCATCCGCCGCGAAAGGAAATTCAGCCGCCTGTCGATCTCGCGCAGCTTTTTCCGCCCGTAGATATAGTCGCCATTCTCACTGCGATCGCCGTTTCCGGCCGCCCAGCTGATCGTCTCGACCAGTTTCGGCCGCTCGCTCGCGAACAGCCGCTCATATTCGTCTTTCAGCGCCTGAAAGCCGTTCGGCGTGATATAGTTCGGCGCATCCGCCATCCCGGTTCGATCAGCCCGGCGTGCCTTTGCCGAGCCAGCGCGAGGCCGGCATGTTGCTGCGCGGCATGAAAGCGCGGTCCGGGTGGAGCAGGTCGTACATCACCGCATTTTCGACCACACGCTGCACATAGTTCTTCGTCTCATAAATCGGGATTTCCTCGATCCACTGGACGATGTCGACGCCCGCCGTGCGCGGATCGCCATTGGCGCGGATCCAGCGGTTCACATTGCCCGGGCCCGCATTATAGCTGGCGATGGCGAGCACATGATTGCCCCAGCGATTGAGCAGGCTTTCATAATAGGCCCGGCCGAGCTGGATCGAATATTGCGGGTCGTTGGTGAGGTTGGAGGGGCTGTAAGTGCGGCCGATCCAGCCCGAAACTTCGCGCGCCGTCGCCGGCATGAACTGCATGAGCCCGCGCGCTCCGGCATGGCTGACGGCGCGGGGATCGAACTGGCTTTCCTGCCGCGCGATCGCATGGACGATGGTGAAGAATCGCTCCGTCCCCGAGGGCATGTTGACGACGGGATAGCCATAGTTGCTGGCGTCGAAGCCATTCACCCGGGCGCTGCGATGCGCCATCACCGCGAGATCCTGCCGGCCGATCTGCGACGCAAGCTGCCCGGCAAGCTGGTGTTCGCCCTCGGTTTCCATCTGCTCGGCGATCTCGCGCAGGAAAGTGGACTGGTCTTCCCAGGCGCCGAGTTGTCCGAGCATACGGGCCGCGCGGACGATTTCGCGCTCGTTGAACGCGTTGGCTTGCTCGGCAGTAGGCCGTTCGGCCTGCGTACCGGGAACGGCAAGTTGGCGGCCCAGACGCTCATAGGCGAGCTGGCCGTAGAAATAGTCGTAATAAGCCGCAGCCTCTTCGTAGAATCGATTGGCCTCATCGCGGCGGCCGGCCGCCTGTGCCGCGCGGCCCGCCCAGTAAAAGCCCTTTGAGCGCGTCTGCGGCGTGCGGGCGGCGCGGGCATAGCGTTCGAACATGCCGATCGCCTCGGCCGGCCGGTTCTGGTGCCACAACGCCGTCGTCCCCGCGAGCCAGACGAGGCTCGTATAGTCGTCGCGCACACCAAGCGCCTGTTCGGAAATATCGGTGCCGGCGGGGAAGGCGTCGTCGACGCGGCTCGCAATGTCGAAGGCGGTCGAAAGCTGTCCGTCATTTTCCGCGGCGCGCGCATTGGTCAGGAGAACCTCATACCATTCTTCTGCGTCACCCGGGCGATATCGCAGCGGCGGCCGGTTGGCGAGGAGCGAGCGCGCCTCCGACGACCGGCCGTTGTTGCGCAGCCACATCGCCCGCTCGGCCACATAGCCTGCATCCAGGATCGCGTCGCCGCCCGCTTCGGCGCCCGCACCGGTAGCGAGCCTCAGGCGCGCACCCTGTGCATCGCGGCGCGAAGGCGACGTCAGGGAGAGCACCCGCGCCGCATCGCTCGTATCGTCCTGCCAGAGCAGCATATCGAACCGCGCGTCGTGATCCTCCGCGGTCAGCGCCGTGCCGAACCGCTGCAGCATCGCCGCCTCATCGGCGCTCGCGGACGTACTGTTGAACGCGCCGCGCCGCCACGCCGCTCGCGCCTGTTCGCGCGCTTCCGCCTCGCGTCCCAATGCCTGCAAGGCCTCTGCGTAGCGAAGCCCCCCGGATGCCGTGACCGGCGGATGCCGATCGAAAAAGGCAACCAGCGAGGCGGGAGAGGAGCCCGTCGAGGGGATCTGGTTTTCCGCAATACGCCGCATCCGGGTTTCGCCCGGCCAATCGGGGTGCGTAACGAGGAAGCTCGCATAGTCGTTGAACGGCAGGTTATCGCTCTGCTGCAGCCGCTTCCACTGAAGCAGCGCCTCGCCGAGACGGTCGGCCTGCGGCACCGAACCGACCGGCCCGGCACCCGACACACCGAGGCGGCTGGCGTACCAGGCGCGCTGCTCGGAACTCAGATTCTGGGCGTAGACGGCGGTGGCACTGCATAGCGCCATGATGGCAATGGATTTTTTCAACATGCTGGACATCCTGCTCGGTCGATCCTTATCAGGCGGTGAACGGACCTGGGTTGCGGCCCATATGCCGCGACCGGCAGGCAAGGTGAAGGGAGAAACGGATGTTCAGCGGCTCGATACCGGCTCTGGTGACCCCGTTTCGCGACGGAACGTTTCAGGAGAGCGCCTATCGGAGCTTTGTCAACTGGCAGATCGAGAACGGGTCGGGCGCGCTCGTTCCTTGCGGTACCACGGGCGAAGCGGCGACGCTGAGTTTCGACGAACATTTCGAAGTCGTCCGGGTGTGCGTCGACCAGGCGGCAGGCCGGGTTCCGGTCATCGCCGGCTGCGGTTCCAACGACACGCGTTCGGCGATCAAGAATCTGCAGATGGCCAAGGCTTTGGGGGCAGACGCGGGACTGCTCGTCCCGCCCTATTACAACCGGCCGAGCCAGGAGGGCATCTTCTGTCATTTCGAAGCGATCGTCGGCGAATGCGACCTGCCAATCGTGCTGTACAACGTTCCGGGCCGCACGGCTTCGGATATCGCCGTTGCTACGCTAGAAAGACTGATGACATTGCCGGGAATTGTGGGAATCAAGGACGCCACGGGCGACCTTGCCCGCGTGACGGAACAGCGGGCCGTCACGCCGGACGATTTCTGCCAGCTTTCCGGCAATGACGATCTTGCACTGCCGTTCAACGTCCTGGGCGGCGTGGGGTGCATCTCGGTAACCGCCAATATCGCGCCGGAACTCTGTGCCGAATTCCAGGCCGCCTGCAAAAAGGGCGCCTTTCACGAAGCCCGCGAAATTCACGAAAGGCTGTTTCCGCTGCACAAGGCGCTGTTTGCCGATGCTTCGCCCGGTCCGGCAAAATACGCGCTGTCCAGGATCATGCCGGATTTTCCTAGCGATTTGCGATTGCCCATGACTTGGCCCTCGGAGGAGGCGCAACGGCAGGTCGATGCCGGTCTCGAACATGCCGGCATAATCTAGCCGGCAAATACTGGAATTGCCGGCCAGATCAGCGCTGGCTGCACGCCAGGTCGATGACTTCCCAGTCGAGCTGGGAAGGATCGCCGCGATGCTGCCGGACCTGTTCGTCGATACAGCGCTCTTGCGGCGTACCGCGCGGCAGTTCGCCCTCGCGCAGCCGCCGGTCGATTTCGAGGATGTCCGCCCGCTGTTGGGGCGTGAGCTGGTTCACGCTGATCTCTCCCCGTGCCACCGCCCGATAGGCGTTGAGCGCATTGAGATAGTCGGCATTGCTCATCACCGGTCCGTCCGCGCCGAACAAGGTCAAGACTGCAACCACCATAGAGAAAGACATGATTCTGGCTCCATCAATATCCCGGAAACTTGCATGATCGGGATTGACGTCCGGCTGAACGAAACAGCTTTATATTGTTCTGATTTACCGAACCACAGCCCTTCTGCGCACGGCCTTTCCTTTTCCGTGCGCTTTCCCGATATGGAGGCGGTCATGGCCCGACCCAAGCCCGAAACCTTCGACAAGGCAAAGACCGTCGCCGAGAACCGGCGCGCGCGGTTCGACTATGCGATCGACGAGAAGTTCGAAGCAGGCATTGCCCTGCAGGGCACCGAGGTGAAATCGCTGCGCTTCGGCGAGGGATCGATCGCGGAAAGCTATGCCGATGTCGAGGAGGGTGAGATCTGGCTGATCAACGCCAACATCCCCGAATTCAGCCATGGCAATCGCTTCAACCATGATCCGCGGCGCCGGCGAAAGCTGCTGCTGCACCAGAGCGAGATCAACAAGCTGACCGGTGCGGTCGAGCGCAAGGGCATGACGCTCGTACCGCTGTCGATCTATTTCAACGGCCAGGGCAGGGCCAAGGTCGAGCTGGCGCTCGCCAAGGGCAAGAAGGCGCACGACAAGCGCGCGACGCAAAAGGAACGCGACTGGAAGAGAGAGCAGGGCAGACTGCTGAAAGATCATGGCTAGGAGGCGCGGCGAGAGCGAGCACGGCCCCTTCGTCCGCTGGGTCCGCAAACATTCGCCGACGCGCGAGGAACTGGCGCGCAATCGCTTCATCAAGCCGTTTGCCGGTCGCGTGCTGAGGCGCGAACTGTGGCGCTTCACCCGCCGTTCGGTTCCGCGCGGCGCGGCGCTCGGCATGGTCGTCGGCATCTTCGTGATGATACCGGGTCTGCAGATCCTCTGTTCCGCGCTGATCGCCTTGCCATTTCGCGCGAACATTCCGGTTGCCGCTGCCGCGACCTTTGCGAGCAACCCGTTCACGACACCCTTCATCCTGATCGCTGCCGTTTTCGTCGGCAACGACCTGTTCGGCTTTCAGGCCAATCCAGGGCGGTTTCGAGAGTTGATCGATGAAGGCGCGGGCTTTTCCGAATGGCTCAACTGGTTCGCGTCCGATGCGGCTCCCGCGATGGTGCTCGGCCTGCTCGTCATCGCGATCGCGTCCGGCGTGGTATCCTATTTCCTTGCAAAATGGTTCTGGCGCTACCGCACGGCGCGCAAATGGAAGCGACGTTCGCTGAGGCGGAGCGAGGCCACGGGCTGATGGCGAGCCTCGCCCCGAAATCGGACAAGCCCGACCGAACGGCATTGCTCGACCGTACGCTGCTGCTGGCCATTGCGGGAATCGGAATTGCGTCAGCGGTCCTGCTGATGTTTTTGTTGGAGAACCCGCTATTTGCCGCGGGCTTTGCCGCCATGTTCGCGCTGGTGGTCAGCATAGCTCTGATTCTGACGCGCCGGTCCACGTCGACGGTGAATGCTGTTATTGCGCCCGATCGCAGCTTCGCTCGCGCCGTCGTGGAGGCGGCCACTCATCCGGTGGCGATTACCGATCGCGAAGGCCGGATGGTCGCTGCGAACGCAGCCTATGAGCGGGCCTTTCGTGGCGGTGCAACCCCGCCCGGCCTCGGCGTGTCCGGAGACGGACAGGCACGGCTTACCCAGGCGGGCCGCACGGCATGGCGCGACGGGCGCGGTGAAGCAGCGGCGCTTTCCACGCCGGAAGGTGCCTTCGACGCCCTCGTGACTCGGGGCGGCGATCACGCCGATTTTCTGATCTGGCGGCTGGCGCCCGCGGCTGGCAGCGATCTTGTTGGCGAAGCGGTCCGCCTGATCGAAGGAGAGGGCGGCCTCGCACTGGGCCGCAGCGCCGTGATGGCGGTGCTTGTCGACGGCCGGGGCAAGATGATCGCGGGCAATCGCGTGTTTCGCCATCGCGCCATGACGAATGACGAGCGGCTGCGCCGCCGCGAATTCACGCCTTTGTTCGAAACCGGCGAGGACGGTCTGATCCGTCTGAAAGCCGAAGGCCAGGATGCCCTGCCGCTTCGCCTCGTGCAGGTGCCGCTGGAGACGGGTGCCGAAGAAGGCGATCCGATCCTCTTCTTCATGCTCGACGAGCTGCCGGGCGTCGGAGCCGGACGATCGGACGCCGAGAGCCTGCAGAACCTGCTCGAGATGCTGCCGCTCGGGATCGCGCTGGCGGGGAGCGACGGCCGGTTCCGTTTCATCAACAGCGCCTTTCGCAATGCAGCGGGTCTCGCCGAGGGAGACAGGCCGCTCTATCCGGGCGACCTTGTCGTCGAGGACGACAAGACGGCGGTGGCCAATGCCGTCCGGCGCTTTGCGGGCGGGACCGCCGCTTCGGCCGATATCGCGGTTCGGCTCAAATCGCGTCCCGATGAATCGACGGCGCTGACGATCGGCGGAGCGCGGGGCCTGGGCGATTCGCCGGTTTTGCTGAGCCTCAAGGACAATAGCGAAGACGAAAAGCTCAAGCGGCAGGTGGCCCAGGCGACGAAGATGCAGGCCGTCGGCCAGCTGGCGGGCGGTGTCGCGCACGACTTCAACAATATCCTGACAGCGATCATCGGCCATTGCGACCTGATGCTGATGCGCCATTCGCCCGGCGACAGCGACTATGACGATATCCAGCAGGTCAAATCCAATTCGAACCGTGCGGCGGGGCTGACGCGGCAGCTTCTCGCTTTCTCGCGGCAGCAGACGCTACGTCCGCAGATCCTCCAGCTGCCGGACGTCGTGTCCGAAGTGTCGAACCTGCTCAAGCGGCTGCTCGGCGAGACGGTAGAATTGTCGGTGCATCACGGGCGCAGCCTCGGTCCGGTACGCGCCGATCCGGGGCAGCTCGAACAGGTGATCGTCAACCTCGCCGTCAATGCGCGCGATGCGATGCTCTCCAAGGGCGAACGCGGTACGCTGACGCTTCGGACCTTCGCCGTGACGCCCGCCGAAGTGACGGCGATGGGCGGCGAAATCATGCCGCCCGCCGATTATACCGCACTCAGCGTCTCCGACACCGGCATCGGCATTCCCGACGATGCGCTCGGCAAGATTTTCGAACCCTTTTACACCACCAAGGATGTGGGGAAGGGGACCGGCCTTGGCCTTTCCACGGTCTACGGCATCGTCAAACAGTCGGGCGGGTTCATCTTCGCCGATTCCGAGCAGGGCGAGGGGACAACGTTCACCCTCTATTTGCCCGTCCACAAGGGCGAGGCGCCTGCTGCGCCCGCGTCGGCCAAGTCCCCCACCAAAGACGAAAGCGCCGCCGATGCGCTTTGGGGCAACGGCGAGATCCTGGTCGTCGAGGATGAGGACATGGTCCGTGCCGTCGCCGAGCGCGCGCTGACGCGACAGGGCTACACCGTGACCGTGGCCGAGGACGGCGAACGCGCCGTCGAAATCTGCGAGACACGGACCGATTTCGATATGATCCTTTCCGATGTCGTCATGCCCGGCATGGATGGGCCGGCCATGGCCCGCGTGCTGCGCGAGACAATGCCCGACGTGCCGATCGTCTTCATGTCGGGTTATGCCGAGGAACAGTTGCGCGAATCGATCAACCTCGATCGCGTGCATTTCCTGCCCAAGCCTTTTTCGGTGCAGCAGCTTTCCGAAGCGGTGCGAAAGGTTCTTCCGGGCAAAAGCGATTGATGTGCATGACAGTGTGGCGTCCCCGTGTGGAGCCGGTATAGGGGTCATACATGGCCGCAATCCTTATCATCGAAGACGAACCCCTGATCGCCATGATGCTGGAGGATTTCGTCGAGTCCCTCGATCACAAGGTTGTCGGCACGCCCGATTCGGTCGAGGACGCGTTGGCCGCGGTCGAGGGCGACGATTTCGATGTCGCGATCCTCGATATCAACCTGCGCGAGAACACGGCAAGCTGGCCTGTCGCCGATGCGCTGGCCGACAAGGGCAAGCCGTTCATTCTCGCCAGTGGCGGCCAGATCGATTCACCCCCTGAACGCCATGCCATGGCTGCCTATCTCGCCAAACCCTATACGCTCGACGCCGTGCGCGAAGCGATCGAGCAGGCGTTGACGAGCACGTAGGAAAAGTTTCGTTCCCCTCTTGTTCCAAAAGAACAAACCATATACACACCCCTTACGCGTTGAACGTCCGGCGTGCTGCAACTACGAGGGGAAAAGGCCATGGCCGCGCATCTCAAAGTCATCGAAACCGAAGGCAATATGAACAACAGCGACAGACAAAAGGCGCTCGACGCGGCGCTTTCCCAAATCGACCGGGCCTTCGGCAAGGGCTCGGCGATGAAGCTCGGCTCGCGCGAGGCGATTGAGATCGAAGCGATTTCAACCGGTTCGCTCGGTCTCGATATCGCACTCGGCATCGGCGGCCTGCCGAAAGGCCGGATTATCGAGATTTACGGTCCGGAAAGCTCGGGCAAGACGACGCTCGCGCTGCACGCCATTGCCGAAGCGCAGAAGGCGGGCGGTACGGCGGCATTCATCGATGCCGAACATGCGCTCGACCCCGGCTATGCGAAGAAACTCGGCGTCGACATCGACGAGTTGGTGATCTCGCAGCCCGATACCGGCGAACAGGCACTCGAGATTGCCGATACACTGGTCCGTTCGAATGCGGTCGACATTCTGGTCGTCGATTCGGTCGCTGCACTCGTGCCACGCGCAGAGATCGAGGGCGAGATGGGCGACAGCCATGTCGGCCTGCAGGCCCGGCTGATGAGCCAGGCGCTGCGCAAGCTCACCGGTTCGATCAACCGTTCCAAGTGCATGGTCATCTTCATCAATCAGATCCGGATGAAGATCGGCGTCATGTATGGCAGCCCGGAAACGACATCGGGCGGCAATGCGCTAAAGTTCTATGCTTCGGTCCGTCTCGACATTCGCCGCACCGGCCAGATCAAGGATCGCGACGAGGTGGTCGGCAATTCGACCCGCGTGAAAGTGGTCAAGAACAAGGTCGCGCCGCCATTCAAGCAGGTCGAATTCGACATCATGTACGGCGAGGGTATCTCGAAGGTCGGCGAAATCCTCGATCTTGGCGTCAAGGCCGGGATCGTCGAGAAATCGGGTGCCTGGTTCTCCTACGATTCGACGCGGATCGGCCAGGGGCGCGAGAACTCCAAGACCTTCCTCAAGGAAAACCCGGAAATCTGCCAGCAGCTGGAAAATGCGATCCGCGGCAAGGACGACGAAATCGCCGAAGACATGATGGCAGGGCCGGGAGCCCAGGACGAGGACGAGAACGAGTAGGTCTGATGGGCCGTATCATGCGAGGTTGTTCCGCCGTCTAGATGGGCGACGTGCAAACTACGCACGACGCGGCTTTTCCACTTGCTTCCGACAGTAGTTTCTCCAATAGCGCCCTGGCCAATTCTGGCAATTTCGGGGGTAAACTCAAATGAATACTATAGTTCGGGTCGCCGGCATCGTGCTGGCGTCGACGAGCCTTGTCGGCTGCGCGACCGTTCTTCGCGGCACGCGACAGGATTATACGATCGAAACCACACCATCCGGTGCGACGGCGACGCTGAGTAACGGCGAGAGCTGTGTCACGCCGTGCGAACTGCATCTCAAGCGGGGACGCGAATTCAACGTCCAGTTCGAACTCGACGGCTATCAGACGGGCTGGGTCGCAGTGGACAGCGTTTTCAGCGGCGGCGGCGCGGCCGGCGTTGCCGGCAATGTTCTGCTCGGCGGCATCATCGGCGCCGGTGTCGATGCCTCGAACGGATCGCTCAACAATCTCGAGCCCAATCCGCTCCGCGTCACACTTTCTCCGGTCGGGTCGGCGAACGCATCGACCTATATAGATGAGGATGGTGAGGTCATCGCGCTGCGCACGGACGACCAGTTCCGTTCGAGCGGTATCGCAACCGCATCGGCCGGCACCGCCGCGGAAGCAGAGGTGGTAAGCAGCAATCCTTACGAACCCGGCATCGTAGCGATTGAAACCGACGAACCAGTGGCGGCCTCGGAAGTCGTGACCGAGGATACTGCAACTCCGGTAGATGCCGAGATCGATTCAGGTGCCGGAGATACCGGCGCCACTGACGGCGAAACCGACGCCTAGTCATCCACCGGCGCTTTCCGGCAGGCGCGTCGACAACGACGCGCTTGCCGGAATTGCGCCGCTCTCCTACATCGCAGCGATGACGTCGACCAACGATATCCGCCGGTCCTTTCTCGACTATTTCGCCGACGCGGGCCACGCGCTCGTGCCGTCTGCGCCGCTCGTGCCGCACAACGATCCGACACTGATGTTCGTCAATGCGGGCATGGTGCCGTTCAAGAACGTCTTCACCGGCCTTGAAAGCCGTGACTATGCGACCGCGACGAGCTCACAGAAATGCGTGCGCGCCGGCGGCAAGCACAACGATCTCGACAATGTCGGCTATACCGCGCGGCATCACACCTTTTTCGAGATGCTCGGTAATTTTTCCTTCGGCGACTATTTCAAGGACCGGGCGATCGAACTCGCCTGGAATCTCCTGACCAAGGAATGGGGGATTTCGCCCGACCGCCTGACCGCCACCGTCTATCATACCGATGACGAGGCATATGATCTCTGGCGCCGGATTTCGGGCCTGCCCGAAGACCGGATCATCCGCATCGCCACCAAGGACAATTTCTGGGCGATGGGCGACACTGGGCCGTGCGGGCCATGTTCAGAGGTCTTCTTCGACCATGGCGACCATATTCCCGGCGGCCCGCCCGGCAGCCCCGACGAGGATGGCGACCGCTTCGTCGAGATCTGGAACCTCGTGTTCATGCAGCATGAGCAGGAGGACAATGAGATCGTCCGCGACCTGCCCAGCCCCTCCATCGATACCGGCATGGGTCTCGAACGCATCGCCGCGGTGCTTCAGGGGACGCACGACAATTACGAGATCGACCTGTTCCGTGCGCTGATCGCCGAGAGCGCCGAGTTGACCGGGACCGCGCCGGACGGCGACATGGCCGCGTCGCACCGCGTCATCGCGGACCATCTTCGCTCGTCAAGCTTCCTGATTGCCGACGGCGTGCTGCCCGCCAATGAAGGGCGCGGCTATGTTCTGCGCCGCATCATGCGGCGCGCCATGCGTCATGCGCATCTGCTCGGTGCCGAAAAGCCGCTAATGCACCGGCTCGTCCCCGCGCTCGCCGCCGAAATGGGCGGCGCGTTCCCGGAACTCGTCCGCGCCCAGCCGTTGATCGAGGAGACGCTGAACCTCGAGGAAAACCGCTTCCGCCGCGCGCTCGACAACGGCCTCAAATTGCTCGACGAGGCGACCGCGTCGCTGGGCGAAGGCGATACGCTGGCCGGCGAGACCGCGTTCAAACTCTATGACACCTACGGCTTCCCCTACGACCTGACCGAAGACGCATTGCGCAGTCGCGGCCTTTCGGTCGACCGCGCCGGGTTCGATGCGGCCATGGACGAACAGAAGAAGGCGGCGCGCGCGGCATGGAAAGGCTCCGGCGAAGCGGCGTCGGAATCGGTCTGGTTCGACATTGCCGAGGAGTTCGGCGGCACCGAATTCACAGGCTATGTCTCGCACGATGGCGAAGGCCAGGTGCTGGCCCTTCTGCGCGACGGCGAGCGCGTCGAAACGGCCAAGACCGGCGACGATGTCGTCGTCATTGTCAATCAGACGCCGTTTTACGGCGAGAGCGGCGGCCAGATGGGCGACACGGGCACGATCGCCAATGACGGCGATCTGCGCGCGATCGTTTCGGACACATCAAAGCCGCTAGGCCGTCTCCATGCGCATCATGCGCGGATCGAACAGGGAAGTCTCAAGACCGGCGATGTCGTCAAGCTGTCGGTCGATGCCGAGCGGCGCACCAGGCTTCGTGCCAATCATAGCGCCACCCACCTGTTGCACGCAGCGTTGCGCAACAGGCTTGGCGGCCATGTGACGCAGAAAGGCAGCCTGGTTGCCGAAGACCGGCTGCGCTTCGATTTCTCGCATCCCAAGGCGCTGACGCCGGACGAAATCGCCGCCATCGAAAGCGACGTGAACTCGCAGATTCGTCACAATGCCGAGGTCACAACACGGCTGATGACGCCCGACGAGGCGATCGAGGCGGGCGCGCTGGCTCTGTTCGGCGAGAAATATGGCGACGAGGTCCGCGTGCTTTCGATGGGCCGCGAGGGCGAAAGGGACTATTCGGTCGAGCTGTGCGGCGGCACGCATGTCGGCGCGCTGGGCGACATCGGTCTGTTCGTCGTCATCGCCGAAAGCGCCGTTTCTTCGGGCGTGCGCCGGATCGAAGCGCTGACCGGCGAAGCCGCGCGGCAATGGTATCGTGGCCGCGAAGCCAGCCTGACGGCCGCCGCCGATGCAATGAAAACCACGCCAGACGATGTTCCCGCTCGCGTCGCCGTCCTAATCGAGGAACGAAAGCGGCTCGACCGGGAACTGGCGGAAGCCAAAAAGGCCCTGGCGCTGGGCGGCGGCGGCACTTCCAATGCAGCCGAGGATGAAACAATCGCGGGTGTTGCCTTCAGCGGCAAGGTCCTCGACGGTCTCGATCCCAAATCGCTGCGTGGGTTGATCGACGAGACCAAGGACAGGCTGGGATCGGGCGTCGCTGCCATCGTCGCGGTCAATGAGGGTCGCGCCAGCGTCGCTGCCGGTGTGACCGACGATCTGACGGACAAGATTGATGCGGTTGCGCTGGTGCGTTCGGCCGTCGAGGCGCTCGGCGGAAAAGGCGGCGGCGGACGGCCGGACATGGCACAAGGCGGCGGCCCCGATGGAGACAAGGCCGAAGCGGCGCTGGATGCCATCCGCAATGCGCTGGAGGCCGTACCAGCCTAGGTTTCGGCTTTCTTACCGCGATCGAGATCGCGCAGGCGCGTCGGCGCGAGCGAGCGCGGATCGTCGACCTCGCCAAGTTTGATGATCTCCCGCCGCAACTCGTCGCGCTTTTCATGGATCGATGCGATCACGGGACCCATGGCGACGCCCAGGCCGACCAGCGCCGCCTCGGAAAGTTGCAGTGAGGATTCGACCGTCTCCGGCACCGCATCGGTAACGCCTGCCTGATAGAGTTGCGCCGCGTGATCGGTATCGCGCGCCCGCGCTACGATGGCGAGATCGGGATAGGCCGCGCGGATCCGCCGGGCGACCTGAACGCTCGCGACGGGATCATCCATGGTGAGGATCACCGCGGTTGCGCGATCGAGATCCAGCAGGTCCAGAAAACCGCCCCGTGCTACATCACCGAAAATCGTCGGAAAGCCTTCCATACGTCCTCTCGCGACTGCGTCGATATCCGAATCGACGGCGAGGAAAGGCTGTTCGTGCTGCCGCAGCATCTCCGCGATCAGTCGGCCGACACGACCGAAACCGACGACGATGGCGATACGTTCGTCCTCTCCGCCTTCGCCGGGCAATTCGACGCTGAACTCGCGCATTTCCACCCGCCGTGCGAGGACGCGGCCGAGCCGCGCCAGAAGCGGCGTGATGGTAAGGCCGATGGCCGTTACCGTTTGCCAGAAGGCGGCTGTCGTCGGCTGGATCAACTGGGCCGCAGACGCAGCCGCAAGCACGATCAGGGTCGTTTCGGACGGTGACGACATCAGGAGGCCTGCCTCCGCCGCCGTCGATCGTCGCGCCCCGGCGACGCGGAGGAGCAGGCCGGTGACCAGCGTCTTGACGCACACGACGCCGATCACGGCGATCGACAGCGATTGCCAATATTCCGCAACCAGCCCGAGATCGAGGCTCATGCCGACGGTGATCAGGAAGACGCCGAGGGCCAAACCCTTAAACGGTTCCGTGATAACCTCGACCTCGCGGTGATATTCGGTTTCGGCAATGACAAGACCCGCAACGATCGCGCCGACGATCGGCGACAGGCCGACGGCGGTCGTCGCGAGACTTGCAAGGATGACGATCAGCAGGCTGACGGCAAGAAACACTTCGGGACTTTTCGTCCGCGCCGCCTGGGCGAAGAGATGCGGCAATGCGAAGCGTCCGCCGATCAGCATCGCGGCGACGGTCGCGAACCCGTAGAGCAGCGTTTCGCCCAGTTCAGCAAAGCTGCCACCCTGGGTTGGCGCCATCGCACCGAGGAAGAAGATGATCGGTACGATCGCGACGTCCTCAAATAGCAGCATACCGAGCGCCGCGCGCCCGACTGGAGTCTTCGTCCCCGACATCGGGAGGACGAGTGCCGTCGACGAAAGCGCGAGAGCGAGTCCCAATCCGAGCGCACCGATCGCCCCTTGACCCAAGGCCATCAGCGCGGAGGCAATCAATATGCCCGACCCCAGCAGCTCTGCCGCACCAAGACCGAACACCATGCCGCGCATTTCCCAAAGCCGCTTGAACGACAGTTCGAGGCCGATGGTGAACAGCAGCAGGATGATGCCGAATTCCGCAAAGGGCTCGATCGCTTCCGTATTGGAGATCGTCATATATTCGAGCCATGGCGCCCGGTCGGTATAGGAGCCTAGCCCCGCCGGGCCGACGAGCACGCCGACCAGGATGAAACCGATGATCGGCGTGATCCGGAAACGGGCGAACAACGGGATGACGATCCCCGCCGCGCCGAGGATCACGAGCGCATCGCTCATGAGCGAAGATGATTCGAGGCCGTGGTGCATGCCGTCGCTTCTAGGCAAGAAAGGCGTTAAAGTGCCAGCATGAGCGGAGAAAAAGCCGGGAAAGTCTGCATCGTGGGCGGCGGGCCGGCGGGTATGATGGCCGGACTGCTCTTCGCGCGCGCCGGCGTTCCGACGACCGTGTTGGAAAAGCACGACGATTTTCTGCGCGATTTTCGCGGCGATACGGTCCACCCTTCGACGCTCGAGCTGTTCCATCAGCTCGGCGTGCTCGACGAGCTGCTATCGCTGCCGCACAGCCGGATCGAGAAAATCGGCGTCAAGATCGCCGGGCGCGACATGAAGATCGTCGATTTTCGAAAACTGCGCGTCGCGGCGCCGTTCATCGCGATGATGCCGCAATGGGATTTGCTCGATTTCATCGCCGATAAGGCGCGGCGCTATCCCGAATTCGAACTTCACATGTCGACCGAAGCCACCGGTGTGACCGTCGATTCCAGCGGCAGGGTCAGCGGTGTGCGTACATTGCGGGGCGATATTGCCGCCAATCTCGTCATCGCCGCCGACGGCAGGCGATCCGTGCTTCGCGAGGAGGCCGAGCTGCCGCTCGAGCAGATCGGCGCGCCGATGGATGTCTTCTGGTTCCGGCTCGACAAGCTGGAAGGGACGGGTGGTGAGAGCTTCGGCGTGATGAAGGCGGGACGCTTCCTCGTCCTCATCGACCGCCGCGACTATCTGCAATGCGCCTTCGTATTCAAGAAAGGGCAGGCCGATGCCATTTGTGCACGCGGGATCGGTGCGTTCCGCGAGATGCTGCGCGACACCGCGCCAGAGCTGGCCGGCCCGATCGAGACCATCGACAGCTGGGACAAGGTCAAGCTGCTCAATGTGGCGCTCGATCGCCTCACGCGCTGGCACCGGCCCGGACTGTTGGCGATCGGCGACGCGGCGCACGCGATGAGCCCGATCGGCGGCGTCGGGATCAATGTCGCCGTGCAGGATGCGGTGGCGGCGGCGAATATCCTTGCGGCTCCAATGGCGAATGGCGCGGACCCGGACCCCTTGCTTCACCGGGTGCAGGACAAGCGTTGGCGCGCGGTGACGCGGATGCAGCGCCTACAGAAATTCGCTCAGGATCGCGTGATCGAGCCGTTACTGGAACGCGAAAAGCCGATCGAACAGCCGTTCCTGCCGGTAAGGCTGCTGAACCGCTTCCCGCGCCTGCGGCGCCTCCCCGGACGAATTATCGGTCTTGGATTCGATCCCGTGCGGATCGAAAGCCCGGACGCCCATGGCTGAGATTCAGCGGTAAATCCCTACCACTCGTCCATCGCGGCTTCGAGATTGACGCGGATCGCTTCGAAGAACTGTTCGCTCGTCATCCATGCCTGATCGGGGCCGATCAGGATCGCCAGATCCTTGGTCATCTGGCCCTTCTCGACCGTCTCAATACAAACCCGCTCGAGCGTTTCGGCGAAGCGCGTCACATCGGGGGTCTCGTCGAACTTGCCGCGATAGATGAGGCCGCGCGTCCAGGCGAAGATCGACGCGATCGGATTGGTCGAGGTCGCCTTGCCCTGCTGATGCATCCGATAGTGGCGGGTGACCGTGCCGTGCGCGGCTTCGGCCTCGACCGTCTTGCCGTCGGGCGTCATCAGCACCGAGGTCATGAGGCCGAGCGAGCCGAAGCCCTGGGCCACCGTGTCCGACTGCACATCTCCGTCGTAGTTCTTGCACGCCCAGACGAACTTGCCCGACCATTTGAGCGCCGAGGCGACCATGTCGTCGATCAGCCGGTGCTGATATTCGGTCCCGGCAGCCTCGAACCGATCCTTGAAGCCTTCGGTGTCGAACACCTCCTGGAACAGGTCTTTGAACCGCCCATCATATTTTTTCATGATCGTGTTCTTGGTCGACAGATAGACGGGCCATTCGCGTTGCAGGCCGTAGTTGAAGCTGGCGCGCGCGAAGTCGCGGATGCTGTCGTCGAGATTGTACATCGCCATCGCTACACCGGAGGAGGGGAACTGGAACACCTCCTCGTCCTGCACGCTGCCGTCTTCGCCCTCAAAGACGAGACGCAGCTTGCCGGGGCCGGGAATGATCATGTCCGTGGCGCGATACTGGTCGCCGAAGGCATGACGGCCGATAACGATCGGATCCGTCCAGCCCGGCACGAGCCGCGGGACATTGTCGATCACGATCGGCTCGCGGAAGACGACGCCGCCCAGGATGTTGCGGATCGTGCCGTTGGGCGACTTCCACATCTTCTTGAGATCGAATTCCTCCACCCGGGCTTCGTCCGGCGTGATCGTCGCGCATTTCACGCCAACGCCGTGCTTCTTGATCGCATTGGCCGCATCGACCGTGATCTGGTCGTTGGTCTCGTCGCGCTTCTCGACCGAAAGATCGTAATATTCGAGGTCGATATCGAGATAGGGCTTGATCAGGCGCTCTCGGATCCACTCCCAGATGATCCGGGTCATCTCGTCGCCATCGATCTCGACGACGGGGTTTTTCACCTTGATTTTGGTTGGCATGCGTATCTTCGCTTTCCGGAACTGGGAGGAATAGTCGGCATCCGTCTAAGCGGCAAACGAGCCGCAATCAACCGCAACCCTAGGGATTTTGCGCCGCGATTGTCACCTGAACGGGCCGACTGTATTGAACGGGCATGACAGAATTGCAAAAGCCGGAAGGCGACAATCGGGACGTTCGCTGGCGCTGGCCTGCCATCCACCCCGAAAGCTACAAATATCTGGCCATCGCTTCGGGCATCGCGCTGATCTTTTTCCTGCTCGGCTGGGAAATCCTTGCCTGGCCGATGCTGGGCGTCGTCATCTGGATCGCTTCCTTCTTCCGCGACCCTGTGCGGGTGACGCCCACCGAGGAGGGCTTGATCGTGTCGCCCGCCGATGGCCTCGTGACGCTGATCCGCGATGTGCCGCCGCCGATCGAACTTGCCGGACCGGAAGGGCTTGGCGAGGAACTGATGACGCGCGTCTCGATCTTCATGAGCGTGTTCGACGTGCACATCAATCGGGCGCCGATCGGCGGGACGGTGAAGCGCGTCGTTTATATTTCGGGCAAATTCCTCAATGCCGATCTCGACAAGGCGAGCGAGGAGAATGAGCGTCAGCATCTCATGATCGAAACGCGAGACGGCCACCGGGTCGGCTTTACGCAGATCGCGGGTCTGGTGGCGCGGCGTATCGTTACCTTCATCAAGCCCGGGGACATGCTCGTCGCCGGGCAACGCTTCGGCCTGATCCGATTCGGCAGCCGTCTCGATATCTATCTGCCGCCCGGTACCGCGCCGCGCATCGTGCTCGGCCAAAAGGCGATTGCCGGCGAAACGATCATCGCCAAGATCGGGGAGGGCGATCGCGCCTTCGGCGTGCCGCAGTGAAGCGGCCGCGACGGATGCGTCACGGCCTTATCCAAGGCCTCCCGACGCGCGCCCTGATCCCGAATGCGATTACGGTGCTGGCGCTCTGCATGGGACTGAGCGCCGTGCGCTTCGCACTGACGCAGCAATGGGAAGTCGCGCTGATCTTCATCCTCGCAGCGGCCGTTCTCGATGGATTCGACGGCCGCGTGGCGCGGCTGCTGAATGGATCGACGAAGTTCGGCGCCGAGCTCGATTCGCTGTCGGACGTTATTGCGTTCGGCGTGTCACCCGCATTGATCGTCTATCTCTGGAGCCTTGAGACGCTGCCCCGCTATGGCTGGATTTTCTCGCTGGCCTTCGCCGCAGCCTGCGCATTGCGGCTGGCGCGGTTCAACGCGAATATCGACGCCGACGAGCAACCCCACAAGTCCGCCGGTTTCCTCACAGGCGTGCCATCACCGACCGGCGCACTGTTGCTGCTTATGCCCATCTATCTCTGGCTGGTAACCGAGGCGGAGATACTGACCAAATTCTACGTCGTCGCGCCGTGGACGGCGGCGGTGGCGTTCCTGATGGTGTCGAATGTCGCAACGTTCAGCTGGTCGTCCCTCCGGTTCAGCCGTGCCATGCGGTTTCCTGCCCTGATCGGCATTGCGGCTCTTATCGTGGTCGTGGTCAACGTCCCGTGGATTTCACTGTCGGTGCTGACGACAGCCTATGTTCTCAGCATTCCTATCAGCATGGCGCGCTATGCAAAGGTCAGGCGGCGATCCGACGCGTCGGCACAGCACGGAGAGGCTGGGTAGCGCCGCGCACCGGCTTTGCCCGGGGGGCACGACCCTGCGGCAGATCGGCGGCCGGCACCACTCCGCGTAGCGCGGCCAGTATCTGGCCCCCGCTTTTCTGCAGTGTGACGGCGATGACGCCGATAGCTGCGAAAAGAGCAGCGGTGAAGAACAAAGCGGCAATTAGCTGAACCATGGACGGGCTCCCTTATATTCTTGCGCGGCCAACGCCGCGGATTAGCTGGCGTTCCCCAGGCTTATCCACATTTCCGTCAACGGAGCGGATTTAGCGGCGAACGGACACATGTTCGCTGTTTGTTCTTTCCAAGTCAACCCTTGATATTTCCAACGAACGCGACTATCTGCGCGCTCATTCCACATGGCGGACGCACATACCGGTGTCGAAGCGGCGCTTCGATCCTTGTCCGTCAGAGGTATAACCGGGAAGGAGAACCCCTATGGCGGACGTTTCTGTCACGCTGCAGCAATTGCTCGAGGTCGGAGCGCATTTCGGCCACCAGACCCATCGCTGGAACCCCAAGATGAAGCCGTATATTTTCGGCGAACGCAACGGGGTCCACATCATCGATCTTTCGCAGACCGTTCCGCTGATGCAGCGGGCGCTCGATTTCGTCAGCCAGACGGTTGGCGCGGGCGGCAAGGTGCTGTTCGTCGGCACCAAGCGCCAGGCGCAGCAGCCGGTTGCCGAGAGCGCGCGCCAGTGCGGCCAGCACTTCGTCAACCATCGCTGGCTCGGCGGCATGCTGACCAACTGGAAGACGATTTCGAATTCGATCAAGCGGCTCAAGAATCTCGAAGAGCAGCTTGGCGGCGACACGTCGGGCTTCACCAAGAAGGAAGTCCTGCAGCTGACGCGCGAGCGCGACAAGCTCGAACTGTCGCTCGGCGGCATTCGCGACATGGGCGGACTGCCCGATGCGATGTTCGTGATCGATGCGAACAAGGAAGATCTCGCGATCAAGGAAGCCAATGTGCTTGGCATCCCGGTCGTCGCCGTGCTCGACAGCAATGTCAGCCCGGACGGTATCGCTTTCCCGATCCCGGCCAATGACGACGCGTCGCGCGCCATCCGGCTTTACTGCGAGGCGATCGCGGCGGCCGCTGCGGACCTGTTTTGGCGCAAGGGGTTTGCCGGCAGTTCGATAGGGGATATCGCCAGGGCTGCCGGCGTGCCGCAGGGCAACATGTTCTATTACTATCCCAGCAAGGCCGACATCGCGCTCGCCGTAGCCGACATCTTCCTCAGCGAGACCGGCGCGCTCGTGGCCGATGCCGCCACCGTCTCCACCGATGCGGAGGAGCGCTGCCGGTTCCTGCTGCGCCGTCTGCAGCAATCCAACCGCAGCCTCATGGAGCGGGGGTGCCCCATTTCGCTCGCCGTGCGCGACTTTCGCGAGACCGCGCCGGCGGCCTCGGCGCGCGCGGCGGAGAGCTTCTCGAGGCTGATCGAGTTTCTCGCCGGCGAAATCGGCCGGTCGGGTCTGAGGCCTTCGCAGGCCCTGTCGCGTGCGCGCGAACTCATTGCCGAATGGCAGGGCGGCATCGCGCTCGCGCACGCCTTTTCCGACATGACGATCCTAGCCGAAAGCTTCCGGCGGATGGATGCCGATCTCACCCGCGCCTTTTCAGGCAATCCGCCCGCCTGAGTTCAGTCCGGAAAAGATCAGATCGCCTCGCCGCGCAACAGCCGCGGGGCGTCGGAACTGGCGAAGCCGGCTGCCTGCTTGATGAAGTAGTTCTTGCCGCTTTCGGTCTTGACCAGCAAATCGTTAGGGGAGAACTCCGATTCGGTGGAGATCTTGTGCTCCATGTCGCCCTTGACCTGTTCGTAAAAGAAGACCTTCGGTGCGGATTCGCCGATGCACTTGTCACCGACCCAGATGTCTTTCTTCAGCGAACCACCTACGCCCGAGTTGCGGTAGATGTACAGACCGGCATTGCCAGGCGCAGGGGCTGCAAAGCGCTTGGCTTCGGCAGATGCGTTTTTGTCTTCCATTGGAACCGAGGCGCAGCCGACGAGCAGCGATGAGGCAAAGGCGGCCAGGACCAGTTTCTTCAGCATGATGACTCCGAGTGTCGCTGAATGATGTGCGCGGCGAAGCGGCAGAACGGTTCTGGATGTTCTGCCGTGGCGGGCTATCGGAAATGGAGAAAGAGATGCTCGAAGGAGGAGGCATTGCCTGTACGCATCCTGCGCATGCTCGAATTCCGTTTCCTTGATGGCCTGTTGCCATGCCGGTGCGCACGATATGCGGCATCTGGCAGGCCGTGTAGACGATCAGTTGGCCCAAGCGGCTGTCCCAATGGGCGAGCACGCCGCGGCCCTCGATCGGCGCCATGCATTGGCGGGCGGTGCGGAATTC
>NZ_CAKZNF010000027.1 GCF_937129435.1 uncultured Parasphingopyxis sp. | reverse complement strand
TGAGCCTGACACGAATCCGCCATCGCGGGTGGCCGACAGCAATCTGGGCGCTTCCTGGCCCGTTCCGGAAATCGGGTTCGCGCACAAACTCGGAAAAGCTCTCGGGTTTGTATGACCTCCCGAATCAGGCCTTAACATTCGGGAAGAATGAGCGATTGCGACGGGCGCGCTCACACAATTGTGCGCCGCGGTCATGTTCCGTAGCCCAGGCAGGTTATGTAACTTTGTGTGGAAGGGGACATGGAGGATGACAATTCGGTCGTAAAGGTCGAAACCACAATGAGATCTCCTTTTTACAATCGTCGTTCCTTTCTTGTATCCGCCGGCCTGGCGAGCGCCTTCACCGCGCTGGAACCCGTCGGGTTGCTCTCGCCAGCGAAAGCCAGCGGACTTGCGCCGACCCGGTCTATGCGCGGCGGCAGCAACAACTACCGACCGAATGCGCCGATGGTCGATCGCCTGGGAACGGGTTTCTGGGTTTCCGGCACAGTTCGCCGCGCAGGCGACGGCGCCCCGCTGAAGGGCGTGCGCATCCAGATCTGGGCCGCGACAACGCTGGGCGGAGAACGGGAATCTAGAAATCACGGCAGCGTGCTGACCGCCGCCGACGGCAGCTTCCGGCTTGAAATGGAGCAGATCATTCCGAACTTCGGCCAGCCGCATGCGCACCTTGCCTATGATGACGGCGCGTACGACACTGTCTTCCTGCGCCCCGTCATGTCGAGCGCAAGCGATACGTCAGTCAGTACGGAGTTTATGCTCGCGCCGGTTTGACGCCGCAGAACGTCCGCCCATGCCGAAATCCGCAAGACGCGCTGTCGCCATCGCGATTTGGGTCGCACTGACGATCGTGATATCCGGACCCGTCCTGATTGCCGCAAACAGCCCGTATCTGGCCTACCGCGACACAGCCTATATCATCGGCGGATTTGCCGGAATCATCGGCCTGTCGCTGCTGTTGAAACAGCTATTGCTCGCCGCGGGATATCTGCCTGGGGCGGAACTGACGACCAAACGCAAATGGCGCAGATGGGTCGGTTCGGCGATCGTGGCGTGCCTATTTCTCCACGTCGGAGGATTGTACATTACGAGCCCGCCGGACACCCTGGACGCGCTTCCGCTTGTCTCGCCTGGCCTTTTCCGTTTACGGAGTGCTGGCGATGCGGGGGATCGTGCTGACTGCGGCCCTCGTCATTCTGCATCACCGTTCGGGATTGCGTTATGCGACGTGGCGTCTTGTCCTAATAGTCTTTCGGCCATCGTCGTTGTTGCGACAGTCCCCCATGCGTTGCAGATCGAAGGCGCAATGGGAATCGTTTCAAAATGGGGGCTTTGCCTCGCCGTGATCATGGCGGGCATGCGCAGCAACGCAAAGCTCGCCGAATCCTCAGCCGGTTGATTCCCGCGACGGCGTCAGCCCGCGAATTCCCGCTTCGACCAGCCGCGCGCAGGTCGCCTGCGCATCATCGGCGTCGAGCTCGCCCGCACGGCATAGCCGCCCCAGCTCCTCGGGTATCGCGCTCATCATCTCGGCCAGCGCCATTGCCTCGCGAGGCAGCAGGGCAAGGTCGCGCCGCGCGATCTGCGCGAGCGCGAGCATGATGCCGATCCTGAAACCGCCGACCTGCGTGCCGATCCGCTTCATCAAATGGCTGTCGCGCAGGATGAAGCGGAGGATCGGGCCGTGCGCGATCACATGCCTCAGATAGACGTCGGCGGTCGCACAACCGCGCTCCACCGCAGTCGCGCCGCGCGCCGCGTGGCGCAGCCCCAACGCCTCGAGCTTCTCGATATGATCCTCGAGCACGGCCGCGACGAGCGCGTCGCGATCGGAGAAATAGGCATAGACAAGGGCACGGCTGGCGCCGACCGCCTCGCTGACGGCGTTGAGCGAGATGGCGGTCGATCCGATGGCGACGATCTGGTCCGCCGCGCTCGCGACAAGTTCGGCCCTCCGATCCTCGGATGGTTTTCGCGCTTCGCCCGCCGTTGATCGCTGCTCCGTCATCGTTTCGGCGACGCTAGGCGCGGGGCAGGCCTCGGGCAAGACTGTGGGCAAGGCCGGGGAACCGTTTCGGGGGATCGACCGAAATATCCGCTGCCCTGGCCTGCCACCGGAGGTTATTCTGCGGCGATCGCCTCGACCGCGGGCGCCATGTTCATAAGCTGCTCGTAGTTGCGGCGATAGAACCGGTCCTTCGCATCCTCGTCGATACCTTCCATCGTTCGTTCGAACTTGCCGATCGGATCCTTGGTCCCTTCGGGATGCGGATAATCGCTCGAAAAGAGGAGCAGGTCCGGTCCGGCATCGCGGATCATGATCCCGACATCCTCGCCCGGGAACGGCGTGAACTTCATCGCGCGCCGGATATAATCCGACGGTTTCAGGTCCATCTCCTGCAGATAGGGATCGGTCCGCTGGAACGATTTGTGCGCATAATCGAGCTGGCGGAGGAAATCGGGCACCCAGCCCGCCCCGCATTCGACGACCGCGCCGCGCAGGTCCGGGAAGCGCTGGAACACGCCGTCATAGACCATGTGCGTCAGGAACATCTGCGGCGCATACCAGAGCGTCATATAGTCGGCGAAGCGCAGATTCTCGCCGCCGCCGTGCAGATCGGGCGCACGCTCGCGGCCGTTGTTCATATAGGCCGAGGGCGGGCGCATCGTGCCGGGGCCGATGTGTAGCGTGAAGGGAATGTCGGCCTCGACCAGCCGCGCCCAGAAGGGATCGTAGTCGGGATGGCCGGGCGAGCGTTCCTTGCCCGGCGGATTCGACGGCAGCAGCACCGCCCCCGCGCCATCGGCGAGCGCGGTTTCGAGGAGTTCGAGCGCGCGCGCCGGATTGTCGAGCGGGATGAAGGCGATGAAGACGAGCCGGTCGTCGGCCGAGCAGAAATCGGCCTGCGCCTTGTTCAGCGCGTAAGACGCCTTGTAGAGCGTGTCTTCGTCCTTCGCACGGCGCACGAGACCGAGGCCGAATGTCGGAAAGACGAGCTGCGATCCGAAACCGAGCGCGTCGAGCGCATGGACGCGCTCGTCCTTGTCGAAGGCGCCATAGCCGGCCCAGCCCTTGTAACCCGCGATGATGTTCTCGCGCGCCTTGGCGTCCTTTTCGGGGTCGGTCTTCCGCTCTTTCGCGGCGTCGATGATGCCGAGAATGCGGTTCCCCGTATCGGCGTCGCCATAGATCGCGCCGAGCGACTCCAGCAAATCCTTGTCGAGATAGGGCGCGAGCCAGTCGCCCGTCTCCATGGTGTGACTGTCAGCATCGTGAATGACGCGCGCATTGGCGTAGCTTTGCATTATATTCGGCCCTCTTCGTCGGATCGTGATTCTACCCGAGTGCCTTTTGGTATTTTACTGGTGTGATTGTCAATGCGGTTGTGCGTGGAGGTATCGCGGCCCGGCCTGCACCGGAAGCATCCATCGGAAGCCGGAATGGCGAGCGTGCTCCGGAATTGCCGCAACATCTTCGATCGTCATTGCGAGGAGCAAAGCGACGAAGCAATCCTGGGCTGCAAGCAATGGCGCCGGTGGCCCTGGATTGCTTCGCTACGCTCGCAATGACGATATTGGGGTGTGCTGGTGCCTTGCTTCTAAACGAGTTCGAGCGCCACCGCCGTCGCTTCGCCGCCGCCGATGCACAGACTTGCGACGCCGCGCTTCAAGCCGCGCTTTTCGAGGGCGTTCAGGAGCGTAGCCATGATCCGTGCGCCCGACGCGCCGATGGGGTGACCCAGCGCGCAGGCGCCGCCGTTTACATTGACCTTGTCGTGCGGGATGCCGAGTTCCTGCATCGCGATCATCGCCACGACGGCAAAGGCCTCGTTGACCTCGAACAGGTCGACATCGTCGATGCTCCATCCGGCCTTTTCGAGCACCTTCTTGATCGCCGGCACCGGGGCCGAGGTGAACTTGCCCGGCTCATGCGCATGGGCGGCATGGGCGACAATGCGCGCCTTGATCGGCATGCCCTTGTCCTTGGCGACGGTTTCGCGCGTCAGCACGAGCGCGGCGGCGCCGTCCGAGATCGATGAGCTGTTCGCCGCCGTCACCGTGCCGTCCTTGGCGAAGGCGGGCTTCAGCGAGGGGATCTTGTCGGGGCGGGCGTTGCCGGGCTGTTCGTCGGTATCGACGGTGATCTCGCCCTTGCGCGTCGTTACCGTGACGGGGACGACTTCGTCGTCGAACGCGCCGCTTTCGATGGCGCTGCTGGCGCGGCTCAGGCTTTCGATCGCATAGCCATCCTGCGCCTCGCGCGTGAACTGGTAATGCTGCGCGGCCTCTTCGGCGAAGCTCCCCATCAAGCGGCCTTCTTCATAGGCATCCTCGAGCCCGTCGAGGAACATCGAATCCTTGATCGCATCATGGCCGATCCGCGCGCCCGAACGGTGTTTCTTGAGGAGATAGGGCGCGTTCGTCATGCTCTCCATGCCGCCCGCGACGATGACGTCGGCGGTCCCGGCCTTGAGCGCGTCATGCGCCATGATAGCAGCCTGCATGCCGCTGCCGCACATCTTGTTGACGGTCGTCGCCTCGGTCGAGATCGGCAGGCCCGCGCCCATCCCCGCCTGCCGCGCCGGCGCCTGGCCGAGGCCGCCGGGGAGCACGCAGCCCATGAAAATCTGCTCGACATCGTCGCCCGACACGCCGGCGCGCTCGATCGCGGCCTTGACGGCGGTCGCGCCGAGCTGCGTCGAGGGAACTTCGGAAAGGCTCCCCTGAAAACCGCCCATCGGCGTACGGGCATATGAGGAAATGACGATGGCATCGGCGGTCATGGGGCAGGTCCTTTTCTGGGAGATTTCGCTGCATCCCAGTTAGTCTTTCGACGACCGGCTTTCCAGTCCGGACGGGCGGCTCTTCCATCCAACGCCCGCTCTGCTAGCGTCGCACCCAACGTATTGCCGTTTCAGGGGAGCCCGCACATGAACATCCGCCTCGTCGTCAGCAGCCTCGCGCTCATCGCCGCCACGCCTGCGCTTTCGCAGGTCGCGCCGCCCGATCCGGAGGCCGATCCGGTCGAGGCGACGGAGACGACCGAGGACGAAGCGCGCGAAGCCGCGGAAGCGGCCGATGTCGCGGCCGGACAGGCTGCGCCGCAACAGCCCGTCCCCGCCGCGCCCGCTGCCGCAGCCGCCGATAGCGACGAATGGGACGTGAACAACCCGCCGCTGCCGCGCCGCACCGTCAATATCGACGTCACCGAGGGCACCTGGATGAACGTCGATGTAAGCCCCGACGGGCGGACGATCGCCTTCGACCTCTTGGGCGATATCTACACCATGCCGATCACCGGCGGCACGGCGACGCCGATCGCCAGCGGCATGGCCTGGGAGGTGCAACCGCGCTTTTCGCCCGACGGGACGCGCATTGCCTTCACCTCCGATCGCGGAGGCGGCGATAACATCTGGGTGATGGACACGTCCGGCGCGAATATGCGGCAGGTCACGAACGAAGACTTCCGCCTCTTGAACCAGCCCGACTGGTCGCCCGACGGCCGCTTCATCGTCGCGCGCAAGCATTTCACGACCGGGCGCTCGCTCGGCACCGGCGAGGTCTGGCTCTATCACGTCTCGGGCGGATCGGGCGTCGCGCTCGTCGAGCGGCCGAACGAGAACCACCAGAAAGATCTCGGCGAACCCGTCTTCGCGCCCAATGGCGACGGCATCTATTTCAGCCGCAACGTCACCTCCGGTCCGATCTTCGAATACGCGCAGGATTCGAACACCGACCTGTTCAACGTCGAGCGCTACGACATGGAGACAGGCGAGCGCGCGACGGTGATCAGCGGCCCGGGCGGCGCGCTCAACCCGCGCCCCTCTCCCGACGGCCGCTACATCGCCTTCGTCCGGCGCGAGCGGACACAGTCGACGCTCTACGTCCACGACCTGCAGACCGGCGCGAACCGCCGCGTCTATGACAATCTCGACCGCGACATGCAGGAAACCTGGACCGTCTACGGCACCTATCCGCGGATGGACTGGACACCCGACAGCCGCAGCATCGTCTTCTGGGCCGATGGGCATATCATGCGGCTCGATATCGCCAGCGGCAGCGCGAGCGAAATCCCCTTCCGCGTCGCCGACACGCGCGAGGTGATCGACCCGCCTCGACCGCAGGTCGAAGTCGCCCCGGCAGGCTTCCAGACGCGCATGCCGCGCTTCGCCAGCGTCTCGCCCAATGGCGGCACCGTGGTCTTCGAGACGCTGGGCCGGCTCTACAGTTGCTCGGTCGCCAACTGCGCGCCGCGCCGGCTGACGAGCCGTAGCGACGGCTTCGAACTCTTCCCGAGCTGGAGCCGCGACGGCAGCCGGATCGTCTATGTCCGCTGGACCGACGAGGGGCTCGGCGAAATCCGCACGATGAGCGCGTCGGGCGGCGGCGACCGCGCCGTCACCACGCGCCCCGGCCATTACCGCCGCCCCGCCTTCTCGCCCGATGGCCGCACGATCGTCTACGAAGCGGGCGAAGGCGGCTTCCTGACCTCACCCGAATATTCGGGCCAGAGCGGCGTCTATATGATCCCGGCGGCAGGCGGCGAAGCGGTGCGGCTGACCGATGGCGGCAGCAGCCCGCATTTCGGCGCCGGCAACGACCGCATCTTCATGACGACGAGCGCCGAGAACAAGCAGCGGCTCGTCAGCGTCAACCGGACCGGCGACGATGAACGCATCCATGCATCGGGCGAACTCGTCACGCATTACATGGTCGCGCCCGATGGCGAATATTTCCTGTTCCAGCAGGATTATAACGGCTTCGTCATGCCGCTGCTCCCGGGCACGCAGGACATCAACGCCGCGATGGAGGGCACGGGGCTTCCGGCCGTCCGTATCGGCGACGAGGGCGTCACCTATCCGAGCTGGAGCAATGACGGATCGCGGCTGCACTGGACGCTTGGCCCGACGCTCTACTCGATTTCGACGAATGGCCTCTTCGCCTCGGCGCCGCCCGCCGAAGGGCAGGAACGCGCCGAATTCGTGCCGCCCGAAACCGGCACCTCGCTCTCCATCCCCGTCAGCGCCGACCAGGCATCGGGCCGCATAGCGCTGACCGGCGCGCGGATCGTCACCATGGCGGGCGAGGATGGCGGCGTGATCGAGAACGGCACGATCGTGATCAACGGCAACCGGATCGAGGCGGTCGGCCCGACCGCGGCGATGACGATGCCCGCCGGCATCCGCACCGTGGACGTCGCCGGCGCGACGATCGTCCCGGGCTTCGTCGATGGCCATGCGCACGGGTCGCAGGGCGTCGACGACATCATCCCCGAGACCAATTGGGACATGGTGGCGACGCTGGCCTTCGGTGTTACGACCTATCACGACCCGTCGAACACGGCGTCGGAAATCTTCCCGGCGAGCGAGATGCAGCGGGCGGGAATGATCCTCTCTCCGCGCCTCTTTTCGACCGGCGAGATCGTTTACGGCGCGCGCAGTCCCAGCCGCTATGCGCTGATCAACAGCTATGACGATGCGCTCGACCATGTTCGGCGGCTTCGCCTGCAGGGCGCGCACTCGATCAAGAATTACAACCAGCCGCGCCGCGATCAGCGCCAGCAGGTCGTCGCCGCGGCGCTGGCCGAGAATATCGCGGTCGTCGCCGAGGGCGGGTCGCTGTTCGGCATGGACATGACGATCATCCAGGACGGCAACACGACGCTCGAGCACAATATCCCGCAGGCGGCGCTCTACGAGGATGTGCTGAGCTTCTTCAGCCAGACGCGGGTCGGCTACAACCCGACGCTCGTCGTTACCTATAGCGGGCTGGCCGGCGATCCCTATTGGCGCGCGCATAGCGATGTCTGGACGCATCCGATCCTCTCGCGCCACGTGCCGCCCCGGCAGCTCCAGTCGCGCTCGGTCCGCCGGACGATCGCGCCCGAAGAGGATTATGTCGACGATGAGAGCGCCGCACAGGCGCTCGCGCTGATGGAACGCGGCGTGCCCGTTTCGATCGGCGCGCACGGGCAGGAAGAGGGGCTGGCCGCGCATTGGGAAATGTGGAGCTTCGTGCGCGGCGGCATGAGCCCGCTCCAGGCGCTGCAGGCGGCGACGATCATGCCCGCGCAGATCTACGGCTTCGACCGGGACATCGGCAGCCTCGAGCCCGGCAAGCTCGCCGATCTCGTCGTCCTCAATGCCAATCCGCTCGACGATATCGGGAACACGGACGAAATCCGTTACGTCATGCTGGGCGGACGGATGTACGATCCGATCACGATGAACGAGGTCGAAACCGGCAACCGGCAGCGCGCGCCCTATTTCTGGGAGTAGCGTCAGGGAGATACGACGAACCGACTCTGGCGTGCGACGCATTGCGGCGCGTCCACACTTCGTTCACTGCGCCGCGCGCCGAGGGGAGTTATAGTCACCGCTTCAATTCGGGGTGGGTGGTTATGCGTATTCTTTTCGATCGGTTCGCGGCGTGGCGCCAGTTTCTGGTTCTGGCCTGTGTCTCCTTGCTGGTGACGGCCTGTGCTGGGGCGATCCCGCAATCGCGGCCGCAAGACTATGTGAGTAACGTCCCGCCGCCGCAGCGACCGCTTCTCGACCGGCCCGAAGCGCGACCGCAACCCCAACCCCAGCCGACAATGGCCGCCGGTCCGTCGCGCGAACTCGAACAGGCGATCGATGCGCTCGGCCGCGGGTTCAACGGCCGGGTCGGCATCGCGGTGCGCGATATCGAGGACGGCTGGACGGTGTCGTGGAACGGCGACCAGTATCAGCCGCAGCAGAGCGTTTCGAAGACCTGGGTGGCGATGACTTTGCTCGATGCCGTCGACCGCGGCCAGATTTCGCTCGATCGGCAGGTCCGCGTCGGCCCCGAGGACACGGTCGTCTTCCACCAGCCGATGCTGGCGCGCGTCGGGAATAGCGGCTTCACGACGACGCTGCGCGAACTCTTCACCGAAGCGATGACGCGCTCGGACAATCTCGCCAACGACCGGATCCTGTGGAATGTCGGCGGGCCCGAGGCGGTGCGCGAATTCTTCGTCCGCAACAATCTGCAGGGGCTGCGCTTCGGCCCGGGCGAACGGCTGCTGCAGAGCGGCATCGCCGGGCTCGACTGGCAGCAGCGCTATGCCGGCCGCGCTTTCTACAGCGCCCGCGCCAACCTGTCGCAAAGCGTGCGGCAGGCGGCGATGGACCGTTATCTCGCCGATCCCGTCGACGGCGCGACGGCGAACGGCATGGTCGAGGCGCTGGCGCGGCTGGTGCGCGGCGAACTGCTCTCGCCGCAGTCGACGGCGCTGATGATCAACACAATGCGGTCCTCGCGCACCGGGCCGCAGCGGCTGCGCGGCGGCGTGCCCGATGGCTGGCTGTTCGGCCACAAGACCGGGACCGGGCAGAATCTCAACGGCATGACGGCCGGCTATAACGATGTCGGCATCGTCACGACGCCCGATGGCCGCAACTATGCCGTCGCCGTGCTGATCGGCTCCACGCGCGTCGGCATTCCCGAGCGCCAGAGGCTGATGCAGGCGGTGATGGGGCAGGTCGTCAGCCACCATCTGCGCCGCCGGTACGAGCGGTTCACCGGCGGGGCGATGCGGTAGGTAGTGGACATCCCTTGCGGCTCTGAATTGTGTATGGCCGATTCTGTGCGGCGTGCCGGACTTCGGCGGCGATATTGGGAATGCTGCTAACGACCCGAATTCCAACGTCTGAAGTTATTGGCTTCAAAATCTGCTTGCGGATGTGAAACCCAAACGGCCGACCCTGCCCTGTGCTCGCAAAGATCTATTCGCGGCCCGTCCCACACCGCGCCAATAGCAGGCTGAAGATCAGCGATCGCCGTGGCAATCGCGAGCCCACCGCTCTATCGGTACGCGGGGGTTGGCTTTGACGAAGCGCCTTGTTTGAAATGCCTCGCTACTAAGCGTCGATGTCCTGCACATCGTCGTATTCGCCTAAAAACGAAACGAGAGCGGCCTGACAGGGGCCGCCGCTGACTAGACCCCGGGGGGTAATCTTAAATGCGAAACATGTTGACCAGCGCGTCCGCGCTGGCCCTTACCTATTCTGTTGTCTCCGCTCCGGCCGCCGCGCAGTCGCAAACCGGCGATGCCGCGCAGCCGGCACCGCGGCAGGGCAACACCATCGTCGTCACCGCGACGCGCCGGACCGAAAATTTGCAAGATGTTCCGGTCGCCGTGCAGGCGCTTGGCGAGGAAGAGCTGGACCAGCTCGGCGTCACCGTTTTCGAAGACTATCTCGAGCAGCTTCCCGGCGTCACCGCCGGTGGCGGCGGCCCTGGCCAGAACACCATCTATATTCGCGGTCTCGCCTCGACGACGCCCAATCTGACCACCGCCGGCGTTGCCGGTCTCGCGCCGAACGTCGCGCTCTATCTCGATGAGCAACCGCTTTCGCAGCCGGGCCGCAACCTCGACGTCTATGCCGCCGACCTTGAGCGGATCGAAGTCCTCTCGGGGCCGCAGGGCACGCTGTTCGGCGCGTCATCGCAGGCCGGTACGGTGCGGCTGATCACCAACAAGCCGCGCATGGGCGTGTGGGAAGCCAATGTGCAGGGCGAAGTATCGTTCACCGATGGCGGCGATCCGAGCCAGCGCGGCGAGGTCATGGTCAATGTGCCCGTCGCCGATTTTCTCGCGTTTCGCGGCGTCGCCTTCCTCGACCATCAGGGCGGTTATATCGATAATGTGCCCGGCCGCCGCAATGCATTCGAAAGCGCGCGCTTCCGCCCCGCGGGCACGGTGCGCGACAATGGCGTTCCGGTCAGCACGCAGCGCCAGGGATTTCAGGCCAATCAGGACCTGTCGCTCGTGAATTTCCAGAATGCACGCGTCGGCGATCTGGTCGAGAATGATTTCAACGATGCCACCTATGCGGGCTTCCGCCTCACCGGCCGTCTCGAATTCAACGATTTCTGGTCGTTGACCGTCTCACACATGCGCCAGACGCTCGATACCGAGGGCGTGTTCTTCGACGATCCCGAACTCGACGATTACGAGATCCAGCGTTTCGAGGAAGACAATCTCTATGACCGTTTCGACAACACCGCCTGGACGCTCGAAGGGCGTCTCGGTTTCCTCGATCTCGTCTATTCGGGCGCCTATACTGAGCGCGATGCCGATCAGCGGGTCGACTATTCCGACTATCTCTTCGTCGGCAAGTATCTGCCCTATTATATCTGCGACGGCTCGGTCAGCTATCCGGGCGGCCAGCCGACTGGCACCTGCCAGGCGCCGAACCTGTTCGTGCAGTCGAACACCCATACCGAGGTGTTCACGCAGGAGCTGCGCTTCAGCACACCCGACGATTACTGGATCAGCGCGCAGATCGGCGGCTTCTACAGCGACTTGACGCTGGAAGAGCGCAACGACTTCACTTATACGGGATCGCAATTCGTGCAGGGGTTCAGCCCGGGCGTTATCGGCTTCGCGCCGAACTTCCCGTTCACCACGGGCTAGATCTCGGACCCAGGTCCGTTCCCGGCCGGCGTTATCTTCCGCAACGACGTACGGCGGACAGATGAACAGTTCGGCATCTTCGGCGAGGCGACGGTAGAGATCGTTCCGGACACCTTCGCGGTGACGCTGGGTGCGCGCTACTATGACGTGGAGGTCGATCTGGAGGGCAGCGCCAACAGCTCCTTCTGCAATTTGTCAGGCCCGAACGGCACCGACGTCAACGCCTTCGGCACCGATATCAGCGACCTTTACAATGACGACGGCCAGATCACCTTCCGCGGCTCGTGCAACCCTGCCAACCAGATCACCTATACGCTCGATACGATCGACGCGAATACGCCGGCACAGGTCGTGGCGGCGTTGAACAACGCACCGGATGCCGCCACCACCAATGGCGTGATCCTGAAGGCGACCGCGACATGGACGCCGACCGACGATCTACTGTTCTATGCGACCTATTCGGAAGGTTTCCGCCCCGGCCTGCTCAACCGTCCCGGCGGCGCGCAGGGCCCTGGCGGATTCACCGTTCCGTTCGCGCTCGATACCGATGACGTGACGAATTACGAATTCGGTTGGAAGACGCAGCTGTTCAATCGCGACCTGCGGTTCAACGGCAGCATCTTCTATGTCGAGATCGAGCGGTTGCAGACCACGATCTTCGATCCGAGCATCACCAACCTGTTCTTCTCCGACAATGCGGCCGATGCGGAGATCTGGGGGATCGAGGGCGATATCGCCTGGCGGCCCTATTCGCTGACGGGCCTCACCATCGCCGGCGCCTTCTCGATCCTCGACACCGAGATCACGGACGTGCTGACGCCGACGAACGACGTGCTCGTCGGAAGCGAGCTGGCCTTCGCCCCGGGCTTTCAAGGCAATATGCGCCTACGGTACGAATGGGATTTCGCGCCGGGCTTTACCGCTCACATCATGCCGCAGATCACGCACTCGGCGTCCTCGTTCACCGACATCATCGAGATCAACAAATACCGGCTCGACAGCTGGACGACGCTGGGTCTTTCGGCCGGCGTGGCGACGGACGACTGGTCGATCGAGGCGTTTGCCGACAACCTGACCAACGAACGGGCCGAAATCAGCGGGACCTTCGTCAACGACCGGGCGCGCACGACGGTGAACCGGCCGCTGACTGTCGGTATGCGCTTCTCGGCCGGCTTCTAGGCTATTTGCGTGTTGAATGGTGGACCGGCCGGTTCGCCATTCCCGCGCAATCTCCCTATTGAGGGCCGGTGAGCCAGTCCAAGGACCCATCGACGGATGCGATCAGCGCGGCGCGGCAACAGCTCGTCGCGGGTCGCCCCGATGCCGCGATCGCGCTGCTCGAACCGGCACTGGAGTCCGATCCCGACAGTATCGAGGCGCTTTACATGCGCGCGGTGTGCGAACGCTATGCGCGCCGCATAGATGATGCGCGGCGGACACTGGCCGCGATCAAGGCGCTCAGCCCCGAGTTCGGCCGGGTGCATCAGGAGGAGGGTCATCTCCTCCGTTCGGTCGGCGAGGACAACGCCGCCCTCTCCGCATTTCAACGCGCGACACGATTCAATCCGGCCCTCGAAGCCAGCTGGCGCGCCCAGGGCGATCTTCTCTCCGCCATGGGCCGGCCCGGCGAAGCGGCGGAGGCCGTGGCGCAGGCGGAACGGCTCAAGTCGCTGCCCAAAGACGTCGTGGCCGTCACGCATCTTTTGCATGAGGGAAAGCTACTCAAGGCCGAAAATCCTTGCCGCGCACATCTGAAGCAACATCCTCGGGACGTGGAGGCGATGCGGCTGCTTGCCGAGATCGGTTCGCGGTTCGGCGTGCTAGAAGATGCCGAATTTCTGATCGAGAGCGCGGTCGCCTTCGAACCCGACAACATCCAGCTTCGCCTCGATTATATCCAGGTGCTTCGCAAGCGGCAAAAATTCGGCGAAGCGCTTGACCAGGCGAAGGCGCTCTACGATTGCGATCCGGATAATCCCATCTTCCAGTCGCATCTTGCGATCGAATCGATGCAGGTCGGCGATTATGATCGCGCCTTCGAATTGTTCGACGCCATTCTCAAACAACTGCCAGGCGATCCCGCGACGCTGACTTCGCGCGGTCATGCGCTTAAAACGTTCGGGCGACAGGACGAGGCCGTCTCCTCCTACCGTGCCGCCTGTGCGGCGAAGCCCGATCAAGGCGATGCCTGGTATGCTCTCGCCAATTTGAAGACCTATCGTTTCGAGGAAGCCGAGATCGACCGGATGCGCGAGCAAGAGGCGCGCGGCGATCTGGCGCACATGGACCGCGTTCACATCTGCTTCGCACTTGGCAAGGCGCTGGAGGATCGGAATCACTATCAAGCGTCGTTCGGCTACTATGAGCGCGGCAACGATCTGAAGCGGCTCCAGAGCCGCTACGATGCCGACCAGATGAGCGGGGAGTTCGCCGCGCAGCGCGAAATCTGCACCGCCGAATTGTTCGACAAGCAGGCAGGCAACGGGTGCCCGGCGCCCGATCCGATTTTTATCGTCGGCTTGCCGCGCGCCGGATCGACGCTGCTCGAACAGATCCTCGCTTCGCACAGCCTGATCGACGGCACGCTCGAGCTGCCGAATATTCTCTCGCTCTCGCAACGCTTGCGCGGTCGCCAGCGTGCGTCAGACAAGTTGCCCTACCCGCAAAATTTGCACAATCTCGATGAAGATCAACTTCGCACTTTCGGCGAGGAATATATCGAAGGTACGCGTATTCACCGGCAAGGGGCGCCTTTGTTCATCGACAAGATGCCGAACAATTTCCGGCATATCGGGCTCATCCACCTGATCCTCCCAAACGCAAAGATTATCGATGCCCGGCGCGATCCGATGGATTGCTGTTTCTCCTGCTTCAAACAGCTCTTCGCCGAAGGACAGGAGTTTACCTACGGACTCGAACAGGTCGGGCAATATTATGCCGATTATGTCGCCCTCATGGAACATTGGGACGAGGTGCTTCCCGGCCGCATTCTGCGCGTGCAGCATGAGAACGTGCTCGACGATCTGGAGGGGCAAGTCCGACGCATGCTCGATTATCTTGAACTGCCTTTCGAACAGGCCTGCATCGATTTCCATAAAACCGAACACGCGATCCGCACCGCAAGCTCCGAACAGGTTCGCCGACCCATCAATCGCAGCGGCGTCGGGAACTGGCGCGCTTATGAACCGTGGCTGGGCGACTTGAAATCGGCATTGGCACGCTCAGGGATGAGCTGCTGAACGGGGAAATCTTCTATACGCTCAAGGATGCGGTCATACTGATCAGCCGCTGGCGGGCCCACTGCAACTCGCTCCGCCCGCACAGCTCGTTCGGCTACCAGCCCCACAAACGATCTTGCCTCGCCCTGCCGATCTGCCTTACGTTACGCTCCAGGCCACGCAGCAGGGCGACCTCAACCGTCGGAACTCTAACTTAACCTGGGGATGGGCAGGTCAATGCCGACAACAATGTTATCAAGCTATCTGACCTATTGAACGAACGAAGGGCCGGAACCATCATTCCCCCCAAGAAGGGATGGCCCCTCCCCAATTCACCCGTCAGAGAAGAACGGGCAGATGAGCAGTCATAAGTATCTAAAGGGGGCTAGAAATGAGCCCCAGAATAACGTTGCGCTATCCCAATTATGGCGACCGCCTCAGGGATTCCACACTTGACGATAAAGACCCTGGATCTGCTCGGCCGTCGGCACGATCGGATTGTTGCCGGGTGAACCCGATGCCAATGCCTGTTCCGCCATCACAGGTATGAGGGCCGACCAACGTTCGGGATCAATGCCGAATGCTTGAGGCGAGGGCACCTCGAGCTCTTCGTTGATGCGGGCCAGCTCGTCGACCAATCTTCGGATTGCGCCCTGCTCGCCCTCATCAGCGCCGGCGATATCCATGGCACGAGCGCATTGTGCATATCGGGCAAGCGCGGCGGGAGCGGAAAAAGCCGTGACGGTGGGCAGGAGCATGGCATTGGAAAGGCCGTGCGGCACGTGAAAATGCGCACCGATCGGCCGGCTCATGCCATGAACAAGGGCAACCGAAGCGTTCGAAAAGGCGATGCCGGCCTGCATCGAGCCCAACATCATCGCCTCGCGCGCAACACGATCCTCCGGGTCGTTCCAGACACGACGCAAATTGGGCGCGATCGCCTTTATGGCGGAGAGAGCGAAGATATCGGAAAACGGGTTCGCCTTGGCCGAAACATAGGCCTCGATGCCATGGGTAAGCGCATCGATGCCGGTGTCTGCGGTAAGGCGAGGCGGCATCGTCAGCGTCAGTTCGTAGTCGACCAATGCCGCGACGGGCAGATAGGCCAAACCAGCGCACAACATTTTCTCGTCCGTCGTTTCATCGGTGACGATGGTGAAACGGGTTGCTTCCGAACCGGTCCCCGCCGTTGTCGGGATGGCGATGATCGGCAGACCTGCCGCATCTTGCACATGCGGTGCCTTGTAGTCCGCGCACCGGCCTCCATGCACGGCAAGCACGGCAATCGCCTTCGCGCTGTCGATCGGGCTCCCTCCGCCGAACCCGACGACGCAATCATGGTCGGCCTCCTGCTGGAATGCGAGCGCGGCCTCGATCGAGGCGGCCGTAGGCTCGGGCACGGTATCGGCGAAGACGCGCGCTTCGATAGCCGAGCGGCGCAACCCGTCGATCAACATTTCCACTTTGCCGCTTTTCAGCAGAAAATCGTCAGTCACGATCAACGGACGCGACAATCCGAGTGAATCCAGTATCGCGCCCAGTTCGCCCGAAGCGCCACCACCGATGCGCAACAGCCGCGGCAATGCGGCTTGAGAAACCATGGAACATATCCTCCTTGGCATCGCTCCGGCCAAAGCCGATAGGTGATTCGGCAGTCTTATTCACCCGCCAAATTTGTGAGCAGCGGCACCAATTCCACGAAGGGGGAGCGGTTCGGTCATTTTCGGCGAGAGCGCATAGCGTGCGCCGTGATGCTCTTGATATTACCGCCCGACGAGAAGCAGCTGCCCTCGCCGGTCAGGATGATGACGCGGGTATCGGGATCGGCGTCCGCATCCTGCAACGCACCGACGATCGCGTCGATCATCGGCAATTCGGAAATCGCGTTGCGCGTGTCGGGTTGGTTCAGTGCCAGCGTGACGATACCGTCTTGCGTCGTTCGGGTTACCAGATCGCTCATGCGAAGCTCCTTCGGCCACCGCCCGGGCGGCTCCCCATTCGACTACCCATCCGCGCTGCCACCCCGAATCTGCCGGCGGATCCTATCGATGCTCGTGCCGCCGCCCTGTTCCCGCCAGGAAGCGGCAACGCGCCGTGCCCAATAGGCTTCCGAACCGAAGCTCAACTGCCAGCGCTTGATGCGCCGGGTGTGGAGTTGCAAGTCATGCTCCTCGCTGATTCCTATCGCGCCATGCACGGCATGGGCGAGCCCGCAGCAATCGGGCGCCGCCTGATTGACCATGCATTTCGCCGCCGCCGCGCGCCACGGGTTGAGCGCCAGTCGCTCGCTGGCGAAAACGAAATGCGCCGCCGCATTGGAGGCCGCCACCCGTTCCGCCATCACCGCCAGATGGTGCTGGATGGCCTGGAATTTCGACAGCGGGCGGCCGAACTGATTGCGTTCGGAAGCATGGGCGATCGACATGGCGAGAACGCGGTTCATCGCCCCCGCCATATGGGCGGACGTGATCGCGGCGGCCCAGGTCAGAAGGTCGATGTCCGATTCGAACGCGGCGAGCGGCGGAGCGTCGGCAGAGATCAGCGCCGCCGGCAGGCCGAAACCATCGCGCTCACCTTGAGCCGCTTCGACCAGTGTCATGCCGTTGCCCGACTGAACCAGCGCAAGGCAGCCGTCGCTGAACACAGGCGCGACCGGCGACGACAACTTACCGTCCTCGGACAAGGGCCAGAGCAGAATCGGCGCATCGGCGGGCACATCCGCACCGTGCCGCGCGAGCAGTGCCCGTGCGACGATGGTTTCGGCGACCGGCACCGGAACCAGATGCTCGCCGCACGCAATGACGAGGGAGGCGATATTCTGCGGCAGAAGGCCGACCCCGCCGCTGTCTTCGGGCACCAGCGCATCGAGAAAGCCGGAATCGCCGATAGCCGCCCACAATTCCGGCGCCGATCCATCTTTTTCCGCGCCGCGCACCGTGGCCGGTGGAGACAGGTCCGTCAGCAGACGCGCAAAGGGTCCGAGCAGTTCGTCGTCCATGGCTATCGCAACCCCAGGCCCCGCGCGATCATGCCGCGCAATATTTCCCGCGTCCCTCCGCGTAGCGAAAAAGACGCGCTGATCTGCATCAGATAAGCGAGCGTACCGAGCAGTTCGGGATCGACCGGCGCCGGATCCGATCCCACGGCATCGGCGATTTCCACGGGAATAGCCTGTTCCAGCTCGGTCCCCAGATCCTTCAGCAACGCGGCCTCGTTGACCGGCGATTCCCCGTTGGCGAGCTTTGCCGCCAGTGCGATCGACATTTCGCGGGCGATCGCCAGCCGCGCGAGCAGCTTGCCCAGCCGTTCCTGATGACATGGGTTTTCGGGACTGTTCGCCAGATGCGATGCCCACAGATCGAGCAGCACCATGCTCGAATAGATGCGTTCGGGGCCGCTGCGTTCGAACGCCAGTTCGGCATTGACCTGCGCCCAGCCCTGCCCTTCTTCGCCGACGAGCGCATCGGCGGGCAATCGCACATCCTCGAAGAACACTTCGCTGAAATGTGCGTCGCCGCACAGGTCGACGATCGGGCGAACGGAAATGCCCGGCAGCGTGAGGTCGATGATGAACTGGGAAAGCCCGGCCTGACGATCGTCCGGCGAGCCCGATGTCCGTACCAGCGCGATCATGTAATCCGACTTGTGGCCGAACGTCGTCCAGATCTTCGATCCGTTGAGCCGCCAGCTATCGCCGTCTTGTGTTGCGCGCGTCCTGATACTGGCGAGGTCGGAACCCGAATTGGGCTCGCTCATGCCGATGCAGAAGACGATTTCGCCGGCGCAGATCCGCGGCAGGTAGAAACGGCGCTGCTCCTCCGTCCCGTAGCGCATCAGCAGCGGCGCGCTCTGCCGGTCGCCGATCCAGTGCGCCGCGACGGGCGCGCCCGCCGCCAGCAATTCCTCCATCAGGACGAAGCGCGAAAAGGCGTCCGCACCGCCGCCGCCATATTCGCGCGGCAAGGTCAGCCCGAGCCAGCCCCGCGCGCCCAGACTCCGGCTGAAGTCCGGGTCGAAACCGGACCAAGTCTTGGCGCGCGTGCGCGGGGAAACGCCGTCAAGGCGTTCGGCAAGGAAATCCCTTATCTCACCGCGCAACGTCTCCGCCGCTTGCGGCAGCTTCGCGGACGAGAAGGAATGGATGAGCGGGACGGTCATGGTCTCGGCATTATGAGCGGCATCCGGCATACTGGCAATTAAGGGAGTGGAGCGCGAACGAACGAATATTTAGACGCCGCTCGCGAGGGAGATAAGCATGAGCAGCCTGGTCGGCCGCGACGAAGACGATTTCAACAACCGGGCCGGACTGGCGAAGCCGCCGGTCCCCGATGACGTCCAGGACGCCATCCGAACTCTGATCCGCTGGGCCGGGGACGATCCGACGCGTGAGGGTCTGCTCGACACACCCAAGCGGGTGGCGCGAGCCTGGAAAGAATATTGCCTCGGCTATGGCGAGGATCCGGCGGTGCATCTCTCCCGCACGTTCGAGGAAGTGGGCGGATATGACGAGATCGTGCTGCTCAAGGAGATCCCGTTCCAGTCGCACTGCGATCATCATATGGCGCCGATCATCGGCAAGCCCGCGATCGCCTATCTGCCGACCGATCATGTCGCCGGCATTTCGAAGCTGGCGCGGGCGCTCCACGGCTTTTCCCGCCGCTTGCAGGTGCAGGAGCGGCTGACCGCCGAAGTTGCGCAATGCATCTGGGACAACCTCAAGCCGCAAGGCGTGGCGGTTGTGATCGAAGCGAGCCACTCTTGCATGACCGCGCGAGGCGTGAGCACTCCTGGCGTCATCATGACGACCAGCCAGATGATGGGCGTTTTCCTTGAAGACGAACGAAGTCGAGAAGAGGTGCTACGGCTCTTGAAATCCTAGGATGCAGAAAATTTCGATATAGGCCGATGGATTGACCGGCGACTGTTCGTCGCCAGGGCTTCTGGGCTGAGGCCAGACTGAGAAACCACTCGTCAGGGGCCTTTCGCAAATTAGGGCGAAGTTTATCCTGAGCGACGCCGCAGGCGGCGTCGGAGGGCGGGAGCACTGAGAGGATATATTCGCCTACTGCGCGACGGCATCGCCTAAAGAGCCGCCTGCTTCTCTTCGGCCAGCCGATCGAGCTCGGCGCGCGACTTCTTTTCCGCCGCCGATTTGAGCTGTCCGCACGCCGCCATGATGTCCCGCCCTCTTGGCGTGCGGACGGGGGCGCTGATCCCGGCATCGAAGATCTGCGAGGAAAACGCCTCGATCCGTTCGGGCGTCGAGCATTCATAGGGCGCGCCGGGCCAGGGGTTGAAGGGAATGAGGTTCACCTTGGCGGGGAGCTTGTACTTGCGGATCAGCCGGATCAGCTCCTGCGCGTCTTCGTCGCTGTCGTTCTTGTCTTTCAGCATGACATATTCGAACGTGATCCGGCGGGCATTGTTGACACCGGGATAATCGGCGCAGGCCTGCAGCAGCTCCTCGATCCCGTATTTGCGGTTGAGCGGCACGATCTCGTCGCGCACCTCTTTGGTCACGGCATGGAGCGAGACGGCGAGGTTGACATTGATCTCCTCGCCCGCGCGCTTCATCGCCGGAACGACGCCCGAGGTCGACAGCGTGATCCGGCGGCGGGACAGGCCCAACCCCTCTTCGTCGCGCACGATCGCCATCGCGTCGCGGACGTGATCGAAATTGTAGAGCGGCTCGCCCATCCCCATCAGCACGATGTTCGTCAGCATCCGGCCTTCGGGATCGTAGTTGCTCGACACGCCGGGCTTGGGCCATTCGTCGAGCGTGTCGCGCGCCAGCATCACCTGGCCGACAATCTCCTGCGGCACGAGGTTGCGGACGAGCCGCATCGTCCCGGTGTGGCAGAATCGGCAATTGAGCGTGCAGCCGACCTGGCTCGAAATACACAGCGTCCCGCGATCGGCATCGGGGATGAAGACCATCTCGTAGTCATGACCGTCATCGGTCCGGAGCAGCCATTTGCGCGTGCCGTCCTCGGAGACGAGATGTTCGACGATCTCGGGCCGGCCGACGACGAAATGCTCGGCGAAGAGCGCGCGGTGCGGCTTGGCGATCTCGCTCATGCTGTCGAAATCGCGCGCGCCGCGATGATAGAGCTGATGCCAGAGCTGCTTGGTCCGCATCTTCGCCTGGCGCGGATCGAGGCCGATGCCCTCGAGCGCCTCCCGGATCTCCGCCCGGGTCAGCCCGACGAGCGCGACCTTCCCGTCCGCCCGAGGCGCGCGATCGCGCGGAACGGTGACGGCATTGTCGGCGCCGGGGCGCGACATGGGGGCGGCGGATGCACTCATGGCGCGCGATGTAGGGGGAATGGGGCGAATATGGAAGGTTGGGTGTTATCCGTCAGGCTTTCGCTGGCGGTCGAATGCCGCTCCAGCCCCTGCGCATCCCGAAAATCCCGGCGGCGGGCGGGACGGGCTTGGCGTTGCCGCCCGCCGATTTGACCGGTTCAGCCACGCCGCAGGCCGCAGCCGCCGGGGCGGTCGACAGGGGTGAGGCAGCCGCCCTGCACGATCCGGGCGCGGGCGGAGGCGCGCGGCGCGTTTTCGGAGACGGCAGCGGGAGAGCCGATGCGGGCGGGTTCGCCACTATCGGCGGGGAGGGCGAGCCAGCTGCAGGTTGCCGCCATCGTGCCGACGGCGAGCGCGACCTGCAGCCGCGTCGACACGGCCTTGTGCATGTTTATGGACCTTCCTGAACCTTGGTCGGCCGGCTCGTCATTATCGCGAACCGGTCCGCCTTTATGTTGTGACGCGGCGGGTTTCTTACGGGAGTTTGGGGGCATGCCCGCCGCGTCACGCCTTCGCTCTGCCCGCCTCTGCGCCGCTCCGCCACCCATGGATCGACCGGCGGCGGCGCAATATCGACGAACCGAATCCCGCCGCGCCGCACCGCCCGCCAGCATCGACGAACCGAGCGGACCGGCATGAGAAGTCGCACAGGTCCCCCCTCCACGCGCGCAAGGGCGGCCGGCTTGCGGGATGTGCAACTACCCGTCATCGCCAGCCTTTCTCCCCATCGCCATCGCCGCGACATCCCGCCCTTCGCCTCTCGAAAGCGCCTAACTTCACACCTGCTTTACACATGCTTGACACAGGAGCGCCTTGCGCGCGCCCCGCTCTCTCCTCCTCCAACACCTCGACGGCGCGCCTGCCGACCATGGCGGCGCAGCGCCACCGGGCGGTACCGTAGATCGCCGCGGCGGAAGTAGGACAGTCAAAAGATGCTGCTTTGTTCGGCGGCAGAGCACCCGGGCCGCGCCGAAAGGCTAGGAGCGCAATCTATCGCAGCTCGATGAAACGCTCTCCTTCGCCCAGCAGCCTTTCCACCTCAGGCCAGCGCTGGTCCAGCCATGCGCCGAGCGCGCGGTTGGTCGTGTTGCCGCAGCGTAGCCAGAGCAGCGCGAACCGGTCCGGCCGCCTCAGCATCAGGAAATCCTCGTCCTTGCTGATCAGGATCGCGCCGCTCGCCTCAGCGCGTTCGGCGATGGCGGCATCGGGCGCGGCGCCGGGTAGAATGGCGAACACATGCTCGGCGTCATGCCCGCGTGCCTCCAGCCAGCCGGCAAGGCCCGGGGGCAATTGCGCGTCGATGAGGAACTTCATTCCGCCGCGATGACGACGGGATGGCCGGCCGCGTCGGCGGCATAGGCGAGGCAGGCGGCGATATCCTCGGCCTTCAGATAGGGATAATCGGCGACGATCTCCTCGCGCGACGCCCCGCCGGCGAGCATTTCGAGCACGTCCGACACCCGCACCCGCGTCCCCGCCACCGTAGGCCGCCCGCCGCATACGGCAGGGTCGACGGCGATGCGGGGATGGCCATTGATCGTCATGCGCCGATGATGCGCCCGACCTCCCTATCGGTCAAGCGCGCCGAGGGGCTGGTACCGGTGAGCGAGGAGGAGCTGGAGCGCGCGATCCGCATCGCGCTGCAGGTGACGCGATCGATGTACCTCTCCCGCGTCACCGCGAGCCGCAAGTTCGACAGGAAATGGGCGCAGGACGTGATCGCCTATGCCGTGATGCGCCAGCTCGGCCGCTACACGGTCCTGCGCGACGCCGAGGAATATGACCGGGCGGGGCGGGCGATGCTGCCGTTGTTTGGGTGAGAAGCGATTATAGGATCAAAGCTCTAAGCTGTTATGGCAACGGCGGCATCAGCCTGACTGCGATTGATATCTTGCCCTAGGGATTCCCGGTAGAGTCTGGACACAGAATCTATCCGGAACAAACAATTTGTAACTTTCAATCAGTATGCTTATATCGACGAGAGCAACGCACGAGCCGGCGTCTCATCGCTATGCGTATGAGGCATAAGGCCAGTCGAGAGCCAAAATATTTTTCTTGCGGTATTTTGGTTCGCGCGGCTTCTGGTTAAACGCTAGCTTAGCTCGGCCGGGTGAGGTTAGCGTGATCAGATGTCGAAGGTAGGTGTGAGAACATATGATCATCATTTTGAAAATGATTGACCATATTGTTCGTGATGCTTTAGAAGCAAGTACGACATTCCAGGGCGAGCTACATAACTAGTAGCTCGCCCTTATGTTATCTAACGTAATCATTTGCCGCGATATTCACGTGCTTTTCGCTTTTAGGTCGTGTTGGCCTGTCGTGACAATTTGGGAATGTATCCGGTAAACCGCCTCGTTCCGGGGTGCAATCGAAATGAAACAGGGGGTCCAACCCCCCGCCAAACCTAGCTCTTGCCGAAAGAAGGCAGATAGGATTGTGAGGCTTTACCAAACGGTCAGCCATCCCGTGCCGATCATTTCCCGGCGAGCTAAATATCAACCTCCGTTCATCCTTTACTGAGGGCTTTCCTTGATCTTTCAAGCGCGGATACGCGCTATTTAGCTCTTTATCCCCTTTTTGCAGAAGATCATAAATATCATTGGAATTAGCGGCATCGGATTGAATTCGATCAATGATATCACACAGAACTTTCGATCTAAAATTACGAATTGGTAAAAAAAGATTGCAAAACCTTTTCCCCGCAAAATAATCTTCGACCTGACCACATTTCTTTAAGCCGCGGTTGGTCGAAGTTTCCAGCATATTAACATACTCGACCAATTTCCTCCGCTCTTCAAATTTTGCATTGGAAACTGGATCGAAATATCGGACAGGGGCAAGCATAGCGAACGGAAAAAAGCTTTTCACCAAGCGCTCAGTATCGGCATTTCGATAATCGACAAAAACCGCTAATATTCTAATTTTATCCAAAATTTTGTGGCCAGATATTTTTCGACACATCTGACTATGAACATTTGAAATATACTTTTCCGAATACGCGTAGGGATCCTCATTTTCCAATATGATTAGCGGAAAAGAATTTTTCCCAGCAAATCGTTTGGAGCTTCGCCGGCGTATCTCATTTACGACCTGCGCTTCAAATCCACATAGCGCTACCAAATTTTTCATAGCTCAATGCCTATGAAGGGCCTCGATCACATCTAGCGAAAAAGTAACTTTTTTCTTCTGTTCATACGATAGCCGGCTTAAAATTTCATCAAGCAAACTTGAGCGGGATTTACTTTCTTCGCTCTTTCTAACTAGATCACTTTGATCGAGACCTTCGTCGCCCAACCATCTTTCGATCTTATCAATGGTGTCGGCAACTGGGTCTTCGCTACCATGATCGGCAAAAAATTTTGGATCAATGCTGCGAATTCTGTCGGCTTTTCCTCTGATTTCGTCGCGATTTTTAGAAAAATATAATGTGTCTAGACTGATATATCGGGTTTCTTGTGGATCATCTGAAGAAAAAAATGCTCTCCAAAACTCCGGTTTATATCTTGGTTTGGGCTTAACAGGCCGAGCAACTTCCCCGGGATTTAAATTTATAGCATAAACATTATTGTTTTTTCCGAACGAAACCACTTCGCACTTAATCTCGTCTTTAACAAAATCCAATATTCTCTTGTTAAAAACGCTCTCTATTCGTGATTTACTTTCTGCTAAATCTTGTCCAAGAGTGCTGAGATAATAAACTGAATTTCCAGCACGTCGTCTATCTTCAATTAGCTTCTCAACGTGGCCAATCAACCGGGACTTTTCTTCCGTTGGTGCTGCCATAGGGAGTTCGTCGGCCATAAGTCACCCTATCATATTGGATTGATAGCCTATGCATTGAGCGCGATATGATGCGTCGTCAAGCGACACTATTCCGCCGAGCATCCTCCTCGAGCGCCTAGACGTCGGAACATACCTTCCCCCGCCCCGCGCCCTGCGCTAAACCCCGCCTCGACTCTCAACCACGCTTGCGTCGGAGAAGCCCCGTAGCGTCTCTCCTCCGGCGTCAAGTATCACTTGACGACGAGGTATCATGACAGCCACCGGCCACGACACGCTTTCCATCCGCTCCACGCTCTCGGTCGAAGGACGCGAGGTCCATTATTATTCGCTCGCCAAGGCGGCGGAGAAGCTGGGCGATGTGTCGCGGCTGCCTTTCTCGATGAAGGTGCTGCTCGAAAACCTGCTGCGCTTCGAGGACGGGAATACCGTCACCGGGGACGATCTGCAGGCGTGCGCGGACTGGCTGAAGGAGCGGCGGATCAGCCGCGAGATCCAGTATCGCCCGGCGCGCGTGCTGATGCAGGATTTCACCGGTGTTCCCGCCGTCGTCGATCTTGCCGCGATGCGCGACGGCATCGTGGCGCTGGGCGGCGATGCGGAGAAGATCAATCCGCAGGTGCCCGTCCATCTCGTCATCGATCACAGCGTCATGGTCGACGAATTCGGCACGCCGCAGGCGTTCGAGGAGAATGTGGCCCTCGAATATCAGCGCAACATGGAACGCTACGAGTTCCTGAAATGGGGCGCGGGCGCGTTCGATAACTTCAAGGTCGTGCCGCCCGGCACCGGCATCTGCCACCAGGTGAACCTCGAAAACCTCGCGCGCGGCGTATGGAGCAGCGAAGACGCGGACGGCAAGATGGTCGCCTATCCCGATACGCTGGTCGGCACCGACAGCCATACGACGATGGTCAACGGCCTCGGCGTGCTCGGCTGGGGCGTCGGCGGGATCGAGGCCGAGGCGGCGATGCTGGGCCAGCCCGTCTCCATGCTCATCCCCGAAGTCGTCGGTTTCAAGCTGACCGGCGCGATGGCCGAGGGCATCACCGCGACCGACCTGGTGTTGACGGTGACGCAGATGCTGCGCGCGCATGGCGTGGTCGGCCGGTTCGTCGAATTCTTCGGCGACGGGCTGCACAGCCTGAGCCTTGCCGATCGCGCGACGATCGCGAACATGGCGCCCGAGTATGGCGCGACCTGCGGCTTCTTCCCGATCGATGAAAAGACGCTCGATTATATGCGGCTCACGGGCCGCGACGAGTGGCAGATCGCGCTCACCGAGGATTATTGCCGCGCCCAGGGGCTGTGGCACGACCCGGCCGAGGCCGATCCGCTGTTCACCGACACGCTGGAGCTCGACATGGGATCCGTCGTGCCGAGCCTTGCCGGGCCGAAGCGGCCGCAGGACAAGGTGGCGCTGACCGGCGTCGACGAGCTGTTCGCGCGCGATCTTGCCAGCGTCTACGGGCGCGAGGCAGCGAAGCGCGTCGATGTCGAGGGGCGCGACCATGATATCGGCGATGGCGATGTCGTGATCGCGGCGATCACGAGCTGCACCAACACCTCCAACCCCGCCGTGATGGCCGCCGCCGGCCTCGTCGCCCGCAAGGCCCGCGAAAAGGGGCTGAGCGTGAAGCCGTGGGTGAAGACCTCGCTGGCGCCGGGATCGCAGGTGGTGACCGATTATCTCGACAAGGCGGGGCTGACCGAGGATCTGAACGCGATGGGCTTCGATCTGGTCGGCTATGGCTGCACGACCTGTATCGGCAACTCCGGCCCGCTCGCCGCGCCGATCTCCAAGGCGGTCAACGAGAACGATCTCGTCGCCGCCTCGGTGCTGTCGGGGAACCGGAATTTCGAGGGGCGGGTGAGCCAGGATGTGCGCGCCAACTTCCTCGCCTCGCCGCCGCTCGTCGTGGCCTATGCGCTGAAGGGGACGGTGACCGAGGATATCACGCAGACGCCGTTGGGGCAGGGATCGGACGGCGAGGACGTGTTCCTGGCCGATGTGTGGCCGTCGAACGACGAGGTGCGACGGACGATCGAGGAGTTCGTCGGCGCCGAGATGTTCAAGACGCGCTACGCCGATGTGTACAAGGGCGACGAAAAGTGGCGCGCCATCGATGTCGAGCCGTCGGCGACCTATCGCTGGCGCTCGGGCAGCACCTATGTGCAGAACCCGCCTTACTTCGAAGGCATGGAGATGGAGCCGGCGCCGCTGACCGATATCCGCGACGCCCGCCCGCTGGCGCTGTTCGCCGACTCGATCACGACCGACCACATCAGCCCCGCCGGCGCGATCAAGGAAGACTCGCCAGCCGGTACGTATCTGAAAGACCGGCAGGTTTCGAAGGCCGACTTCAATTCCTACGGCTCACGCCGCGGCAATCACCAGGTCATGATGCGCGGCACCTTCGCCAATATCCGCATCAAGAACCAGATGCTCGACGGCGTCGAAGGCGGGATGACCAAGCACATTCCCTCGGGCGAAATGATGCCGATCTACGATGCCGCGATGAAGTACAAGGAAGAGGGCACCCCGCTCGTCGTCATCGCCGGCAAGGAATACGGCACCGGCTCGTCGCGCGACTGGGCGGCGAAGGGCACGATCCTGCTGGGCGTGAAGACCGTGATCGCCGAGAGCTATGAGCGCATTCACCGTTCGAACCTTGTCGGCATGGGCGTGCTGCCGCTGCAGTTCGCCGAGGGGCTGAGCCGCGAGACGCTGGGCATGGACGGGACCGAGCAGTTCACCATCACCGGCGTCGCCGATCTCTCGCCGCGTCAGGACGTGACCGTCACCATGACCCGCGCCGATGGTTCGACCGAAACGTTCGAAACGCTCTGCCGCATCGATACCGCGAACGAGATGGAGTATTTCCGCAACGGCGGCATCCTCCATTATGTGCTACGGAATCTCGCCAAGGCATAGCGACGGAGCTTCAGGGCCGACTTACTCGCCGCGCTCGGACTGGTCGGAGCGCGGCGCATAGTCGAGCCGGCCAATCTCGCTGATCCGGCCATCGGCCATCCGCCCTTCGACGAGCTCGTAACCGAGCAATGCGAAGATGCGTTCGCCGAGGAAGATCGGCCGGGCATTGCCGTACCAGTCGGTGCACGAGGCGACGCAATCGTCGTCGATCGCGCCTTCCACCTGCGCCGCGAGTTCGCCGGCGTTGGAGAATTGCCGGTCGTCGCGTCGCAGATAGAGCATCGCGGCGGCGCTGCCGAGCAGCCGCGCGAATTCATAGGGCACGGCGCGCGCGATCGGCAGACCGAGCGTGCCCGAAACGCCCTCGGGCGATCCTGGATCGGGCCGGTAGAAATAGGCGTGGCTGCGGCGTTCGCCCTGCGCCGCGTTCGGCATCAGATAGCTGTCGGCGATATGCGGCGTCGCTTGGGTCAGCGCGATCGAGGTGAAGTTCAGCCCGTCATATTCGCCATCGCCATTGCCGATGATGACGGCGTCGGAACCGAGAATCTCGATCCGCTGCGGCTCATGGTCGAGCGTGAACGATGCGATCTCTCCGCCGTCCAGCGGCACGGCATGGGCCATCGGCGGAAACCGCTCGTCCCCGTTCCGAACGAGCCCGCCATGGCCGTATACGAGGTGCCGGCCGACATAGCGGTTCTGGAACTGGTAGCTACTCTGTTCGGGCCGCCCGAGATGGCGATAGTAACGCTGGCGCACCTCATCCGACCCGTCGCCGAATTCGCTCAGCGGCAACCGGATCAGGCTCACCGTGCCATAGGGCGCCTCCGGCTCCCACATCGCATCGCTGTCCCATCCGGCGCGGACGAGAACGTTGATGAAACCGTCGGCCGGGTCCTCGCGGAACGAGAACTGGTCGAACGGCGCGCCGCGCGTCCCGATCGCGCCGGGACGGCTCCCGTCGAGCGGCATGCGGTAGAGATGCGAGAAGCGCTGGCGGCGATTGTCGTCATCGTCGCCATAATAATCGTCCTCGTCGTTGACCCAGAGATAGACGGCACCGCCCGAGACATAGAATTCGCGCGAATAGCCCGCGATCACACCGACGGCCGAACAATCGAAATCGGCCGACGCGACGTCGCAGGTCGTGATGCTGTGCAGCGTCGATGCGCCTTCATAGCCCAATCGTCCGTCGAACACGTCGCGCGTGAAGAAGATCTGGCGCGGGCCGGCGATCCGCTCGAAAGCCCGGTCGGTCTCGTCGCCGTTCCAGCGCTTGACCCCCGGCAGCCAGTCGAGCGTGTCGCTGCCATAGCCGATCTCGAGCGGGGTGTAGAAGATCAGGCGGTTGCCGATCAGGCGAGATGCGTAATTGTCGGATGAATAATAGTCGTTCGACCGCAAGTGGTGCGCGTCCTCGAACGTCAGATGCCCGTCTTCGGACAGCCGGAAGCGGTTCACCTCGGTGCCGCCGCGGCCATAGCTGTAGCCGATCACGATGACCCGATCTCCCGCGATCAGCATCTCATCATACCAGGACCGGCTGCCATCGGTATCAGGCGGATAGGCGTCGATCGAATCGATCGCGCGCATTTCGCCGCCCGCCGTCGACACGGTGAACAGCCGTCCGCGCCGCAGAACGATCAGCAGGTCGCCGCGATTCTTGACGATGCCGCCCTCATCGACGCCGGCGGTCTGGTTGTTGGTGATGCTTTCGTCACCCGCCGCGCCCGTGGGCGCAACGGTGGCGGGCGTCGTCGCTGCCTGGCCCGGAGGCGGCGGCGGAGGGGGCGCAGGCGGTGGTGGTGGCGGAGGGGGCGGTGGCGGAGGCGGCGGCGGCCGCCGGTCATATTCGCGGCTCATCCGCCGCACGAAGCGCAGCAGTTCCTCGTCGTTGCGAAACGATCGGAGCCCCTCGCTCGTGCCGCGCTGCGCGGCGGCGCCGTCAGGCTGGAATCCGTATGCCGTGCCGGGCAATCCGATGAGGCCGAGCAGCAGAAGCACCGCCAGTATCAGCAGCCATTGTCCGTCCCAACGCCGGCGGCGCGCTGTCGATCCCGTCATCATGCCCCTCCCCCCAATGGCGCTTTATGGTCCGTTCTCGCGGCTTTCGTCAATCTCCCGGAGACGCCTCCGCATCCCGCACGGAGGCCATGCGCGGCGCATAGTCGAGCCGGCCGATCTCGCCGATCTGCCCGTCCCGCATCCGTCCCTCGACGAGTTCGTAGCCGAGCAGCGCGAAGATGCGATTGCCGAGGAAGATCGGCCGCGCATTGCCGTACCAGTCGACGCAGCTTGCCTGGCAATTGTCGTCGACCACGCCTTCGACTTGGGCATCGAGCGTGCCGGCGAGGCTGAAGCGCCGGTCGTTGCGGCGCAGGAACAGCATTGCCGCCGAGGAACCGAGCAATTGCTGGAAACGCGGTTCGACGCGGCGCGAGATGGGAAGGCCGAGTGTTCCCGAAGCGCCGCCGCGCGATCCGGCATCGGGCCGGTAGAAATAGGCGTGGCTGCGCGATTCGCCCTGGCCCGCGGCGGGCATGGTGAAGACGTCGGCGATGCGCGGCGTGCCATCGAGCGCGATGGCAGAGAAGCCGAGCTTGTCGCCGGTTCCACTGCCGATCACGACGGCGTCGGCGCCCAGTTGCTCGATCCGATCGACGCCATGGGCGACGTCGATCTGCGTCGCGTCGCCGCCATCGAGCCTCGCCGCGAAAACGCGCGGCCGCCCTGCCCCGGCATAGGCGGAGAGCCGGCCATAGCCATAGACGATATGGTCGCCGACATAGCGGTTCTCCATCTCATAGGCGCCGCCCTCGACCACGCCGAAGGTACGATAATCGCCCGGTGCGACGTCGGTGCTGCCGTCGCCGAAATCGGCAAGCGCCACCTGGATCAAGCTGATCGCGCCGCTCGATCCGCGGGGAATTTCGATCGCGGGCGAATGGCTCGATCCGGTGACCAGTATGTTGAGGCGGTCCTGGTCCGGCTGTTCGAGAAAGGAGAACTGATCGATCGGCATCCCGCTCGCACCGATCGCCGAGGGCCGATCGCCGTCCAGCGGCAGGCGGTAGATATGCGCCGTGCGCTGCGCGTTCGCATCGGCGGTATTGTCGCGCGCCACCCACAGATAGACCGCGCTTTGCGACACGTAGAATTCGCGCGACCAGCCCGCGATCACGCCGGTCGCCGTGCAATCGAAGTTCTCGCTCGCCACATTGCAGCGGGTGACGCTGTGGAGCGTCGTCGCGCCGTCATCGGGATCGTCGAACAGGTCGCCGGCGATGAAGATCTGGCCCGGCCCGGCGATGCGTTCGAAGTTCTCCTGACCCTCGCCCGTCCAGCGCTTGACGCCCGGCAGCGCGGCGAGCGGATCGTCGCCGCCATAATAGAGGTTGAGCGGCGTGTAGAAGATGAGCTCGTCGCCGATCAGGCGCGAGGCGTAATTGTCGGCGCTGTAATAATCGTTCGAGCGCAGATGGTGCGCGTCCTCGAAGGTCAGCTGGCCGTCTGCGGACAGGCGGAAGCGGTTCACCTCGGTGCCGCCGCGCGGATAGCTGTAGCCGATGACGATGACACGGTCGCCGCGCACCAGCATCTCGTCATACCAGGATGAGCCGCCTGAAGCGCCGGGCGGGAAGGCGTCGATCGAATCGATGGCGCGCATCTCTCCGCCCGCGGTCGAGATGGTGAAAAGCCGCCCGCGCCGCAGCACGATCAGCAAATCGCCGCGCGACTTGACGATCCCGCCCTCATCGACGCCGGCCGTCTGGTTGTTGGTGATACCCTCTTCGGGGGCGGCATCTTCGGACGGCCCCGCCTGCGCGACGGGCGGCGGCGCGGGCATAGGATGCGCCTCCGCGTCCATCGATTCTTCATAGAGATCGGCTTCGGCCCGTCGTTGGCGTTGCAAACGTCCGAGAAAGTCCCGAAGTTCGTCTTCGGAGCGGAACGCCCGCAGCCCGTCCTCGCTGGCCGAAGCAATCTCGTTGCCGGATGCCGGATCGGTCGTGCAGGCCGGCAACAGCGGCGCGAGCCCAAGCGAGAAAAGGATCAGCAGGATGCGCGGCCGCGCAATCGACGAACGGATCATGATCACTCCCTCCAGCCCGATGTCACGCCATTGCATAGCATCGACTGTCAACGCGCCCGGCCGACGTCATCGCTTTTCGGTTGTGAACGGCGGATGACCGTGCCCCCGTTGACGCTCGGGCCGGGGCTGGCCACATAAGTGGCGATGAATGCCCCGGCGCCTCAATTGGCGTGCGCCCGAACCCCCGAAACCAACGGGAGATGATCATGATTCGCTCCACGCTCTCCGCCGCGCTTGCCGCGACGCTTTTGCTTGCCGGCTGCTCGGACGATACAGTGCAGCCGTCCGATGGGCCCGACATCGTGGCCTCGCCGGTCGAAGGCGCCGATGATCCGGCGATCGAACTGCTGACCGGCGAACCCGATGTCGGCCAATGGTTCTACAACGCCGATGTGACGGAGGATTACGGCCCGCGCGCGACCTTCGGGCAGCCGAACACCGACGGGGTCTTTACGCTCGCCTGCGATGGCGCGACCGGCGAGCTGGTCCTGTCCCGCGCCGGCGCGCTGCCATCCGACGATGCCACCGAAATGCGCGTCGTCGCCGAAAGCGGGCAAAGCCGCTACACGGCGCGCGCTTCGGAAGGCGAATTGCCCCGGATCGAGGCGCGGATGGCGCTCGACGATCCGTTCGTCGAAACGCTGGCCTTTATTGCCGAACCGTTCGGCATCCTGGTCGAGGGGGCAGAGCCGCTGCTGATGCCCGCGCCCGACGACAATCTGTCGCGCGTGATCGAAACCTGCCGCGGCCGGGCGAGCTAACTCGCCAGCCGCAGCGGCTCCGACTTCTGCACTTCGCGATCGCCGCGCAGCCCGTCGAAGATCGTATCGACGATGATCCGCAGGTTCTTCTCCGTCGCGGTCGGGTAGCGCATCGTCAGCTCCGGATCGCAATAGGGCTGGAGCATCAGATTCACCGGGGATACGAGCTGATCGATCGTCATTCCGGCGAAATAGCCGGCGCTGATCGCCTCGCCGAGGATAATCGCCATATAATGGTCGGCCAGGTCGATATAGCCCATGACCACGTCGGAATATTCCTCGCCCAGCGTCATGCACGACTGGAAATAGTCGGGATCCTCTTCGTATCGCGCGGCCTTGAGCGCGGCGCGGCGGGCGAAGAACTGGAAGAGCTTTTCACGCGGCTCAAGATCGCTCTCGACGACCTCGTCCATGATGTCGTTGAACGGCGCGAACCAGCGCTCGACCGACGCTTCGAACAGCGCATCCTTGTTCGGGAAGAAGCGGTAGACGTTAGATTGCGACATGCCGCACTTCGCCGCGATCTCCGTCACGGTCGGCGCGACGGGGCCGCGTTCGCGGATGATCTGCTCGGCGCAATCGAGCAGCTGTTCGCGCATCTCGTCATGATCGGTTTGCGGTCGGGCCATGGTTCTGCCTCCTGTTCGGCAATTCGTGTATCACCGTTATGAGACAGTTTTATGATAAGAGATAAAGAATATCAATTATTATTTTCTGATGCAGCGATCGCCCGCGCCTGCCAGTCCGGAAGCTCGAGCCCCGCCATGTCCTCGACACGGCGATGTTCGACCGACAGGCCGAGACCGGGATAGGCGATCCGCTGCCGCTTCTCGTCCGCCTCGCCCAGCGGGACGACGACCAGGCGGCGGTTGACCTTGTTGCGATAATGCATGCGGGCGGTGTTCTCCTGCCCAACATAGCAGCCCTTCTTGTAATCGACGCCGTTCAGTTCCTCGGCATTGCATTCGAGCCAGAGCGTCTTGTCGCTGCCGAGTTCGGCCATGCCTTCGGGGACGCCGAGCGAAAGCCGATGGGCGCGCCATTCGGCCGACGCATCGCCGCCCTCGGGCGCGGCGAGCCAGCGATGGCCGAGTTCCGGGAGGCGCGGGTCGACGGGTTTGCCGTGCGCTTCCTTCGCCCAATGCACGGCAAGACTGTCGTCGACGCCGATCTCGATCTTGCGTCGCAAGCGATAGAGGCTCAGCCGCTTCGCCAGATCACCCGCCGCCTGGGCTTCGCAATCGAGCAGCAAGTCGTCGCCATCGGACCAGACGAGGAAATCGAACAGCGCCTTGCCCTGCGCCGTCAAAAGGCCCGTCCAGACCGGCGCGTCTTCGCTCAGCCCGGCGATATCGGTCGTCACGAGCCCCTGGAGGAAGTCGCGGACATCCTCTCCCGAAAGGCGGATCACAGTGCGGTCGGCAAGGGTGGTTGCGGTCATGCTCTTCAATTAGGAAGCGACCCGTGCAAAGGGAAGCGCCGTGACCGAAACCCTCACCATCCGCCGCCCCGACGACTGGCACCTACACCTGCGCGACGGCGCGATGCTCGAAGCCGTGCTGCCCTATACGGCGCGGCAATTCGCGCGCGCCATCGTGATGCCCAACCTTTCGCCGCCGGTGACGACGGTCGAGGCGGCGAAGGCCTATCGCGACCGAATCATGGCCGCCCTTCCCGAGGACGCCGATTTCACGCCGCTGATGACCGCCTATCTGACCGACGATATCGACCCGGACGAGATCGCGCGCGGCCATGGCGAAGGCGTCTTCACCGCCGCCAAGCTCTACCCCGCCAATGCGACGACCAACTCGGCCCATGGCGTCACCGATGTCGCCAATCTTACCGCCGTCTTCGAGCGGATGCAGGACATCGGCATGGTGCTGTGCATCCATGGCGAGGTGACGAGCGGCGATGTCGACATCTTCGATCGCGAGGCGGTGTTCATCGAGCGCACGCTCGAGCCGCTCGTGCGCGATTTTCCCGCGCTGAAGATCGTGCTCGAGCATATCACCACGACCGAGGCGGCGCAGTTCGTCGCCGATTCGCCAGACACCGTCGCCGCGACAATCACGCCGCAGCATATCCGGATCAACCGCAACGCGCTCTTCGCCGGCGGCCTGCGCCCGCATGCCTATTGCCTGCCCGTCGCCAAGCGCGAGCATCACCGGGTGGCGGTTCGCAAGGCGGCGGTTTCCGGCTTGCCCAAATTCTTCCTCGGCACCGACAGCGCCCCGCACGACAAATCCGCCAAGGAGAGCGATTGCGGCTGCGCGGGCATCTTCAACGCCCCCTTTGCGCTCGAAAGCTATCTCGGCGTGTTCGAGGAGGAAGGCGCGCTCGACCGGTTCGAAGCCTTCGCCAGCGAACACGGCCCGCGATTTTACGGCCTGCCGCTCAATAAGGGGTCGGTGACGCTGGAGCGCGCGGCGACGGATGTGCCCGAGACATTGCCCGCAGGCGAAGAAAGCCTTGTGCCCTTCCATGCCGGCGAAACGCTCCGCTGGCACCTCCTCTAGACAGGCGCCGTCCGGACCGCGCGCCTCTTTCTGGCGGCCCGGTAATTGTCGGCGACGAAGATCGCGATCGCGGTCCAGATCAGGCCGAAACAGACGATCTGGCCCCAGTTCAGCGGCTCGTCGTAGATGACGACGCCGATGATGAAGGCGAGGCTCGGCGCGAGATACTGGATGAAGCCCAATGTCGTGAGCGTCAGCCGGCGCGCCGCGGCGGCGAACAGCATCAGCGGGATGGACGTGACGAGCGCCGCGCCGAGCAACAGCCCGACCGTCGGCGCGCCGAACCGTGCGAAATCGAGGCCTCCATTTCCCGCAAGCCAGATCAGGTAGATGACGAAGAGCGGCGCAAGGATACCCGTTTCGACCGCCAGCCCCTCGATGGCACCGACCTCGGTCACCTTGCGGACATAGCCGTAAAGCCCGAACGAGCAGGCGAGCGTCAGGCTGATCCAGAGCGTGTCCAGCGCGGACACGGCGAGGATGGAAACCCCCACCGCCGCCACGAAGATCGCGACCTTCGCTGCCGGCCGAAGCCTCTCACCCAGCAGCAGCGTTCCGAGCGCGATATTGACGAATGGGTTGAGGAAATAGCCCAGGCTCGCGGCAACGATATGCTCGGTCGTGACGGCGTAGATATAGACGAGCCAGTTGATCGCGATCAGCACCGCCGACACGGCCAGCGTCCCGATCAGTCGCCCGTTCAACATCGCCGCGCGCAAATGCCCGATCCGGCCGATCAGGGCCAGCAGCAGGAGCAGGAACGGCACCGACCAGATGATCCGGTGCGCGACGATCTCGATCGCACCGACATGATCGAGCAGCTTGAAATAGATCGGTACGAGGCCCCAGACGAGGTAGACCCCGACCCCGAACGCATAGCCCGCCCTGCTGTTGCCCTGCTGCTCCATGGGCGCGGCGTTACGCGCGCGGCGAAGGTGGCGCTACCCGGAAATTGTTGTGAAAGGGATAGGGGATGTTTTGAATGTCAGACTCGACCTATTGGTCGAGCGCCGCACCAGCCCGCACCCCCACCCGGCCTCCCATTCAGGATACTAATGTGGGAGGCCGGGCGGGGGTGCGGGCTGGTGCGGCGCCTTGGCGATAGCCAAGGTCTGACAAGTCAAATCGATTGCGGCGACCTCGCACTAGCGAGGTTCCGACAATCTAGAACGGCAACCAGCGTCTGTTCCGGCTGAAATTCATATAGCCGATATTGGCGCCCAGCCGCAGGCCCGCACCGACGCGGATCGGGATCAGCACCTTGTCGCCCGAGCGCAGATAGCTCGCCGTGACCCCGCCGATGAAATAGGCATCGCCCTCGACCGCGGGAAAGCGCTGGAACAGCTCGTTCGTGTCGTAGAGATTGTAGACGAGCACGAAGGTCGACGCGCCGTTCGCGCCGACATCGAAACCGATCGACGGGCCGGTCCAGTAGACGGGCTGTTCGCCCTCGACGCGGTGGAACAGCGTGCCCGATCCGTAGCGCAGCCCGAAGATGAAGGCGCCGCCCGCCTCGCGGCCGATGATATAGCCATTCGGCTCGCCCTGCTCTTCGAGGATGTTCTCGATCATCCGTGCCAGCCCTTCGGCGCCGTCGCCGAACAGGCCGCCTGCGGCCGCGATCAGATCGTCGCGCTGATAAGTGGTCTCGCTGCCGGCGGGAGCGGCAGGGTTGGTCGCGGTCGTCGCGACATTGGTGCCGGCCGATCCCTGATAGGGGTCATCGCTGCCGTAATTGCCATAATCGTAGGTCTCGCTCGTGCCGTAATCGGCACCGGTCTCGTTGCCCGGGGTGTCCGGCGGGATATAGGCTGGGTCGGCGGCGACCGTCGTATCGGCCTCGGTCGCGGCGCCCGCGTCCCAGCCATAATCGCCGCCGGAATCGCCCGTATCGGTTTCGCTGCCATAGCCGCCATAATCGGCGTCGCTAACGTCGCTGGCGGCCGGCGACTGCATCGCCATGTCCGGATCGACACTGTCGATCTGCGAAAGCGCAGGAGCGGACCCGAGCGAAAGCGCGCCCAGCGCGGCGATGAATGCGAATAAGCGTGATCTGGCCATGAGCCGTCTCCCCCGAATGAAGCGGCTCATTCTAAACGCCTTGGCCGAATCCGGCGCAATCGCGCGCGGGACGAGCCGAGTCGATTGCGCGCCGAAACGAGTCGCGCTGGGGATTTTCGCGCTTTTCGCCGCCGATCGACGGCGAATTGCCAAGCGATATTGATCGCTTAACCGGGCATCGCTATAGGCGCTTGCTCGGCTCGGCCAGGACACGTGGGTGAGTGGCTGAAACCACCGGTTTGCTAAACCGGCATACGGGGATTACTCGTATCGAGGGTTCGAATCCCTCCGTGTCCGCCAGCCCAGCGCTCACCTGTATCCGTCGATATCCGCCTTTTCCACTGAAATGCTGGAATAATTAATCCACTGGCAGCTGTTGCCATGCATTGACGATTACCATCAGCCGACCCATGGTGTGGGTATGAATGTTGGAATGAGGTTGGCGTGACAAAGCTGACTGTCACACGGATCAAGTCGATCAAAGCACCCGGCCGGTACGTCGATGGCGCGGGATTGATGCTCAATGTCACCAAATCGGGTTCTAAAAGCTGGGTGCTGCGAGTCCAGCATCACGGCCGAAGGCGTGATTTCGGTCTCGGCTCGGAACGCGACGTCACGCTTTCGGAAGCGCGCGACGAAGCCCGCCGGCTTTGTCGGATGGTGCGCAAAGGCCTCGATCCGCTGGCTGAGCGGCGCAAGGAGGCATCGCGCAATAAGACGTTTCGAATGGCTGCAGTCGATTATCATAGCGCCCATTACAAGACCTGGAAGAACGGCAAACATCGCGACCAGTGGATCAACACGCTTAGATCCTACGCCTTTCCGCGCATCGGCGACATGACGCTCGATGTGATCGATGGTCCGATGATCGTCGATGTGCTCTCTCCGATCTGGCTGCAAAAGCCCGAGACCGCGCGCAGGGTCAAGCAGCGCATCGGCGCGGTACTCGACTTCGCCCATGCGCGTGGTTGGCGCGCGAGCGAGGCACCTATGCGTGCGGTCGCGAAGGGGCTCCCTTCGCAACCGAAGAAGACCGGCCGGTTCAAGGCGATGCCTTATGCCGATGTACCGCGGTTCGTTACCAAATTGCGCGAAATAGAGAGCTTTGGCGCGTTAGCGCTTGAGGCATTGATTCTTACGGCCTGCCGTTCCGGCGAAATCCGGGGCGCATGCTGGGACGAGATTGATCTCGATGCGAGGCTCTGGACGATCCCCGCCGGCCGGATGAAGGCCGGGCGGTCGCACGCCATTCCCTTATCCGCGCAAGCGCTCGACCTGTTCAAGCGCGCTGCCGCACTGCGCATTGCCGATACGCAGCTGGTGTTTCCAGGGCAGAAACGCGGCAAGGCGCTTTCCGACATGACCTTGCTCAAAATCCTGCGCGACCAAGGCGAACCATACACGGTCCATGGGTTCCGCTCTTCGTTTCGCGACTGGGCCGCTGAGTGTTCCGACCAGCCGGGAGAGGTTGCGGAGGCAGCGCTGGCGCACACCGTGCCCAACGCGGTCGAGGCCGCCTATCGGCGTACCGACTTTCTGGAGCGGCGACGTGGGCTCATGAACGATTGGGGATACTATGTCGGCCAGCGATGACGAAACGTTCGATCCTGTGAAACATCAGGGAGGAGTTCGCTTCCATTCGTCGCTGCATCCCAAGCTGACACTCAGGCAGAGAAAGGCATTGAATGCCCTGCCGGATGTGCTTGTGCTCGTCAAAATTGTCGATATTTGCGGAGCGTGGTCAGAAGACCGGTCCAATCGCGCAAAGCTGTTTGCGGCGTATCGCGCGCTTCGATCCGTGTTCACGCGAGAGCAAATACACTTACTTGAGAATTTGACCACCGACCGACTGATGTCGTCAAAATGGAAGTTGGAGTTTCGGAGACGTCGGTGGAGCGAACTTCGAGCGAAAAGACGCCGTGAAATGAATGAAGAGAGGCTGATCCTCAGAGCCGCGGCGGTGTCGTCGTACATATTGACCCGGCTTCGCGCTAACGATGATAAAGAGCGCATTCTCAATCAAATCGAATCGGAAGAGATCGAATTTCCATCGCTGCGAACCGGGTCAGGCTGGACCAATCTTAAATCAGATGTGGCGAATACGGCTTACAGCCTCGGGCGCAGGATAGCTCGTGACAACGGATCGTTATTTGCGGCGCTTTCTAGCGACCAATGCAGCGAGCTTGAATTAAAGGGATTGTGCGATTTCACGGATGACGAGATTCACCAAATCGCTCCCTATCGCTCGAAAGGGTAAAACTTAAAAAATTCCCTACCCTTCGAGGGCCAGCTCGCGCCTCCTATCCGTTTTCGACGCCGCCAATAGCGGCGTGTGAACAACGGAGAATCACCATGGAACCCAAACTTTTGTCCATTGCAGACACCGCCAAGGTGCTCGGGGTCGGGCGCAGCAAGTTGTACGCCGTGATTAACGACGGCGATCTTGATACAGTTACGGTCGGCCGCCGCCGGCTGGTGACGGTGGCGAGCATCGAGCGGTTCGTCGAACGGCTACAGGCGGCAGCGTAATGAAACGTAAGGTAAAAGGCCCCGGCGCGGCTGCAACCGCGACCGGGGCTGAAGGTGTCGGTTTTGCTAACGCGACCATCCCTCATACCCCAAAGCACGAGCGGAAGGCCAGTCCATTCGGCCTGCCGCCCGATCCTGATGGCGAACGCGATCACGAACAGATCCTGGCGGTATGGAAGAAGCCGGGCCGCAAGAACATTTTCGTGATCGTCGGAATGCGCGAGTTTCACGGTCGCAAGCGTCTCGACATCCGTGAGTGGGTGGATGGAATTCGCGCCACGGGACACGGGATCAGCCTCTCGCTTGCGGACGCCAAAACGCTCCTCCTGGCGCTGCAGAGCCTCAACCAAGAGGAGTAGCGGAGCGGCGACCGTTGGTCGGCGCTCCGCTTCATCCTCGCCCTTGTTTGAAACTGGCGTGCGATTTCGGTTCTGGTGGCCAGCAAGCCCCTTTTGAAATCCACGTCCTCTTCGCAGAAATCAGCAGAGTTGGAGAAACTGGCATGGCGCATGCTAACCTAGGGAACCGAGTCGAGTACTCGGCAAAATCGCGTCCGGTGGTCGTCCGGGCGGCCGGCACCGGCCGCGGCGGGGCGCGGAACTTTGCCGACCGGCAATCGCAGTCGATCAAATCGTCCACGGCCGACAATCTTCGTCAGGCAGCCCGGTTCGCTTCGTCGATCGGCCTGCCCCTCAACCGCCACATGACGATCAACCTCGAAGCTCTTGGCGTCGCGGATCACCGGGCGACCGAGGCGATTTCATCATTCATGAAATCGTTTCGCGAATGGCTGAAGCGACAGGGGCACAACACCGCCAGTATCTGGGCCCGCGAACGCTCGTCCCATACCGGCTCGCACCTCCATCTGCTTTTCCACCTGCCGCCCGGCGCGCAGCTCCGCAAACGTCACCTTGCCATCCTGAAGCGGATCACCGGCCGGCGCTACAAGACCGGCTGCGTGCTGACCCGCTCGGTTCGCGGCGCCTCCGGCGCGCAAGGATGGGAGCTCTACCTGTCGAACATCGAACGCGTGGTCGAATATGCGCTCAAAGGCGAAATGAAGGATCGTGCCGGTGCCTTCAGCCGGCCTCGCAGTCCTCAAGGTGTTATCATAGGAAAGCGAGCCGGTACGTCTCAGAATATCGGTCAAGCAGCACGACAGAAGTCTAGCTGGGTTGGTGACAGCTTCGACCGGTCGAAGCCGCTGTATGTGCGCGGGACATTTGACAATATCAGCGTCGCGCTAGTTTGCCGCATGTTGGCAGCGACAGACACACGTACCTGCGCGGCGACGACCATCCGTGCGACGCACTGCATGCGCCGTACGCAAAACAACCTTGCATGGACGAAACATGGATGGGTCACAGACCGCAGGAGAGAACCTGCGCAGACCTGCTGGACGATTGAAGTTCAGACAGGATTTGGCGGACCATTTCGGGAGCGCGAGTTCGCGGACTATGATCGTCTGAGCATATGATCGAGCTGCGCCGTCGCGATGAACTGGATGACGTCTTTCCCATCGGCCGGGTCGGTGGGCCGCCAATGCGGCCCACAATGGTCGGCAAGGCGCTCGAAGTCGACGGCTCGGAGCATAACCCCCGTCCGACGTTCGGGATCGATGTTCGGATCGTTGAGCGCCCAATCCAGGAACATGACGGCCAGCGCATACATCTCGGCGTAACTCAGCAGTGAAGCCATCCGCTCGGCGTCGATGCGGTGCATCTGAAGCGCGGATATTGGCGCAAGGACATGTGCGTTATCAGGCATCGGCACACCATAGCATCTTTATGCGGCAGGCCGTAGTCGACGCTGTCGCTCGGAGGCCGTCGGCGGACGACCGACAGAACATAGTAAAACATAACTTTTTACAAGGTTTTTGAGCCATTCGCGCTCGCCGGGCTTCCGGCACAAAAGGGAACGGCCAATGAGATTCCGGGCCGCATTTATCCTGGTCTCGACCGTTCGAGCATCATTAAGCCATGCCCAAAAGCTGCCCGACCGCTTCCAGCGCTTCTGAAAATCCATTCCAATGTCAGCCATTGGGTGGAAAGCGGACGTCCGCGTTCGCGAACCTGTTCTCGACGGTACTCTTTCAGGTGAACTTGCGACACCGCCCGGTTTTTTTTGCGTTTCCGCTTGCATGAACGTGCCTGACCGTCTCTTTGTGAATTCAAGGGGGGATCGAAAATGGCAAGCTTCACATTCGTCGATCAGGGCATCTACTCGTTCAGCGGCGATACCGCGACGTTCGTCGCCGAAGTCAACGGCACGAATACGATTACAGACAACGAGCCGGACGGGACGTTCGAAGTCGGCGATACCATGTTCATCGGCGGGTCGAATGTCGGCACCTTCGCTGGCACGATCATGCTGGCCGAAGGCGCGCCGGCGGAAACCTTCGTCGATCATGTCACGCGCCGCCGCTTCGACAATTTCGCCGAATATGAAGCGCTCTATGGCGACGAGGCAATGATTGCCTCGCTTGATATGCCGCGCGTGTCCGCCGCACGGTTGGTGCCGCAACAACTTCGCGAGCGGCTGAGCAAACGAGCCGCTTGAGGTGCATATCGCCTCGTCCGGTAGCCAGCCGGGCGATTGACACGCTGTCAGGAAAGCGATCGAGAGTATTTCGCGCTCCGGTACAGCTCAACCCCTTGGACAAGATCAGAAAATTTTTGCGCCCGTTCTTGCGTTTGGGTCCCGGGCCGTTAGCCTAGGCCGCGATTCGGGGAGCGGCGTAGTGCATGTTGCGGCTCCGGGTGACGACTGCAGCCAAGATGACAAGTGCGTCGGACTGGTTCTGGGTTGTCCTCATTCGCGTATCCGAGCGCGACCCCGATCATTCAGAGTGCGCGGTGGCCTGCCGCGTTTTTAGAAGCGAGCGCTGACGCGCTTGCTTGCGCCAATTTCAAGGGGGAATACATGGCAACCTATTCGGTCAGCAGCACCGGCGAGTATCTGAGCACGTCGCGTATCGGCACCAATGAGGACAATTTCGTCATTACCGACAATGACGGAGGTTCGGTCTTCGAGAACGGGGAGCTGATATTCCGCAATGGCATTGCCATCGGGAATTTCGGTGGAACGATCAATATCAACGGCCAGATCTGCATTGTGGTATTTTCGTTTAGCGGTACCAATCTTGTATTTTCTCCCGTGCCCAGCGCATCCTTCGGTGGTTTCCCTCCCTCAATAAACTTGGCAACGGTCAACCCCGGCGATTTCACGGTCTGCTTCGCCGCCGGGACGATGATCGCAACGCCGGACGGCGAATGCGCGGTCGAGACGCTCGCGATCGGCGACATGGTGTTGACCGCCAATGGCAAATCGGTGCCCGTCAAATGGGTCGGCCGACAGACTGTCAGCAAGACGTTTACGCCGAGCGAACGCTTCGTTCCGGTGCGGGTGAAGGCGGGGGCGCTCGGCGGCGGCTTGCCGAAACGCGATCTCGTGCTGACCGCCGATCACGCGCTCCTTATCGACGGGATGTTGGTCAACGCCGGCGCGATCGTGAACGGAACCAGCATCGCATGGGAGCCGTTCGACACGCTGCCCGAGAGCGTGACCTATTACCATGTCGAGACCGAGGCGCAGGACATCATCCTGGCCGAAGGCGCGCCGGCGGAAACCTTCGTCGATCATGTCACGCGCCGCCGCTTCGACAATTTCGCCGAATATGAAGCGCTCTATGGCGACGAGGCGACGATCCCCTCGCTCGAGATGCCGCGCGTGTCGGCGGCGCGGCTGGTCCCGCAACAACTTCGCGAGCGGCTTGGCATTAGGGCCGCCGCATAGAGAAACCTTGGCGCCGGCCGGGTACCCCGCCCGGCCGCGTCAGCCTTCCGATAGCTGTTCGAGCGTTTCGCGAAGGACGCGGGGCGTATCGTCGCGCGTTGCGTTCCAGTAGGACGCGCTCGACTTGTAAGACAGTTTGACATGCGGATGGACGTGCCGCCGCAGGTCCGACCTTTTCCGCAGGCAGAAGCGAACCGGCTCCCCGCTTTCCCGCGCATCGACAATGTGCCGGGCCGCGACGCGCGTGATCAGGCCTGGCCCCGTCTTGGCCCAGGTTGAATCGTTCTCGCGCGCGAGGATCGAGGCGAGCGCCTTTTCGAGCGCGAGGCCGATGACCGGATGTTCCGGCGCGCCGCAGATTACATTATTCGAGATCGCGCCCATCGGCTCGACGAACAGGATGAGCCCGGTGGCGCTGCGCGTCAGCATATCGAGATCGCCCGTCAGCCTGTCGTCGGCATCGGCATAAACGCCGCCCAGCCGGTAGAGCAGGCACAGGCGCAGCAGGTCGCACTGTTCGGCGATATTGTTCGCGATGCGGAAGGCGCGGACATGGTCTTCGCCGAATTCGTCGCGCAGGAACGCCTTGGCGCGTGCCTTGTCGAACCGCTCATAGTCCCAGCCCCGCGCATCCCCCCAACTCGCCATAAGCATCTCGACCTCTTCGGGCGCGTCCGGCGTATCCCAATATTGGAGGACACGCCGGGGAATGGTGCGCGGGGCATCGCGGGGCGGAATGGCGAGGACCGGCGCAGAGGCCATTTGCTGCTCCACAACCTTCATGGCGGGATAGAAGAAATTGTCGATATCGCGGTCCGGCTCGGCTTGGCCGAAATGGGCGTGGATCTTCATCTCGTTGATCATCTGGCCGAGCTGCGTCGTGCGGAAGGCCGTCGCGCTCTGCGGGCCGGGACCATTTGCGGACACCAGCGCGGGAATCTGCGCCTCCGCCTCCTCGAGCTGGCCCAATGAGAGCGCCATCCGCATCATCTGCATCGGTTCGGGCTGCGGTCCCTCGGTTCCCGCCATTTCGCTGGCGAGTTCGGCAGCATCATGTTTGCGCCCCGCCTCGAGCAACACGCCATATCGCACGTGGGAAAGCGACGCCCCGTGCCGCATCTCTAGCCGATCGACGGCCGCCAGGGCTTCATCCTCGCGTCCCGTCAATATGCAGGCACGCACGAATACACGGCCAATTCGCATTGTATCGGGCCATTGCCGGCGGCACGCGCGAAGATAGCGATAGGCCAGCTGGCTGGACCCCGCCTCGATCATCGCTTCGGCAACCAACCGCGCCTCTTCGGCCGAACGGCTGGGCCCGGTGGACGTGCGCAATTCCTTGAAGGCCGCGTCCGGGCCATCGAGAAGGAGCGCGCGGGTCTTCAGAAACCGCAGGCGATCGCGCTCGACGATGCGCGCGGCGATCATGTCCCCGACACTCTTGGCCAGCGCGCGACGACCGATCCGGTCGGCAGTCTTGAGCAACAAGACCGCCGCCGGGAGCGGCAGGGGATCAAACTTTGCCATTCGCGCGATGGCCCGCGCGAATATGTCATCAGCCCGGCGACTTTGCGCCAGATTCGCGAGCCGGACCAATGCGGCACTGTTCAAAGTGTCGATCCCCTGCGCCGCCAGCGCCATAGCCTCCTCGATCCGTTCGGTGCGCGACACGCGGGACGCCAGCTCGCTATAGGCCATGGCAATAACAGGGCGGTGTTCGGGGGCCACGGGCGGCTCGTCCGCCAGACACGCCTCCTCAAGAAGTACGAGCGCCTTCGCGCCATCGCCGATCGTCTCCAGCGCCTCGGCGAGTCCGCTCACTGCTCGAACGTTTCCTGGTTCGTCCTTCAGGACACCGCGAAAGCCGGAAATGGCATTGTCTACCTGCCCTGTGGCGAGCCGCCCCTCGGCAAGGTCGAGGATTGCGTTCGGGTCGCCGGGATCCAGCGCCATCAGCGCGTCGAACGCCGCCACCGCCTCTTCGGTCCGGCCCAGCCGCCGCAGCAACTCCGCCCGCCGTCTGGCCAGCTCCGTGTCGCCAGGAAAATGCTCACCCGCCTCGTCGCACAGACAAAGAGCCGATTCGACATCGCGGGCCTGCGTCGCATGCACGATCCGCGCGATCCATGCGGGTTTCCGGCCCGGGTCAAGCGTCGTCACGCGAGCGTACACGGCATCGGCTTCGTCCGGAGCGCCGGAGGCACGCAATGCCGCCCCGAGACGAGAAAGAAGGTCGACATCGTCGGGACTCTCGCTCAGCAATTGCGCAAGCAACGACGAGGCGGCCTCGGCATCGCCTTTCTGTAACAACGCTGCGGCCTTTGCTTTGAGCGCGGGCAGATATGCAGGCATCAGTCCGAGCGCCGCTTCCGCTTCCGCAAGTGCACGCTCGGAGTCCCTAGCTTCCAGGGCTTCGCTGGCGCGCGCCAGGTGACCGTGAACATAATCCTGTGGCGCCCCAGCCCGGCAATTTCCTTTATCGCTCACTTCAAGCCTTCGGTGCATCGGCTGGCACTCGTTGCATAGCTATCGTCTAACTCCCTTCGAATTATGGGGTGATCGCCCGTCGCGCTCTGTCCGAACCTGCTCGATAGCCTCGACTAGCCAATGTCCGCAAATGGGTCGTCTGCTGACCGGCCGGTTTAGGCTGGCGATCCGACACAGCAGCCTGACCGGTCTTCGGCTCAGCGCTAAGCGCAATTGGGTTCCGCTTCTGAGTGGGTTGCGGACTGTCAGCTTCCGGCCGTTAACGCGCCAAAGCCGACATTCAGCTCGTAGGATTGAGCTCGCCATACGCTCCCGCCAGCAGCCGCCAGGCGAGCAGCATCCGCAGGATTGATTCGGACCGCGGCTTTGGCGGGACGCCGGAGCGCTTTGCCCTAGACTGACAGCACCATTACCAGCCTCCTTAACGACCGGCCGGGATCAGTCCGCTGTCACTTCGCTCGGCGCTTCCGCAAAGGGGCGGATACCGAAATTGGGATAGATCTCGGACGGGAAATAGACGGTGCCGTTGGCGACGACCATGGCGATGCTCTTGATCGCCGATAAGTCCTCGAGCGGGTTGCCCGGCACCAGGAAGAAATCGGCATATTTGCCGCCCGCGATAGAACCCAGATCCTCGTCCTGTCCCAGATATTCGGCCATGCCGAGCGTCGCCAGCCGCAGCACTTCAGGCGCGGTGTAGCCGGCGCGTTCGAACAGTTCGAGCTCGCGGTGATAGGTGAAGGAGCCGCCCATATCGGTGCCGGGCACGATGAATATCCCGCGTTCGCGCATCATCGAAATCGTGCGCACCACCTGGTCGAAAGCGCCGCGATAGCGCTCGTCGGCCCCTTCGGCGGAAACATCGGCCCATGCCTCGCGCAAGCTGCGCTGTTCACCCACCGGCATATGATCGTAGATGTCGACGAATCCGGGCGAAATTTCGCCGTTGCGGCCGAGCAGCAGGCTTTCATGGATCGCGATGGTCGGATCGATTGCAACGCCGTTCTCGGCCATCATATCGAGCGTGCGCTGCACCGGCGCGCTCGACAGGTCGAGCGCGGGCAGGCGATCGAGTGCCGTCAGCCGCAGCAACGTACGCGTGTCCTCTTCGGGTTCGAGCACCCAGCCCAGCATCACCTGGTTGATATGGGTGAGTTCGTCGAACCCGGCCTCGATCATCGCATTGGCGTTCGAAAAGGCCGGGACATGACCGGCGACGCGCAGGCCGAGGCGGTGCGCCTCCTCGACCAGGGCGGGTGCCCATTCGGGTGTCATTGAGTTGTAGAGCTTGACCTGATGATAGCCGCGCGCGGCATACCAGCGGACCTGATCGAGCGCCTCCTCCTCGGTCTCGACCAGCTCGCCGGTCTGCGAGCTGAATTCGCTCATCCCCTCGATAAAACCACTGCGGGTGATGCGCGGGCCGGCGATCGTGCCGTCCTCGATGCGCTCAATCAGCCCATCGAGCACGTCGTTCTCGTTCCCCATGTCGCGCACCGAGGTGACGCCGGCAGCGATATTGAGCAGCGCCACGTTCTGGGAAATATGTCCGTGCATCTCATACATGCCGGGAACCAGCGTGCCTCCGGCGCCGTCGAACACCGTCTCGCCTTCGGTCGCCGGCGCGTCGTTGGGCTGCACGCCCGCGATCCGTTCGCCGTTCCACACGACGGCGACGGGTCCCTCACGCGTCATCGTTTCGGGCTCGAAGACGTAGACGTTCCGGACGCGGACGGGGCCTTCATAATCGTGCGCAGCCTCGGCCTGGATGCGAACGAACCGTTCGGTCGAAAGCTGCTGCGCATAGTCGCGAAGCTGCTGGTCGGCGGCTTCGTAACCAGCGCGGATGATCGCGAAACGGGGACTGGCGATCGCGAAAAGGTCGCCATCGCTATCGAGTGTCAGATAGCTGGGATTGAGATCGAGCCCGCCCAGTTCATAGGTCGTCGCTTCGACGGGGCCGTCCGCACCTTGGAATGTCGCCGTCGCATGCGGCGTCAGCGTCGCCGTGCCGCCCGGCAGCACGGGCATGGCGCGATCTTCGTCGGCCAGGAGCAGTCGCGCCAGCATCGCCGCGGCAAGCGGGCTGCCGCCTTGCGGGACATAAAAGCGCGCCTCGCTAGCGGGCGCCGTGCCTTCACCGGTCGCGTCGCGCCAGCGGGCCCCATCGGCGGTCAGCGTGAATTCCTCGTCAACCGGGTTGCCGAAGGTCGTGGCGCCTTCGATTTCCCAGCGCGTCGGGTAACCGGCATCATCGGTCACGATTGTCTCGGCGATCGTCGGGCCGCGGCCGTTATTCTTGTAATCGTAATCGATCGTGATCCGGCCGGGATCGACCTCGGCGATCAGGTGGCCGACATCGTTGCCGCCGGTCAGCACCCGGTACTCCTGCCGCTCCGCCATGGCTGGCGCGGCGAAAAGGATCGAGACGAGAACAAGGCGCTTGAACATTGGTTTCCCCTGCATCTTTGGATCGCGGGCCTAGGAAGCGGATCGGACGATAGGCGTCAATCCCGTCGGTGAAACTCTGTCGCGTCCGATCAGGCGTCGCACCACGCGCCCGGCGCGATTCCGTCAAGCGCCCACTCCCCTATTTGCCAGCGGACGAGCCGCAGCGTGGGATGCCCGATTGCCACGGTCCGCGTAGTCATTTTCACTGCACCCCGATACGCTTTTATCGGTCAACAACCTCGCCGCATTGTATCGTGAGCAGAGCCGGTTCGCCGAGGCCGAACCTCTCAACCT
>NZ_CAKZNF010000026.1 GCF_937129435.1 uncultured Parasphingopyxis sp. | reverse complement strand
GTGTGACATGACGGCGGAGTTCTACCTCCAGACGGTGGAGGAGGTGTTCCAGAAGCACTCGATCCCCAACGGTACGTTCGAACATAAGGGCGAGGTCGTCGACCTCACCCAGATCAGCGACACCGCCCTGCTCGCGATCGAAGGCGAGCGCGACGATATCTCCGGACTGGGCCAGACCAAGGCCGCGCTCAAGCTGGCGACCGGGCTGGGTGAGGAGAAGAAGCGCTACTACATGGCAGAGGGCGCCGGACACTACGGAATCTTCAACGGCAGCAAGTGGCGCACGAAGGTCGCGCCAGTGGTCGAGGAATTCATCGCGGCGCATGGCTGAACGGCAGTATTTGCAAGATTGACTATTGCCGACGCTGAGCACACGCCAACACGATGACAGGTTCTGCTACAGTCCTGATGTTGCTTGCGCTTGCCCAGGATGTCAGCGCACCGCCGTTGTGCGAAGCGCATTTCTTTCCGACGGATCAAGTGCAGGGTTTCACCAGCCTTGGCAATTTCGGGTTGATTTCGGAGCTTCTGGCAGGCCGCGATGTCCCCGAGGCAGAATTGCTTTCCCAGATCGAAGCCGGTTCGCAGTTTGACATCGCCAGGACGTTGCTGGCACGCGAGGGCCGCCTCGCAGGGTTCGCCTTTATCGAGCATGAAGAGCCCGTCGACTACCACACCGCCGCTCGCCAGCGCAGCCGCCTGACAGGGTCTGACACGGCCTGCTATGTCGAAATCGTCGTCAACTACATCGCATTCTCGGATTCCGCGATCTCGAAACAGAAAGTAGGCGTTCACTTCATCGCGCGGGATTTTCGCGAAAGGCCAGACCGACCCACGATCCACAAGCTTGGCGGATCTGCTTTGCTTGAGCCCTATCTCGGGGAAAGCACGGATGGAGAGGCCACAACGACGGTCGACTTCAGGGGCGCCTACACCGAAGCTTTCGGAGCTGCGATCGATCGCTTCTGGCGGCCCTATCATGCGCGTGTTGAGCGAGAGATCGAGCAGCGGGAGCCGAAGATGCTCTTCACGATCCACAGCTTCACACCGCAGTTGCGCTCGAAGCCGGATCAGGAGCGGCCGTGGGAATGCGGAATTCTCTACAATGAGGACGAACGCGCACCACGGATAGCCATTCCATTGCTGGAGGCGGAGGGGCTGACGGTCGGCGACAATGAACCCTATTCGGGCAAGCTGCTCAACGCGACGATGAACCATCACGCGGAGGCGAGAGGGCTGCCCTATCTGGCGATCGAGGTGCGCAACGACCTGATCGGCGATGCTGCGGGTGTCTCGAAATGGGCCGATATCCTCGCGCCGGTGATCGCGGAAACGCGCGACACACTCCCTTGATTCTCTCCGTCATCCCCGCGAAAGCGGAGGCCCCGCTTCTTCTTTCCGGTTGAAGGCAGCGGGATTCCCGCCTTCGCGGGAATGACGATGGAATATTGGCGGAGTTTCGATGACCAACCGTTTCGACAAGGAAAAGCTGCCGAGCCGGCATGTTTCGATCGGCCCCTCGCGTGCGCCGCATCGCTCGTATTATTACGCGATGGGGATGAGCGAGGAGGAGATCAATCGTCCCTTTGTCGCGGTCGCGAGCGCGGGCAACGACAGCGCGCCATGCAACACGCGGCTCGATCACCAGGCCGATATCTGCCGCGAGGGCGTGATCGCCGGTGGCGGTACGCCGCGCCGCTTCAACACGATCACCGTGACCGATGGCATCGCTATGGGCCATCAGGGCATGAAGAGCTCGCTCGTCAGCCGCGAGGTGATCGCCGATTCGGTCGAGCTGTCGGTGCGCGGCCATTGCTATGACGCGCTCGTCGCCTTTGCCGGCTGCGACAAGTCGCTGCCCGGCATGATGATGGCGATGCTGCGGCTCAACGTCCCAGCGATCTTCGTCTATGGCGGATCGATCCTGCCCGGCCATTTCCACGGCGACGACGTCACCGTCGTCGACGTGTTCGAGGCGGTCGGACGCTATGAGGCCGACGATTGCCCGCTGCAGGAGCTGATCGAACTCGAGAAGGTCGCCTGTCCCGGCCATGGCGCGTGCGGCGGCCAGTTCACCGCGAACACCATGGCCTGTGTTGGCGAGGCGATCGGGCTTTCGCTGCCGAACAGCAACATGGTGCCCGCGCCCTATGAATCGAACGACGATATAGCGCGCGCTGCGGGCGAGCAGGTGATGGAGCTGCTCGAGAAGAATATCCGCCCGCGCGACATCTGCACCAAGGCGGCGTTCGAAAACGCCGCGCGCGTCGTCGCGGCGACCGGTGGCTCGACCAACGGGGCGCTGCACCTGCCTGCAATGGCAAACGAATGCGGGATCGATTTCGACCTGTTCGACGTCGCCGAAATGTTCAAGTCGACGCCGTACATCGCCGACCTCAAGCCCGGCGGGAAATATGTCGCCAAGGACATGTACGAGGCGGGCGGCGTCTACATGCTGATGAAGACGCTGCTCGATCACGACCTGCTCGACGGCAATTGTCTGACGGTGACGGGAAAGACGCTCGGCGAGAATATCGACGAGGTGACCTGGAACCCGAAGCAGAAGGTGATCTATCCGGTCGAACACCCGCTGTCGCCGACGGGCGGGGTGGTCGGGCTGAAAGGTTCGCTCGCCCCCGATGGCGCGATCGTGAAGGTCGCCGGGATGGCGCGGCTCCAGTTCGAGGGGCCGGCGCGGTGCTTCGACAGCGAGGAGGAGTGCTTCCACGCCGTCGAGACGCGTGACATCGAAGAAGGATCGGTGATCGTCATTCGCTATGAAGGGCCCAAGGGCGGGCCGGGGATGCGCGAAATGCTCTCGACCACCGCGGCGCTTTACGGCCAGGGGATGGGCGAGAAGGTCGCGCTGATCACCGATGGGCGGTTTTCGGGCGCGACGCGTGGGTTCTGTATCGGCCATGTCGGACCGGAAGCCGCCGAAGGCGGGCCGATCGGGCTTGTCGAGGATGGCGATATCATCCGGATCGACGCCGAGGCCGGGACGATCGATCTCGATGTCGACGAAGATGTGCTCGCCGAGCGGCGGCGAAACTGGACCGCGCGGCAGAACGATTACCAGTCGGGAACGCTGTGGCGCTATGCCCAGAATGTCGGTCCGGCGAGCAAGGGCGCCGTCACCCATCCCGGCGCAAAGGCCGAAACGCATGTCTATGCGGATATCTAGCACATTGGCAATCAGCTTCGCCCTTGCGGCGTGCGGGGCTGGCGACCAGCCAGAAACGGATAACGTCGACCCGCTTCTCGAGGCCGAAGCCAATGCGCAGCGCGATCTTATCGAAAGCGGCATGGTCTATTGCGCGCCGGGCGGGGCAACCGGATATCAGCCCGACTGCACGATCGAACGCACGCAGACGGCGGAAGGCCTGATCCTGACCCTGCGCCATCCCGATGGCGGCTTCCGGCGGCTGCTCGTCACCAATGACGGGCGCGGGGTGATCGCCGCAGACGGGGCCGAGCAGGCCGCCGTCACGCCACTTTCACAAGGCGAGATCGAAGTCGCGCTGGGCGGCGATCGTTACCGGCTGCCGGCCACGGTCCGCTGATGCCGGGCCGCGCGATCCTGACGGCCGAGGAAATGCGCGACGCCGAACAGGCGACCATCGATAGCGGCACCCCGGTCGGCGAGCTGATGGAACGCGCGGGCAGGGCGGTTGCCGACATTGCCTGGCGGATCGCCGGGCGAAGCGAAACGCTCATCCTGTGCGGGCCCGGCAACAATGGCGGCGACGGCTATGTCGTTGCGCGGCTGCTCGCCGAGCGCGGCTGCGATGTTCGCGTCGCGGCGCTGGCCGATCCGGCCAGTGATGCGGCGGCCGAGGCCCGCCGGAAGTGGAACGGCGAGGTGGTTACAATCGATGAAGCCAAATCCGCGCCGCTTGTCATCGACGCGCTGTTCGGCACCGGGCTCAAGCGTCCGCTCGATAGGGCGCTTGCGGGGCAGCTGGGCAATCTGGTTGCAAGGGCACGGCATGGCATTGCCGTCGATCTGCCGAGCGGGATCGAGACGGATGGCGGCACGATCCTCTCGCCGGTTCCCGATTTCGATGTGACGGTCGCGCTCGGTGCGCTCAAACCGGCGCATTTGCTGCAGCCTGCGCAGCGCCATATGGGCCATGTGCTGCTCGGCGAGATCGGCATTGCGGCCGAGAGCGATCTCACTGAAATCGCGCGCCCGTCGATCGCGGCGCCCGGTCCCGACGATCACAAATACATACGCGGCTATGTCTTTGTCGCCGAAGGGCCGATGGCAGGCGCAGCGAGCCTGGCCGCGCAGGCGGCCATGCGCGGTGGGGCGGGCTATGTCGTCATGGCCGGGCCCGAGCGCGGCGACGGGCCGCAGGCGCTGATCATGAAGCAGGCGACCGACCCCAAGACGCTCGGCAAATTGCTCGAAGACGAGCGGATCGATTGCGCGGTGATCGGGCCGGGCCTGGGACGCGACAAGAAAGCGCGGCAACGGCTCGACGCGGTTCTGGCGTCGGGACGGCGGCTTGTTCTCGACGCCGACGCTCTGGTGCTGCTCGGCGAAAAGGACGGCCCCGACAGATTGGCGTCTTTCGCACAGATTCCGGTCCTCACGCCGCATGCGGGCGAGTTCGACCGGATGTTCGGGGCGGGCGACGAGAGCAAGATCGTTCGGGCGCGTCAGGCGTCGAAGACCGCGCGATCGGTGGTCGTCTTCAAGGGTGCCGACACCGTTGTCGCGGCGCCCGACGGGCGTGCGGGCATCCTTGCCGACGCGCCGGGCTCGCTCGCAACGGCGGGAACGGGTGATGTGTTGTCGGGGCTCGTCGCGGCTCGCTACGCGGCGACGGGCGATCCCTTCGCCGCCGCCTGCCAAGCGGTGTGGCTCCATGCGGAAGCCGCGCAATTCGCCGGTCCGGCGATGATCGCGGACGATGTCGTCGCCGCGATCCCGCGCGCCATCGCCGGCTGTCTCGCCGCCTAGAACGCGACCAGCGCGGCGTTGATCGCCAGCCAGATCAGCACGATGCTCGACAAGGCGAAGACCAGGAAGCGGAACATCACCCGGTTGACCGTGGTCTGAATCAGGCTGTGCAGCACGCGCAGGCCGACATAGGCCCAGGCCAGCGTGACGTTGAAACCGTCTCCCGCGCCGAGCAGCGCCAGGCTCAGCGCCACCGCGTAAAACAATGTCGGCTCGTCGAGCAGATGGTTGTAGTTATGCGCCTTCCACTGGACCTGTGCGGGCAGGGCGTTGTCGAGATCCTTGCCCGTGCCGCCGACCATATTGGCGGTGTCGATCTTGGCCTTGCCCATCGCCGGAATGCGCGTGACGTACATCCAGAGCCATATGAGCATCGTCCAGAGGACCAGCGCAATCACCGGTTGCAGGATCATATTGGTTCCCATTCGGCTTCTCCTAGCTCTGGGCCGCGGCGAGCAGCGCGCGGATCGCCAATACGAACAGCACGCCGGTCGATATGAGGAAGACGAGGAAGCGCGCCGGTACATAATTCCACAGCGTCTGGATCAAGCTGTGGACAACCCTGAGGATAACATAGGCCCAGGCCAGCCAGACATTGAGTTGGACATCCCCTGTCCCGGTCAGTGCGATAATCCCGACCACGGCGTAGAACAGCGTCGGTTGCTCGACGAGATGCGCGTAATTATGGGCTTTCCAGTTCACCTTGTCCGGAATCAGCCCCTCGAGATCGCGGCCCATTCCGCCCGGCCTGGCACCCATGTCGACCCCGGCCTGTTTCATCGCCGGCAAGCGCGTGGAGGCCATCCACATCAGGATCAGCAGTGTCCACACGACGAGCAAGGCCGCCGGTAGCAGGATGGCACTGTTCATGATCTTCTCCCCCTCTTGTTACGGCCGCAACACTGCGCCCAACGGGAAAGGTAGTCAATTGCAACGGGTCCCGTTGCGGTTGGCGACAGGAGCGGCTAGCGGGAGCGCATGACCATGCGCGAACCTACGGCGGAAGGCGTTGCGGAGGCGGCCCGTGTGGTCGCCGCGGCCGTGCCTCCCACACCGCTTTTGCCGCTCGATATCGAACAGGGGCGGATCTGGCTGAAATGCGAGAATCTGCAGCCGATCGGCGCCTTCAAACTGCGCGGTGCGCTGCACCGGTTGACGGCGATGAGCGATGCCGAGCGGTCGCTCGGTGTCGTTGCCTTTTCCTCGGGCAATCACGCGCAGGGCGTTGCCTGGGCGGCGACGCGGCTCGGCATGGCCGCGACGATCGTGATGCCGGCCGATGCGCCGAAAGCCAAGATGGAAGCGACCCGCGCGCTCGGCGCGGAAATTGTGACCTATGACCGGATGACCGAGAGTCGGGAGGAAATCGCTGCCGCACTGGCCGATGAGCGCGGGGCGGTGTTGGTGCCGAGTTTCGACGATCCCTGGGTCGTCGAGGGCCAGGGCAGCGCGGCGCTCGAGGCAAAGGCGCAGATGGAGGCCCATGCCGGCGGCGCGCCGGACAGTGCCGTCATCTGCTGCGGCGGTGGCGGACTTGCTGCCGGCACCGCGCTCGCGCTGCCCGGCGTGCCGCTGACTGTGGTCGAACCGGAGGGCTGGGACGATATGTGCCGCTCGCTGGTCGCCGGTGAGATCGAACCGGTCGGGTCGAATCCGCCGAGCACACGATGTGACGCATTGCAGACGTTGCGCGTTTCACCGCTGACGTTCGGCATACTCCAGGCAGCCGGAGCGAACGGCGTTACGGTCAGCGAAATCGAAGTCGAGCAGGCTATGCGAATTGCCTTTTCGCAGCTTCACCTCGTCGTCGAACCGGGCGGGGCTGTTGCGCTGGCCGCCGTGCTGGCTGGCAAGGTACCGGTGACGGAGCGCACACTGGTGACGCTGTCGGGCGGCAATGTCGATGCGGCCACATTCGCCCAGATTATTTCCCCAAACTGACGGAGAAAAACGCCTGATGCTCGCCGCCAACATCCTGCTCTCGCTCGCCATGTTCGCCGTCTTCGCGCTCATCGCGGGCGGCATCTATCTCTGGCGCAAGCAGGGCGACACCCAAAAGGGTCTGCTGATGATCGCGGCGGCGATCGTCATCCTCGCCAACGTGCTGATCTGGACGGTTTAGTGCCGCGCTCGACCGACAGGTCGAGCCCGACAAAATGCTATTTAATCGGGCAGTCCGGATCGAGCCGCATGTCGAGATAATCGTCGACCGACGTCATCAGCTCGCTCATCTCGTTCTGGAAGAAATGGTTGGCGCCGGGAATCACGTCGTGCTGGATCGTGATGTGTTTTTGCGTCCGCAGCTTGTCGACGAGCTTCTGCGTGCCCGAGGGCAGCGAAACCTCGTCCGAATCGCCCTGGATGATCACGCCGGAGGCGGGGCAGGGGGCGAGGAAGCTGAAATCGTACATGCTGGCGGGCGGAGCGATCGAGATGAAGCCGCGGATCTCCGGGCGGCGCATCAGCAACTGCATGCCGATCAGCGCGCCGAAGCTGAAGCCGGCGACCCAGGTCGTTTCGGCTTCCGGGTGGAAGCTCTGCACCCAGTCGAGCGCGGAGGCGGCGTCCGAAAGCTCGCCGATGCCGTTGTCGAACTCGCCCTGGCTCTTGCCGACGCCGCGAAAGTTGAAACGCAGCGTGGCGAACCCGCGATTGACGAAGGTCTTGTAGAGTTGCTGCACGATTGCATTGTTCATCGTCCCGCCCCCCTGGGGGTGCGGATGCAGGATCATGGCGACCGGCGCGCGCGGGCGGAGCGGCGGTGCAAAACGGCCTTCGAGGCGGCCTTCGGGGCCGGGAAAAATCACTTCGGGCATATTGGCTGTGGTCTCGTTGCTGGAATCGGGCGGGAATCGGGCTTATGCGGGGACAAGCGGAGCGGGGGCTATATAGGAAATCGCGCTCGCCAAGCAATAAAAACCGGATAAACCTTTGAAAGAACGCCTTTATCTAGACCATGCCGCAACGACGCCGATGCTTCCGCAGGCGCGCGAAGCGATGGCGGCGGCGCTGGAGGAATGGGCGAACCCCTCTTCGCCCCATGGCGAGGGACGCGCGGCTCGTGCCGCACTGGAAGACGCGCGGACGCGGATCAAAGCGGCGCTGGACTGGCCGCATGAGCTGATCTTCACGAGCGGGGCCAGCGAAGCCATTGCGCTGGCGACGTCTTGCTCGAAAGCGGACAGGACCATTGTGAGCACGGTGGAGCATGACGCGGTTCAGCGGGCGGCCGCCGATGCGGAGCGATTGCCCGTCGATCGGAACGGCATCGTCGATGGTGGCAAGCTCAATTGGCTACTCGCCGGGACCGATAGCCGGGCGCTTGTCGCGATCCAGTCGGTGAACAACGAGACGGGCGTGGCGCAGGATCTGACCGATCTCGACGCGCGGATCGCGGTCGGAGGAAACCTTCTCCTCGCCGATTGCAGCCAGTCCGCCGGCAAATGGCCGCTTCCCGATGCGGATTTTGTCGCGATTTCGGCGCACAAGCTGGGCGGGTCGCCGGGCATCGGCGCGCTGCTCGTGCGCGACCTTGCCGAACTCCATGCGCTGGGCGGGCAGGAAAAGGGGTATCGTCCGGGAACCGAGAACCTTCCCGCCGCCATCGGATTTGCAGCGGCGGTCGAAGCACCTAAAGGCTGGCTCGGGCGCGCAGAGGGATTGCGCGATCATCTCGACAAGGCGATCGAACAGGAGGGCGGAACAGTAGTGGCGCGCGATGCGGATCGCATTCCCACCATCGCCTCCTATCGGATGCCCGGCGTTGCGGCCTCCGCGCAACTCATACAGTTCGATATGGCGGGGATCGCCGTGTCCGCCGGCAGCGCCTGTTCGTCGGGCAGCCTCAAGCCGAGCCACGTGCTCGCCGCGATGGGCTGGGACGAAAAGGAAGCGTCGGAAGTCATCCGGGTCAGCTTCGGCCCTGACACCAAGCGCGCCGATATCTATCGCTTCATCGACACGTGGAAGCGGCTGGCCAAGGAAGCGAAATCGCGCGCGGCATGAGCAAGACCATCTATCTCGACTATCAGGCGACGACGCCGCTCGCCCCCGAGGCACGCGAGGCGATGGAGCCCTTTCTCGACGAGAAGTTCGGCAACCCGCATTCGCCGCACAAAATGGGGCGCGAGGCGGCGGCCGCGGTCGATGTGGCGCGCGACCAGATCATGGACTGCCTCGGCGCGAAGAACGGCAATCTGTATTTCACAAGCGGCGCGACCGAGGCGGCGAACTGGGCGATCAAGGGGACGATGGCGAAGGCGCCCAAGGAGCGAAACCGGATCGTCACCATCGCCACCGAACATGCCTGCGTCCTCGATACCGCCGAATATTGCGAGAAGAACGGTTATGAGCTGACGGTCATCGGCGTATCGGGCGAAGGTCTGGTCGATACCATGACGATGGGTGAAGCGATGGGCGACGATGTCGCGCTGGTCGCAGCGATGCTCGTCAACAACGAGATCGGCGTCATCAACCATATCGACCAGATCGGAGAGATGGCGCGCAAATCCGGCGCGCTGATGTTCTGCGACGCGGTGCAGGGATTCGGGCGCGAAGAGGTGCCGGTCGATCATTGTGACATGATCGCGATCTCGGCGCACAAGGTTCACGGCCCCAAGGGGATCGGTGCGCTCTGGTGCGCGGACGGCGTCAAGCCGGCGCCGCTGCTGCATGGCGGGGGACAGGAAGGCGGATTGCGGTCGGGCACGCTCTCGCCAGCCTTATGCGCGGGCTTCGGCGCCGCTGCGAAGCTGATGGCCGACAATCGTTTCGACGACGAGGCGCATGTCGAAAAGCTATGGGCCATTGCGGTCGATAAATTCGGCGATCACTGGGACATCAACGGATCGGATTGCGCGCGCTATCCAGGCAATCTCAACCTCCGCCTCGACGGGCTCGATGCGGGGCGGCTGATCTCCGAAACACGGGAAGTGGCGTTTTCGGCGGGTTCCGCCTGCGCCAGCGGTTCGGGCCGGACGAGCCATGTGCTGAAGGCGCTCGGGCTTTCAAAAAAGCAGGCGCAATCGAGCATCCGTCTGGGTTTCGGCCGCTACACGACCGAAGACGAGCTTTCCGAGGCGCTCGACAAGATCATCGAGAATGCCGAGCATCAGCTGCCCGAACGCAAGGTCGAGGGCGACGAGGAGCATATCGAAGACGAAATCCAGCTCGAGGACGACGCGTGATCCGCGTTCGTTTCGTGGCGAGCGATGGTGAAACCGTCAGCGAAGTCGAGGGCGCGCCCGGCGACCGGCTGCTCGATCTCGCCCAGGCGGACGGCCAGCCACTCGAAGGGACGTGCGAGGGGCAGATGGCCTGTTCGACCTGCCACGTCCATGTCGACCCGGCCGATTTCGGCAAGCTGAAAGAACCGAGCGAGATGGAGGACGACATGCTCGATCTCGCCGCCGATGTTAACCGCTACAGCCGGCTCGCCTGCCAGATTTGGCTCCAGGAGGAATGGGACAGCCTGACCGTGAAAATGCCGGGCTCGGTGCACAATATGCAAGGAAGAGGCTGATGTTGCGTATCTGGATGATCTTTTCGGCGCTCGTCTTGGCACTCGGTGCTTCGGCATGCGCGACGCAGGCATCGGACACGGAAAGCGCGGCAACCTTGAGATCGCTCGATGATTCGGCGATGGAGACGATGGAAGAGGAGATTGGCGGGCGGATTGGCGTCGCACTCATGAACGAGCGCGGCGAAACGCTTTACGCGTGGCGCGGCGACGAACGCTTCGCCATGTGCTCGACCTTTAAGCTGGCGCTTGCCGCAGCTGTGCTCGAACGGGTCGAGGAAGGCGAATTCTCGATCGACGATTCAATTGTCTTCGACCAGAGCGACATCCTTTCCTATGCGCCGGTGACCTCGGAACGCGTTGCACAGGGCGAGATGACGGTTGCCGAACTGGCAGAGGCGATCATCACGCTTTCCGACAACACCGCCGCCAATCTGCTCCTCGATCGCATTGGCGGCCCGGCAGCACTGACCACTTTTTTCCGCGATCATGGCGACGAAGTGTCGCGGCTCGATCGCATGGAGCCCGAATTGAACGAGAACGCGCCGGGCGATCCGCGCGACACGACCAGCCCCGTAGCGATGGCGAGCCTCGTCCAGCGCCTGATGTTCGAACCTGAGTTGAGCCTCGCCTCACGCGAGCAGCTCGGCGCTTGGGCGATCGCCAACGAGACCGGCGACGAACGCATCCGCGCCGGCATCCCGGACGGCTGGCGCGTCGGCGACAAGACCGGCACCTGCGGCACCGCGTACAACGATATCGGCATCGTCTGGCCGCCCGAGGGCGATGCGTTCGTACTTGCCGTCTATATCGACCGGCCCGAGGCGGAAGCCGAAGCGGTGAACGCCGCGATTGCCGACATCGCGCGGCTGGCCGTGGCCGTGCGGGAACTGTCGGCGTTAAGTCCTTGATTGACAATCTTTGCCATCATTGAGTAGATTGACGCCATGGCCACGATGAACATCTCGCTTCCCGATGAAATGAAGGCGCATGTCGAGGCGCAGATTGCGACCGGGCGATATGCCAATGCCAGCGACTATATTCGCTCGCTGGTGCGCAGGCATCAGGGCGATGTCGACAGTCTTCGTACGTTGATCGACGAAGGGGAAGCGAGCGGTTGGAGCGATCGAACGCCCCGTGAAGCCTTTGCCGAAGCGAAGAAGCGATTCCACTCCGAATAGTTCTGTCCGAGCGGGCCTTTGCCGACCTGCGCGATATCTGGCTTTATACGGCCCGCCGTTGGGGCGTCGATCAAGCCGAACGTTATGAAGGAGAGATGGAAGAAGCTTTCCAGAAGCTCTCGGACGTTCCAGGTCTTGGAAGTCGCCTCGAACATGGCGGGCATCTTTACCGGCGCTGGCGCAGCGGCAGGCACCTGATCGTCTACCGCGCCGATGGCGAAATCCTTCGCGTGGTGCGCGTCGTTCACGATCAATCCGATCTGGAGGGTTCGGATATCGCATGACCGGCATTGAATTTCCGGGTCGGACGCGCCATATGCCGCTTCGGAAGTCGGGCGGACGCAGCATTCGCCAACCCGGTCAGGTCCGGAAGGAAGCAGCCGTAACGATTTCGTTGCGGGTCGTTCCGGCTTCCACCTCTCTTGCTGCCCTACATGCCGGCCCGATGTTATCGCCGGGCGATGGAGGCGCATTTTCATTTTGGAACAGCGAGTTGCGGCCGATATGCCGCGGCCTTCGGCAGGGCGGTTTGTTGTCAACCGGCTGTCAGACAGGTGTCAACTTGCGGGCCGAGGGGGTGTCAATCGGTGTCAACTTGTTCAATGCTGGGCGCTTCTGCATTACACCTTCGACTTCGCCTATCGGGACGGCTAGTCTGATCGCGTGACCGATTCCGACACCACCACCGAAGCGCCGCCGGAAGGACCCGGGCTCGGCCTCGACGAACCGCCGCAGCAGGAAAAACCCGCAGCGACCTCTCCCTACCGCGTGCTCGCGCGCAAATACCGGCCGCAGAATTTCGACGAACTGATCGGCCAGGACGCGATGGTCCAGACGCTCGCCAACGCGATCAAGCGCGATCGTCTGGCGCATGCCTTCCTGCTCACTGGCGTGCGCGGGGTCGGCAAGACATCGACGGCTCGCCTGATCGCCAAGGCGCTCAATTGCGTCGGTCCGGACGGGGAGGGCGGTCCGACCATCCATCCCTGCGGCGAATGCGAGCCCTGCAAGGCGATCGCCGAGGGGCGGCATATCGATGTCGTCGAAATGGACGCGGCAAGCCATACCGGCATCGACGATATCCGTGAGATCATCGAGGCGGTGCGCTATGCGGCGGTTTCGGCGCGCTACAAGATCTACATTATCGACGAGGTCCACATGCTGTCCAAGGCCGCGTTCAACGGCCTTTTGAAGACGCTCGAGGAACCGCCGCCCCATGTGAAATTCCTTTTTGCCACCACCGAGGTCAACAAGCTGCCGCTGACGGTGCTGTCGCGCTGCCAGCGCTTCGACCTGCGCCGTATTCCGGCCGATGTCTTGGCCGCGCATTTCCGATGGGTGTGCGATCAGGAGAAGGTCGATGCCGAGGAGGAAGCGCTGGCGCTGATCGCGAAGGCGGCTGAAGGATCGGCGCGTGACGGGCTGTCCATCCTCGACCAGGCGATCGCGCACAGTGTCGAGACGGTGACGGCGGATCAGGTGCGCGAGATGCTGGGCCTGTCCGATCGCGGCGCGGTGCGACAGCTTTACGGACAATTGCTCGAGGGCGATGCCGATGGTGTGCTGGCCTCGATCCAGTCGCAGTACGATTATGGAGTCGATCCGGCGGCGCTGTTTCGCGGGTTGCTCGAAGTGTCGCATGGCGTGACGCGGGCCAAGGTCGCCGGGGTCGACGATCCGGCGCTGTCGGAAGATGAGCGCGCAGCCCTGTCCGACTGGGCGAGCCGGCTGAGTTTCGCCCAGCTTCACCGGATCTGGCAGCTTCTGCTCAAGGGGCTTCACGAGGTCGAGACCGCGCCGATGCCATTGCAGGCGGCGGAGATGGCATTGCTGCGCGTGGTGCATGCCGCGGGGCTTCCCGATCCGGGCGATCTGGCGCGCAAGCTGGAAAGCGGTGAGTTGTCCGCCGGCCCGGCTGCGACGGCGCCGTCTGCCCCGGGAAGCAATACCAGCGCCACTCTCCCCGCCGATTTTGGGGCATTAGTGAAACGGGTGGAGGAGGGGCAGGAACAGAGCCTCGCGGTGCAACTCCATGACGATGTCGGCGTGATCCGATACGAGCCGCCGTCTCTGATCCTCAAACCGCTGAAACCGATGCCGGAGGGTTGGAACCGTGACCTGGCGGCCATATTGAAGCGGTTGACGGACGAGCATTGGACCGTCGAACTGGGCGATGGCGAGGCGGAACCCTCGCTCCGCCAGCGCGAACAGGCTGCGGCGGACAAGGAACGCAAGGATGTGCTGGAATCCCCGGTGGTAAAGGCCGCCTTCGAGGCGTTTCCGGACGCCGAACTGATCGACTACAAGCTTGGCAAAGGGAGCGCCTGAGCGATGCAGAATTTCGAAGACATTATGAAGGCTGCACAGAATGTGCAGGAAGAGCTGAAAAAGGCGCAGGAAGGCCTCGAGAAGATCGAGGTCGAGGGCGTGGCGGGTGGCGGGCTCGTCAAGGTCCGCGCCAGCGCCAAGGGAACGATCCTCGGCGTCGCCATCGACGATTCACTGTTGACGCCGGACGAAAAGGGCGTGCTCGAAGACCTGATCGCCGCCGCGCTCAACGATGCGCGGGTCAAGGCGGACGCGAGAAGCCAGGAAGAGATGAGCAAGATGACCAGCGGTCTTCCGCTGCCGCCCGGATTCAAACTGCCTTTCTAGGACACGCCTTCGCAGATTTTCGGGAACTCCGGTGCCGCATGCGCCGTTTAACGCGCATACTGCAAGGAGTTTGAAGTCATGACCGAAGAACGCGTTACCGAACGGGACGACGGCGTCACCCGTGAAAAGACAGTCGAGCGCAGCGACGAAGCACCGCACACCGTTGTCGTCGAAAAATCCGGCGGCGGGGCAGGCTGGGTCATCGCCATCGTTCTGATCGTCGCCGTGATCGCCGGCATTTACTTTTTCACGCAAATGAGCGGCAATGAGGCGCTCGAAACCGAAGCCATCACCGAAGCCGCCGGCGATGTCGGCGATGCCGCACAACAGGCCGGTGACGCCGCCGAGGAAGCGGCAGGCAACCTAAGCGGCAATTAACGCCTATTCCGGAATGCAGTCGTCGAGCGGACTGGCGCGCACTTGCGCCATCCGCGCGGCGATCCGATTGCCATATTGAGCCGTCCAGCCGCCCGGATTGCGCGCGTCACGGCTCTTGGGGTCAGGCAGGATCGCTGCGATCCGCGCCCCTTCGATGTCGCTCATGGTCGACGCATCGTGATCGAAATAGCGGTTCGAACCTGCCTCGGCACCATAGGTGCCGATCCCGGTTTCCGCGACATTGAGATAGACCTCCATGATCCGCTCCTTGCCCCAGAGCAGCTCGATCAGGACGGTGAAATACGCCTCCAGCCCCTTGCGGAACCAGCCGCCTCCTTGCCACAGGAACACGTTCTTGGCCGTCTGCTGGCTGATCGTCGAACCGCCGCGCTGCCGGCGCCCGGCCTGGCGTTCCTCCCATGCCTGGCGGATCGCTTCATAATCGAAGCCGCTATGCAGGCAGAAATTGCCATCCTCCGCCGCGATCGCTGCGACCGCCATGTCGCGATCGATCTCCGACAGGCTCCGCCATTCGCGGGTCGCGCCGTTCTCGTCGAATACCATCGTCAGCGTGATGGGGGGCGCGATGAAGCGGTAAATCACCACCCAGAGGATGGTGATCGCCAGAAACCACAAAATTGTCTTGAAAACGAATTTGAGCGCGCGAACCATGGTGCCGGACTAGCCAACACCATGGCGTCATTCCAGCGAAAGCTTAGCTTGCGGGCAGGAGACGCTTTTCCTCCGCGATCCGTATCATCGCCTTTTGCAGCTTCTCGAACGCGCGGACCTCGATCTGACGGATGCGCTCGCGCGAAACGTCATAGACCTTGGACAGTTCTTCCAGCGTTTGCGGATCGTCGGTCAGCTTGCGTTCGGTCAGGATGTGCTGTTCGCGCTCGTTGAGCTCGCCCATCGCCTCCATCAGCATTTCGCGGCGGACATCGGCCTCCTGCGCGTTGGCGACGGTTTCGTCCTGCAGCGGATCTTCGGCCACGAGCCAATCCTGCCACTGCCCTTCGCCGTCCTCGCGCATCGGCACGTTGAGCGACGTATCGCCGCCCATCGCCATCCGCCGGTTCATCGAAGTGACTTCATCTTGGGTCACGCCGAGATCGGTCGCGATCTTCTCGACATCTTCGGGGCGCAAGTCGCCGTCTTCGAACGCGTTCAGCCGCGCCTTCATTTTGCGAAGGTTGAAAAACAGCTTCTTCTGCGCCGCTGTGGTGCCCATCTTCACAAGGCTCCACGAACGCAGGATATATTCCTGGATGGAGGCGCGAATCCACCACATAGCATAAGTGGCGAGGCGGAAGCCGCGGTCGGCCTCGAACTTTTTTACGCCCTGCATCAGGCCGATATTGCCTTCGGAGATCAGCTCGCTGACGGGCAGGCCGTAGCCGCGATAGCCCATCGCGATCTTCGCCACGAGGCGGAGATGGGACGTGACGAGCTGTTGCGCCGCTTCGCGGTCGCCATGTTCTTCAAAGCGCTTGGCGAGCATATATTCCTCTTCCTGGCTCAAGATCGGAAACTTCTTGATTTCCGTCATGTACCGGTTGAGGCTGTTTTCGCCGCCGATTGCAGGAATCGTGGCCATTGCGTTTGCCATGTCTGGTAATCTGCTCCCTGTCAGACGCCGGAAAATCCCGGATTTGCTGACGATTCTTATACGTTCAATACCCTATATAGTTCCTGAATATCACCCGGCAAATCGCTTTCCAGGGCTATAGTTTTTCTCGTCACCGGATGGGTGAAACCGAGCCGGGCAGCATGCAGCGCCTGCCGGTGAAAACCCAACGTGTCCAACAGCTTGCGGTGCGCCTTGCGCGGGCGTCCGTAGACCGGGTCGCCAACCAGCGCATGACCGAGATGTGCCATATGCACGCGGACCTGATGGGTCCGACCGGTTTCGAGCCGGCATTCGACCAGAGTCGCCTCGTTCAGCGCCTCTATCCGGCGAAAATGGGTCACCGCCCTTTTTCCGCGTGGAGCGTCGACAACCGCCATCTTCTGCCGATTCTGCGACGAACGGGCCAGATGCGTCTCGACCGTTCCTTCCGATTGCATGACAATGCCGGACGCTATTGCCTTGTAAACACGATCAATAGAGTGAGCGGCAAACTGCCTCGCAAGGCCTTCATGCGCCTTGTCGGTCTTCGCGGCGACGATGAGCCCCGACGTGTCCTTGTCGATACGATGGACGATTCCCGGGCGCGAAACCCCTCCGATGCCCGAGAGCGAACCGGCGCAATGATGGAGCAGCGCGTTCACAAGCGTTCCGTCGGGATTGCCCGCCGCCGGGTGCACGACGAGACCCGCCGGCTTGTCGACGACGATCAGATGCTCGTCCTCATAGGCGACGGCGAGCGGAATGTCCTGCGCGGCAGCCGCCATCGGCTCGGGTTTGGGAATGACAAGGTTGTAGGCCGCTCCCGGGGTCGCCGACGCCTTGACGTCACGCACGGCCTTTCCGTTATCGTCCGTCACCTGTCCGCTCGCAATGAGCTTCTTGAGCCGCTCGCGCGAATGGTCGGGCAAGGCGGCCGCCAGAGCGCGGTCGAGCCGCCAGCCATCGGCTTCCGCCGGAATGATCGCGCGAATTGTCGACATGGGCCCCGTTCCTGCCGTAGCGATGTGGTCGTGAAGCTGAATATTGCAAGGTCCGCGCACGATAGGGTTCTCGAGCATTGCGCCGCGACGCCGACTGTGGAGGCTTGCGGCCTGCTGATAGGCCGTTCGGGGCATGTCGAGCGCGCGGTTCCGACCCCCAACAGAGCCCGGAATCCGGCCATTGCCTTCGAAATCGACCCATCGGCGCTGTTCGCCGCCATTCGGGACGAGCGGGCGGGAAAATACCGCGTCCTCGGTCATTTCCATTCGCATCCGTGCGGCGAGGCCCAACCGTCGGACCGGGACCGGGAAATGGCGCTCGATGTCGGCCGATACTGGATTATCGTGGCGTCGGGGCGGATGGCGGCCTGGCAGGTCGTTGCGCCGGGGCAATTCGCCGCTGTGGAGCTTTGCCTTGCCAGCGACGGGAGCGAGGGCCAATAGGTGCCAGCACGCCAACAATTGCAACGCGATGCGGGGCCGAATGGACGAGAAAAGCGTAGAATTTGCGAGCCTTTTGGCGTCGCGACTCTGTCACGACCTGCTGAGCCCGATCGGCGCGCTCAACAATGGCGTCGAGCTGCTCGCGGACGAACATGATCCGGAAATGCGCGAGCGCTGCGTCGAGCTGCTCGGTGAAAGCGCGCGGACATCGGCGGCGAAGCTCAAATTCTTCCGGCTGGCCTTCGGTGCAGCGGGCGGGTTCGAGGACGAAATCGATGCGCGCGAGGCACAGACGGCGATCGAGGGACTGATCGGTACGAAGGGCCGGATCGATCTGGAATGGATGGTCGGCCCGTCGACCATGGCGAAGGCGAAGATCAAGGTTCTCCTCAACCTCGCGCTGATCGCGGCGGATGCGATGGTGCGCGGCGGGAAGCTGCTCGTCGGGGCGGAACAGGACGAGATCGTCGTTCGCGCCGAAGGCGAGCGGCTGATCCTCGATCCCGAGCTGAAGAACGCCCTGCTCGGCAAAACGGGTGAAGACGGGTTGACGCCCCGTGCTGCGGCCGCCTGGCTGGCCCATGTCCTCGTCCGGCAGGGTGGCGGCGAGATCCAGGTGTCGGAGCCGGAGGAAAACGTCCTGCTGTTCGGCGCTGCCTTCGCGTCGTGAAGCGACGCAAGGAAACCGCTTCTTAACCATCATCGGCCATAGCCGGGTTCGGGGCATTCCGGACGGTGGCGATGGACGAAATCATAGCCGAATTTATCAGCGAAACGCGCGACATGCTCCAACATGTCTCGGGCGAACTGGTCGCCTGGGAGCGCGATCCGGCGGACAGGAAGCGCCTCGACGAGATTTTCCGTTTCGTTCACACGGTGAAAGGAAGCAGCGGTTTCCTCGATCTGCCGCGTCATCAGCGGCTCAGCCATGCCGCCGAGGATGTGCTGTCCGAGTTGCGCGCCGGCACCCGCGAACCGAATGCCGCGCTCGTTTCCGCCATATTGGCGATTATCGACCGCATCGGGGAATTGACGGAAGCGCTCGACAATGGCGAGGAGATCGATGCGTACGACGAGCCGCTGATTGCTGCGCTGACCCAGGAAAAGACGCCCGGTCGCCAGCAGTTTACGGCGAGTCTCGATGACTCTGCAGGCGCACCATCCGAACCATCCGTGCCGCGCGGACCGGTTCGCAGCATCAGGGTCCCGGTCGAGCTGCTCGACCAGTTGATGGCGGGCGTTTCCGACCTCGTCCTTTCGCGCAATGAATTCGCGCGCCGCTTTGCTGTCGGCGATAGCGACGGTCTCGACCTGGCCTTCGAACGGCTGTCGAGTTCGATCACCGACCTGCGCGACAGGATCAGCTGGACGCGGATGCAACGGATCGAAAGCCTGTTCGCCGCGCTGCCGCGGCTGGTCCGCGATATATCGGGGCAGCTCGGCAAGTCGGTCGCGCTTGATATCGATGGATCGGACGTCGAACTCGACCGCGAAATGATCGAGATGCTGCGCGATCCGCTCACCCATATCGTCCGCAATGCGATCGATCATGGCATCGAGAGCGAGGATGTGCGGCTGGCAGCCGAAAAGCTGCCCGAGGGCCGGCTTTCGGTGGCCGCGCGGCAGACCGGCAACCGGATCGAGATCGTGATTTCCGATGACGGGGCCGGCATTGATCGCGCCAAGTTGCTCGAAAAGGCCGTTGCGGCGGGTGTCGTGGCCGAAAGCGATATCGCGAATTTGAGCGATGCCGAGCGTGACGATCTCATCTTCCATCCCGGCCTCACAACGGCCGAAAAGGTCAGCGAGATTTCCGGGCGCGGCGTCGGCATGGACGTCGTTCGCACCAATGTCGAACGCCTTGGCGGAACGATTTCGGTCGAGAGCCTGGCGGGAATTGGAACGACCTTCCGACTCAACGTGCCGTTGACGCTGACGATCATTCCGTCGCTTGTCGTGGGCTGTGGCGAAGAAATCTACGCCATCCCGCGACCGATGATCGGCGAGATCGTGAGCCTCGCCTCGGACCACGCCCAGGTGCAACGGGTCGGCGGCGGCGAACTCCTGATGATGCGCGGCGCGCACATGCCGCTGGTTCGTCTTTCGGGGCTGTTCGGCGAGGAATCGCCATCGTGCGACGAGCGCTTCGCGGTCATCGTGTCGCCCCGCAAGGGCGAGCGCTATGCTCTGGCGCTCGACCGGACGGTGGGACATGAGGATCTCGTCGTCAAACCGCTGGCGCCCGTGGTCATGGCAACGGGGATGTTCGCCGGGTCGGCGCTACCGGACACGGGACTGCCTCTCCTGCTGCTCGATATCGCCGGGATTGCCGACAAGGCGGGCCTGCGGTTGAACCTCAAGGCCGGAGAAGCGACGTCCGAGGATCCCGCCCGTGTCGTTTCGCGCAGCGATATTCAGGCGCTGGTCTTCGACGATTGCGATCAGGTCCGCCGCGCCGTTCGGATCGGCATCGTCGATCGCGTGATCAAGGTGGAAGCACAGCATGTCAGGAATCGTGCCGGACAGCTCCATCTTACGCTCGGTGGAGAGATTCTGCCGGTTATCGCCGCCGGGCCTCTGCCCGAAAGCGGGACGATCACCATGCTCAGACTGACCGACGGCGAAACGGACATCGCCTATGCGATCGGCGGCCCCGCCGATATTGCGACGCTCGACGGTGCGTTCCGCCCGGTGCGCGAACCCGGCCGCATCGCGGGCATCGTCAATCAGGACGACGTACCGATCGAGCTTCTCGACAGCCATGATTTGTTCGCAGAATTTGCCGACCGAAGTGCCGAAGCGGCGTCGAAGCTCTGCCGGATCGTCGGCGGCGGCGATCATTGGCGGCAAGAAATTCTGCGGCCGCTCGTCGAAATGGCAGGCTATCGCGTCGTATTCGATAATGAGGCGACCGATGGGCCCGTCGATCTGGTGATCGAGGCGAACGCGGATACCGTCGGATTTGATGAGGCGGCGGCGCCAGTTCTTCGCCTCTCGGACGACAGGAGCAGCGGCGACGCGGTCTTCCGCTACGACCGGGAAGCCATCTCCGACGCGCTCGATCGCCACGCCCGCGCCGGAGGCCAATCATGAACAACCTCTACCTGATCGTCGAGGCGAGCGGCACGCGGCTTGCCATCCCGGCAACCGACGTGACGACCGTCATGATCTGCGGGACGATCGTGCGCGCGCCGCAAACGCCGTCCTTTGTCGCCGGACTCGCCGCCATGCGCAGCGATGTCATCACCGTCGTCGATCCGCTCGCGGCGATCCAGGGCGGTCCGGCGAACATTTCCGAAGATGCCACGCTCGTCGCTGTGTCTATCGAAGGACATTTCTACGGCCTTGCCGTCGATGATGTCATCGATGCCATCGAGGTGGAAGAGGCGCCGGGACGCACGGGCGTAGCGATGGCGAAAGGCTGGCACGCGGTGTCGATAGGCGTCATCGATTTCGATGGTGAGACTATTCTCGTCATCGACACGGCGAAGCTCGTCGGCTCTTTCGAGCCGGCGGCAGCGTGATGCGCATCTTAACCGCAGACTTACGATTGGGCCGATATGCCCGGACTCACCGCCAGTACGGAGTAAGCGTGTGAAAAAATGTTTGGTCGTCGACGATTCCAAGGTCATCAGGACCGTGGCGAGTCATATTCTGCAAACGCTCGATTTCGAGGTTAGCGAAGCCGAAAATGGTGAAGTCGCGCTCGCCAAGGTCCAGCGGGATATGCCGGATGTCGTCCTGCTCGACTGGAACATGCCGGTCATGGGCGGGATGGATTTTCTTGCCGCGCTGAAGCGACTGCAACTGCCGGACCGCCCGAAAGTCGTCTTCTGCACGACCGAGAATGGCGCCGGGCAGATCCGGCAGGCGATCGATGCGGGCGCCGACGAATATATCATGAAGCCGTTCGACCGCGAGACGCTCCACGCCAAGCTGGAAATCGTCGGACTGGCCTGATCCGATGCACGCAGTCCATAGCGAAATAACCGGAGAGGATGCTCGTGCGGCGATGAAGCCGGGCGTGTTTCTCGTCGACGACTCGGCGGTCGCACGGATGATGGTCAAGCGTGTTGTCGATGAGGCTGGCGTGTTCGAGGTCGTTGGTCATGCTGCGAGTGCGGACCAGGCGATCCAGCGGGTATCCGGCGTCCGGCCCGATCTGGTGCTGCTCGATATCGAAATGCCCGGAATGAGTGGGATCGACGCCATTCCGCATATTATGCATGAGTGCGGCAACGTCCCGATCCTGGTCCTGTCATCGCATTGCTCCGAAAATGCGGAAGCCTCGATCCGGGCGATGGCGATGGGCGCCAGCGATACATTGCTCAAGCCGACGGGAGGTCAGTCCGGAGCGCGATTCGGTTGCCTGTTGCGCGAGACAATGCTGCGACTCCTGGAGGACGCCGGCGGCCCATCCGATGACGTCTATCAGATCGGCGCTACGGTTGAGCACCCGGTTCGCTGCCTTGCGATCGGTGCGTCGACCGGCGGCGTGCACGCGCTCAATGCCTTGCTTGCTGCGCTCCCGGCCGAACACGACATGCCGATCCTGATCGCCCAGCATTTGCCCGCAGATTTCATGCCCTTCTTCGCCCGCCAGATCGAAGCGAGTTCGGGCCGGACGACAGTGATCGCCGAAGACGGCGAACCGCTCAGGGCCGGAAAAATCTATATCGCGCCCGGAAACTTCCATCTCGCTATTGCCGGAAATGGGCCGGATACGCGCATCGCCTTGCAGCCGCGAGGCGGAAGCGGGCCATGCCCGTCGGTCGATCCGCTCTTTGCTTCGGTCGGGGTCTGCTTTGGCACCGATGCCGTCGGCGTCATGCTCACCGGAATGGGCCGCGACGGCGCGCAAGGGGCCGCTACCCTGGTCGAATATGGCGGAAGCGTAGTGGCCCAAGACCGAGGCTCTGCAGTGATATGGGGGATGCCGGGCGCGGTGGTAGAGGCGGGTATCGCGCACTCCATCGCGCCGCCGGCCATGCTTGCCGCGCAAATCGCCATGCGCGCCCGGACGTTCGGATGGAACTAGGATCTGCCGAACTCGCGATACTCGACCGGCTGCTCGAAGCGCGGACGGGCCAACAACTTAACGACAGCCGCTATTGGCGCGTTGCCCGCGCGGTCGAATCGATCATGCGGTCGCACGGTTTTCGCGATACCGATGCACTGTTCGCGCTTTTGACCTCGAAATCCGGCTATGAAGTCGCGACCCAGATCGTCGAGGCGATGGTCAATAACGAGACGTCCTTCTTCCGTGATGCGACCATGTTCAAGCAATTGCGGAACCTGCTTGCCGATACACTGACCGAAAAGGGATCGCCGCGCCCCTATCGAATCTGGAGCGCGGGATGCTCAACGGGGCAGGAACCTTATTCGCTGGCGATCATGCTCGGCGAGATGCCGCACCTCCCGGGACGGAAAATCGATATTGTCGCTACCGATATTTCGGGTGGGGCGATCGATCGGGCAAGGGAAGGGCTGTATTCGCAGTTCGAGATCCAGCGTGGCTTGTCCGTTCGCGCCATGATCCGGGATTTTTCGCAGGAGGATGAGAAATGGCGGATTCGCGACAAATTGCGCGAGAGCGTCACCTTCCGGGAACACAATCTGCTTGAACCGCAGGCGGCAGGGCCGTTCGACCTCATCCTGTGCCGCAATGTGCTGTTCTATTTCCCAATGGCAACGCGGGCGAAGGTGCTGTCCCATCTGCGCGATGCTCTGGCGCCTGCCGGGACGCTCATACTCGGGGCGGGCGAGACGCTGATCGGGCTGGCGAACGGGCTCGACAAGATCGATGGCGGCTATGGATTCTACCGCCTTCACAGCGAGGAACGCCGCGACATCGCCGTCGGCGGTTGACGATTTCCCCTTGACCCCCGGCCGGAAATTCGGCGGAGTTGTCGTGTAAGCTTTCCACTTCATGGGGCCGCCGATTTGGAGTTTCTCGACACACCATCGCCAAACTTCAACGACAGGAAACTGCCGGTGACGATGCTCGTCATGCACTATACGGGCATGAAAACCGGCGCCGAAGCGATCGAACGGCTGACGTCGGAAGAGAGCGGTGTGTCCTCCCATTATGTCGTCAACGAGGACGGCGTCGTGCTGCGTCTCGTCGACGAGGGCAAGCGGGCCTGGCATGCGGGGGCGAGCTATTGGCGCGGCATCACCGACGTCAATTCGGCGAGCATCGGGATCGAGATCGTCAATCCCGGCCATGAATTCGGCTATCGGCCCTTTCCCGATGACCAGATTGCCGCCTTGATCCGGCTGAGCAGTGAAATCCTGAAGCGCCACGACATTCCCCGGGCCAATGTCGTCGGTCATTCGGACGTGGCGCCGGCGCGCAAGCAGGATCCGGGCGAGCTTTTTCCCTGGGACAAGCTTGCGCGGTTGCAGCTCGCCCTGGCGCGCCCCAGAAATCCGACCACTGACCCGGAATGGAGCGACGGCGCGTTTCTGCTCGCGCTCGAACGCTTCGGTTATGACATCGAGGACAAGCTGGCAGCGACGGTGGCCTTTCAGCGGCGCTGGCGGCCAACGCTGATCGACGGGACGATCGATGGCGAGTGCAGGGCCATTCTCCTTCAGCTGCTCTTGGATCGCGAGGCGGGAGGCGCTAGATAGCTCCGGCCAGAGGGCTGGACGGCCGCCGCCGCGCAAGCGGGGGAGGAAAGTCCGGGCTCCGCGGATCGACGGTGCCGGGTAACGCCCGGCGGGCCCTGCGCGCAAGCAAGGGGCTTAGGGACAGTGCCACAGAGAGCAGACCGCCCACGGCTCTTAAAGCCAGGCGAAAGGTGAAAGGGTGCGGCAAGAGCGCACCGCGCGCGCCGGCAACGGCCGCGGCACGGCAAACCCCACCGGGAGCAAGACCGAATAGGGGCGGCGCATGGCATGATCCAGCCAGCCGCCCGGGTTGGTCGCTTGAGGCCGCGGGCAATCGCGGCCCTAGAGGAATGGCCGTCCAGGCGGAGGAACCCGCTGGACAGAACCCGGCTTACAGGCCCTCTGGCAAGATTATTCGCGACGCAGTATCAAGTCATGCGTTGCAATGGCGGTCCGTGAGCCGCATAAATGCCGCTTCTGCGAACAAGGGGGAAGACCATGAGCCTCATCGACCGCGTCAAGAACATCATCACCACGCCGCGCACAGAATGGCCCGTTATCGAGTCGGAGACGACGACGATCGGCAATCTGTTTACCGGCTATGCGATGATCCTCGCACTCGTGCCGGTAATCGGCACGATCCTCTTCGGTCTCCTGTTCGAAGGGCCGTTCGGCATCCGGTACAATATGGGATTCCTGATCACCCTGGCGATCATTGGATATATTGTGAGCCTGGGCGTCCTGTACCTCATGGGCATCATAGCGGACGCCCTGGCACCGACATTCGAAGGCACGAAGAACTCGGTCTCTGCGATGAAGCTTCTCGTCTATTCGGCGACAGCTGCATGGATTGCCGGGTTTTTCACGCTGATTAACGGGATCGGCATCATCATCGCACTGGCAGGCTTCGCATGGGCAGCCTTCCTCCTCTATCTGGGAAGCCAGGTGCTGATGAAGGTGCCGCAGAAGAACGCTTTGGCTTACACGGCGGTGACGATCGTTATCTGGATCATCATTTCGTTTATCGTGAACCAGATCGTCACCCGCATCGCTCTGAGTGCAATGGGAGGACCGACCGCCGCGATCAGCTTCTGATCGATCTCGGGTGAAGTTAGCATTGGGGGCGGGCCGAATGGCTCGCCCCGTTTAATTTGGATCAAGGGATTTCATGGTTGGAGCGCGCAGATCGAACGATTGGGGCTTTCCCCGCTGGCGCGGTTACAACGCGTCTCGCGAGGCCACCGAAGTCCGTATCTGCGATCGCTATGGTTGCGACGAGCCCGGCGATCGCCCTGCGCCCAAATCGCCGAACAGCCCCGAACGCTGGTATTTCTGCGAAAAGCATGCGGCCGAGTACAATCGGAACTACAATTATTTCGAAGGCCTGACCGAAGAAGAGCGCAAGCGTCGCGAACGCGACGAACGGCGCGCCGCGGCGGGCTTCGCCGAAGCATCGCACTATGGCTGGGCCGGGCCCGGCGATGGCACCCGGAGTGGCGATGAACTTCGCGCGCTCGATATCCTTGGCCTCGAAACCGATGCCTCGTTCGACGACGTGAAAAAGGCATGGCGCCGGGTCGCCAAGGAAAATCACCCCGACGTCAAACCCGATGACGAGGAGGCGGCGCGCAATTTCGCGGCGGGGCAGGCTGCCTGGAACGTGCTGAAGACGGCCGAAGAACGCCGGGAGTGGAAAGGCAGTTGACGCGCCGCGTTCGTGCGAACTGGCAGGACGCCGTTCTCATCTGCAAGAAGTGCTCGAAAAAGGCCAAGGGTGGCTTCGGCCCCAAAGGGAAATGGCGCCTCGCAAAGGCGCTCAAAGACCATCTCGGAAAGCCGAAAAAGGGGCGCAAGGCGCCGGTCGGGATCGTTGAGGTCAAGTGCCTGTCGGTGTGCCCGAAACGCGGTATCACCGTCGTCAGCGCCAGCGATCTGTTGAACTGGAGGATCGTCGAGCCGGGCACGCCGATAGGGACGGTGATCGCCGATCTGGGGCTTGGTGCGACCGGTCAGCAATAGCGCTCGGCGGTTTCCCTGATCAGGGCGATCATGTTGGGAATGCCCTGCGTACGGTTCGAACTGAGCTGGTTTTTCAGATCGAAAGGCGCGAGCTCTTCGGCGATGTCGATCGTCAGAATGTCTCGCGGCTGGCGATCCTGCACCGTTTTCAGCACGAGCGCGATGATGCCCTTGGTGATGTGCGCATTGCTGTCCGCCAGAAAATGCAGCGAGCCGTCATCGTTGGTGGTCGGATAGACCCAGACCTTCGCCGAACAGCCGCGGACCAGCGTCTGGTCGGTTTTCAACGCGTCCGGCATGGCATCCAGTTCGCGTCCGAGTTCGATCAACAACTGATAACGTTCATCGGAACCGGGTTCGAAGAATTCATATTCGTCGCGGATATCGGACAGGGAAGCGCTCATGGCGGCGATGTAGGTGAGGTACCGCCTTGCGTCACCCCGTGCGACGCAAAAAGCCCCCGCCGAAGCGAGGGCTTTACTGCGCAATCGCGATTTCGTCGCTAGATCTCGATACCGGCCGCGATGGCTTCGAGTTTGCGGACGCGTTCCTTAAGATCGGCGATCTCGATGCGCGATCCGGTCGAGGCGGCGGGCCTGTCCTCGTCGCGCCGGTCGCGGTCCATTTCGAGCCGCTTCAGGTCGAGCCAGCCGCGCCAGCCCTTGAGCGTGGCGAAGGCCGCGATGGTAAGCCCGGCCAGGCTGGCAGCGGAAATCGCAAGGACTGATGTCAGTTCGTACATGAAATCCTCCCTTATCTGGTCTCGTCGCGAAGCGCTTCGATCTCGTCTTCGAGACGATTGGAGCGGTCGGTGGCGATGCGTTCGAGGACGGCGATCCGTTCCTTCAGCGTGCGCACTTCGTCGCGGAGCTTGTCGGCATCCGGATCCGTGAGGCGGACGGTGTTACCGTTCTCGTCCTCGCCCAGACCGGCCTTGTACTTTGCCCGCATCACACCGGCGATCGAAACGATCAGCACGATGGCGACGACCATGGCGAATGGATTGTCTATCATTTGGCTTTCCCTGAACCTTTCCCTGATTTTCGTTAGTTGAGCGGTTCGTCCCGCAGTTTTTCGATTTCATCCCCGAGCGCGGCCGACCGGTCCGTGACGATCCGCTCAAGAACCGCGACCCGTTGTTCGAGCCTTTCGGTCTTGGCCGCATATTGCGCTGCTTTCTCGGCAGTCCGGTCGGCTCTTGTCTCCAGCCATTTGGGCCCGAGCACCCACGCGGTGACCGCACATATCGGGAAGACAACGGTCAGCAGCAAAATCCCAATCGTTTCCATGTCGGCCTCCTAGTTCGCGCGGTCGCGCAGGCTTTCGATCTCTTGGTCGAGCACATAGCCGCCATCGGTGATGATCCGCTCCAGCGTGGCGAGCCTGTCCTTCACGGACCCGAGTTCGGCACGCAGCTGCGCATTTTCCTGGCTGATCAGCTTGACCCGTTCGGTCGTTTCCTGATCGGACTTCGGATAGACCGCCTGGCCCCAGCTGCCGTCGAGAGGGTAGCCGTTCTTGATCCGCATCCAGGTGGTAAGCACCCATCCGCCGATACAAACCACGGCGATGATGGCGGCGACCGGTGCGACTTCTGCAAAATTTTCCATATCCCTGTTCCCCTATCCTTCGTTGCGCAGCGCTTCGATCTCGTCGGCCAGCCGCGCGCCCTTGTCCGTGGCGATGCGTTCCAGGACGGAGATCCGCTCTTCGAGCCGCATCATCTTGTCCTTCAGGTCGCCATTTTCGTTTGCCAGCAGTTCGATCTTCCGATCGGCGTCCGGATCGCGGCGAGAAGTTTTGCCGCCCCATTCGTCTTCGAGATCATATCCGTGCTTGGCGCGTATCCATGTCGTGATCACCCATGCGCCCATGCTGAGTGCGATGATCGCGATGACGAAACTGGGGCCTCCCCAACTCATTGCAATTTCCTTCCTGAACCTGTGTTTCCTGAACCCTGGCCGGGCGTTTAGCGAAGTGCGTCGATTTCCTGAGCGAGGCGATTGTTGCGGCTCGTCACCATGATCTCGACATCGGCGAGCCGCCGGTCGATATCGCGGAAGCGCGAGCGCAGGCCGTTGACGGTGCGATGCGGATTGGCTCGCGTGCCCTGCCAGAACTTGGCTTCTTCCTCGTTGCCGTAAAGGCCCAGCGGCTTTTTCGGGGCCAGCCAGCCGACGACGAAGTAGACGACGAACAGCGGCTGGAAGAAGAAGAGCGTGGTGAGGACGGTCAGGACGCGCACCCAGAGGACGTCGATCCCGGTATAGTCGGCAACCCCACTGCACACGCCGAGCCATTTGGCGTTCTGCTTATCGAGGTAGAATTTGGTGCGGCGGTTTTGCATCTCGGTGTCTCCTGTTGAGAGATAGTGTTCTTTAGAGGCGGCGGACATTGCCCTGGTGTTCGCTTTCGATGGCGCGTTCCTCGGGCAGTTGCGGCGGGCCGCTCCAGTCGGGATTGTCGGCGGCGATGATGCGTTCGATCGAATGCATCCGGTCATCCAGCCGGCGAGCCAGTTCGTAGAGCTCGTCGAGAAGATTTTCGTCTTCCTGGGTGATCGTGCCGGCCTTCTTCCACTGCGTGACATAGTGGAAGATGATCCAGGGGAGCCCGATGAAGAGCATCCCGACGACGCCGATGGGGACGAGAATGTCTTCCATGGGTTACGCCTCCTTGGCTGCGCTCGAGCCCTTGCTCTGCGCTTTCTTCATCGCGGCGAGCTCGGCTTCGACCTTGTCGTTCGATTCCAGCTCGGCGATTTCGTCTTCCAGGCTCTTGGGCTGCGTGCCCATGCCGGCGGCTTCGGCGCGGCCTTCGGCGTCATCGACGCGGCGTTCGAGCACTTCGAAGCGGGTGAAGGCGTCCTGGACACGCTCGCCATTGTGGAGTTCGCGCAGCCGGTAGCGGTTTTCCGCGCTTTCGAGGCGGGCCGAGACGTTGCTCTGCCGGGTGCGCGCTTCGCGCAGCTTGCCCTGCAGCTTGGAAATGTCAGCTTCGTAGCTTTCCAGCGCTTCGTCGAGCACTTCGATCTCGCTCTTCAGACGATCCGCCATGTCGGCGGCCTTCTGCTTTTCGACCAGCGCCTGCTTGGCGAGGTCTTCGCGATCCTTGGAAAGCGCGAGTTCGGCCTTTTCCTTCCAGCTGTCCTGCAGATCCTCGAGCTTGGCGATCGAGCGACGCATTTCCTTCTGGTCGGCGATGGTGCGGGCAGCCGAAGCGCGGACTTCGACCAGCGTCTCTTCCATCTCGAGGATGATCATGCGGATCATCTTGGCCGGGTCTTCGGCCTTGTCGAGCATGTCGGTGACGTTGGCGGCGATGATGTCGCGCGTTCGTGAAAAGATACCCATTGTAGTTACTCCTTATGCCCTCTGGCGAAACTTGTGGCCGGGGAGGGGGGAGGGGCGTCCCACTCCCCGGCCGGGCTGTCCGGGTTAGGCGATAACCGCGGACGGGACTTCGTTGGTGCCGCTATCGGCTACCATGGTAACGGTTCCGCGATCGGTGCCCGTTGCCTGGACCGGCCCGACCGTGCCGAGCACCACGGTGGTGCTGACGGCGAGGGCGGCGATGGCGGCGATGGCGTGGCTGCGAAAATCGATGTTGGTCATTGTTGGTCTCCTGAACCTTGGCTTTGTGTGTTTCCGTTTGCGCCCCATACTATGCAGGGGGTGTGCCAGTTTTTGGAAATGGCGCTTTTCTGCGGCTTAACGCGATTTTTACACCCTGACCCTCAGGTGCGTATTGCCAGCAATTGGGAAAATGCACTAACTCATGGCGATGGAACGCGAAAACCAATTTATCGGCGAGTCGGGCGCCTTTCTCGACGCTGTCGAACAGGCGGGTCGGGCAGCGCCTTTGGAGCGTCCGGTGCTTGTCATCGGCGAGCGCGGGACGGGCAAGGAGTTGATCGCCGAACGCCTGCACCGGCTCAGCCAGCGTTGGGACGGTCCGCTGATCACGCTCAACTGCGCCGCCTTGCCGGAAACGTTGATCGAGGCCGAACTGTTCGGCCATGAGGCCGGTGCGTTTACCGGCGCGACCAAGGCGCGGGCAGGCGCGTTCGAGGAGTCCGATGGCGGGACGCTGTTTCTCGACGAGCTGGCGACATTGTCGGCGGCGGCGCAGGAACGCCTGCTGCGCGCGGTCGAATATGGCGAAGTCACCCGGATCGGCTCGAACCATCCGCAAAAGGTCGATGTGCGGATCGTCGCCGCGACGAACGAAAATTTGCCCGCGCTTGTCGATCGCGGGACGTTTCGCGCCGACCTGCTCGACCGGCTCTCCTTCGAAGTCGTGACCTTGCCGCCTTTGCGGGCGCGCGAAGGCGATATCCTGATCCTCGCAGACTATTTCGGGCGGCGGATGGCCGTCGAGCTCGACTGGCCCGAATGGCCGGGTTTCGGCGAAGAGGCGACCGCCGTGATGGAATCGCATCGCTGGCCGGGCAATGTCCGCGAATTGCGCAACGCAGTCGAGCGCGCCGTCTATCGTTGGGATCCGGCTCGGGGCCCGGTCGACCTGATCCAGCTCGATCCGTTCGAATCGCCCTGGCGTCCTAGAAGCACCAAGCCAAAGGCAGCACAGGAGGCGCCGGCCAACGCGGCGGAGCCGGCGGCCGCAGAGCCGGAGCCGGAGACCGATGATTTCAAGGCGGCGGTCGAAAATTATGAGCGTCGGCTTCTCGAAACGGCGCTGGAAAAAGCGCGCTACAACCAGCGGCTGACGGCCAAGTCCCTGAATTTGAGCTACGACCAGCTACGCCACGCGCTCAAGCGTCACGACCTGATCGGCTGATTCGCCGATAGCGCCGAAATCGGTTATACATGGTCGTTGAAGAGGAGCGTTCGATGAAGTGCTTTTCGACAATTGCCGCCGCGGCGCTGGCCATCGTTGCGACCTTGCCGGTCCAGGCTGCCGTTACCGTCTACGGCAACAGCAACGCCCGTGGCTGCTATGAAGCGGCCCGCGACGGGCGTAGCGGTGCCGGAGAGATTCGCAATTGCGCCGAGGCGATCGCCGATCGCACCCTTTCGGCCCGTGACAGGGTCGCGACGCTTGTCAATCGCGGCATCCTCTATGTGCGGTCGGGAGATTTCGAGAACGGCCTCGCCGATTACGAACGTGCGCTTACGATCGATGCCGAAGAGCCCGACGCCTATCTCAACAAGGCTTTGGCGCTTCTCCGCCGCAATCAATCGGGCGAGGGCCTGATTCCCCTGTTCGATGCCGCCATCCGATTGGGCACCGAAGAGCCGGCCGTGGCCCATTATGGGCGGGGCGTTGCCCATGAACTGAACGGCGACATCGTGTCGGCCTATAACGATATCCGCCGGGCCAGCGAACTTGCGCCGCAATGGGAGGCGCCGGCGCAGGATCTCACGCGATTCGTCGTTCGCGAGGAGTAGCGACCTGTCGTTCGTGCGCGTTTCGCGGCCATTGGTGGAAAAAACGAACGAAATTCGCCCGAAAATCGCAATTTTGTTGCCCGATATGCTATAGGCGGGGATAGCGAGAGGAGAGGGATCATGATCAAGAAAGCCATGGCTTCACTGGCCATTGCCGCCGCAAGTTTCGGCGTCGTCGGAACGGCCGCCAATGCCAGCGTCATCGTGCTCGGCAACAGCCGCGCCAGTGCCTGCTACCACGCGGCGGAAAATGCGAATGCGACGAACCGGAATGTGCAGCTCTGCCAGACGGTGTTACGGGAAGACCCGATCACCGAACGCGAGCGCACGGCGACCCACGTCAATCTCGGCATCCTGTATTTCTACCAGGGCCAATATGATGCAGCGCTCGTGAATTTCGACCGGGCGATCGAACTCGATGCGGATGAACCCGAGGCCTATCTGAACAAGGCGATCGCACTTCTCCGCCGTGACGAATCCGGCAGCCGCGCCGTTCCGCTGTTCACGATGGCGCTCGATATGGGTACGCGCAAACCGGCGCTCGCCTATTATGGCCGCGGGCTGGCGCATGAACTCGATGGCGATCTGACGCAGGCCTATTACGATATCCGGCGCGCCACCGAAGCCGATCCGGGCTGGGATGTGCCCGAACGCGATCTGGCGAGGTTCATCGTCGAACCGGCCAACTAGCCGCTTCGGCGGACCTGCCAATCCTGTCGTCGCCGACCTGCCCCTGCCGGCGGCGGCAGTGCCTATTTTTTCGCGGTTTTTTTTGACAACAGCCTCGCCTGCCCGGATACGCGCATGCTGTTATGCGTTACGCGTTTAGATGACTGAAACACCGGACTGACAGGAGAGTCTCACATGGCTTTTTCGCTTCCCGATCTTCCCTATTCCAAGGACGCCTTTGGCGAGACCATTTCGGCGGAAACCTTCGACTACCATCATGGCAAGCATCACAACGCCTATGTGACGAAGACCAATGACGCGGTCGAGGGGACCGATCTCGCCGGCGCCAAGCTCTCCGAAGTGATCGCGTCTGCCAAGAGCCAGGGGAACCAGGGGCTGTTCAACAACTCGGCGCAGGTCTGGAACCACAGCTTCTACTGGCAGTGCCTGAGCCCCGAGCCGCAGATCCCGCAGGGAAAACTCGCCGCAATGATCGAGGACAGCTTCGGTTCGAAGGACGAGATGCTGGAGAAGTTCAAGGCGGAAGCCACCGGCCATTTCGCCAGCGGCTGGGCCTGGCTGATCAAGAATGGCGACAATCTCGAGATCACCTCGCTGCACGATGCCGATACGCCGGTCGTCTATGACGGGATGCAGCCGCTGCTCACGCTCGATGTGTGGGAGCACGCCTATTATCTCGATTATCAGAATGCGCGCCCCGACTATGTCGACGCGCTGCTCGACAAGGCGATCAACTGGGAGTTCGTAGCCAAGAACCTCGACGGCGAAGGCGTCAGCCGCGCCGACCAGGACGGCTAATTCCTCAAACCATGTGCAATGGCGACAAGGGTCGCCGGTTCGATGGAACCGGCGACCCTTTTGCTATTCGGTTTCGGGGAGCGGGGGATCGTCTTTCTTTTCCACCGACAGCCCGTGCTTCAAAAGCATCGGCACGTTGGCGAAGGCGAAGACGAGCGTCAGCGGGATCGCGCCCCACAGCTTGAACCCGACCCAGAAATCGGTGCTCGAATTGCGCCAGACTACCTCGTTGAGCACGGCCATGAACAGGAAGAAGAGCGCCCAGTTGCGGGAGAGCAGGTCCCACCCCTTGTCGGTCAACCCGGGATAGGCGGTGCCGAGCAGCACTTTCAGGGTCGGGCGCCTGGTCCACAGCCCGAAGACGAGGATGCTCGCGATAAAGACGTAGTAGATGGTCGGCTTGATCTTGATGAACGTCTCGTTGTGCAGGATCAGCGTCACGCCACCGAAGATCAGGACCATGATGCCCGAGAACATCAGCATCGGCGAAATCTTGCCCGATTTCGACCAGCTGATGCCCATGGCGATGGCCATTGCCACCATGAAGGCACCGGTCGCGTAGAAGATGCCGCCTTTTTCCGGTGCCATGAAATTGACGATGAAGAAAATGATGACCGGCCCGAAATCGAGCGCCATCCGCATCCCGGCGGAAAGCTCGCCCTTGTCGGCGGTATCGGTAGTTTCGGTCATATGCGGTTCTCGTCGGGTTGATCGAATTCGTCGGCGCCGGTTATCGCACGGGCGACGGCGCGCGGATCGAAGGGGCGCAGGTCTTCCAGCTTTTCGCCCACGCCGATGGCGTGGATAGGCAATCCGAATTTTTCGGCTGCCGCAACGAGTACACCGCCGCGCGCCGTGCCGTCGAGCTTCGTCATGACGAGTCCCGTCACATTGGCGACTTGCTGGAACACCTCGATCTGCGACAGCGCATTCTGTCCCGTCGTCGCATCGAGCACAAGGATGACATTGTGCGGCGCCTGTTCGTTGAGCCGACCGAGAACGCGGCGGATCTTGGCCAGTTCGTCCATCAGATGCGCCTTGTTCTGCAGCCGCCCCGCCGTATCGACGATCAGCGCATCGATGCCCTGTTCCGTGCCCTGCTTGACGCCTTCGAAGACGAGGCTCGCGGCATCGCCGCCTTCCTTGCCCAAAATGATCGGAACGCCGAGACGCTCGGCCCAGACCTTGAGCTGGCCGATGGCGGCGGCGCGGAAGGTGTCGCCCGCAACGAACATCACGCCGTAATCGTCTTCCAGCAGCCAATGCCCCAGCTTGGCGATCGTCGTCGTCTTTCCCGACCCGTTGACGCCGATGACCAGCATCACCTGCGGGCGCGGAAAGGCGTCGATCTCAAGGGGCACAGCGACCTTCGCAAGGATCGTCTCCAGCTCGTCGGCGACAATTTCGCGAATTTCGAGTTCGGAAAGATGCCGATCATATCGGCCTTCGGCCAGCCGGTCGCGCACGCGCGCGGCGACCGCCGGGCCGAGATCGGTCGCGATCAGGGCTTCCTCGATCTCGTCGAGCGTTTCCTCGTCGAGCCGTTCCTTGACGAGCCCGGCAAGATTTTCGCCGAGCCGCCCGGACGTCTTGCGGAAACCGGCGCGCATGCGTTCGGTCCAGGAAAGCGACTCGGTCATACGGGTTCTCCGACAAGGGACGCGCCTTCGACGCGAGTCACCTTCAATTCGACGATCTGACCTAGCCCGTCATTCCCGCGAAAGGGCGAATGGCGGATGCAAATTTCCGTAAAGTTTTCCGCATGGCCGGCGCCGTCCCGCTCGATCAACACCCGTTGCCGCGTGCCGATTAGGCTGTCGAGCCAGGCCCCTTTTCGCCGCGCCGCCGCCTCGCGCAGCGCCGCAGCCCGTTGCTTGCGGATCGCCACGGGGACTTGCGGCATCTTCGCCGCCGGTGTGCCTTTGCGCGCGGAATAGGGGAAGATGTGGCCGTAGATGATATCGCAATCGTCGATCAGCGCCAGCGTGTTGGCGGCCATCTCGTCGGTCTCGGTGGGGAAGCCCGCAATGATGTCGGCGCCGATCGCGATGTCGGGCCGCTTTGCTTTCAACCGGTCAACGATCTCAACCGCCTGCTGCCGACTGTGCCGCCGCTTCATCCGCTTGAGGATCATATCGTCACCCGCCTGCAGCGACAAATGGAGGTGCGGCATGAAACGCGGCTCGCCGGTGATGATCTCGAACAGCCGGTCGTCGATTTCGACGGAATCGATCGAAGACAGGCGGAGACGCGGCAGCTCGGGCACGCCTTTCAGAATCCGCTCGACGAGCAGGCCGAGACTGGGATTGCCGGGAAGATCAGGGCCGTAGCTCGTCACATCGACGCCGGTCAGCACGATCTCTCGATAGCCTTCGTCGACCAGCGCCTTGATCCGATCGACGACGAGGCCCGCTGGCACGGATCGGCTGTTTCCACGGCCATAGGGGATCACACAGAAGGTGCAGCGATGGTCGCAGCCATTCTGCACCTCGACAAAGGCGCGGGCGCGTTCGGCAAATCCGGTGACAAGGTGCGGCGCGGTTTCGCGCACGGCCATGATATCGGACACGGCGAACGAAGTCGACGAAGGTTGCGCGAAAGCGGTGATGTCGAACTTCTCGCGGTTACCGAGGACGCGGTCGACCTCGGGCATATCGGCAAAGGTCTCGGGTTCGATCTGGGCAGCGCAGCCTGTGACGACGATCTCGGCGTCTGGTCGCGACCGGCGCGCCTTGCGGACCTGTTGACGCGTCTTGCGGACGGCTTCGGCCGTCACAGCACAGCTGTTGACGATCACGAGGTCGTCACGGCCCGCAGCCATGGCGCGCATCGCCTCGCTCTCGGCGAAGTTGAGGCGGCAGCCCAGCGTGACAATCTCCGGGCCGCTCATGCCAGCGCCTCCAGATCGATCTCGCCGTCGAAGACATGGGTCGCCGGGCCGGTCATCCTGATCGTGCCGCCGGGGGGCCAGTCGATAGTGAGCGTCCCGCCAGGCAGGCGGACGGCGACGGGGCTCTGCGCCAGTCCGCGCCGGATCGCTGCCACTGCCGTCGCGCAGGCGCCGGTGCCGCAGGCGCGCGTCAATCCGGCTCCACGTTCCCACACGTGAAGGTCGATGCCGCCGTCGGAGCCGATGCTCGCGATATTGACGTTGATCCGCTCGGGAAAGAGCGGATCGTTTTCGATCTCCGGGCCGATTTCCGCCAGCGGCACCGCGCCGCTGTCATCGACGAAGAAAACGATATGCGGATTGCCTACATTCACGGCTGCGGGATGATCGAGGCCGTGCCAGCCGACCGGCATATCGGCGGTGTCCATCGCATAGGCGAGGGGGATCGCCTCCCAATCGAACCGTGGTTCGCCCATATCGACCGTCGGATCGCCGCCGTTCGCGGTCCCGCTAATCATTCCGCCGCTCGTCTCGATGCGTGCATCGCCGCCGAGCAACTGCACCACGCAACGTGCGGCGTTGCCGCAGGCTTCCACCTCGCCGCCATCGGCGTTGAAGATGCGCATCCGGGCATCGACGTCCTCGGCGCGTTCCAAAAGGATAAGTTGGTCGCATCCTACCCCCGTATGCCGGTCGGCGATGGCGTGCGCGATCGGACCGGTCATGGCGACCGGCCTGTCGCGCGCATCGATTACGACAAAGTCGTTCCCGAGCCCGTGCATCTTGTGGAAGGGGGTGTGCATGGCGCGCGATTTAGGCGCGGCGAGGGGGGCTGTCTACCGAAGCGCCACGGCGGCCTCAGCCGGTGCCGCGAATTTGCCGGATCTGTTGCAGCGCTTCCTCGGCCTTTTCCTCGCGGCTGCGTGGCACGATCATGTCGCGCTCGGCGAGCAGGCGGCGGATATCCTGGATCGGCATCGGCTTGCCGAACAGCCAGCCCTGACCGTGCATCGCACCGACCTTTTTCAGCGCTTCCTCGATCTCGCTATTCTCGACTCCCTCCGCCGTGACGGGCAGGCCCAGGCTGCCGCTCAGCCGCGCGATCGCATCGACGATCGCCGCGCTTTCATTGTCCTGCGTGATCGAGCTGACGAAGCTACGGTCGATCTTGATCCGGTCGAATGGCAGCGAGCGCAGATGCGACAGGCTGGAATAGCCGGTGCCGAAATCGTCGAGCGCGATGCGGATACCCTGATTTTTGAGGCTGGCGATGATCGAGTTGGCGATGCCGAGATTGTCGAACAGCGCCGTTTCGGTGATCTCGACCTCGAGCCTGTTCGCCGGGAAGTTGGTTTCGGTCAGAAGCTTGATGATCTTCTGCGAAAGCCAGGGGTCCTTGAGCTGCGTCGGCGAGATATTGACCGAAAGGACGAGTTCGGGGTCCCAGCTGCGGGTTTCGATGAACGCCTGGCGCATCACGCTTTCGGAGAGATCGGCGATAAGGCCGGCCTCCTCGGCGACGTGGATGAAGACTTCGGGCTCGACGACGCCTTCCGACGGATGAACCCAGCGGGCCAGGACTTCGAAACCGTGAAGCCGCCCCGTCGCGATATCGATCTGCGGTTCGTAATAGGGAACGACTTCGCCTTTCGGGATGCCTGTCCGCAAACCGGCCTCGACCTTGTTGCGGATCTGGAGTTCGCGTTCCATCGTCTTGTCGAACCAGACCGAGCGGCTCTTGCCCTGATTCTTGGCCGCGTACATCGCGATGTCGCCGCGCCGCATGAGCGTTTCCACCGTTTCGCAATCATGGTCGGACCGGGCGATACCGATCGATACACTGATCTGGACGGTCTGTTCGTCAATCGGGATCGGCCTGCCGATTGCCTCGATCAGGTCGTCGGCAATCGCATTCACGGTCGATGCTCCCGATGGCTCGAACGCGAAGGCCATGGCGAACTCGTCGCCGCCCAGGCGGGCGATAAGGGCCGATTGCGGCAGGATGCGCTGCATCTTTTCCGCGACGATCTTCAAAAGTTCGTCGCCGGCATGATGGCCGTGCACATCGTTGACATGCTTGAATCCGTCGAGATCGGCGACGAGCATGGCCAGCGCCATCTGGCGGCGCTCGGTCTCGGCGAGCATCTGCGAGCCGATCTCGCCTGCCGATCGCCGGTTGTGCAGCCCGGTCAGCGGATCCTTGGTGGCGAGCGCATTGGCGCGGCGCGCGGCGTCGCTGTGATTGGCGATCTCCTCCTTGACCTCGCGATCGTGCCGCCAGCCGATCAGGATCAGCGCGATATTAAGGAGCAGGGCTACGGCGAGGATCGGGTCGCGATGGGTAGCGGTGCCCGCGAGGATATTGCCGAGTACTTCACCGGCCACGGCCGCGAACATCGCGACCGACGCCAGCGCCACGACTGTCGCGACCCAGCCTCGCTGCCGGTTGTTGCGGCCATCGGCGACGGTTGCGCCGGTATTTCGGGTCGGGCTATCCGCACGGGTGATAGTCATCACGGACTTTCTGTATCGATCGAAGCCGCCTTTATCGCCGGTCAGGGTGAAAACGGCGTTAACTCTGGCGCTGACGGGGAATCGCTTGATAACCGAGCCGATTTCGCCTATCTGCGCGGCATTCGTTCCGCGAGGAATGCGTAAGAAGCGCCAGATTGGCGTCCGCTGGCCGGCGAGTTTTCGCCCGCCGGCGTTTTTTGCGTTTCGCCCTCGATGTTTGCGGGACAGGAAGGAATAGGACGATGTTCGACAGTCTCAGCGACCGGCTCGGCGGTGTATTCGATCGGCTCAAGGGCCGCGGTGCGCTCAACGAATCCGATGTCCGCGCGGCGATGCGCGAGGTGCGGATCGCGCTGCTCGAGGCCGATGTGGCGCTGCCCGTCGCGCGAGAATTCGTCGAAAACGTCACCGAACAGGCTGTCGGCCAGCAGGTCCTCAAATCCGTCACGCCGGGGCAGCAGGTCGTCAAGATCGTCAACGACGCGCTGGTCGAGATGCTGGGATCGGAAGCGTCCGAACTCAATCTGGATGGCGCGCCGCCCGCCGTCGTCATGATGGTCGGCCTGCAGGGCTCGGGTAAAACCACTACGACCGCAAAGATCGCCAAGCGGCTTACCGAAAAGGGCCGCAAGAAGGTCATGATGGCCTCGCTCGACGTCAATCGCCCGGCGGCGCAAGAACAGCTTGCCGTGCTCGGCGAGCAGGCCGAAGTAGCAACGCTGCCGATCGTCGAGGGGCAGCAGCCCGTCGATATCGCCCGGCGGGCTTTGAAGGCGGCGAAACTCCAGGCCTTCGACGTCATCATGCTCGATACGGCGGGCCGGCTTCATGTCGACCAGCAGCTGATGGACGAGATGAAGGCGGTCGCCGCGGAATCGCAGCCGGAGGAAATCCTCCTCGTCGTCGATGCGCTGACCGGCCAAGATGCCGTCAACGTTGCCAAGAGCTTCACCGAACAGGTGCCGCTCACCGGCACGGTGCTGACGCGGATGGATGGCGATGCGCGCGGCGGCGCGGCGCTCTCGATGCGTGCGGTCACCGGCACGCCGATCAAGTTCGTAGGTACCGGCGAAAAGATCGATGCGATCGAGGAATTCCATCCAGAACGCGTCGCCGGGCGCATTCTCGGCATGGGCGATGTCGTCAGCCTCGTCGAACGCGCGGCCGAGACGGTCGAGAAGGACGAGGCCGAGGCCTTCGCCAAAAAGATGGCCAAGGGCCAGTTCGACCTCGACGACCTGCGCAACCAGCTCAAGCAGATGCAGCGCATGGGCGGGCTCGGCGCGCTCGCTGGAATGATTCCGGGCATGAAGAAGGCGCAGGCCGCTATGGCCCAGTCCAATATGGACGACAAGGTGCTCGTCCATATGGACGCGATGATCGGATCGATGACGCGCGAGGAGCGATCGAAGCCGGCCCTTTTGAACGCGAAGCGCAAGCGGCGCGTGGCGATGGGTTCGGGAACGACCGTGCAGGAGGTCAACAAGCTCCTCAAGATGCACAAGGAAATGTCGACCGCGATGAAGCGCATCAAGAAGATGGGCGGCATCAAGGGGCTGATGAAGATGTTCGGCGGCGGCGACCAGATGCCCGATATGGGCGAGGGTGGCCAGATGCCGAAAGGTGGAATGCCGGGGCTACCCGGGATGCCGGGGCAGGGCGTTCCGCCCGGTCTCGACAAATTGTTGAAGCGCTAAATCACGTAAAAATCGAAGTTCAATCGGAAGGAAATACGAAATGTCTGTTGCAATCCGTCTCTCGCGCGGTGGCGCGAAAAAGCGGCCCTATTACAAGATCGTCGTTGCGGACTCGCGCAATGCGCGTGACGGCAAGTTCATCGAGCGCATCGGCAGCTACAACCCGCTGCTCGCCAAGGATAATCCGGATCGCGTGAAGCTCGACGAGGAGCGCGCCAAGCACTGGATCGAAGTCGGCGCCAAGCCGTCCGACCGTGTCGCCCGTTTCCTCGATGCCGCCGGCATCATGGAGCGCAAGGCGCGCAACAACCCGCAAAAGGCCGAGCCGGGCGAGAAAGCCAAGGAACGCGCCGAGGAGAAGGCCGAGAAGGCCAACGCCGCCAAGGAGGCCGTTGAAGCCGCCGAGGCCGCTCCGGCCGAAGAGACGCCCGCCGAGGAAGCCGCCGAGGAAGCTGTCGCCGAAGAGGCTCCGGCCGAGGAAGCTGCTGCTGAAGAAGCTCCGGCTGAAGAGGCTGCCGCCGAGGAAGCGCCTGCCGAAGAGGCCAAGGCCGAAGAGGCTGCTGCCGACGACGCTGCCGAAAACGGCGGCGAGGACGAAAAGAAGGACTAACCCTCCTTGTCCGAAAAACGCGTCACCCTCGCCGCCATTGCCGGTGCACATGGCATTGGCGGCGAGGTGCGCCTGAAACTGTTTTCCGAAAGCATCGAGAGCTTCAAGGCGTTCGAGACCTTCGAAGCGGCGGGGCGGACGCTGACGCTGAAATCGGTGCGGGCGACGGGCAAGATGCCGATCGCCCGTTTCGCCGAAATCGCGGATCGCAACGAGGCCGAGGCGCTGCGTGGGGCGGAATTGACCGTGGCACGGGATTCATTGCCGGAACTTGGCGATGACGAATATTATTATTCCGACCTTGAGGGTCTATCGTGCACGTCGACGACCGGCGACCATATCGGTCGCTGTATCGCAGTGTATAATTTCGGCGCAGGAGACGTAATAGAGATACAACGACCAGACAAGACGACGTTTCTGGTGCCTCTGAATAGTAAAGCAGTCCGCGAATGGCGGCAGCGGATCGTTGTGGAGGCGGATTTTGTGGATTGAAAATATCATTCTAGGGGCAGTGGCAATCGGTGGTTTCGGTTGGTTGTTGGCGGCCTTCTGCCTTGTAGCCGGTCGATTTGGGCATGATCGATATACGTTTCTTTGGTGGTTCTGGAGACTTGGGCTACTACCGATGATTTCCGCCGGTTTTGCCGTTTACATTTATCTCGTTCCTAGGTCAGTTCCGGTTGACTATGATCCGACAATCCACGGAAACCCGGGCCGTTTAGATTTTCTGGCAATGTTGTTCTACGGAATTGGAGTGCCAATCGCGTACACGATTCTGATCCTCCCATTTCTTATTGCTTGGGTCTGGCAAAAGTCCAAATGACCTTCGCCGCCACCGTCCTTACCCTTTACCCCGAGATGTTTCCGGGGCCGCTTGCTCAGTCGATTGCCGGGCGCGCGCTTGAAGACCGCAAATGGTCGCTCGATACGCTGCAGATCCGCGATTTCGCGACCGACAAGCATCACACGGTCGATGATACGCCGGCGGGCGGCGGCGCGGGCATGGTGCTCAAGGCCGATGTGTTGGGCAGCGCTATCGATGCGGCGCGTGAACGGCAGCCCGATGCCCCCGTCCTCGCCATGTCGCCGCGTGGCGCGTCGTTGACGCAAGAGCGTGTGCGGCAGCTTTCGGCCGGCCCGGGTGTCTCGATCCTGTGCGGCCGTTTCGAAGGTTTCGACGAACGCATCTTCGAAGCGCGCGATGTCGAAGAGGTGTCGATCGGCGATTATGTGCTTTCGGGCGGGGAGATCGGCGCTCTGGTGCTGCTCGACGCTTGCATTCGGCTGCTGCCGGGGGTAATGGGCGCGGCTTCAAGCGGTGAGGAGGAGAGCTTCGAAACGGGCCTTCTGGAATATCCGCACTACACCCGGCCTGTCGAATGGGAAGGGCGCGCGATCCCTGAAGTGTTGCGATCGGGGGATCACGCGAAAATCGCGGCGTGGCGCAAGGCCCGCGCCGAGGAAGATACACGGCTAAGGCGGCCGGATCTGTGGGAGCGCTACCGGAGCGCTTCGGGTCAGTCGCCCTCTGGTGCGCAACGGAACAAGACAAGGGACGAATGAGATGAATCTCATCCAGGAACTCGAGGCGGAAGCCATCGATGCGATCACCAGCGGCAAGAAATTGCCCGAATTCAAGGCGGGCGACACGGTCCGCGTCGGCGTGAAGGTCGTCGAAGGCGAACGCACGCGTATTCAGAATTACGAGGGCGTCTGCATCGCCCGCTCGAACAAGGGCATGGGTTCGAGCTTCACCGTGCGCAAAATCTCTTTCGGCGAAGGCGTCGAGCGTGTTTTTCCGCTCTACGGCCCCAATGTGGACAGCGTGACGGTCGTCAAGCGCGGCGTCGTGCGCCGGGCCAAGCTCTATTATCTGCGCGGCCGCACCGGCAAGAGCGCGCGTATCGTCGAAAAGCGCGACGATCGCGAGCGCGAGACGATCAAGACCGAACAGCCCGAGGTCGCGGAAGCCGCCGAAAGCTAAGAAACCGCCGATCCAGTATCGGACCAATTAGCGAAACGGCCGGCGCCCCGAACGGGTTGTCGGCCGTTTTCGTTTGCGAATGAAGGGATATTCTCATGGGTTATCGGGTCGTCGTGGTCGGTGCGACGGGCAATGTCGGGCGCGAGATGCTCGCCTGCCTCGCCGAACGCGAATTTCCGGCGGACGAGGTTGCCGCCGTCGCTTCGCCGCGGTCGCACGGGACCGAGGTCGAGATGGGCGATTCCGGCAAGATGCTGAAGTGCAGGAATATCGAGCATTTCGATTTTGCCGGATGGGATATCGCGCTGTTCGCCGCTGGTTCCGGCCCCGCACGTGAATATGCACCCAAGGCCGCAAAGGCCGGCTGCACCGTGATCGATAACAGCTCGCTCTTTCGTATGGAGCCGGACGTCCCCCTGATCGTGCC
>NZ_CAKZNF010000025.1 GCF_937129435.1 uncultured Parasphingopyxis sp. | reverse complement strand
GCGGGTTACGAACCGGTCGGGTTCGATCATTTCGCTTTACCGGGAGACGACCTTGCCCGCGCGGCGCGCGAGGGACGGCTGCACCGGAATTCTCAGGGCTTTACCGATGATGCCGCGTCCGCACTGATCGGATTTGGTGCCAGCGCCATATCCGCCTTTCCGGATCGATTCGTTCAGAACATGAAATCCAGCGGACAATATCGCAGTTTCGCCGGCGCTGGCCACCTGCCCGGTGCGCGCGGTGTGATCCGCACACCGGAAGATCGCAAATCGGGTAGGATGATCGAATCGATCCTGTGCCACGGTCACGCATCAGTCCGGCCGGACGAACTTCCTACGGAAGCCGTTGAGATGCTCGATGCGCTGCAAACGATCGGCCTCATAGAATGGAATGGCGACCGGCTCTCGGTTTGCGGAGAAGGTCGTCCCTATTTGCGGTATATTTCCAGCCTGTTCGATCGGCATCGGCAAAGGAGCTGCGGCACATTCAGCCCCTCTGTATAAACCGGCATTTTGACGCGTTTGCTCGTTTCCGGCCTGTCAAGCGAAGTCGGTCCGTCTTGCCGAACGGGCGCTTCGGGCCAACCTTGGCTCCGAAGCTCCATGGCGCGCGAGAAATGGACCGCGGGGAATGCCAGCATTTGGGAACTAGGAAGTCATGTGCCCATGTGATGAGGTTTGCGGATATGTCCGCGCGCTTGCTCTCCTGACCCGCTCACTACCCCGAAGATCGAGACGCCGCGCGGGAAAGCCATATGTCTTTGAAAACTGGTGCTGCTGGAGAGAATTGAACTCTCGACCTCACCCTTACCAAGGGTGCGCTCTACCCCTGAGCTACAGCAGCATCGGGCCTGTCTGGAGGCAGGGCGCGCCTATGGCGATATGGGGGGTGGTTTGTCAAGAACAGGCTTGGCTTGAACGCGGCGCGGCGGCAGGGTGGCGCGATGACAGAGGGCAAGGACGCCAAGGGAAAAGACGAGCGCGCTAGACGCCTTGCCGAGGAGCTTCGCAAGAACCTTCGCAAGCGCAAGGGGCAGCCGAGCGACCGCAAGCGGAAAACCGACCCGCCCGAAACGGACTAGGGCATCGGCGCGCCGCAATCGCCGCAGGCGCGGAAATAGCTGTCGATCGCCCACCAGCCGATGCCGGCGATCAGGATCACCAGCCCGACGATGAGCATCTTGCGCCGCATGGTGTGGCCGCTCCTAACCCAGCGGCGCGCAAACCTCGCCGAGCCAGGCGGCGGTCGCCGCGTCGAGCTGCGGACCGATTTTCGCGATCACATCCGCATGGTAGCCGTCGACCCAGTCGCGTTCGTGCGGCGACAGAAGCGACAAGTCGATCAGGTTGCGGTCGATCGGCGCGAAGGTCAGCGTTTCGAAGCCGAGCATCACCGCCTCGCCGCCCTCGATCTCGCGCTCGTGCACGGCGACGAGATTCTCGATCCGGATCCCGTATTCGCCGCCCTTGTAATAGCCGGGCTCGTTCGAAAGGATCATCCCGGCGCATAGCGGCTCGTCCCACCCGGTGCCCGGATAGTTGGCCGCGCTGATCCGCTGCGGCCCTTCATGAACGCCGAGATAGCTGCCGACGCCGTGACCGGTGCCATGGCCGTAATCGAGCCCCGCCGCCCAGAGATACTGCCGCGCGAACCCGTCGAGCTGGCTGCCGCGCGTGCCTTTGGGGAAGATCGCGGTGGCGAGCGCGATATGGCCTTTCAGGACACGAGTGAACCGGTCCTTCATCTCGGCCGTCGGCGTGCCGACGATGACCGTGCGGGTGACGTCGGTCGTGCCGTCGGGATATTGGCCGCCGCTGTCGCAGAGGAAGATGCCGTCCATTTCGAGCGGCAGGCTCGATTCCTCTGTCACGCGGTAATGAGGGATCGCGGCGTGCGGGCCGGCGGCCGAAATCGTGTCGAACGAGGTATCGCGTAAGAGGTCGCTTTCCTCGCGGAACTGCTGGAGCCGGGCCGCGGCGGACATTTCGGTGAGGCCGCCCTTCGGTGCCTCGATCGAGAGCCAGTGGAGGAAGCGCGTCAGCGCCGCGCCGTCGCGCAGGTGCGATTCGCGCGATCCCTGCAGCTCGACCGGGTTCTTGATCGCCTTGGGCAGCACGGCGGGCTCGCGCTGCGCGACAATCGTCGCGCCGCCCTCGTCGAGCGCGCGGAAGATCGCGGCGACCGCGCGTTCGGGATCGGCGATGACGCGCTTGCCCTTCAGGCTCGTCAGCGCGCCCTCGAAGGCGCCGCGCTCGTGCACGCGCACGCCGTTGCCCAGATGGCGGGCGACTTCGTCATTCATCTTGTCGGGTTCGACGAACAGGTCGGCGGTGCCGTCCTTGTGCACGATCGAATAGGCGAGCGCGACCGGCGTGTGATCGACATCGGCGCCGCGCACGTTGAAGGTCCAGGCGATCGAATCGAGCGCGGCGAGCACGGCGGCATCGACATTCTTCTTCGCCATGTCGTCGGCCATGTCCTGCCGCTTTTGCGCCGAGGACTTGCCGGCATGCTTATCGGCATGGACGATGAGCTTGGCGTCGGAAGGCAGCGGCTTGTCGGGCCAGATGGCATCGATCGGGTTGGTGTCGACCGCAACGAGCCGGGCGCCCTTTTCGGCCAGCGCCTTTTCCGCCGCCTCGACCCATTGCCGGGTGTGGAGCCACGGGTCGTAGCCGATTTGCGCGCCGTCATCGGCATGCTCGCCGAGCCAGTCGGCAACGCTCGTGCCCGGGATGCCCACATATTCCCAATTCTTGCCGTCGACCTGTTCGCGCACCTGCAGCGTGTAGCGGCCGTCGGTGAAGATCGCCGCGTCCTCCGGCATGACGACGGCGGTGCCGGCCGATCCCTGGAAGCCCGTCAGCCAGGCGAGGCGCTGGGCGTAGCTGCCGACATATTCGCTCATATGCTCGTCGGTCAGCGGGACGACGAAGCCTGCGAGCTTCCTGCTCGCAAGTTCTTCGCGCAGGGCTTTGAGGCGATCTTCATAGGTGGACATGGCTTACCTCTTATCTGAAGCCCGTTAGGGCTGAACCTGTCGAAGCCCGCTTCTCCTGCCGAGAAACGCCCTTCGACAAGCTCGGGGCTAACGGTTTGCTATTTCTCTCGTCATTCTATCCTTCTACATGGCCGCGATCCAGCCATTCGGAAAGGCCCGCCATGCCGCACCGTACCGTGTTCGCCGCCGCGCTGCTTCTCTTCGCCGCGCCGGCCTTTGCCCAAGACGAAAGTTCGCCCGTGACAGAGACCGCCTCCGCCCTGCCCGCACCTCCTATCGCCGATCGCCGTCCGCACAGCTTCACCGCGCACGGCGTCACGATCGAGGACCCGTATTTCTGGCTCAAGGACCAGGGCTATCCCGAAATCGACGACGAGGACGTGCTCGAATATGTCCGCGCCGAGAACGAATATTTCGAAGCGGTGATGGCGCCGCACCAGCCGCTGATCGATACGCTTTACGCCGAAATGCGCGGCCGGATCGCGGAGAACGACGCCAGCGTGCCGGTCCCCGACGGGCCGTACGAATATTGGTATGCCTATAATGAGGGCCAGGAATACCGGATATGGAAGCGGCGCCCGGTCGGTGGCGGTGCAGAGGAAATTCTGCTCGACGAAAATGCGCTGGCCGAAGGGCAGGAGCAGTTCAGCCTCGGCACGATCCAGGTCAGCCCCGATCACCGGCTTCTCGCCTATTCAACCGACACCGATGGCTCGGAGCGCTATGTGCTGCGCTTCCGCAATCTCGCAACCGGCGAAGATCTGCCCGACGCGATTCCGGGCATCAATGGCGGTGTCGTCTGGGCAGCGGATTCGGCGAGCATAGTCTACACGCCGGTCAACGAGAACTGGCGCACCGAGGTGGCGATGCACCATGTGCTCGGCACCGAAGCGTCCGCCGATACCGAACTCTATCGGGAGACCGAGGAGGGGATGCAGCTCGGCATCGATCAGACCCAGTCGCGCCGCTTCCTGACGATCAACGCCGGCGACAATGTCTCGAACGAAATCCGCCTCGTCCCGCTGGCGGATTTGACCGCCGATCCCATCCTCGTCTCGCCGCGTGTGACCAACCGGCTTTACGATGTCGAGGACTGGCCGAGTGAGGAAGCCGGGGACCGGCTCTATATCCTGTCCAACCAGGATCATGTGAATTTCACCGTCTACACCGCGTCGCTCGATGAACCCGGCACCTGGGGCAGCACGATCGGAGGATCGGACGATTATTACATCACCGGTCTGACGGTGTTCGAGGATTTCTTCGTCGTCGAAGGGCGCGAGCGCGGGCTCGACCAGATCGATATCTGGCCGCACAGCTTCGCGCCGCCGACGCGGATCGCCTTTCCCGAAGCCAGCTACGAGGCGGGCCTCGGCCCGGTCGCTGAGTTCGATGTCGATACGATCCGCGTGGATTACGAGTCGATGGTCACGCCGGACACCGATTACAGCTACGACATCGCATCGGGCGAGCTGACGACGCTCAAGGTGCAGCAGATCCCCTCGGGCTATGACGCCAGCCTGTACGTTACCGAACGTCTCGAGATCGAGGCGCGCGACGGCACGATGGTGCCCGTCAGCCTCGTCCATCGCCGCGACGTGACGCCGGGCCCCGGCACGCCGATGCATCTCTATGCCTATGGCGCCTATGGCTATGCCGTACCGCCCGGCTTCTCGACGCGGCAGCTGAGCCTTGTCGACCGTGGTTTCGTCTTCGCGATCGCGCATATCCGGGGCGGCGACGATCTGGGCTATCAATGGTATCTCGACGGCAAGCTCGACCGGCGGCGCAACACCTTCAACGATTTCGTCGACGTTGCACGCGGGCTTACTGAGCGCGGGATATCATCGCCAGGCCGGATCGCGATTTCGGGCGGATCGGCGGGCGGCGAGCTGATGGGCGTCGTCGCCAACGAGGCTCCCGAGATGTGGGGCGCGGTCGTTGCCGAGGTCCCGTTTGTCGATGTGCTCAATACGATGATGGACGAAAGCCTGCCGCTGACGCCGGGCGAATGGCCCGAATGGGGCAACCCGATCACCGATCCGGCGGCGTTCGAATATATCCGCAGCTATTCGCCCTATGACAATGTCAGCGCGCAGGATTATCCGCCGATCATGATCACGGCCGGGCTCAACGATCCGCGCGTCACCTATTGGGAGCCGGCGAAATGGACGGCGCGGCTGCGCGCGACGCGCACCGATGACGACCTCACCGTGCTGCGCACCAATATGGGCGCGGGGCATCAGGGCCAGTCGGGGCGCTTCCAGTCGCTGATCGACGAGGCGCAGGCCATGGCCTTCATGCTGACGCAGCTCGGGGTGGAGGAGTAGGCGCTCAGGAAAGCCGTTGGGGCAACGGACCGATGCCGAAATCCTTCTCCCATATCATCACCGCCGGTCCGGACGACATCGACGTCAACGGGCACGTCAACAATGCCGTCTGGGTCCAGTGGATCCAGGATCTTGCCGTTGCGCACTGGCGCAGCGCAGCGAGTGCCGAGCAGGATGCGCGCTGGGGCTGGGTCGTGACGCGGCATGAGATCGACTATCTGCGCCCGGCCTTCGAGGGCGATGAGGTGACCGGGACGACCTGGGTCGAGGATGCGGCGCGTGGTGCGCGGTTTACGCGGCACATGGAGTTCGTCGGTGCCGGCGGAAGGCCTTGCGTCCGCGCCGTCACGACATGGGCGATGATCGATCGCGAGCGAGGCCGCCCGGCGCGCGTGCCGGAGGATGTCGTGCGGTTGTTCGTGGCGGAAAACTGAACATCAGGGATTGCGTGTTCAAGGGCCGTTAGGGCTGAGCTTGTCGAAGCCCGTTTCGCGATATGAGAGGCGCCCTTCGACAGGCTCAGGGCTAGCGGCTGTTTTGCGGTTATTTCCCGAACCGAAAGTCCTGACAAACTATCTCAGAGCATCGACGATCGCGTGCAGCGCGGCTGGCTCGCTGACGAAGCCGATATGGCTGCAATCGACCTCGCGGGTCCGGTCGGCTTCACCCGGGGCACCGCAGGCGCAATGCGCCGAGACGACGCCGTCGCGGCGGGACCACAGCGCGGTCGTCGGTACGGGCGGCTTTTCGCACGGATCGCAATCGATCGGCGGTGCGTCGACCTTGTGCCCGGCCACGAACTCATAGGCGCGCCAGGCGCGGTTTTGGCGCAGGTCGCCCGAAAACGGGCTGCCCAGCGTGACAACGCGGTCGACATGCCTGGGCTGCAACTTGGCCAGTTCGCGCGCGATGACGCCGCCGAGGCTCCAGCCGATCAGCGTTACGGGCCGACCAGTGGCGTTCCCGATCTCGGCCAGCCGCGTCTCGAGCCGTGGCATGGTGTCGCGCTTGACGCCGAAATTGCGGCCCTGATGCCAGCCGAATGTATTGAAACCCAGCGTATGAAGCACCGAACGCAGCACGCGCATCGACCGGTCCGAGGCGAGGAAACCGGGAACGAGCAGCACCGGCCGCATGGCACCGTCGATCGCGAAAGCCCGCGGATCGATGGTAACCGGCCGGCGGTGCCTCCCGCGCGCGCACAGCGCTGCCTCGCGCAGCAGATTGCCCCAGGCGGGGCGATCCGCCTCGGGACGAACGAAGCCGAGCGAATCGGCGGCATGATGCGGTGCGGTGGCCATTGTCACTGAAACGTAACAATAGCGGCACGGTTCCTCAATCGGGTTAACGCGCGGATGTAATAATCTGCGTCAGAAATTTCCTTCGCCGGCGATGACGCGGACACTGCCCGGCCAGGCGCCGTAGGAGTGGGACAGAATCCCGTTTCGCGCCGAACCTGTATAGCTTTGCAGCCCTTCGGCTCGCCGGACGAGGATGACGCCGCCATTCTCGCCGATCATCCCGGCATGAACCGCCGCCCGGCATAGCCGAGACCCGTCGGTATAGGGACCCGACCCGAACACCTCGCCGTCTTCCGTGTCGCGGGTCAGGCACAGGCAGCGCAGCGACAGGCCGAAGGCAAGGCGCGAGCCGTCGTCCGGGCAGCGTGCGACCGCTTCGTTGTCGCCCTCGTCGCGGCGCAGGAAGCGGATCGAGCGCGTGGCGGCGCTCCACCCGCGAGAGGTGACGCTCTGCCGCGTGCTGCCACGATAGCCGGATCGGCCCTGTTCGATGCGGAAACGCACCATGCCGCCGCGATCCGTGAGCGTCCCGCCATGGACTGCTGCCCTGCAAATTCTCGAATCGTCGGTATAGATGTCCGTGCCCCAGACGCCGCCGCCGCGCGTGTCATCGGCCGAGCAGCGGCAGCGATGGATGCCGGTTTCCTCGATGGCGCGCGCGTCGATCGGGCAGGCGTCGAGCGTATCGGGCAGGACGTTCGCCGTCTCGCCCGAAAGCTGCACCCAAATCGCCAGAAGCATCGCGATCATCGCGCCACCCGCCGCCCCGTCATCAAAAGCTGACTTGCGCCTAGCATCGCCCTATGACGCGTCAATGGCAGGGAAGAACGCGGTCATCATAGGCGGGGGGCATAACGGGCTTGTCTGCGCCTGGTATCTCGCGCGCGCCGGATGGAAGGTGACGATCTGCGAGGGGCGCGAGGTCATCGGCGGGGCGGCGGTGACGGAAGAATTCCACCCCGGTTATCGCAACTCGACGGCGAGCTACACGGTGGGGCTGCTCGATCCCGAAATCATCGCCGATATGAAGCTGCACGACCATGGCCTCAGGATCGTCGAGCGGCCGGTGTCGAACTTCCTGCCGCTCGATGACGCAAACTACCTGATCATGGGCGGGGGACGCAGCGCGGCGGAGGTCGCCAAATATTCGCAGGCCGACGCGGCGATGCTGCCCAAATATGAGCGGCGGCTCGGCGCCGTGGCCGATCTGCTGCGCCATCTGACGCGGCAGGTGCCGCCCAATGCCGGGGGCGGGCCGGGCGACCTGTTCCGCGCCATCGGGGCGGGGCGCGCGGCCCTCAAACTCCCGATCGAAGCGCAACGCGATGCGATCGATCTCTTCACCCGCTCGGCCCGCGAATTTCTCGACCAGTTCTTCGAAAGCGAACCGGTGAAGGCCGTTTTCGGTTTCGACAGTGTTGTCGGCGCGTGGCACAGCCCGGACACGCCGGGATCGGCCTATGTGCTGCTTCACCATGTCTTCGGGGAGGTGAACGGCAAGCAGGGGCAATGGGGGCATGCGATCGGTGGTATGGGATCGATCACCCAGGCGATGGCGAAGGCGTGCGAGGAAGCGGGCGTGACGATCCGGCTCGGCGAACCGATCGCCTCGGTCCTGACGGACGGCGCGCGGGCCGAGGGCGTCGAGACCGTCGCGGGCGAGCGCATCGTCGCAGATATCGTCATCGGCAACTGCCATCCCAAGCGGCTGCTGCTCGACCTGCTCGATCCCGGGCTGCTCAATCCGTCGCTCCGCCGCCGGATCGAGGGGCATGTCTCGGGTTCGGGTACGTTCCGGATGAACGTCGCACTTTCCGCGCTGCCCCGCTTCACCTGCCTTCCCGAACCCGGCCCGCATCTTTCGAGCGGAATCATCATCGCGCCGAGCCTCGATTATATGGACGCGGCCTGGCGCGATTCACGCGATCATGGCTGGTCGAAGGCGCCGATTGTCGAGATGCTGATCCCCTCGACGCTCGACGACAGCCTGGCGCCGGAGGGCCATCACGTCGCCAGCCTGTTCTGCCAGCAATTCGATCCGGCCTTCGACTGGGACACGCACCGCGACGCAGCGGTCGAGACGATCCTCGATACGGTCGAGGCCCGCGCGCCCGGTTTCCGCGACAGCATCGCGGGCCATCTCGCGCTCTCGCCGCTCGACCTCGAACGCCGCTTCGGGCTGATAGGCGGCGACATCTTCCATGGCCGGATGTCGCTCGACCAGCTCTGGGCGATGCGGCCGCTGCTGGGGCTGGCCGATCACCGCATGCCGCTTCCCGGGCTCTACCTGTGTGGATCGGGCGCGCATCCCGGCGGCGGCGTGACCGGCCAGCCGGGGCGCAACGCCGCGCAGGTCGTCATTCGCGACGGCCGCCCGCGTCTGTTTCGCGGCAACCGCCCGCCTTTCGGCTTTCGCGAGTAAAGCACGCTTGGTAGGCGTTGGTGAAAGCGAGCAAACGGGGAACCAGCGGATCTTGGAACGGCTCAACGTCCTGATCATCATCACGGACCAGCACAATGTTCATGCGCTGGGCTGCTACGGCAATGACGCCATCGATACGCCGAACCTAGACAGGCTCGCCGCGCAAGGCATCGTCTTCGACAATGCGATCACCCCGAGCGGTGCCTGCCGGCCGGCCAAGATGTCGATCTTCACCGGGCTCCATCCGCGCACCCATGGGCTGCTCGATGGCCGTGCCGAAACGCCCAAGGGCTGGCAAACGCTGGGCGAGATATTCCGTGACGCCGGCTATCGCACCGGCCTGATCGGCAAGCACCATATGCCCGATGCGGTCCAGACCTTCGGCTTCGAGGCGCTGAGCCGCGGGCCGAGCCCCAGGAAAGGCGGACCCGAAAGCGGCGGCAGGGTCGGGCCGAGCCGGCTGCCGAACGAGGAACATTCCACCGGCGTCATCGCCACCGACACGATGACATTCATCGACGATCACGTCGACGAGCCCTTCTTCCTGATATCCTCGCAGTTCGCGCCGCACCGGCCGATCTTTCCGTCGGAGCCATGGGCCAGCCGCCACGACCCGGCGACGATCGCGATGCCGCCCAATCATGATTATGCGGCGGGCCGGCTGCCGGGGCCGCTCGAAACGTTGCGCGAAAAGTCGGCGGAGATGCACGAAGGGGCGCAGGCGGAAACGCTCGCCTATTATTACGGGCTCGTCTCGCAGGTCGATCACAATATCGGCCGCCTGATCGACCGGCTCGATCATCACGGCCTGCTCGAGAAGACGGTGATCCTCTTCCTGTCCGATCATGGCGAGATGATGGGCGAGCATGGCGCCTGGACGAAGGATGTGTTCGGCTATGACGCCGTCGTCCGCATTCCGCTGATCTGGCGCCTGCCCGGCGGGGAGCAGAGCGGCACGCGGCGCACGCAGCTCGCCAGTTCGCTCGACGTCATGCCGACATTGCTCGACCTGACCGGCCTCTCGGCCGAACACGCAATGGAAGGGCGATCGCTGGTCCCCGAGATGCACGATGCCAGCGTGGCGGGACCGGAATTCGACGTGTCCGAACTGTTCGGCGTGCACAACGTCAGATTTTGCTCGACGGTGCGGACGGGGCGCTGGAAATATTTCCGGATCGCCAGCCCGGATGCGCGCGACGACGAATATCTGTTCGACCTCGCGGCCGATCCATGGGAGATGCGCGACCTCTCCACCTCGCCCGATGCGCGCGCGGCGCTCGACCGCTGCCGCAACTGGCTCGATGGCTGGCAGCGAGAGACCGGCATGTGCGAGATGGCGCGCGCCCAGCTCGCCGGGTCGGGCTTCGATCCCGATACATTCGCCTGACCGGGACACAAAAAGGGCGGCGCGGGATTTCGCCCGCACCGCCCCTTTGCACTCGCACGCTGATTGCGCCGATCAGCCTTCTTCGACGGTGAAGCTGCCCGAATAGCTGCCATAGTTGCGCGTCGTCACGCCATTGGCCGTCGAGCCGGAATAGCTTTCCAGGCCGCCGGACGGCGTCACGGTCACATTGCCGCCATCGGTGCCGATCACGCCGGCATGGACGGCCGCGACGCAGATCGCCGAATCGTCGGTATAGGTTTCCGAGCCCCAGACGGTGCTGGTGGATGAAGCCGCGGCGGGGCTGCACGAGCATGTCAAAGCGTCGGTGGTCCCGCGCATGCTTACGGCGCTGCTCGGGCAGGCCTCGATCGCGGCAGCTATCTCTTCCGGCGGTTCGCCCAGAGCCGCGCCTTCAAAGGCGTAGCTGCCGCCATAGCGGCCATAGTTGCGCGTCTCGACGCCATTGGCTTCCGACATGGTGTAGCTTTCGCGTCCCGGCAGGAAGTTGATCGTCACATTGGCCGGTCCGTCGGCGAGCAGGCCGGCATGCATCGCGGCGCGGCAGACGCGCGAATCGTCGGTATAGGGACCCGAACCCCAGACAGTGCCTTCTTCGGCCGCTTCCGGGGTGCACGAACAGGTGAACGGATCGCCCGATCCGCGCATCGTGGCGACCTGATCCGGGCAAGGATCTGCCAGCACGACTTCCTCTGTCTCTTCTTCCGTCGCATCTGCCTCTTCGGCGTCGCCGCCATTGTTGCACGCGGCGAGCAAGCCGATCGACGCCACCGCCGACAGCATGATCATTTTCCGATTCGACATGAACATCCCCTATTTTTCGTTTTTCCATCAACGAGTTGCAGTTGCCGCCCGAAAACTGCGATTGGCAGCCTATCCCGGTCCCGCCGATTTGCCAAATCCGCGCCGTTTCCGGACCTGTCGGACCCGTTCGAAACCCGGCCATTGGCCCTGACGACGCAACATCCTATGTGTGGGGCCGAACCCAATCGGAAACGAAAGACGCGGACCGAAATGATCGAAGTCGAGTGGTGGGAATTTGACGATGAGGAAACGATGGCGGCCGAGGTGGCCGGCGACATCGGCTTCATCATCGAAAAGGCGGTCGAGACCAACGGCAAGGCCGAACTGGCGCTGCCGGGCGGCCAGACACCTGTGCCGATGCTCGAAAAGCTCGCGACGCGCGATTTCGCCTGGGACAAGGTGAAGGTCATGCCGACCAACGAGCGCATCGTGCCCGAAGGATCGGATCTTTCGAACTACGAGATGCTCAAGCGCATCCTCGGGCCGACCGGCGCGGAGATCCAGCCGCTGATCGACCATCATCAGGAATGGAGCACCAGGGAAGCGGGGCAGAGCGCCGATGCGCGGCTCGCCGGGTTCAGCTGGCCGATCGACCTTGTCTGGCTCGGCATGGGCGAGGACGGATCGACCGCCTCGATCTTCCCTGCACAGATGGAGAATGCGCTCAACGTTCCGCGCGGCCGCCGCGCCGTCGGCGTGACGCCCGATCCGATGCCGGAAGAGGCGCCGGTCGATCGGGTGACGATGACCAAGGAAGCCTTGCTGTCCGCGCATACGATGATCGTCACGCTGTCGGGATCGCGCCGAAAACAGATGCTCGAAAAGGCGCTCGACGACGGCGTCGGATCGACGATCCCGATCGGCCGCGTGCTCGCCGAAGCGCAGGTGCCTGTCGATATCTATTGGGCGAAAGCCTAGAAAACTCCTCTGGCGCCACACGCCAAGCCCGCTATGTTCCTTCTCAACGGCACATATGATGCCGGCGGGAGGAGAGGGTCATGGGCGACAATATATCCGATACCGATGCCAGCACCGATGAACGCGCGCGCGACTATTGGCGGGCGAATGTCCGGCTGCTCGCCGTGCTGCTGGCGATCTGGTTCATCGTTTCCTTCGGCTGCGGCATCCTCTTGCGCGACTTTCTCGACCAGTGGCGGATCGGCGGCTATCCGCTCGGCTTTTGGTTCGCACAGCAGGGATCGATCTACGCCTTCATCGCGCTGATCGTCATCTACGTCCGCCGCATGCGCGCCATCGAAAGGCGGTTCGGACTTGGCGATGAATAGGGCGTTCGCATCCACCCCCATCGTCATTCCCGCGAAGGCGGGAATCCAGCTCCCGCGGTCGGTGATGGATTCCCGCCTTCGCGGGAATGACGGGGATTTCGCAGCATGACCACCCAGGCGCTCATCTACCTCTTCGTCGGGCTTTCCTTCGCGCTCTATATCGGCATCGCACTCTGGTCGCGTGCGGGATCGACGTCCGAATTCTACGTCGCGGGCGGGCATGTCGGGCCGGCGGTCAACGGCATGGCGACGGCGGCGGACTGGATGAGCGCGGCGAGCTTCATCTCGATGGCCGGGCTGATCGCCTTTCTCGGCTATGACGGCAGCGTCTATCTGATGGGATGGACCGGCGGCTATGTGCTGCTCGCGCTGCTGCTCGCTCCTTATTTACGCAAGTTCGGCCAGTTCACCGTGCCCGATTTCATCGGCACGCGATACTATTCGAAGACCGCGCGCGTCGTCGCCGTCATCTGCCTGATCTTCATCAGCTTCACCTATATCGCCGGGCAGATGCGCGGGGTCGGCATCGTCTTTTCGCGTTTCCTCGACGTGCCGGTCGATCTCGGCGTAATCGCGGGCATGGCGATCGTCTTCGTCTATGCCGTGCTCGGCGGGATGAAGGGGATCACCTATACGCAGGTCGCGCAATATTGCGTGATGATCTTCGCCTATCTCGTCCCCGCCTTCTTCATCAGCTTCCTCGTCACCGGCAATCCGATCCCGCAAATGGGGCTCGGCGGCACCGTCGCCGATGGATCGGGGGATTTCGTGCTGCAACGGCTCGACGCGACGCTGACCGATCTCGGCTTCACCGCCTATACCGAAGGCACCAAATCGACGATCGACGTCTTCTGCATCACCATGGCGCTGATGGTGGGGACGGCGGGGCTGCCGCACGTCATCGTCCGCTTCTTCACCGTGCCGACCGCGCGCGACGCGCGCAAATCGGCGGGCTGGGCGCTGGTGTTTATTGCTTTGCTCTATACAACAGCACCGGCGGTCGGCGGCTTTGCGCGGTTGAACTTCACCGAGACCGTCAACGAGACGGCCTATGCCGAGGCGCCCGGCTGGTTCACGAGCTGGGAGTCGAACGACCTCATCGCCTTCAACGACCGTAATGGCGACGGTGTCATGCAATATCGCAGTGGCGCCCCGTTCGAAGGACCGCCCGTCTTCACCGGAGAAACCGGCGAAGCGGGTGAGCGGCTCGTCTCCAACGCCCCCGCGGAGGGCGAGAACGAGGTCTATGTCGACAACGATATCATGGTGCTCGCCAATCCTGAGATTGCCAACCTGCCCGGCTGGGTGATCGCGCTCGTCGCGGCGGGCGGGCTGGCGGCGGCCTTGTCGACGGCGGCGGGGCTGTTGCTCGTCATATCGGCGGCGGTCAGTCACGATTTGCTCAAACAGACCTTCCGCCCGCAAATCACCGAAAAGGGCGAGCTTCTCGCCGCCCGCCTCGCCGCGACGGCCGCGATCGTGGTAGCGGGCCTGCTCGGCATCTATCCGCCCGGCTTCGTCGCGCAGGTCGTCGCCTTCGCCTTCGGGCTGGCTGCCGCGTCGCTCTTCCCGGCGATCCTGCTCGGCATCTTCTCCAAGCGCATGAACAAGGAGGGCGCAATCGCCGGAATGGTGACGGGCCTCGCCTTCACCTTCCTCTACATCGCCTGGTTCAAGCTCTGGATGCCCCAGGCGAATGTCGCCGAAAACTGGCTGTTCGGCATCTCGCCCGAAGGGATCGGCGTAATCGGCATGCTCCTCAACTTCGCCGTCGCGCTCGCCGTGTCGGCGGTGACAAAATCGCCCCCGGTCGAGATCCGCCGCCTTGTCGACGATATCCGCCTGCCCTCGGTGAAAGCCTCTTCATGACGCACGATTTCGACGCCTGGCGCGCCCGCTCGCCTTTCTACGATGAAACGCACGACCAGCTCGCGCAAAGCGTCCGCACCTTCATCGAGCGCGAAGTCGAGCCCTATATCGATCAGTGGGAGGCCGACCGCGAACTCCCCCGCGAACTCCACAAGAAAGCCGCCGAAGCCGGCATCCTCGGCCTGCGCTATCCGGAGGAATATGGCGGGCACAGCGAGGGCTTCGACGCGTTCCACGGCCTCGTCCTGACCGAAGAGCTGGCGCGGCCTGGCGCGGGCGGGCTCGGCGCGTCGCTGATGACGCACGGCATCGGCCTGCCGCCGATCCTCGCCATGGGCAGCGAAGAGCTGAAGCAGCGTATCGCACCGCCGGTACTCGCCGGCGAGAAGATCATCGCGCTCGGCATCACCGAAGCCTCGGGCGGGTCGGACGTCGCCAAGCTCAGGACCACCGCAAAACGCGACGGCGATGATTATATCGTCAACGGCGGCAAGATGTTCATCACCTCGGGCATGCGCGCCGATTACCTCACAACCGCCGTTCGCACCGGCGGCGATGGAGCGGGCGGCATCTCGCTTCTCCTGATCGAGATGGATCGCAAGGGTGTCTCGCGCACGCGGCTCGAGAAGATGGGCTGGCATTGCTCCGACACCGCCAGCATCCATTTCGACGACGTCCGCGTCCCCGCCGAGAATCTGATCGGCCCGGAAAATGGCGGGTTCATGGGGATCATGCGAAATTTCAACAGCGAACGGCTCGGCATGGCGATGGGCTGCTGCGCCTTTGCCCGCGTCTGCCTGCGCGAAGCCGCGGACTATGCCGCGCAGCGCGAGACCTTC
>NZ_CAKZNF010000024.1 GCF_937129435.1 uncultured Parasphingopyxis sp. | reverse complement strand
ACGTGAGTATCCTGAATGGGAGGCCGGGTGGGGGAGAGGGCTGGTGCGGCGCCGAGCCGTAGGCGAGGTCTGACAAACATGGTCAAAGCTGCCGATCGCTATGAATTCTACGCCCGGCTCGCCGAGGAACGGCCCGAACCGAAGACCGAGCTGAACTACACCAACCCCTATACCCTCGTCGTCGCCGTCGCGCTTTCGGCGCAGGCGACCGATGTCGGCGTGAACAAGGCGACGCGCGCGCTGTTCGAAAAGGTGCAGACCCCGCAACAGATGCTCGATCTCGGCGAAGAAGCGCTGAAGGAGCACATCAAGACGGTCGGGCTGTTCAACACCAAGGCGAAGAACGTCATCAGGGCGGCGCAGATCCTGGTCGATGAGCATGGCGGCGAGGTGCCGGCGGATCGCGAAGCGCTCGAGGCGCTTCCCGGGGTCGGCCGCAAGACCGCGAACGTCGTCATGAACGAGGCGTTCGGCCATCCGACGATCGCGGTCGACACCCATATTTTTCGCGTGTCGAACCGCACCGGCCTCGCGTCGGGCAAGACGCCGCTAGCGGTCGAAAAGAAGCTGGAAAAGGTGACGCCCGAGGACTTCCGCCTCGGCGCACATCACTGGCTGATCCTCCACGGCCGCTATGTCTGCAAGGCGCGGACGCCCGAATGCTGGCGATGCGCGGTGGCCGAATTCTGCCGCTACAAGCCCAAGACCGAGGCGCCGAAAAAGAAGGGCAAGGCGAAGGCTTAAAGCTGCGTTCAGGCGGATCGGGGCATCGTCGGTGACTCAAGGAGAAGGATCATGCGCAATTCCCTCTATTCCCTGACCGCCATTGCCGCTGCGGCCGGCGTTGCCGCGCTATCGCTGCCGGCCAGTTCCGCCGCCGAAGACGAACTCGCGCCCTGGCAACAGGCCCGCGTCACCGGGGAGCCCGAAAGCTGCGTGCCGTTGGTGCAGATCCGCCAAACGCGGATCCGCGACCACCAGACGATCGATTTCGAAATGACCGGCAATCGGACCTATCGCAACACGCTGTCGCACCCGTGCGGCGGGATGAGCCGATCGGACGCGATCTCCTATTCGACGAGCCTGAGCCGGCTGTGCTCGACCGACATCATCACCGTGCTGCCCCAACCGGTCAGCAGCGGCATTCCCGGCGCGCGCTGCGGCCTCGGCCAGTTCGTGCCGATCGAGATCCCGGAAGGCTGAGCCGGCCATGGCGGGCCGCCGGCAATTCAGGGCTGGCGACCCGCCCCGCCCTTTGCTAAGCGGCGCCCTCGCACAGCGTGCACGCACCCGTAGCTCAGCTGGATAGAGCGCTGCCCTCCGAAGGCAGAGGCCACAGGTTCGAATCCTGTCGGGTGCGCCACATTTTCAATGGCTTACAGAACCCATTCCAGCTCAGTACGGAATCCGTACGGGAAAGTTAGGTTCGGATTCCTCTTTTCGGGAAGTTCGACGTTCTCCATAACTCCAAACTATTGAAGCAGTTTGGGGGCGGGGAAAATGAATTTCGAGAGCTTGACGGAATTGAAGGGCAAAGGCGAGTCAGCAAGGCTATTCCCTGTGTTGGCCGACAGTTCAAAAGAGGGTCGTACACTTTCAATACTGCTAGCCACGATGTCTCACGTTACCGAATTTGCAGATGCGGTCTTGAGGCCACTCGGACGCCCTGTCGGTTCGCGGACTGTGGTGGAAGCTTTTTCAGAAGTAAGTTTTGAGACATGCAGCGACCCGCATTGCCGCCCTGATGGTCTCCTGGTCGTCAAAACCGGCAAGACGGTTTGGCGCGCCTTGATTGAGGCCAAGGTTGGCAATGGCAAACTACGCGCAGATCAGGTGGAAAAATATCTCGGAATTGCTCGGGAAGTTGGAGCGGACGCACTTATCACAATCTCGAACGACTTCACCCTTATGCCCGGTAAGCATCCCATTAACGTGGACAAGCGCCTGTTGCGCAAGACCGAGCTTTTTCACCTATCTTGGTTTTCGTTTCTCACTGCAATTAGATTGCTAGAGAGCGCCGGAACAGTTGAAGACCGGGATCATCGGTTTGTTCTGACCGAGCTTGAGCGCTTCCTGTTGCATCCGAGCGCGGGCCTGCAACGTTTTACGCAGATGTCTCCCGCTTGGACGGCAGTTTTAGACCGTATTCGGGGCGGATTGGGGCTTTCCAAATCCAGCGAAGAGGTATCGGACGTGGTGTCTAGTTGGCATTCCGAAATTAGCGACCTTTGCCTTCTGTTGAGCAGACGCACTGGCGCTATAGTGGACCTAAAGTTGTCGCCAAAGTTACGGAACGACGCGCAGGCCCGCGTAGATATGGACTGTAGATTGGTGTCCGAGGAAAAGCTTTTGCAAGCTGCCCTCGTTGTGCCGAATGCAGCAACAGCCATTGAGATCGAAGCAGACCTATCGAGCAGAACCTTGCGTATCTTTTCGCAACTGCCTGCTCCCCTTGACAAAGTTAGGCCATCTTCACGCTTGAGCTGGCTGGTAAGGCAACTCAACGACGCAGATGGCGAAGCGGTTCGGATACAATCGCATTGGCCCGGACGGGCAGCCGTAATCGAGAGTTCATTGAACGAGGCGAGAAGCGATCCCGGAATCCATTCTCATTCTGGCAAAGACATGCTCCCACACACCTTCACGGTCGCCATGCGCTTGGAGGATGGACGAAAGTTCGGAGGCCGAAATACATTTATCGCGGAACTAGAGGAGATCGCGTTAGCGTTTTATGAGCAAGTTCTGAGCAGGATTAGGGCATGGCAGGCTCCTGCTCCCCGCTTAAAGCAGGATGACGATGATGATGAACCGGCTGAAGGGGCGACAATCTGACGTCAACGCCAGTCATGCTTTCTGACATTGTGGTGCCCAACAGGCTCGCCCGGGTTTGTTGCGCCCTGCAACACCTGCTCCCGTTTGAGATCGGCTAGCTGACCGGAACAGACCTCACTGAGGATTGCCGATGCCAGGCATGGAAAATACGCATACGCGCCCGTATCGCCGCCACTCTAGCGCAAAGCCATCTATCACCATGCGGCATCCCAGATCACCGTGCTCCAATGATTCGCAGCGAGCAACGATGCGGCCATAACTCTGGCCTTTCGACTCACACCAAATCGCCGGACCATCGACGAGAAAATGGCCGTGTGGGCCTTCGCCTACGATCTCCCCCGTTAGTTCCGCCAGATGGCGCGCTGCATCCATTCCCCCGGCTTCGGGGCATGGATGGCCCTCACGGCACGTTTCGTCTCTCTCGCGCGCGCTGATAGCCCACAGCCTCACATCATAGCCCTCAGCACACCGGATCGGCCCGTCGCCATCCCAGACGCTGATGGGCGTGCAGGCGAATGTCAGACCGGCGGCGACAATCTCAGCAAGCATGGTAGATCAATAGCACGCCAGCAGGAGCAACGCGCAATGTCCACAAATCCCTATCTCGAATTGGAAGCAGTGAAAGACGGGTTAGAGCGATGCCGCGTCATTACGGAACAGACGCTCGAAATTCTCGCCAAACATATCGCGGGTGACGACGTGAGCGAGGAATTGCGTGATGCCGTTTCGGAAATGCGGATGACGCGGGAATGGTTCGCTGGCCGCAAGCTCAACTAGCCAGCCAGCTCCAAAGCGCCCAACCGCCCACGAACGTAATCGCCAGCGCGATACCCACAAACTCAAACGTCAGCCACGCTTCGCCTTCGTGTGGTTCGTCGAGATCGGGCCACCGCGACACAGCAGCCTATTGCTCGTCGCGCTCGACACTCATGTCCACGTCTTCCAACCCCGGAAAATTGGGTTGCGGCGTTTCCGGCTGCGCTTGTGGCGCGGGCGCGTTTGTCACGACAGCAGGCTGTGCGGCAACAGCGGCCGGAGCAACGGCGCTCACAGGCTGGGCCACAACTGCTGCATTCTCCCGAATAACGGCACCGGCAGGCAAGGCCACCGGTAGATTGCTTGAAAGACGCGCCGTCAATTCCCGCCCTTCCGGGATGACGCCGCTACGGCCCGTGATGAACAGGCCCGCCACTGGGATCAGGACAACCCCGGCCACAGTCGCAACCGTGTTTCCCTCGCCTTCCTGACGGTAGGATCCTTCAATGTCGATGCGGCGGCCATTCAGGTCGATATAGCGCAGCTCGACATCCATCTTGCCGGACTTGCCGAACATCCCTCTGCCGGTCATCCAGGTGATCTCGCCAACGGCACGCGTCCCGGCTGGAATGACGACGTAATCACCCAACATCACGTTGTGCACGACCGATAGATTGAACGTGTCGCCTTCCTCATTCCGGCGTGTCGTGATCTCCTCGTTCATGCTGAGAACGATCTCGGTATTGGCCGGAAGGACGTGCTGATGTTGTTGCGCCGCAACCGCTTGGACCGGCACTGGCACCGAAGCAGGAACAGGCTCTTGCGCGAGTGAAGGTGACGCACAAAGCAAAACTGCAGCGGATGCTGCACAGATTATTTTCATTTTAATGCCCCCGTAAGGAATCCCCGAAAGAACGATTCCCCAATAACTCTGAAAACGCAAATCAATTCAGGAGTTTTTCCGAGCGGCTATCATATAGCCCGCGTCTGCGAACTGTCGCTGCGCCCAAGGCGCATCTGTCCGCTCGACGATGAACTCTCCATGATAGGAAACTTTATTGCCTCCGCTCAGTCAGGACGGGCGCTAATTGAGTGTTGCTGAATCCTCCGGTTCGATTTTCTCATAGCGACTGGAAACCTCTCCCTCCTCGTCAACGTCGACAATGTATCGAAAGCTGTCGTCCCAGACTCCTTGTTGAAAGCGCAGCAGTTCAAACTCGTAGGACTTCGGGCCAGTTCGGCGTACCGGAATGACATTAGAGTGCCCCGCCAACGCCTCGTCCATCGGCACGCCTTTCGCCAGTGCGCGCTTGCGCTCCGACAGCATGTCAATTTCGGCTTCAAGCGCCTTTATCGTGCTCTTAGCTTCGGTCTTTTGCCGTTCTAGCGCTTCAGACATTTCTGCAATTTCGGCGACGCGGGCATCTTGGCGCTCCTTTCGCGCGTCCAACTCGTCTCTGCGTTTCTCAAGGTTGTCCTGCCAAGCTCGGAGACCTTCCTGCCAAGCCGCGATATTGGGATGTCTTTCACGCAGTTCGTCTGGAAGTGGCACCTGCGCAAGCGCGGATGGCTCCGCCGGAGTCTTGCGATTCCAAAATGCCATCTTCGGTCTCCCTCTCCCGTATCGCTGCAGGCTGTTATTACAGCTGTCTGACACGAAACATCGCAAGTGTCATCGCAGATCATCGATCGACCAGCTGCCGCTCATACCAGTTCAGGCATTGGTAGAAATTTCGTCGCCGCGATTCCGGCCGCTGATGGCCTGTCAGAATGTAGATCGCTTCTAGGGAATAGCTGGCACGCTTGACCCGCTCCTGCCGACTGTCGAGCGTGAGCGCACGCCAGAACTGATCGAACAGCCGCCGATCCTCTTTTTCGTTTGCGAGATAGGCTAGCGCAAACGCAGTTCCCAACGGCCGGAAGCAATGTTCCACGCCTTCGCGCAGCGCAGTTTCGAGAATGTCGAGCGCCTTCGCTTCTAATTGCCGGGTGGTGAATCGCGCCATGCGCCCAAGTGAACAAAGTGGGAACGACTTGGCAAGATAGCCGCGCTCAGTCGCTATGCCGGGCAGGACGGGCAGTTTTATGGAATCTGGAACCGCAACCGGCCGGTCAGCTATCGACCCATAACGGGATGCTATTTCTCATCGGCAAGGATACTAGCTCAGCGAAATGCGGCGCTGACCATGCTGCCACGTCTCAACTTGATGTTGAGGGCGTTGTCGCCGCCAGCACGACGACATTCTCTGACGGAGGCGCCCCCGCGCTGCAAACTACTCGTTACTGGAACTACGCCGTCAGATAGCGGCGATGATTCTCTCGATCCGGTCGCGAAGTGGCGAGGTGTCGGGAACGACGCCTTCTATCTGCCGCTTTGCCTCCGCGACCTTACCCTCGCGAAGCAGCCGTTCGGCATATTCGACATTCGGCTTTGGCGCATTTCCCGAAATCTCGATGGCTTTTTCGTAGTACGGAGCGGCCTCGCAGAAATCGTCAATGCCATGGGCAATATAAATATGGCCGTCGAACGACTGCGGCGTCCTTGCCGACCATTCCCGGAGCACCTTTTTTGCGTTTTCGATCTCTCCCAGCCCAATGTAACTGCGCAGTTTGTAACGAAACCACGCCACTGTCGGACGATCGGTTGGTTTGAGGCTGTCGAGACATGCCTGAAAATCATCCTTACGATACGCAATGGCCGCGTGGTGCAGACCTAGAGGATCGTCGGCCAAGTCGAGATACTTTTCGGCTTCCGCAAATCTGTTCGTTCGGATGGCCGAATCGACATATGCCGAGACAATTTCCCGGTCCGATAGGTGCTCGCTGTTTTCTTCGATCAACCTCCAGCGCTCGGCTGGCTTTTCCGACCGCACACGGTCTTTTAGCTCATCCAACGTCAGCTTCGTCGTTGCTGTGTAAGCATTGACCATTCGCCCGATATTTACAGAGACAATATCGGGCGTGACATGCACCTCATCGTCTTGCCAGGCCACATGACGTTCGGAAAGTGTGACGCTTTCGAAGCTCGGATAGTAATCGACAAAATCGAACTCTGACCGGATGTGCTCTGCAACGACACGAAGAACAGCCTTCGAGTATGCGTTGGCCTCCATGACATCCATGTCGCGATGCGTCGCCGACAGCGGGACCGGCGAGACCGTCATCATCACCCGTACGTCCGGCCTGCCGTGTTTGGCGATCAGTTCCATCGCGCCGCGCATGAATCCCATCGCCTCGTCGAAGGTCAAGACATGCAGCTTGAAACGATCGGGATCGTCGCGGAGCATTCCCCGGCGGGGCGGGTTGTTGAGATACACCCCTGTTTTCGTGTCGAGCCAGACTTCCGAAAGGCCTAGTGTAATGACAATCACCCGGCTATTCGGGATCTCGCGATAGGCTTCGGTGATGGCTCTCCGTCGCAACCTGCAGGTATCAAGGTCGGTCGGCCGCAATTTCTGGAGAAGGTGCATATCCACCCATTTCGATCCGACCGGGTAAAAACACTCCTCATCCCGGTAATCGCGCTCCAGCGCCCAATATATCTCGTTATAGATTGAGGGAGTGCCGTAATTGTTGAGCACTCCCGTTCCCATCGCAACAAGATCAGGATCGTCCTTAATCGCATCATTCGCCGGAAGCACAAATCCCCGAGCCGCAAGCTCCCGTTCGACGTTGCGCGCAAAACATGAGCCGATGGTGAAGACCGATTCACCCCCTTCAAGCTCGAATCTCGATTGTAATCGGGGCTTTGCGATGGGGGAAAGCCGGTTTGGCGAACCACGCTTTGGCCACGTCGCCGCGCCGTTCGCCTTCATAGTGTCAATCGCTGTCGCGGAATCCAGTTCGGTGATTGGCATACGAAGAGATTATTTCAGTTTGTGGTTGGTGTCACTATCTCACGGTAATGCGTAAGCAGTTCGCTTGCCATCGGCCCATTGGTAGCCTCACATATCCGCAATCCACCCAAAAACGGTCAAATGACACCGGGAGAGGAAACTCCGCGAAGCGGACGCTAGCGGTCAAGCTCTCCCACTAGTTTCGCGATTTGCCTCAGATATTGTGCTGCGGAAACGACTTCAGCCGACCGGCCGCCATGCTTCCACGCATGTCGATTGCCGATCGGCGCGCCCGGATTAGTCCCGCCGTGCATCCTGCATCGCCGCTTGCCTTTCACGGCCGGGGACTGGCACGCCGTTCCCTTGCGGGTCATGGCCAAGCATCGCGGCGCTTTGGCCAGTTGAGCCGGTTGCATGAGATTGTTTGTCATTTTTCGCTTTCCCTCCCCCCGTCTGTACATTTTCCGCAATGACGGCTTGCCCGCCCCGGTTATCGACATGCACGTGCCGAATAACCTGCTCGCCGCCGCGCCGCATCTTGGCCAGCGTTTCCATCTGTGCCTGAGAGGTCCGCAGCAGCTTTGTCGCGAGGTTTCCGAACGTTTGCGCCGTTGGCACCCATTCCGCCGATCCCAGCTGGCTTAGCGCCCTTATGGCGGCGTCATGGGTGACGTACATTTGAACCAGCAAAAGCGCTTCCGCCTGATCCCGTGGCTTCATGCTCTCGATAAATGACAGCGCCGCATTGTAGCGGTTTTCGGTATCAGCACCGACCGATCCCAGATATTTGAGCAACTCCTGCGCGCGGGCGTTCACCGGATCGATCGAATTGGCGGCGAAGGCGTCATACAGCTTCAGCAGCCCCAGCACCTCGCTGTCTCCGGCCGGTTCGATGCTCAAGCCGCCGTCGGGTTTCCGCGTCAGTTTCACCTTGGCGGGAGCGCCACGTGCTCGAAGCGCACGAATGAGCTGCAACAGTTCCGCTTGCTCGTCCTTGGCCAGACTAGCCCAGCCCGGAATTTGCTTCGCCAGAATGGCTTTCGCCTCATGCTCGCTGTCCGTGTCGGGGTACGGAATTGTCACCGTTTGCTCCTCTGGTTGCACCGTGTTCTTTTTCGCCTTGGCCATGCTCAGTTCCTTTCCCCGCGCGCCTTCGCGCCGATATTCTGTGATGTGCTGCAACGCCGCCCGATGATCCGGCCGCCCGGCTCCAATCGCTCCAGGCCGAATCGTTTTGCCGCCTCCGCATCTGCTCCCTTCAGCAGATAGGCGAGCGCCGCCTCCCGATTGACTGCGTGCAATTCGGGATGGCTCGCCTCCAATCCCAACCGGCCTCCAATCGGAACGCTGCGAATGACGCCACTGCGATATGCGTTGCCGGTGATGGACCGAAGCCAACGCCGTTGAAGGGCTGTCACGTCGCCAACTAGACCGGCCGGGATATGCACCAGCAGATGGCAATGCCCGCCCTTGCCCTCGCCGTTTTCAAGCACCCAAATCCATGCCGTCCGGCAGCTGCGCCGCGCCAGTGCTTTAGTCAGCAAATCGATATACCGGCCGGTTGCCCGCACCATGCCGCTCAGAGGCACGCCAGCGCCTTCCCAATGGATTGTGGTGAAACGGGTAAAGGGAAGCCCGATCGCCTCTGCATGGCGCTCAGCGGCCGTCAGATTGGCAATCTGCGCCAGTGTCAGTGCATGGCTTTCCCGGTCGGCACGGTTGCGCGCACCTCCCCGGCCGGTACTGCAAGGCAAATCTGGTGCAACACCTATCCTAGGGTAATTAAGTGCAAGGTCCGCGCCAGCTTCGCCAAGCGCCCGTTTTTCGCCGCTATCGAAGGGTGGCGGGAGCATTGAAACTTCACCGAATCCGCAGACCGGTGAAGTTTCAAAAGCATCGATCCCGCGATTGCTTGCAAGGGTCGATAGGGTGCAGGCCATCAGCTGGCAATCCGGACGATAGCTTGCTTTCCGCTCGCATTGGGCCTTCGCCGTCCACTGTCGCGGATCAAACCCCTGCGCTTCAACTCGCTTGTGCGCGGCTGGATCGAATAGCGATCGAGCGTGAGCCGCGCCGCCAATTCATCCGCCGTCAGCCCTTGCTCGCCCGCCGCGTCGATCGCGCATTGCGCCATACGCTGTAGCCGTCCCAGTTTGGGAGCAATTGCTTCGGCAGCGGCAACCGATGTATCGACACGCCGATGCCCCGGCGCGTTGGGATAGGTGCTCATTTTGCGCCTCCCGTTGCTACCGGTGGCAGGCCATGCCGTTCCAACAGCTTCACCAGCCAATCGCGTTGCTTCGGAGTCAAATCAGCCGCTACGCAGACATGGCCCAGGAATCCGGCTTCCTTGTGCTTCAGATCCGGTTTTTCGCCAAGCAAGGCGAGCGCCGCGCGGCGGTGGTCGGGATAGGCATGCTTAGTCATCGCTTGCCTCCCCAAAACATTGCAAAACGACTTGCTGCGCCATCGATGGCGGCAGGTGATAGCGCTCCGCAATATGTTGCCAGCGCCAGTCGGGCGCGGTAAATGAAACGCGCGAACAGCAGCCAAGTTGATCGCGCGAGACCCCGGCCTGCACGCCGGGGTTTTGCATATGTGGCGTCATGGTTCATGCCTCCCTCTGATAGGTCGGGAGGTTGGCGAGATAGGCTTCCAATTCGGCGAAGGGGATTAGCGTGCGCCGCCCCGCCTTTCGGGCGTTCAGTTCGCCTCGTTGCAAGGCCAAATAGATTGCGCTGCGTGAAAGTCCGGTGGTTCGTACGGCGTCCGGAATGGTGACCGCCAGAGGTGCTTCCATTTTCTGTCTCCCGCAACACCGCACGGGATTGTGGACGGCGTTGCGGGACGGTGAAGCCTGACTGTCATTCCGAATAAAAGCAGGGTTTAGCTGGAATTTTTGGGTGGCGGATTAACCCACTGGTGAACCAGCAAAAGTCTTGCCCAGTCTAGGGGTCGCTCTTGAGCCACATGGCTTGCAAGCATGTTGTCTAGCGCGATACGATCCGGAGATCGGCGATTTTTACGTTGGCGCACTCGCTCTCTGAGTTCTTCCATTTCGCGGCCTGTAACCTGAACCGGCCAATCGGATTCATTGATCAAGCGCGCTGCGAGTTGAACACCCGGTTTTACGTAAGGACGCTGCCCTTCTTCGCGGCAATGGCGCACGCAACACTCGACCACGACCGCCACAAGCCCTTCAAATTCGAGTTGAGAAATTGGCTTTGGCGGCGCACCTGCCTTGCCCACCCGTGTTGGCTCAAAGATCGGACTAGACGTTCCGCGCTTCGCGTCGACAATGGCGGAAATTACCGCTTCGATAGGTCGCAATGTCGCGGGCGGGATACCTCTGCTCGTGAGGTACTCCATCACGTAGCCCATAGCGCGATATACACCGGTGCGTCCGCTATCACCATGATGTTGGAAAAGCTCGGTTGCTACAGCAAGGCCTTCATGCAGCCGGTTGAAAGCCACGATGCGACTTTCTGTCGGCTCAATTGTCTCTAGCAACTTTTCCCTTGGCCGGATGCGATAAACACCGGCTTGAGAATCGATGAAGTAATTTGGTGCCGATCTTGGCAGTAGCACCTTTTTCACAACGCAAGCTTTCCAAGTGCTGTCACCGCCGCATCGCTCGCAAGGTGCCCGTAATGCCTTTCGATCATTTCGGCACTGGTGCCGGAGATTTGAGCTATGGTGAGCAAGGGTAGTCCGGCACTCACAAGGTCGGTTATCGTGCTGTGCCGCAAGGTGTAAGCTGTCGCCTCACCCGGCAGTTTTGCGGCAGCGACGGCAGCGGCAATGGGTCGCTTCCAAGTTTCCTTGTCCCACGGCTTACCGTTCGCTCGCATGATTAACGGCGCGCTCGGTAGCTTGTCCGCTGCCTGTTCGGCGAGCAAGCCCGCCGCTTCGGCCGGAAGTTGGATGCGGCGCGGCTTCCCGGTCTTGTCCTTGCCAATCGTCAGTTCGGAGGTGCGCCGATCAAAGTCGCCTACGGTCAATCCCGCCAGCGCACCCGGCCGGAGCGGCAAAAGGCAAAGCGCCCGCGCGAATGGTTCTGCTTCGGTTTCGATATGCTCAAGCAATGACCGTCGTTGATCGCGATTTAGATAGACACTGCGCCGCCGGTCTGCATTCGGAATGGGCGTGAGCGCTTCTTGCCAGGCCCCTTCCGTCTTAGGTGTACCGGGCGCAACAAACTCCATCAGTGCTGCCCGTAGAGCCGTCATATCGCGGTTTATTGTAGATGGCGCACGCTCGCGCATCTTCTGTTCACCAGTCTTGTTTCGGCTCACAAGGGCAGGCCGTGCCTCCAGTCGCTTTCGCCACTCCTTCAGATGGCGCTTACGCAACTTCGTCAGCTTCACCTTGGCAACAGGATCGTAGTAAACATAGCGCTTGAAACGGGGTTCGGCTTCTGTTCGCAAATTCCCATGCCTGCTCTTCGTTTTCGCATATTCGCGGCAGGCATCGGCCACGGTTTCAACCTTGGCCCGCACCTCCCCGCCGCTCTCGACCAGTTCGGCAAGCGCCTCTGCTTCCTTCCGCGCAGCCGTGAATATCTCATTTCCCTTCAGTGCGCCGAAGTCGCCAAGCGATTTGAGCCGGTACTTCCGATTATCCTCGTCATAGACGCGAGCAATCCACGTTCCCTTGCCGCCGCGCTTCGACGGCCGGAAGCCGAGAAAGCAGCCCGCGCGCAACCGCTGCCAATGCGGCTCCCGCCGCGCCTTCAACCGCTCCCGCTCGCCAATCTTGCTGAGGTCCAACGCCATGCCCGGCCGCCCTTCGTTATGTACGTATGGAATGCGTACGGAAAACATTACCGGATGCGGCCGGACATGCCAAGACAGAAAGCAGCGGTTTTGTGCGCTTCCTAGCGTCCGGGCTTGTCTGAGATTATCGGCAATCCCTGCCCTCCGAAGGCAGAGGCCACAGGTTCGAATCCTGTCGGGTGCGCCATATTCTCAATAGCTTAGGGCGATCAGTAGGTTAGCCGCTTCAGAAATGTAATCACATAGTAAGCACATTGAGGCTTAGTCACTGTCAAAATTCGACGCTTAATATGTGTCGGGTAAGCCCATGCTAGCTGTGCGGACTGGTTTGACAGCTTCGGTGGCGACGCTGCTGCGCATACCAACGCCGTCAATGTGGCGTTTCCCCATTTAGGCGTTCAACCCACTCTTCGTCATCGTGCGTGCTGATTTTAGCGTGCAGACCAAAATGATCGCTGATCGCTCGTCCGTCCGGCGTCAGGTTGGACAGGCCGACAGGGCGGCTAGCCGCCATGTCGCTTGAGTAACAGATTTGGTCGATCGACTGCCGGTCGACACCGGGGATGATGCCCGCACTGGCCAATGTGTTTGGGTGGACGAAGACCATCTCGATCTTGTTCCGCCGGCGCGTGAGTTACATCGGCATCGGTCTTGGCGATATCGCAGTGGCGTTGGCTCCCGTGCCGATCCGCGCGCGAGAGACGGGATCTGTGCGACTTGTGGCGGCGCGGAGCGCCTCAGCCGCCGTTTCGCGCCTCCAGCGATTGCGCCAAGCGCCGCTCGGCCAAATCGCGCGCCGTGTCGCGCTTCAGTCCAAGCGATCCCGCCAGCTGCCGCCCCATCAGCGCGTCGCCCAGCGCCAGCAGAACGAGTTCGAACGTGTCTTCATGCAGCCCGGCATCGGCATGGCCTTCCTCGCCCAGATCGTCGACCAGCTCGTGGATCGTCTCGACGATCGGGTCGAGCGCGTCCTCGTTGCCCGACACCAGCATCCAGCTGGCGAGCGCGCCGGCGCCTTCCTTGTTGAACGCGTCGAAGGTCAGGTCGACGATGTCGCGCGGGCTGCCTTCGCCGGCGCGCGATTTCATCACCGCCTGGGCGATGGTGTCGCAGATTGTTTCGGCGAGATAGCCGGCAAGCGCCTTTTGCAGGCCCGATGCGGAGCCGAAATGGTGGAGCAGATTGGCATGGGTGCGCCCGATCCGCGTCGCAACGGCCTTCAGCGTCACCGATTGCGGGCCGGTCTCGATCAGAAGCTCGCGCGCGGCCTGCAGCGCAGCAAGGCGGCTTTCTTCGGGGCTCAGGCGTTTACGTGCTATTGACATTTATGTAAGTAAGATCCAGATCACAGAAAAGTTCGGAACATGATTTTTCCTTGGAGTCGCACCATGGCCAAAGACAAGACCCCTGTCGACCTGACGATTACGCCGCGCGATCGGCGCTTCGGGCGCGATGCGAAGCAGGATCGCTGGTGGTTCGCCGGCGATCCGTTCAAGACGGCGTTCCTGAATGCGCTGTCGGTGACCTTTCCGCGCGGCGAGGCCTATTTCGTCGAATCGGTGAAGGCGTTCCGCGACGGCGTGCCGCCCAAGCTGGAGCGCGAGATCCGCGCCTTTGTGCAGCAGGAGGTGATGCACAGCCGCGAACATGTCGTCTTCAACCGCAAGGTTGCCGAGACGGGCTATGACATCCAGCCGCTCGAGCAGGCGGTCATCGATTCGATGGAGCAGGTGAAGGGCCGCGCGCCGATCATCGACCTGTGCGTCACCATGGCGCTCGAACATTATACTGCGCTGCTCGCCGAGGGCATTCTGAAGAACCCCGAATGGTTCGAGGGCGCGGACAAGGAGTGGGTCGATCTGTGGCGCTGGCACGCGATCGAGGAGATCGAGCATAAGGGCGTCGCCTATGACACCTGGCTGCACGCGACGAAGGACTGGTCGCGCTGGAAGCGGTGGAGCGTGAAATCGCGGGTGATGGCGATCATCACGGTGATCTTCTGGAAGCGGCGGATTTCGGGGATGCTCTACCTGCTGAAGCAGGACGGCATCACCGGCTGGCGCGCGGGTTGGGGGCTGTTCAAGCGGCTGCTGATCTCGCCCGGCATCTTGCGCAAGGCGATCCCCGGCTGGCTCTCCTATTTCCTCCCCGGCTTCCACCCGTGGAACCGCGACGACCGGCAGCTGATCCAGCTCGTCGACAGCGAGTATGAGGACGCGCGGATGCCGCAGGGCGAGAGCGAAGGGCGCCGAGAGGCGCTCGCCGCTTAGGAACGATCCTCCCCAGGCCCGAAGGGCCGTTGGGGGAGGTGCCGCGAACGCGGCGGAGGGGTGGGGCATGACGCCAGCGTCATTGCTAACCGCTGATGTCCCGCCGCCACCCCTCCGGCACATTCGTGCCACCTCCCCCTAACGCGCTGCGCGCTGGGGAGGATCAGCTATGCCGCAAGCGCCGGTTGGTCGGCCGATGGCATCGCATCGTCGCTGTCGTCCGGTTCCTGCGCGAACAGGATGCAATCGGCCTCTTCGCCGCGCGCGCGGCTGTAGCGCGGCACGATCCGCCCCGTCGGCCGGAAGCCGAGCTTGCGGAGAACCTTGCCCGATGCAGGGTTGTCGATGAAATGGCCGGCGACGATGCGGCCATAGCCGAGCCAGCTGCGCGCCGCATCGAGCGCCGCGCGGCCCGCTTCGGTCGCATAGCCCTTGCCCCAGCTGCCGGGCTCGATCCAGTAGCCGAATTCAATGTCGCCATTTTCGTCGGGCTGGAAGCCGACGCCGCCGATCATGCGCACGGGATCGCTCTTCCGGTCGACGATCTGGAAATTCGGGAAGCGGGCATCGCGGTCCGACGCGAGGAAACCCTCGGCGTCCTCCAGCCGATAGGGCCAGGGCGCGCGCGCCAGGTTGCGCACGACCGCCTTATGGCCGATCGCCGCCGCCAGTTCGGGGGCATCTTCGACCCAGCCGGGTCTCAGCAACAACCGCTTCGTAACCGCGAACATCTCTCTCACTCCTTCACGCGCCGGAGCCTTAAGGACATCCGATGACGTTTCTGTGAGGGAGACCACAAAAAAGGGAGATCGGGCAGCCCCGTCTCCCTCTTTTGATCCTGTTTTCAGAACCTTTCGGGCTGCCCCTCCATGGGACCGCCCTTTATCGGCAGGTCCCTATTCGGCTGCTTCGGCCATTTCCACGCCGACATAGGTTCGGCTGTTGCGGCCTTTCTTGAAGCGGACCGTGCCGTCTACGAGCGCAAAAATGGTATGATCGCGACCGAGACCGACATTGTCCGCGGGAATCCATTTGGTCCCGCGCTGGCGCACGATAATGTTGCCCGCCGCGACGACTTCGCCGCCGAACTTCTTGACGCCCAGATATTTCGGGTTGGAATCGCGGCCGTTGCGCGACGAACCGCCAGCTTTTTTATGTGCCATGGTTACGCGTCCTTATCTTCGGTCTTCTTCGCCGCCGTTTTCTTGGCGGGTGCCTTTTTGGCCGGAGCCTTTTTGGCGTCGTTCGTTGCAGCGGCTTCGTCGGCCTTCGCAGTCGAAGCCTTCTTTGCCGGGGCCTTCTTGGCGGGGGCGGCCTTGGCCGTCTCGGCCGTGTCGCCCTCATCCTTCGCAGCAGCGGTCTTTTTCGGCGCGGCCTTCTTCGCGGCGCCGCCGATCGAGGTGATCTTCAGCGTCGTCAGTTGCTGGCGATGGCCGTTCTTGCGGCGATAATTGTGCCGGCGCTTCTTCTTGAAGACGAGAACCTTGTCGCCCTTGCCCTGCTCGACGATCTCGGCCGCCACGGTCAGGTCCTTGACGTCCTTCAGATCGCCGCCATCGCCCGCCATCAGGACGTCGCCCAGCGAAACGGAATCACCCGCTTCCCCGGCGATCTTCTCGACGGTGATCATATCTCCTTCGGCGACGCGATACTGCTTGCCGCCCGTGCGCACGACTGCGAACATGGTCCTGGTCTTCTCTTCAATTTTGATATCGCGCGCAGAATCGGCCACGGCCCATCCCCCGCGCGGGAAAGCGCGCCAAATATGGGAAGGTGCCGCCGATGTCAACCGACGCGGCGCGATAAATCAGGCCGCTTGCGCCGCCTTTTCCGAAGCCTCTGCATCGAGGAAACGCCGGACATGGGCGACGAATTCTTCGGCATGGCTGAGCATGAACAGATGGCCGCCATCGGGAATGATCTCGAGCTGGCTGTCGGGGATCAACGTATGCAGGATCTGGCCGTTGATCGGGCGCACGATCGGGTCGCGATCTCCGGTCATCACCAGCGTCGGCGCCTTCAGGAAGGGCAGGAAGGGCGCGCTCGTCCAGCCCGCCATGGCGAGTAGCTGATAGAAATAGCCGCGCTTCGACGGTGGCTTGATCCGGAGCGTATGGCCTTGCGAATCCTTGCGCCGGTCCCCGTAGAGCGTTTCGAAATGCGTCTCCATGAACTTCGGGTCGATATAGCGGCGCGGGTCGGCCATTTTCGACAGTGCCTCCCATTTGCCCGGCACCATCACCATTCCCGCCGTCGTCGCGACGAGGATGAGCCGGTAGGTGCGCTCGGGATGCTGGAGCGCGAATTGCTGGGCCAGCCCGCCGCCCCAGCTGACGCCCATCACATCGACGGCTTCCATCTCGTATCGATCGAGAATCAGCGCCGCGATCCGCGCCATCCAGATCGGAGTGTAGGGGATGACCGGATCGGGGGAATCGCCGATACCGGGCATGTCGAAGGTGATGAAGTCCCGGTCGCCGAGCATGTCGGGCAGCGGCGCGACGACTTCGGTATTGGCGCCGATGCCGTTGAAGAACAGGATCGGCAACTTGCCGTTCTCCGGCCCCGTATAGCGCCAATGCGCCACGTTCAGCGTCTTGCCGTCGACCTTTTCGAGCCGGCATTCCGGCGCGGCCATGTGCGATTTGGGCATTGGGTCTCCGTTGAAAATTTCAATTCCCCTCCCGCTTGCGGGAGGGGTTAGGGGTGGGTGTGCCGGTCGTAGACGGGTATGTCGCTTTAGACAGGACCCACCCCCGGCCCCTCCCGCAAGCGGGAGGGGAGAAGGTCGTGTCCAGCTGCGGGTCTTCTACTTCAGTCAAAGACATATGTCCCCGGCGCGGGCTCCATCGGCTTGTGCTTCTTGCTGCCGAGCGATTTGGGTGCGTCCACCTTGTCGCCCGATCGCGTCTGCAGCCATTCCATCCAATAGGGCCACCAGCTTTCGCCGACTTCGGCGGCGCCCTCGAGCCACTTGTCGACCGATGCCGGCGGCTGGCCCTTCTTTCCCGCCTTGAAATATTTCGCCTTGGGATTGCCGGGCGGGTTGAGGATCGCCTGCATATGCCCCGATTGCGACAGCACGAATTCGACGCTCTTCGATCCGAAGAGTTGCGTCGAACGATAGCAGGCGCGCCAGGGCGTGATATGATCGGTGACGCCGCCCAGGATGAAGAGGTCGCTCTTCACCCTGGTCAGGTCGAGATCGTGACCGGCGATATGCAGCGCGCCGGGTTCGGCAAAGCCGTTGCTTTCGTAGATTTTCAGGAAATCGCCCATCAGCGTCGCCGAGAGATTGGTCGCGTCGGCGTTCCAGAACAACACGTCGAAGGCCGGCGGATCGCCTCCCATCAGGTAATTGTTGATGACATAGTTCCAGATCAGGTCGTTGGGACGCAGCCAGGCGAAACCGCGCGCGAGATCGCTGCCCGGAATGACATCGCCCTTGGCGGCGCGCCGCTTGGCGATTTCGAGGCTGTTCTTGGAAACCAGCGAGGCGGCCTCGGTATCGCCGGGCTTGGGTTCAAGCACGCAGACCATGATCGTCGCCGCACCGGCGCGCTTGTCGCCGTCTGCCGCGAGTTTGGACAGCAGCACCGACAGCGTCTGCCCCCCCGAACAGCCGCCCGACAGGTTGATCGTGTCCGACCCCGTAATCTCCTGGATCGCGTCGAGCGCCTCGATACAGCTTTCGATATATTCGTCCATGCCCCAGTCCCCGTGCTCGGGCTGCGGGTTGCGCCACGAGATGACGAAGGTCTGGATGCCGTTGTCGACCTGCCACTTCACCACACTTTTGTCGGGCGACAGGTCGTTGATGTACATCTTGTTGATCTGCGGCGGGATGGTGAGCTGCGGGATCGCATGGACCGTGTCGGTCTGCGGCGCATACTGGATCAGCTCCATCATCTCGTTGCGGTAGACGACGGCGCCTTCCGACGTGGCGACATTCTCGCCGAGCTTGAACGGCTTCTTGTCGACCTGGCTGACCATCCCCTCATTCTGGGTGATGTCCTCATAGGCGTTTTTGAGGCCCTTGATCAGCGACATTCCGCCGCTGTCGATCAGCCGTTTCTGCGCCATCGGATTGCCGGCGAGCGTGTTGGTCGGCGACAAGGCGTCGATGATGATCTGCGAGATGAAGCTTGCCCGGTCGCGCTCGATCGCATCGAGCTCGAGCTCGTCGATCCAGTTCTTCATGCCCTTCTGCACGGCAAGGAAATACTGCATCCCCGCCTTCATGAAGGGGTTGTACTGAAAGGCGGGGTCCTTGAAGCGTTTGTCGCGCGGCTCGGGCGCAAGCTCCGACTTGCCCGTCATGATCTGGACGACATCGTCGGAAAAACCGCGCATATGCTTGAAGGTCGTCGCCGGATCGGCCGCCGTCTGCCGCAGCATCAGCGCGATCGCGCCGACGAAATCCTCGCGCGCCAGCCCGACTAGCGGGCCGAGCGCCATGGTCGATTGCGCGGCTTCCTCTCCGATATCCGGACCCCTGGTTGCCATGATGTCTCCTCTCTCAGCGGGCAAGATTCGACGGAAAGCCGGGCCATGTCAAATGCGGATTGCGCTTGCGGACGTCCCATTTTGCGGCGGCCGTGCTTTTGGGGATCGCTGCCGTCCATGCTAGCCGTTGGCGAACAAAGCCGACCGCACCCAAAACGAGTCGGCGGGGAGAGGTGACATGCAGCAACTGACCGGGCTCGATGCGAGCTTCGTCTATCTCGAAACGCCGAACACGCCGATGCATATCGGCAGCCTCGCCATCTACGATCCGTCGACTTCGCCCAATGGCAGGCTGCGCTTCAAGGAGGTGCTTGCCTTTGTGGAGAGCCGGCTCGACGGCGCCTGGGCGTTCCGGCGGCGGCTGGTGCGCGTGCCGTTCGATCTCGATCATCCCTATTGGATCGAAGACCCCGATTTCGATCTCGAATATCATGTCCGCCATATCGCGCTGCCCGAGCCCGGCGACTGGCGGCAACTCTGCATCCTCGCCGCCCGGCTCCATGCCCGGCCGCTCGATCTCAACAAGCCGCTCTGGGAATTCACGATCATCGAAGGCCTCGACAATATCGACGGGCTGCCCAAGGGCTCCATCGCCATCCTTTCCAAGGTGCACCATGCCGCGATCGACGGCATGTCGGGCGTCGAGATGACGACGGCGATCCACGATCTCACGCCCGACGTGCCGGAGCGCAAGTTCGACGTCAGCTGGAAGGCGGACACCAAGCCGAGCGATGCCGAACTGCTGATCCGCGCACAGGTCAACGCCGTGCGGCAGCCGCTGAAAGTCGCCGACATCATCGCTCGCTCGATCCCCGGCATGGCCAAGGCGTCGACGGGGCTTTTGTCGCGCGACCTCAACCTGCCTACGACGGGAAGCGCGCCGAAGACGCTGTTCAACCGGACGGTCTCCTCGCACCGCGTCGTCGATGGCGTGCGGTTCGATCTCGACGAGGTGAAGGCGATCAAGAACGCCGTCGAAGGCGCGACGGTGAACGACGTTATCCTGTCGGTCGTCGGCGGGGCCTTGCGCAAATATCTGACGCATCATGAGGACCTGCCGAAGAAGGACCTGATCGCCTTTGCGCCGATCTCCGTGCGGACCGAGGAAGAGAAAAGCGCGCTCGGCAACCAGGTTTCCGGCATGCTCGTCAATCTCGGCACGAGCGTCGAGGAACCGGTGGAGCGGCTGCGGCTGGTGCACGACAAGTCGAAGGGCGCGAAGGCGCTCACCAACGCCATCGGCGCGCGCAACCTCGCCCAGTTCAGCGAGGTTTCGCCCGGCGGGCTGATGGGGCTCGGCGCGCGGCTCTATTCGCGTGCGGGTCTCGCCAATGCCCACGACCCCGCCTTCAACTGCGTCGTCACCAACGTGCCGGGCCCGCCCGTCCCGCTCTATTTCGCCGGCGCGCAGCTGATCGAGCAATACGGCACCGGCCCGATCTTCGACGGCATGGGCCTGATCCACCCGGTGTACAGCTATAACGGCACGATCTGCGTCTCGTTCACCGCCGATCGCGATACGGTGAACGATCCGGAGCGCTATGCCGATTGCCTGCGCGAAGCGTTCGAGGAGTTGAAGGCGGCGGCGCTGCCGAAGCCCAAGCGTAAGTCATCCTCGAAGAAGACGGCGAGCCGGAAGAAGGCGGCTGCGGGCTAATTCCTCCCCGTTCCGGGGAGGATTTAGTGCATGGCACCCGACGGATAGATCAGGCGGCGCAATCCCGAATTGTCGAACTTGGACCACTCGCCTTCGGGCTGCGCGAGCCGGTCGGCGACGACGTAAAGCACCGTGCCGTTGACGCCGAGCCCGCAATGGCTGCCATAGACCTCGACATTCTCGCTCTGCTCGCCCTCTGCGACGCAGCAATTCTGCCAAGGGACGACGCCATCGCCTTTGCTGAAGATCGCGGTGGTCGGAACGGGCGGCGGCGCGGCGATCTCCGCCATCTGCTCACGCACCTTGTCGCTCGTCACCTTTTCGCCGGTCGCCGCCTCATAGACGCGCCACACCGTCGTCGATCGCGGGCTGCCCTGCAGCGGCGAACCCAGCGTAATCACTTGGCGCACCGTATCGGGAAAGCGCTGGCCAAGCTGCCGCGCCATCGCGCCGCCAAGGCTCCAGCCGACAAGGCTGACCTTCTGTCCGCTGCAATTGTCCATGATTTCGTGCAGCCGCTCGTGCAGCAGCTCGCCATTCTCGCCCACCGCGCGGGGGCCGAGATTGCGCCCCAGCTCCCAGCGATGCACGTCATAGCCGAGGCGGCGAAGATAGCGCCGCAGGATCCGCGTCGAACGGTCGCTCGTCATGAAGCCGGGCAAGACGAGCACCGGATGCCCGTCGCCCCGCGGCGCCGAATAAAGCAGCGGCGATGCCAGCGGCAGCGTGCCGAGTTCGAACATCGCGCGGTGCAGCTCCGAAAAGGTCAGCAGGCGCGATGGTCGGGACACCTCACGCGGTGCCGGTTGTGCAGCGGTTGCCAAATTGTCTCTCCTACCCGTGTCGCGGCTCTTGTCGTTTCGTCCCGTCGTACCGCGTCACGGCAGGATCAATGCTTGTGTTCGGGGCGCAGCGTGTATCGGCCGCTGCCATAGCTGTCGAAGATACCGCCGATCGCGGGATGGTCGATCGGCTCGTCGCTGTCGTCATGGAGCAGGTTCTGCTGGCTCACATAGGCGACGTAGCTCGAATCCTCGTTTTCGGCGAGCAGGTGATAAAAGGGCTGGTCCTTGGCCGGGCGGACATGTTCGGGGATCGCCTCATACCATTCCTCGCTATTGGCGAAGACGGGATCGATATCGAACACGACGCCGCGAAATTCGAACAGGCGGTGCTTCAGCACATCGCCGATATTGAACTTCGCATGCGCCACGGGCGGCGCATCGGCGCCAAGCGCGGCGCGGCCGGGGAGGGAGGGCGTTTCGCTATTCATTGCCCAGGAATGTAGGCGTGGGGCCCCGGAGAGACAAGCACCGGCTTGGCAAGCGTGTTGGCATCGGCTAATGCGCGCGCCCTGAACGGCCCGCCCGGCATCGCCGGGTTGCCCCTCAAGTCTTGCGGAGAGGTGCCGGAGTGGTCGAACGGGGCGGTCTCGAAAACCGTTGTGCCTTATGGGTACCGTGGGTTCGAATCCCACCCTCTCCGCCACCTGCCCGATAGCTCCTATCCTCGAACAGACCTCTAGATCACGGTTTTCCGAGATTTTTTGAACCATTTGCGGTGTGCCTTGTGCCTCTAGCGCCCTCGAATTACCTGTAGACTACCGAACAAATCAGGGGTTATATCAGGGGTCGGTAGATCACAGGCTTGCTCTGGAGGGCGGTTCAAATGAAGCTGACTAAAACGAGGATCGACAAGGCCAAACCGGGCAAACACGGCGACGGCCGCAACCTGTGGCTGATCGTTTCGCCGACCGGGGCGAAGCGATGGGAGTTCCGATATTCGTTCGACGGGAAGCCGCGCGAGATGGGCATTGGTCCGCTCGACTTGGTGACGCTGGACGAAGCGAGGGATCAAGCCGTCCTTCTTCGCAAGCTCGTGCGCGAGGGCGTGGATCCAATCGAAGAGCGGAAAGGCAATCAAGCGAAGCGTCGCAAGAAGCAAACCACGTTTCGCGAGATGGCCGAAGATTGCATCAAGGCGCTCGCTCCCAGCTGGACGAACGACAAGAGCGAGAAGCAGTGGCGATCCTCGCTGGAGATGCACGCATTTCCGAAAATCGGAGATATGAGCGTCGCCGACATATCGACCGACGATGTGTATGCGGTCCTAGAGCCGATCTGGACCACGAAGTCTGAAACAGCCGGGCGCGTTCGGTCGCGGATCGAAAAAGTGCTGGATCGGGCAAAGGCTCGAAAGCTGCGCACCGGTGAAAACCCGGCGCGACTGAAGGGCAATCTCGACCATCTGCTAGCGCCCCTCTCGAAGGTGAAGCGAGTAAAGAACCACGCCGCCCTACCTTTCGACGATGTAGCTATGTTCCTGCACGATCTACGGGCGCGAGAGGGTGTGGCTGCCCGCGCATTCGAGTTCACTATTCTGACCGCCGCCCGCACTAGTGAGACTATCGGCGCGACTTGGAGTGAGATCGATCTGCAACAGCGGACTTGGACGATTCCGGCAGAGCGGATGAAGGCACGGCGTGAACACCGCATCCCACTTTCGGCGCGAGCCGTCCAAATCCTGTCGGAGCTTCCGCGCGAAGACGGCAATGATTTCGTCTTCATCAGTCCCAAGTCGAAGGGAAAGCCGCTCAGCAATATGTCGTTCTTGGCCGTGCTTCGCAGGATGGACCGGACCGATATCACCGCTCACGGTTTCCGTTCGACATTCCGCGATTGGGCGGCGGAGCGGACCAGCTATCCCGATTCAGTGGCCGAGATGGCGCTGGCCCATGCGATCAGCGACGCTGTCGAAGCGGCTTATCGCCGGGGTGATCTTTTCGAGAAGCGGCGGCGGCTGATGGATGACTGGGCGGCTTATTGCGAGGTGATCGAGCCGCGTGCCGAAAACGTCGAACCGATCCGAACTGCGGGGTGATTCGGAGCGAGTTCGCAATCTTCTTCACTAACTCACTGATATTATGCAGAAAAGAAAACACTTTACACTGTAATAGGCTCGGTATTCTTGAAGGGCTGCGCGCTTTCGAGCGCCTTCCTGGTGCCTCGGCACCCCTTAATGAAGGAATGCAGCCATGTCCGATCTCGACACCGCCGAAATGGAGCCGCCCCCGTCGCGGCTGATCTACCGGCAAAAGGAATTACAGCAACTCTTGGGGCTTTCGCGCAACGCAATAGAACGCCTCATGGAAGCTGAAGGTCTACCGCACCCCATCAAGTTGTCCTCCCGATCCAAGGGATGGCTGGCTGCGGAAGTGCACGCTTGGCTTGACCAGAGAGCCGCCGAACGCATTGAACGTGAACGCCCGGAGCGCCCCTGCGCCCTGTGAGGCGTCGGCGATCCGCTCGTAGCGTCTCTCCCAATCTGAAAAACCGACCGGCTTTTCTTGTCGGCTTTGAAATAGCCGCAGCCGAGAGCCGCCTTCGGAAGGAGAAGTCTTATGTCCATTTTTGAATCCCACCCGGAAGTCCTGCCGCGCGTCATGGACGACGCGCTGCGTATGACGAGGCCCCAGAAACAGGGCATCTTCGAGCAAAACCCCGGCAGTCCCGTGTGCGGCGACAAGGCCCAACTCGGAAAGGCCCGCTGCCTCTCGCCGAGGCAGGCGGGAATGATGATGCTGGTCGATGACCTGATGCACTTCGGGATGAAATCGCCGCTCGCGCTTCGGATCGCCGAACGGTTCATGATCGCCGTCCGCGAATATCCCGACGCGCCCCAACTCACCATGACCGTAATTCAGAGCGGCGCGATTTCAATCCAGCCGACCGACGGCCTCAATTTCGATAGCGGATTCATCAATGGCGGCCTCGTGTCGTTTACGATGATGATCGACGTTCGCAACCTCGCCGCTCGCGTAGATACCGCCCTCGAAAAGGCGGGCCAGCGCCGGGCGGTCGCCAATGTCTAGAGATACGGAAACGGCCCCGGACGATGAATCCGGGGCCGCCGAAGGGGACGATGAAAACCCTCGCGATCCTTCTCCGCCAACGACAATTCAGAATAAAGCCCCTTCCGGCTCCTATTCGCACGACGATCCAGATAGGCCCTTGTGGGATAGCGCCACGACCATAGAGGCCAAATTTCGCTACTGCGACGCCAATGGCCGCGATGCCTACTTCGTGTTCAAGGGGCAACGCCCTGATGGTGAAAAGGTCTTCGTAATCGGGCGGCGGATCGACAACTCGAACGACCTTCAAATTGCGAAGGCCGAAGATCCACGTGCCTTCTACAATTATCCCGGCCTGACACTCATTTTGAAGGGAAAGGGCGACGCGCCCGACCTGCTTTACGCGCTCGACAAGCTCACCGCCGCGACGGCTGCGGACGATGGGTCGGTGTTCATCGTCGAGGGTGAGAAAGATGCCGACACGCTGATCGCGCTAGGCCTGAACGCGACAACCAATCCCAACGGTGCGCTCAACTGGAAAGACGAATTCAATTCATATTTCGCGGACCGCGATGTCGTCATCATGGTCGATAACGATGATCGCGGTCGGCAGCGGGCGCGCACGATCTACGCTGCCCTCGCCCCAGTCGCGCGCTCGATAAAGGTGATCGAGCTGCCCGGCCTCCCGGAACACGGCGACGTGACCGATTGGCTCGAAGCAGGAAATACCAAAGGTGACCTTTTGGCCATCGTGGAGGAGTCGCCGCCGGTCACCGGCGGCACTTGGATATCGGAAGCCGACGATTTCAACCGCGATCAAAACGACATTCCCTATCGATCGCCACCTAATGCGCGTCGTGCTTTGCAAATGCTCGGCGTGTCGGTGAGCTATGACACTTTTGCCAATCGGTATCTCTTGTCGGGGCTTGAGGGCTTCGGCCCGGCGCTCGACGACGCCGCGCTTACGAGGCTGCGGCTCTCAATTGAGGAACGGTTTCTGTTGGCGTTCGCAAAGGAACGCTTTTGCGACATTGTTCTCGACCATGCACGGGATAATTCTTGTCACCCGGTCTGCGAGTATCTGGACGGGCTGACATGGGACGGCATCGAGCGACTGGACCGCTGGCTGCACGAATATGGCGGCGCGGAAGACAGCGAGTATGTGCGAAGTGTCGGCGCGATCTGTCTGATCGCGGCGGTGCGCCGGGTGCGGAAGCCGGGATGCAAGTATGACGAGATGCTTGTCCTCGAAAGCTCGCAAGGAACGAACAAAAGCACCGCGCTCGGAGTTCTGGCGGTGCGGGACGATTGGTTCACGGATGACGTGCCGTTGGACGCCGATAGTAAGGTGCTCATGGAACGCATCGCCGGGTGCTGGCTTGCTGAGTTAGCAGAATTGAAAGGCATGAAGCGGGGCGAAATCGAGCACGTCAAATCCATGCTGAGCCGACGCATCGATAAGGCTCGCTTGGCTTATGGCCGCATGACGACCGAACAGCCGAGACAATCGATCTTCATCGGCACGACCAACGATCATGAATATCTGCGCGACATGACCGGCAATCGCCGCTTTTGGCCGGTGAAGGTTTCTCAATTCGACATCAAGAGGCTGCGGGCTGATCGCGACCAACTGTGGGCCGAGGCGGCGATGCGCGAGGCTGATGGTGAGCCGATCCGATTGCCTGAAAATTTATGGTCAGCGGCTGGCCTTCAGCAAAGCCAGCGTGAGGTGCGAGAGCCGTGGCACGAGCTTCTTAGCGAGCGGCTCGACGGCCTAGAGGGTAAGATACGTGCGAGCGATATATGGGAGGCTGTCGGCCTTGGGGACGCCGGCAAGCGGACCCAGGATCATAATGTCCGTCTCAGCTCAGCGATGCAAAAGATCGGCTGGCGACGACCGAAATCAAAACTCCGCTTCGGTGGACCGCCGCAGCACGCATGGGTCAAGGGCGATGAGGGAGCGTCGGTATCGGCCTTCGAGGAAGTGCCGCGTCGTGTTGTGCTGGGCCAAACAGATCAAGGCGACAATGGGAGGCCGATGTGATCCTTCCGCGCCCCCGTCGAACCCCCTCCGAACCCCGCCAAGGGGGTTCGCGCTTTTGCCCGGAAAAGCTGGATCTTTCGCCTTCCGAACCCCCCGAACCCCCTCTTTCTCTAAAAGAAGCCGATAGCGAGAGAAGCAGGAGAGGCGGCGAGCTCCTCTCTCGGGTTAACCCGGTTCGGGAGGTTCGGGGGGTTCGGCACCAGCTAAGTCACCGAGACACCACACTTTCTTCCGAACCCCCTCCCCGGAGCGAGGGAGGTTCGCGCTTCGATAGGAGGCACCGATGACATACAGTGAGTTTCGCGCATGGGCCGCCAAGCACGGCGTCCCAATCCACGAGGGCTTTTGTCCGCGCACCCATCCTCCTCGCGTAGACTACAAGCGGCTTGTGGGAGCCGGGCGAAAGAACGCTCAACGCCACCGGGCGCTTCGCGGGGCAGTCGCTCATCTCCCCTCGCGCACGATCCGCTCACTTAAACGCGATCCGGCTCTGCGCTGGGATCCAGTGATGCGGAGCTTCACTTGGGCCGTGCCGGAAGGATGCGGGCTGGAGCCTGACGACCGGGGGCCTCGAAAGTTTACGCTTCCGGCTTCCCCGACCGGACGGCGGTGAGGATGAAAAATGCAAACACCATTAACGGCAAACCAACTCGCGCGCCCGCGCGCGTAAGGACATCACCATGCAATCTGGAATTCAAAGACTCGTGAACGCACCAAGTGACAGCCGGGCCTTGGCAATTGAGCTTTTGGACGAGGTGAGCCGCCCCATGAGCCCTCGCGATCTGGACCGCGCATTCATGGACGCTGGGTTCACCCGGACCAAGGCCCGCGAGATGACCAAGAGCCTGAAAGGCTTCAATGTGATTGCCTTGGTGCCGGATCAATGACCCCGCCTCGCGCCCTTCGTAGCCCCGTGATGGCGATGGCCCGGCCCGCACGCCCCGCTGCGGAGCTAGTCGCACTTCGCGAGGCGGCGGTGATCGTCGAAATGGAAACCGACAAATCAAAGGCACACGCGCTCGGCACAGAGATTGCCCGCCGCGTAGTCGAAGAATTGCGCCGCGACTTGGCGAGCGATCCCGACGACCGCCTGAGCGCTGCGCTCACGGAGCTTGAGCGCAACGTGGCTCCGTCTCCCTTCGTGACGCTCGCGACGTGTCCTGAGATCGATGTCCACGGCGACTATATGAAGATGCGCCGCGAACGCCTCGAAGCCCGTTCTGGCCAGTATCTCTCCCCGGAAGGCCAATGCGTGGAACTGGCAGCGATCCTTGACCGAATAGAGCGGCGACTATCGCAGCGCTACATTCGACAGTTACGGGCCTAGGTTCGGTGTTTTCCGAGCAACGCGATGAGCGCCATGAGGATGGCGAATAGAAGCACCGCTATGATTGTTTGGCCTCTGGAAACGCCTTCAAATAGGTCTGGTAACTTGGCGAGGCCAGCAACACCGATGACAGCGATCACACTGAAGCAACCGATAGCCCAAGCCAAGCTTTCTGACTCTTGATCTAGATCGGTCTCGCTAGCCTTGCCTGCCGAGATCGCTTGGACTGAGACAACGAATATAGCGATGCAATAGAGAAGCAAGATCGAAAACGTGATTATCCCGATCAATTGAATCCACGAATTGGACGAGATTGTGCCGTTGGCGATTGCATAGATTGCAAATGCCAACAGCGCAGACCCCAAACACGACAATGCGATTGATAGCATACCGGGACGCGCAATTTTGTCCTCTGGGCGTGAATTCCACTGCTCATAGCTTCTCTTTAGAGTGCCTTTGGAAGCGCGTTTGGCATCAGTCTTTGATTTGTAGCTATGCCCATCGCTCGCCAACCAACGAGCCTTCCCTCTCAGAGATTTGACCCTTCGCGGGTATTGACCAGAATTTTCACCGTCGAACATGGTTATCGGTTTTTATTACTATCGCTGGCAGAAATGCAATTTTCGCCAAAAGCGATGGACGACCCTCCTCGAAACCAATCCGAGGAGTTGATCCGTGCTTCACCCCAATGTCCCCCGCGCCCTGATCGGCACCGTCCACGCCGAGGTCGATCCCAAGGCTCTCGTCCAGCGCATCAACGCCGCGGTCGAAGAAATTCGCACCGATCACGCGCGCCGGATCACGGAAATCGAAACGGCGATGGACAACGCCGAAACGGCGCTCAACAATTTTTCTGATCGGCTCGCAAACCAAAGCAACGGCCCGTCCGGTTTCGATCCCCTCACCGGCGAGGTCCGCTCCCAGTTCGTTTCGGCGCTCCGTGGCGCGCCGCAGGCGGCGATGGAGATCGGCTCCGATCCCGATGGCGGCTTCACCGTCCCGACGCAGGTGGACGGAGCGATCATGTCGCTTCTGCGAGACCGCTCTCCTCTACGCAGCATGGCCACCGTGGTCACGCTCGGCAAAGGATCGGGAAGCTGGCGTAAAATCGTCAAGCGCACGGGCGGATCGTCCCGATGGGCTCACGAATTGGAGACCCGCGAAGACACCGACACGCCCGTTCTGGGAGCAGTCGAAATTACGCCCAGCGAAGTATATGCCATCCCAGAAATCACGAATTTTATTCTCGACGACAGCAGCTTCGACCTCAAAGCCTTTCTCGACGAAGATGTGGCGGCGGAGTTCGTGTTGGCCGAGAACGAAGCGTTCATCGGCGGCGACGGCGTGAAGAAGCCGCTCGGCCTGGTGCATCGCGCCACCACTGACGAGGCGGATGCGGTTCGCGCCTTCGGCACCTATCAGCATGTCGTTTCGGGCGTGGACGGCGATTTCCTCGCCGATGGCGACGGCGGTTTCCAGAACAACCTGATCGACCTCATCTTCTCGCTGCCCGCGCCCTACCGATCGGGTCAAGGTGTAGGCTGGCTTATGAACTCACTGACCGCGAGCATCGTAATGAAGTTTAGAGATGGTGACGGAAGGCTGCTGTGGAGAGAGGCTCTCGACGCCCGCGAACCTGCGCGGCTGCTCGGCTATCCGGTCGGGATCGACGAGAGCATGCCCGATATCGAGGCGGGCGCTCTCGCCATCGCCTTCGGCAACTGGAAGCGCGGCTACGCCATCGTGGACCGGCCCGGCATGTCCCTCATTCGCGACAACGTCACGAAGAAGGGCTGGACCAAGTTCTATTTCTCGAAGCGCACGGGCGGCGCTCCACTGGACACGAACGCCATCAAGTTCCTGAAATTCTCCGCCGCGTAACGGCGACACCGAAAGGATATCCCCATGAAGGATTTGCACTCGAACATCGCCGTCGAAACGCTCATCGGCAACGCCACGCTGGATGCGGACAACGTGCCGGTCGCCGTGGACCTATCGGGCTTCAAGGCGGCGGAAATCATCCTCGCCATCGGCGAAGGCGGCATTGTCTTCGACGGCGCGAACAAGATTGAGTTCGTTCTGACGCACTCCGAAGACGGGCAGGCCTATGAGGCCGTCACCGACGCCGACATGATCGGCATGGAGGGCATCGCGGACGGCATCATCATGACGCTGAACGAAGAACACGCCGATCCGGCGAGCTATCGCTTCGGCTACAAGGGCAATCTCCGCTACCTACAGCTGCTCGCCGATTTCTCCGGCGCCCACGGAACGGGGACGCCGATTGCGGCCGTGGCAGTGAAGGGATCGCCGCGCGTCGCGCCGCAGGGCTAGGTGACGCGTCGCATGGCGCGTCAATAGACATTTTAATACTTTCTTGCGATAGCCGCTTTTCGAGGGGCTAGGCACCGGGCAAATCGTGGAAGAATATCCAAACGACATTCAGGTAAAGTTTTCCGGAAAGCTAGTCCGGAACCTTGATGGCGCGCCAGCGGAAGCCGTAATTAGCTCGCTTTGGGCCCTTCAACGCATGGTTCATATCATTGGAATGCGCAAAGAGGGCCGAGCACTGGGTCAGCGTATACGACCGACCGCGAAAGTTCGGCGCGAATACTCCGTTGTCTGCCGAGAGCCGGAAAAAGGGAGCCATGTTCAACCCGTAAGTGTGTGTTCGCACACAGGTGATATTTCGACCCAGACACTGGTTGCGCGTGAGGAGCTGCTGAAGACGCTGAAAGCGTTCGACAGCGGTGAAGAAGAACGTGTGATCGCTATGTTGCCCAACGCGCGGGAGCGTTGGTTCATGGCCGATGCCGCCAAGGGGCTGCTTCCCCCTGATGATGAAGAGCTTACGATCTCAATTAGGCCGGGCAAACGCGGCCCATTTAGTTTCAGGGCTGACAGAGCGCGCGTTATCATTGAGCGATTGCGCGAGGGGAAATTTCCGGAGAGCGAAGAGCACGAACTGGTCGGAAAGCTCCACACTATCGATTATCAGCGGACGATTATTACCGTTAAGCCGGGAGCAAACCGCGCCGTCCGCTTCGATTACCCCATGAAGATTGAGGCGTGGTTGCAGGCGAATGTGCGTAAGCGTGTGCGCGTCGTAGGCGATCCGAATTATGACCAAAAGGGTGATATCACTTCATTCTCTGATATTAAATTGCTCGGCGAAATTGAGCCTTCATTGCCCGCTATAAAATCGTTTTATATTGATAAAGAGGAGATATTTTTTAATAAACCTCTTTCAATTCCGGTAGAGTTTGATTGGCAAAATAGAATATTTGTATACTCGGACGAAGAGCTTGGTATTGATGTGATATCAAGCTCATACGAAAAAATTCGCGACGAGATATTGTCGGACCTTAAAATCTTGTGGCTTGAATACGCCATGGCGGAAGATGAAGCGCTCGATAAGGACGCCATCGGTCTTAAGAAGAAATTGCTAAATCGCCTAGGGAGGGGAAATGGCGCAGCGTAAGAGAAGAGACATTGATAAGGCGCTACAAAAAAAGGGATTCAAAAAGAGCGAGAACGATCATTCCTACTATATATACCATGATCTTAGCGGGCGAAAAACGACTAAGAGGACGAAGCTCAGTCATGGCACGCAGCACAAGGATATCGATGATTCTTTGCTCACCGTAATGGCTCGGCAGATCAAGCTTCCAAAAAAGAAATTTTTGGAGCTTGTCGATTGCACCCTAGATCAGAAGGGCTACGAAAAATTGTTAGGATCGCAACGACAGGCCACATAAAAAGGGACGTCTCGTTGCCGAGACGCCCCAATCATCAGGACAGTCCAAAAAAACTGCACACCGCCCATACCAGACCAACGGGAACCGAAATTCCCAAGGCCAAGCGGAACGATGTGCCGCTGGACTGGCCGGCTTCGATGGAAAAGGTGAAATGCATAAGCATATCCTCCTCTATCGTGCGCGGACCTCTTGATGAGCCGAAAACCACGCATAAGGCCAGCATCGGAGACATTTCAGTTTTTTAAGCAGTCCCTGCGGTTGCCTCCTAACGCTTCCGACTGCACAACTCTGCTCGTATGAGCGTCGGCCTCAATGTTGGCAAGAGTGGTTCGCTGAGTTCGTACCCAATTGTTTTTCGGGGGGTTAGATCAGGGGTCGACGTATGTTCGCGCCCGCTATCCCAGCTTTGAGCCGCCAGTATGGCGGACACCCTCTCCGCCAGCCTTTCCGAAATTCGGCAAAAGTCCTAGGCTCAGGACCTATTAATTAGCTTGCATGATAGAGGATAGGTTGATCCAAGGACGGTGTCGAAGAAGCGCTACCGATGCATGTTCCGTTTATGCTGAGCCGTGCGCAGATGCGCCGGATCGAGCCGTTGTTCCCGTTGTCGCATGGCATCCCGAGGGTCGACGACCGGCGGATCGTATCGGAGATGGTCTACGTCACAAGCACGGCCTGATGTGGCGCGATGCACCAAGGGTTACGGGCCGCACAAGACCATCTACGACCGGCTCATCTGTTGGAGCAAAATGGGCGTGTTCAACCGCATCTTCGCCGAACTGGCGGGCGAGGCAGGGGAGCCCGATGCGATCATGATCGATGCCACCCAAGGCACACCGCACGGCGGCGAGCCTTCTAAAAGGGTGGTCTTCCTCGACGTATCGGGCGCACCAGGGGCGGGCTGAACTCCAAGCTCCATGCCCTGTGCGACGGCAAAGGCCGCCCGCGCGACATCGTCGACCTGACCTTCGACGCGTTCAACAAGGAGGGCGCCGGCGCGCTCGCCAGCTGGATGCTCGTGTCGGGAAACGAGGACGCGCTCGACCCGATCGTCGAGACGATCCACGAGCTGGTCGACGATCTGGGCGAGGAAGGCCATGCCGATGCCGCGATCCATGAGAACACGTTCGAACTCGTCCTGCTGGCGCTGGGCGACGCGCTGATGGGGCGGCAGCTGGCGGGTTCGCTCGGGTTGAAACGCGGCACGGCGCGGGATTTGGCCGAGCGGCGGCTGGCGCAATCGCTTGAGGTGCGGAACGGCGGCTGAGGCGCGACGCCCTGAGCAACAGGTCATTGCGAGCAAAGCGGGCCGAAGGCGACCGAAGGTCAACTAATCCAGAGCCACGCGGGGCAGCACGCGCGGCTCTGGATTGCCGCGTCGCCTTCGGCTCCTCGCAATGACGAGGCGGTAGGACCGAAGCCACCAGAAGTCGCACAAGTCCCGCCTCCACGCGTGCGAGCTGCGCGGTAATTCCACCCCTGCAGGGGGAGCCGAAGGCGTTGCGCAGCAACAGCGGGACCGGCGAAGCCGGTGGAGGGGTATCGGCGTTGAGGTTTCACGCTTCGCCTGTAGTGACACCTCTCCGTCGCGCTACGCGCGCCACCTCCCCTCTCAGGGGAGGATCGCTGGCTCGCCCGCACAACGTGCCGCCCGCTTGACACCGAACGCCCTTTTTCACGCCCCGAAACCCCGCAACGGATTGCCGGCGCGCAACCGCCCCTCGGCGACCCGATCGATATGCGACAGGGCGCGAAAAAGCGCGGATTTGTCGGCTTCGTGCACGGCATGGGAGAAGCGCCCGGCACGCATCACCGGCCGCCAAACGCCCGTCCGGACCCGCGAAAACGCCTCGTCGAGTGTGACCTTCCGCCGGAGCGCGGCCGCCGCCTCTATATCGCCGAGCGCCGCGTCCCATGCCAGCCGAAACCCCTCGGCCCCCTCATGCCGCCGCAGCCGATAGGCGCTCTCCCGGCTCATCCCGGCCCGCGCCGCCGCTGTCGCCACACACCGCGTCTCCGCCAGCCAGCCGATAAACGTCGCCTGCCGCGCCCCCGTCCACCCATCGGTCCGCGCGCGAACCGGCACGGGCGCGAAGGCGGGGATGCTACGGACGCGGTGCGGTTGCGCGGCGGCCGTGCGCGGATGGGGAGCGGGTGGGTTTGTGGGAGAGGGAGTGTGCTTCATCCAATAGGATGAAACAGAATTTGGTGGTGTAGGACAGAAATTTTCCGAACCGGAGCCAAATCCCGGCGCCGAGACCGCAATCTGCATTCGTCATCAAATCGGACAGTCTGCTAACGACCCAATTGCGGTCGTTCACCACTGTTGTAGGTATTTGGCCGTGTCCACTTCGAATCACATCGACCGATTCAAAACCCTTCAAGAGTTAGAAGGGGAAGATTGGGGTGATCCAGAAACGGCAGAAACGCCAATGATTGGGCGTGTCCTGGCTCTTCGCCGCAAACCTCTCCACACTCTTTCAGATGGAGAGGTGCGCCTTGCAATCGGTCAAAAGGTCAGCTTGCCCTACTTGTTGGAGCTAGCAATCGAACGGCTTCGGCTCGATCCTCTGATTGAAGGTGATTATTATCCCGGTGATGTTCTTTCCGCGCTGGTTCATCTGGATGAGGAGGACTGGCACGGCAAGGATGATCTTCGAGCCGAACTTACAAAGCTTTTTCGCAAGGCGATGAAACAGTCCACGGATGATGCACAAGCCTTCCGTAAAAGCCTTGAATTGCCTCCGAACGGGCATCGCATGAACTGAAGCAAAAGTCCGCTTTCCACCCAATATCGGACACCCATTTCTCCACTTATGCTGTCCAGCGACCGAATTCCCGAACTCGCACCCTAGAAGCTCAAACTTGGCGATGGCTGGACCAAAGGGATACGCACCCCTCGCCACTCCCACGCCCTCGCCTACATCGCGGCCAAGCATTTTCTCGATCAGGTCAGGATTGTCCTGAAGTCCGGCACGGGCGGGCCGGGGGCGGTCGGCTTCCGGCGGGAAAAGTCTATCGCGTTCGGCGGGCCGTACGGTGGCGATGAAGCGTGTCGCGCCCTAGCCGTCGTCAGCCTGCGGAAACGGCGATGCAGCCTTCATAGACCTGGACGTTGATATAGGCGTCTCCGCGCCGGATCGCGGTCGCCAGCGGTCTTGGAACAGGACTCATCCAGCGCGGGATCAACGCCCGCGATTCCGCCGAAAGAAACATGTCGTCATATTGATCGGGCCCGTCGGCACGGCCGAAGCGATGATAATTGGCCCGGTCCTGCTGGATGATCGCGGCGACCGACGAAAGCCGCGCGCCCGAACTGCTGCGCGTATCCTGCGGCGTGATCGCCGTGTTGTAAGCGCCGAGAAAATCCCCGCGGCATGCCACCGCCGACTGTATCGGCAGCGCCGCCCCGGCCAGCGCGACGGCGGCGATGATGTATCTGTTCAATGCCCGTCTCCCCCTTGTCGAAAACCGCGACACGATCCCGCCTCCTTATGCGTCGGAACTCGCCTTGAGCGCCAGCGATTTCGTGTTCGGCCGTCGCCGAAATGGCCGGGCCGCACCATCTTTGCCCTCCCCCTCGCCAATCCCCCTCCCCTCGCCTACATCGCGGCCATGCATTTTCTCGATCAGGCCAAGATTTTCGTGAAGTCCGGCGCGGGCGGGCCGGGGGCGGTCTCCTTCCGGCGGGAGAAATATATCGAGTTCGGCGGGCCGGACGGCGGCGATGGCGGCAAGGGCGGCGATATCGTGTTCGAGGCGGTCGAGGGGCTGAATACGCTGATCGACTTTCGCTACACCCAGCATTTCAAGGCGCCGCGCGGCAAGGGCGGGGCGGGCAAGCAGCAGACCGGCGCGGGCGGCAAGAACCTCGTCATCAAGGTGCCGGTGGGGACGCAGATCCTGTCCGAGGACAAGGAGATCGTCCTCGCCGACTTCACCAGGGCAGGGCAGACCAAAACGCTGCTCGAAGGCGGCATGGGCGGGCGCGGCAACCTTTCCTACAAAAGCTCCACCAACCGCGCGCCGCGCCAGCACCAGCCGGGCGAGCCGGGCGAGGAGCTTTGGGTGTGGCTGCGGCTGAAGCTGATCGCCGATGCGGGGCTGGTCGGTATGCCCAATGCGGGCAAGTCGACCTTCCTCAACCTCGTGTCGAACGCCAAGGCCAAGGTCGGCGCCTATCCCTTCACGACGATCCATCCAAAGCTCGGCGTGGTCGAGCACAAGGGCCGCGATTTCGTGATGGCGGACATTCCCGGCCTGATCGCGGGCGCGGCCGAGGGCGCGGGGATCGGCGACCGGTTCCTCGGCCATGTCGAACGCTGCCGCGTGCTGCTCCATCTGGTCGACGGGACGGCGGACGACCCGGTCGAGAACTGGCATGTCGTGCGCGAGGAGCTGGATCAATATGGCGCCGGGCTCGACGGCAAGCCGGAGATCATCGCGCTGAACAAGTGCGACGTGCTGGGCGAGGAGCTGGCGGCGGATGTCGCAAGCGAAGTGGCCGAGGCGACGGGGCGGCCCGTGCTGCCGCTGTCCGGCGCGACCGGCGCGGGGCTGGAGGCGGTGCTCGACAAGCTGATCGAGGCGCTGGGCGAGCGTGAGGAGGAAGACGAGGATACCGGGGAAGACGCGGCATGGCGGCCGTGAGGGCGGAAGGTCCTCCCCGGTACGGGGAGGGGGACCGCGACGCGAAGCGGCGGGGTGGAGGGGCACCCTCCCATAGCCTTTCGCTGAAGAGGAAAGCGCCCCTCCACCGGCTTCGCCGGTCCCCCTCCCCGTACCGGGGAGGATTATAATGACCTTCACCCCCACCGCCTGCCCCCGCCTTGTCGTCAAGATCGGCTCGTCGCTGCTTGTCGGCGACGAAGGCGCGGTGCGGCGGGAGTGGCTGGAGACGCTGGTCGCCGACCTGGTCGAGCGGCGCAGCGCCGGGCAGCAGATCGTCATCGTCTGCTCGGGCGCCATTGCCCTCGGCGCGCGGCGGCTCGGGCTGTCGCATGGCGGGCGGCGGAGCCTCGACGATGCGCAGGCGGCGGCGGCGGCCGGCCAGATCGCGTTGTCGCAATGCTGGGCCGAGCTGCTCGGTGCACACGATATCGCGGCGGCGCAGATCCTCGTAACGCTCGGCGATCTCGAGGACAGGCGGCGCTACCTGAACGCGGCGGCGACGCTCGACCGGCTGATCGGCCTTGGCGCCATCCCCATCGTCAACGAGAATGACAGCGTCGCGACCGAGGAAATCCGCTTCGGCGACAATGACCGGCTCGCCGCGCGGATCGGCCAGGCCGCACGCGCGGACGGCGTGATCCTGCTCTCCGATGTCGAGGGCCTTTTCACCGCCGATCCGGCGAGCGACGCCGATGCGCGGCTGATCGAAACGGTGGACGCGATCGACGGCGATATTACGGCCATGGCCGGTTCGTCATCGGGATCGGGTCTTGGGTCGGGCGGCATGGCATCGAAAGTCGAGGCCGCCCGGATCGCGACCACGGCAGGAATCCCGCTCGCGATCATCTCGGGCATCGAAGACCATCCGCTGGCGCGCTTCGCCGAAACCAGGCGCGGCACGGTGTTCACGGCCGAGGCCGGCGCGAATGCCCGCAAGACCTGGCTCGCCGGGCGGCTGACCGTGCATGGCTGCATCACCATCGATGCCGGTGCTGTGGATGCGCTGCGGTCGGGCAAGAGCCTGCTGCCGGCGGGCGCGACCGGTGTCACGGGCGCGTTCGCGCGGGGCGATGTCGTCGAGATCGCAGGGCCGGACGGCGCGAAGATCGCCCATGGCCTCGCCGAATATGATGCGGACACGGCGGCGCGCATCGTCGGCCACCGCTCGGACGAACTGGGAGACCTGCTCGGCTACGCCCCGCGCGCCGCGCTCGTCCACCGCGACCATATGGTGCTGCTGTGAGCGTTATCGCCGTTACGGGCGGCACCGGTTTCGTCGGCCGGCACTTTCTCGACCTGGCGCTCGGCAGCGGCCACACGCTCCGCGCCCTGACGCGCCGTCCGCAGGAGCCGCGCGACGGCGTTTGCTGGATCGAAGGCGATCTCGGCGACACCCCGGCCCTCGAAAAGCTCTGCGAGGGCGCGGGTGCGGTGGTCCATATCGCCGGCGCCATCTCCGCGCCCGATCGCGAGGGCTTTGCCGAGGCGAATATCGCCGGCACCGAACGCATGATCGCGGCGGCGCAGGCGAAGGGCGTGCGGCGCTTCGTCCATATCTCCTCGCTCGCCGCGCGTGAGCCCGACCTTTCGCTCTATGGCTGGTCGAAGGCGGGGAGCGAAGAGCGGGTGCGCGAGAGCGGGCTCGACTGGACGATCATCCGCCCGCCCGCCGTCTACGGCCCCGGCGACCGCGAAACGCTGGAGCTGTTCAAGATGGCGGCGAAGGGCAGAATCATTCTCCCGCCCCCGGGCCGGATCTCGCTCATCCATGTCGCGGACCTGTGTGAGCTCATCGCCGCTATCGTCAACGCGGCGGGTACGATCGGCGCTCTTTACGAACCCGACGACCGGCGCGAGGGCGGGCTGACGCACCGCGAATTCGGCGAAGCGCTGGGCCGCGCCGTCGGGCGAAAGGTGCGTACCTATTCGATGCCCGCCTGGCTCGTCCGTCTCGCCGCCCGGTCGGACCGGCTGTATCGGGGAAAGAATGCGAAGCTGACGCCGGACCGCGCCCGTTATTTCTGCCATCCGGACTGGGCGGTCGATCCCGATCGCGCGCCGCCAGCCGATCTATGGGCGCCGCGCTATCGGGACGACGACGGACTGGCCCAGACCGCAAACTGGTATCGCGAAAAGGGCTGGCTCTAGCCCGCGCGCAGCACGAGTTCGGCGATATAGGCGCCGAAGGAGAGCACCAGGCCGACAAGAAAGGCCCGAAACGCATAGGCGAGAAAGCGGTATTTCTTCCGGTGAAGCACGCTGCCATTCTGGTGGATGTCGCGCAGCATGAGACGGTAGATCTCCTCGCGGTCCTTCGTCCTTTCCAGCATGTCGGTGATATATTCATCCTCGCCGATCCCCGCGAAACCGCCGAAAAACAGCAGATTGGGCGTGCCGGGCGCCTTTTTCGTCGAAGGAATGATCGCCATCACGGCGAGCACGGCGGAAAGGAAGGATGCGGCGGCCAGAATGAACGAGGCGATGCTCGGCGACGCGCCCATCCCCTCCCGCAGCGCCAGTGTGAACACGACGAAGCTCGCGCCGACGAGCACACTCGCCTTCTGGTCGGCAATCAGGCTCCAATGCACGTGGTTCTGCTGCGCGGTGCGAAGCAGGTAGTTCATCGCCTCGGGCCACGCATCCTCGGCATTTTCGGGCGTTTGCGTCATCGCGGCGATCTGCCACGGCGCGCTCAAATCAACAAGCCTTCGCCGCTTTGCCGCCCAATTCTCTTGCCAAGCCCGAATCTTGGCTTTTAGGGACGCAATATGACAGATCGCACCGCGACGTTCGAAAAGGTGAAGGGCTTGATCGAGCCGTTCAATGAAAAGGGCGTCGACCTCAAGGAAGAAACCACCTTCGTCGGCGACCTCGAATGGGACAGCCTGACCGTGATGGACTTCGTCGCCTCGGTCGAGGACGAATTCGATATCATCATCACGATGAACCAGCAGGCGGAAATCGAGACGGTGGGCCAGCTGGTCGACGCCGTGGGAGAGTTGCAGCAATGAGTATGGCCGGAAGCCAGACCGCAGCCGATGTGCTGGCCGCGGATGGACCACAATCGCGCGACCTGTTCGAAAAATTCGAACCGCTGATCCAGGAACGCGACCGGCTGCTCGGAACGGGCGTGCGCGACCCCTTCGCCATCGTCATGGACGAGGTGAAATCGCCGACCGAAGCGGTGATCCAGGGCAAGGACACGATCCTGCTCGGCACCTACAACTATATGGGCATGACCTTCGATCCCGATGTCATCCAGGCCGGTGTCGACGCGCTCAAGGAATTCGGATCGGGCACGACGGGCAGCCGGGTGCTTAACGGCACCTATGTCGGGCACAAGGATGTCGAGGCGGCGCTGTGCGAATTCTACGGCATGGGCCATGCCATGGTCTTTTCGACCGGCTACCAGGCCAATCTCGGCATCGTTTCCACGCTCGCCGGCAAGGGCGATTATGTCATCCTCGACGCCGACAGCCATGCCTCCATCTATGACGGCTGCTTTCTCGGCAATGCCGATATCGTCCGCTTCCGCCACAACAATGTCGAAGACCTCGAAAAGCGTCTCGGCCGCCTGCCGCCCGAGGCCGGCAAACTCGTCGTGCTCGAGGGCGTCTATTCGATGCTCGGTGATATCGCGCCGCTCGACAAGATGGTGACGGTGGCCAAGAAGTTCGGCGCGATGGTGCTGGTCGACGAAGCGCATTCGATGGGCTTTTTCGGCGAACATGGCCGCGGCGTCGCCGAAGCGCAGGGGGTGCTCGACCAGGTCGATTTCGTGATCGGGACCTTCTCCAAAAGCGTCGGCACCGTCGGCGGTTTCTGCGTGTCCAACCATCCCAAGACCGAATTTCTCCGGCTCGTCTGCCGTCCCTACACCTTCACGGCCTCGCTGCCGCCATCGGTGGTCGCCACCGCCGCGACCTCGATCCGCAAGCTGATGCACGCCGGGAACAAGCGCGCGCATCTGTGGGAAAATTCGAAGCGGCTGCACAAGGGGTTGCGCGATCTCGGTTTCCGGCTCGCGACAGAGGAACCCGAAAGCGCGATCCTCGCCGTGCTGCTCGACGACCAGGAACAGGCCGTGCGGATGTGGCAGGCGCTGCTCGAAGAAGGGCTGTATGTGAACATGGCGCGGCCGCCTGCGACGCCTGCGGGCATCTACCTGCTGCGCTGTTCGCTATGTGCGGAGCATTCGGCCGAACAGGTCGAACAGATCCTCGGCATGTTCGAATCCGCGGGCAAGGCGACCGGCGCGATCGGCTGACCGCGTGTCGCGCGGCAGAGCGCGCTGCCGCTGCGGTCAATGGACCGGGCGCAGGCGCGTTAAGCTCCGCATAACTACCCCGATCGGCGATCAGCCCCTATAAGGGGCGCTTAAATGGTGGAAGAAAACTGGCTTTTCGGCGGCGGGGAGAATAGTTCCCGCCAGGCCTGGCGTCGCGGCCTGCTGAGCGCAGGGGCACTGCTGCTCGCGCTGATGATGGCCGGGCTGCTCTATCTCGTCGCCCAGTCGAACAGCGAGCGCGACGCGGCGGCGGATCGCGAACGCCGCAGCTACGAGATCATCATGCTGACCCGCGCCATCGAGGGCGCGCGATCGCGCTCGGAAGCGGCGCTCGGCCGGTTCGTCATCAACAGCGACCGTCGGCTCGGCACAATCTATCGCGACGAATGGCGCATTGCGGGCCGCCAGATCGGCCGGCTCGAACAATTGCTCGACGACCGGCCCGAGCAACTCGAACTGACGCGTCAGGTCGGTCTGCTCTACGATCAATATGGCCGGGAGCTTTCACGGACGGCCAGCTACGCCAATGCCCGGCGCAATTGGGAGGCTCTGTCGTTGCATAACGAGACCGCCGTCAGCAGTGCGGGAGCGGGCATCACCAGTACGCTCGACCGGATCGCCGACAATGAGCGTGCCCGGCTCGCCGAGCTGTCGGCAGCACGGATCGAGACCACCGAAAAGTCGAACCTGCTCGCGACACTGTTGACGATTGCGGGCGTGATCCTCGGGATCGTCGCGCTGGCCCTTGCATGGGCCACGGTACGGGCATTTCGCGACCGCCACCGCGCCGACCAGCGTGCCGATGAACTGGAAGAAGCGGTCAGCCAGCGCACCGCCGAACTCGAAACGCTCAACGCCGAATTGCGCGCCGAGGTGACCGAGCGCGTCGCCGCCGAACAGAAGCTCCGCCAGGCGCAGAAACTGGAAGCCGTCGGCCGGCTGACCGGCGGCATCGCGCACGATTTCAACAATATGCTGTCGGTCGTGGTCGGCGGAATCGATCTCGCCCGGCGCAAGCTGGACGATGACGACGATGCGATCCGGCGGCATTTGGACAATGCGGCGGACGGCGCCGACAGGGCCGCCGCGCTGACGCGACGCCTGCTCGCCTTTGCCCGGTCCGAACCGTTATTGCCCGCGGCGACCGATCCGGCCGAGCTTGTCGATCAGATGGCCGGGCTGATCGAACGGACGATCGGCGAGCGGATCGAGGTGTCGATCGATTGCGAAACCGATTGCTGGCCGGTCTGGGTCGATCCGCGCCAGCTGGAAAGCGCCATCGTCAACCTCGCCGTCAACGGCCGCGACGCGATGGACGGCACCGGCGCCATGCGGATCGCCGTCGCCAATTGCCCGCTCGACGATCGGCAGATCAACGAGCTGCCGGCGGGCGACTATGTCCGCATCGCCGTCAGCGACGATGGCTGCGGTATGGGACCCGAGGTGATCGAGCGCGTGTTCGAACCCTTTTTCACGACCAAGGAGGTCGGCAAGGGTACCGGCCTCGGGATGAGCCAGATTTTCGGTTTCGCCCGGCAATCGGGCGGCGATGTCGGGATCGACAGCACCGTCGGCGAGGGAACGACGGTTTCGATCTATCTCCCGCGCCATGGCGGCGCGGTGCAAAAGGCGTCGGCCGATGCCGGTTCGCTCGGTCCCGAAGCAGGCGAGCGGCACATTGCCGGCCACACAATCCTCGTCGTCGAGGACGATCCGAGGGTGCTTCGCGCGACGTCCGAGGCGCTTGAGGAGCTGCAATGCGCCGTCATTCCGTGCGACGGTGCGCAAGCCGCGCTTGCTGCTCTCAGCGGGTCGCAGCCGATCGACCTGTTGCTCACCGATGTCGTGATGCCGGATATGACCGGGCCCGAACTCGTCGCCCATATCGCCCCCGATCATCCCGATCTGCCTGTCGTTTTCGTGACCGGCTATGTCGGCGAGGGCGGCGAACTCGATCAGCTCGAAAACCGGATGGTGCTGCGAAAGCCGTTCACCATGGCCGAACTTGCCGAAGCGATCCGCACCGCGCTTCGCGAGCGGACCCGGGCACAGATCGCGGCGGAATAGGGGCGAACCGCACCGGCGCCTAGCGGACGGCGCCCCTAATCAGGAGTCGCGGCAGCAGCACGACCGCGCCGAGCAGCGGCCATCGCCGTTGCCAGGGTTTGACGCGGATATCGGTGCCGGCATGCCGGTTGATCTTCCAGGCGAGATAATCGACGCCGCCGGCATAGGTCGCGCTTGCCTTGGTGAGGCGTAGCAGGGTCAACGCCTTGCCTTTGCGGCGGGTCGACCGCCACCAGCGCGCCATCCGCTTCGGGTTTTTCGCCGCCTCGTCTCCGATCGCCGCCAGCGCCGCCTCGCCGAAACGCGCATAGCGATCGGGCGTCGCATCGACGATCGAACCCGACCGCGTCTTGCGTTCGGCGCGCAGTTCGGCGGAATAGGTCAGCGCGAAGCCGCGGCGCCATATCGCCAGCGCATCGGCCGCATCGGCCTCGTCCATCATGGGCAATGTGTGCCGGAAGAGCGTTGGCGCAGCCTGCGCGACGGTTTCGATCGCATCCCGCCGCGCCGCTTCGTCGGCCGCCCAGACCAGCCGCGAAGGCTGGGCGAAGCGCGCCCAGACCGATACGCTGCGCGCATCATCGCCCATCTCGCGCAGAAAATCGGCTTCGCTGAGCACGGCGATCTTCGCCTGCAACCCGTCATAGTTCGCCGGAAAGACGTTGGGCGGGATCAGGCGGTTCGCGGTCGCCAGCCAGCGCTTGGCATAGGCGGCGCGATAATCGGAAACGATCAGGTAGAAATCGAGCATCTCGCCATCGAGCTGCTCGCTGCGAAGGCAAGAGCCGTAGAACAGCACGGCGCGCGCAGCCTCGCCATATTCGCCGGCGATGTGCGCGGCGAAGGCCGATACGCGCGGATCGACCGGCTCGCCGAGCTCGGCCGCGACCAGTTCGGGAAGCGAGGTCACGCCGCCAGCGAGACGAACGGTACAGGCCGTGTCGGCGTCAGGACGATCGGCCGGTCGTTATTGGTCTCGAACAGTTCGCCGTCGAAGATCACGCTGGAATGGGCGCCTTCGATGCGGATTTCGGTGCCGCGCGACAGGTGCACGCCCGACATTTTCGACCGGCCGAGCTTGCCCATCAGGCTGGCCCAGAGCGCGCGCATCATCGCGAGCGGGCGCTGTTCGACCGCCATCAGCTTCAGCGGGCCGGTGGTGCCGTCGTCATGATTGGTCTGCGTCTTCAGCAGCAGCCGTTCGAGCGTGGTGATGATCAACAGGGCATATTTCCCCTGATATTCCCCCTGCTGCATGATCGAAATGCTGACCGGCCGGGCCGGCGGCGGCAGGAAGCGCGCCTTGATCCGCAAGAACGAGGCGAAGATCAGCGCAATGGCGGTGAGCACATGGCTGATCCCGTTCGGCAGGCCGAGCGGATAGATTTTGTGCCGGCAATAGAGGATCGTGTCCGACAGCCCGGCCCCGCCCACGAACATGCCGATCACCGGCCGCCCGTTCGCCGTTCCGCCCGACAGCGAGATCAGCTCGCGCCCGACGATGTGACCGTCGAGGCCCGTGCGCGCGATTTCCATGATCTTGTCGAGCGCGGCGATCGGATCGCCCTCGGCACCCAGATCGAGCGCGATCAGGTTCGTCTTGCCGTTGGGCAGGACCGCGACCGGCGGCGGCGTATCGCCGAAATGCGCGCCATGGTGCAGTTCGGTCATCGCCGCCTGCACCGTGCCGTCGCCGCCGTTGATCGCCAGGATCTGCGGTTTCACCCGCGCGATGGTCGCGAGCGCCGCCCCGATCTGGTCGACATCCTCCACTTCATAATGGAAGATGTCGGCCCTCTCCGCGCAATATTTCCGGATCCGCGGCAGCATGGCCACATTTCCGGTCGATCGCGGATTGGAGAGGAGGGCGACGCACACCATCGGCTAGAACTGGATCGGCTCCACGGACGCGCCCTGAAGATAGTTCAGGACGATATTCAGGCGGTTCACGCCCGCATTGGCGCGGAACGAAACCTCCGAATAGTTCGGCTCCATGTTGAACGGAAAGGAGATGTTGGGATTGCGCGAGAACCCGCCGCCGTCGCGCCGGTCCGACCGGCCGTTATTGTTGAGATCATGCCGCACGGCGATGCCGTAGGAACCGGGACCAGGAAGCGGCAGGCAGACGGTCATGTCATTGCCCTGCAGCCGTACGGGAATGTCGACGCGGTGCAGCCACTGGCCGCGTTCCAGCCAGTTGTTCGCGCCGCTATAGGATTGCACGCGGACGCGGCCGGTGCCCTGGCGAAAGCCCTGGACGTTGACGAGCACCGCCGTGCCCGAAGCGCCGGAGCGGCAGTTGGACAGGTCGTTCGGCACACGCGTGCCCGCATTGGCGCCGCTCGAAAGAGCGGTCAGTGCGGTCGCGGCAAGGATCGGGACGATTTTGCTTTTCAGCATCAATAACTCCAAAAATTACGCGCCTCGGCCCGATCGCCCAATATCGGCCATGGCAAAACACAGGCTATTCCCCTATTTCTGCCTTCTATCGCCGAGCCTTGCGGCCAAATTGTGGTCATGGAACGACTGAAAGTTGCAACTTTTTACCGCCACCGACCGGTATATGTTCCGGCTCATCATCCTGCCGCTGGTGGGAACGCTGGTCATTGCCGCCATGCTGCTGGTGCTCGACAAGATGCTGCGATTGTTCGATTTCGTGGCGAAGGAGGGCGGCCCGGTCAGCGTCGTCTGGCAGATGCTGGCCAATCTCGTTCCCGAATATCTGTCGATGGCGATCCCGGTCGGCCTGCTGCTCGGCATCCTGCTCGCCTTCCGCAAGCTCGCCCTTTCGTCCGAGCTCGACGTCTTTCGCGCCGTCGGCCTCGGCTATCGGCGGCTGCTCTTCGTCCCCTATCTTTTCACCATCGGCTTCGTGCTGCTGAACCTCGTCATCGTCGGCTATCTTCAGCCGATGGCGCGATACTCGTACGAGAATCTCCAGTTCGAGCTGCGCCAGGGCGCGCTCGGCGCCTCGATCAAGGTCGGCGAGTTCAACCGGCTGGGCAGCGGCATGACATTGCGCGTCGAACGCAGCGAGAATGAAGGCACCGATCTCTATGGCATCTTCGTCCGCACGACGACCGACGAGGGCCGCGACCTCGCCGTCGCCGCCGAGCAGGGCACGTTCATGGGCACCGACGATCCCGACACGATCCTCTTGCGCCTGACCAATGGCCGCCTCGTCCATGACGAGGCCGATTTCAGCCGCCCCCGCGTGCTGAGCTTCGAAAGCCACGACCTGCCCATCAACCTGCCCCGGGTCGACGCCTTTCGCGGCCGCGGCGGCATTCATCGCGAGCTGACCCTGCCCGAACTCGTTCGCGTCGGAGACGATCCACGCGCGCCCCCGGACCTGCGCATGGCGAGCCGGGCGAATTTCCATTACCGCCTCGCCGAGGTGGCGATGATGTTCCTGCTGCCGTTGCTGGCGGTGGCGCTCGCCGTGCCGCCCAAGCGATCGAGTTCGGCGCTCGGCGTGTTCCTGTCGATCGTGATCGTCGTGACCTATCACAAGATCTGCCAATATGGCGAAGATGCGGCGGCGCTGGGCCTTGTCAGCCCCTGGATTTCGCTATGGGTACCGTTCGTCGTGTTCAGTGCGATGATCGCCTGGATGTACTATCAGATCGCCTATGTGCCCGGCGGCCAGCCGATTGGCGCACTCGAACGCGCCTTCTCGAAAACGTTCAGCGCAGTGAAATCGCTCTTCCGGCGACGCCGCACCGTGGCAGCCGACTAGTCGATGGCCGCCGTCTCGCTTCAATTCTTCCCGTCGCGGACGATCGCCTGGTATATGGCGCGCGTTTTCGTGACGCGCGTCTTCGCTGTGCTTGCCGGGCTCGTCGTCATCCTGATGGCGCTCGACCTGCTCGGCGAATCGGGGGCGATTCTTGCCCAGCCCGGCAATGGCGAAGCCGAACTGTGGCTCTATGTCTCGCTGCGCGTACCGCAACTGATTGAGCGTTTCCTGCCTTTTTCAGCGCTATTGGGCTCGTTGATCGCCCTCTCGACCCTCAACGCGAATAGCGAGGTCATCTCGATGAAGGCGGCGGGCGCATCGGCGCACCAGATCCTGGCGCCGCTGATCCTGTCGAGCCTCGTCATCGCCGGGCTGCTCTTCGTCTTCAACGAGCGCGTCACCGCGCCCGCCTATGCGACGCTGAGCGCCTGGGAGGCGGTCGAATACGGCCCGATCCCGGACAGCAGCAGTTCCACCAATGTCTGGGTGCGCGACGGCGACGACCTGATCAACGCGGCATCGGCCAGCGGGCGCCGCGACGGCACGGTGCTGCGCGACGTGACGATTTACGACCGTCGCGACGGCACGCTGCACACGATCGTCCATGGCGATATCGCGCGGCGCGACGGCGAGGCCTGGCGGTTGGAGAACGCGACGCGCTTCGAGGTCGACGGCGTGGAGCGCGAGGAACTCGGCACGATCACCGTGGCCGAAGGCGTGACGCCGGATCAGTTCACGCTGTCGAATGTCGAGGCGCGCGCGCTCAATTTCCCGCAATTGCAGGAGGCGATTGCCGACCTGCAGGCGGCGGGCCGGCCAACCGTGGGACTGGAGGCAGGGCTCTGGCACAAGATTTCCGGCCCGCTTTCGACGATATTGATGCCGCTCCTCGGTGCGATCGCGGGCTTCGGGCTGGCACGGTCGGGGCAGCTCTTCATCCGCGCGATCATCGGCATGGCGCTCGGCTTCACCTATTTCGTCGCCGACAATTTCGCGCTCGCCATGGGCAATATCGGCGCCTATCCGCCAATGCTCGCAGCCTGGGCGCCGTTCTTCCTGTTCCTGCTGATCGGCGAGGCCGTGCTGATCCGAACCGAGGAATAGGTAAGTGCCCGGGGGGCAGGACACAGATATCGAACGCCGCGACGTTGCCCAGGGGGCGGGCATGGCGGCGCTTGCGCGGCTCGGCGCAGTGATCGAGGTCGTCGCGCAGCCGATCTACACCTGGCTCTTCGGCATCGCGACCTACGGCATCTACATCGTGCTCTGGTCGGCGGTGAACATGGCGGAAAAGATTGTCGACCTGTCGTTGACCGAAGCCCTGCAGCGCGTCGTGCCGACACAGCAAGAGGACGCCGCGCATGCGGCGGTGCGCTTCGCGCTGACGGTGACGGTGATTCCCGCCACCTTGATCGCGCTTGCCGTCTCGCTCAATGCCGAAGCGATCGCCGGGCTGCTCTCGGTCGCGCCCGAAGACGCGCCCCGCCTGCCCTTCATCATCGCGCTGTTCGCCTGGGCGCTGCCGCTCTGGACGTTTATCGAGGTGGCAACCGCGGCGGCCCGCGCACGCCGCGCCTTCGGGCCGGAAATCCGGTTGCGGATCTTCTGGGAACAGCTGGTGCGGTTGGCGCTGGCGGTGGCCCTTTTCTTCGCCGGGATGACGAGCATCGGCCTGCTCGTCGCACACCTCCTCTCGCTCGCGCTGGTTGCCATCCTCGCGGTCCGCCTGCTCGGCCGCTATTACGACCTTCGCCTGCTGCTCACCGCGCCAACGACCGGCGCGCTGCGCGGCAACCTGCTGGGGTCCGGCGTCGCGTTGCTTCCCAGCGCGGTCACCCGCCGCACGCTCAACGACCTCCCGCCCGTGCTCCTCAACGTCATGCTGCCGGGCGCGCAGGGCGCGACGGCGGCCGGGCTGTTCGGCATTGCGCGCAAGGTCGCTTCGATCCCGCTGATCGTGCGCCAGGCCTTCCTCTACGTGCTCGCACCGCTCAGCTCGGCGCAGGCCGCGCGCGACCGCAAACGCATCGCGCCGCTCTACGCCTTCGCCTCGCGCATCTCGGCCGCGCTCGTCATTCCGATCGGCGGGCTGCTGATCCTGCTCGGGAGCGAAATCTTGAGCCTGTTCGCACCCGGCGCCGGCGCGGCGATCATGATGCTGACGATCCTCGTCGCCGCGCGGATGGGCGAGGCGGTGATCGGACCGGCGACGCCGATCGTCGAGATGACCGGCCATCGCGGCTGGCCGCTCGTCAACAGCCTGATCGGTATCGGCAGCTGGGCGCTTCTCGCCATCTTGCTCACCCCGTCCATGGGCGGCGAAGGCATGGCCATCGCGGTTGCCGTCGGCGCGGTGGCGGTCGCCTGGGCAGCCGTATGCGAGCTCTGGTTCGCCGAGCGGCTGCACCCGTTCGACGGCCTCTTCCTGCGCGGGCTCGCCGCGGGCCTGGCGGGATTCGCCGCACTGGCTGCGATCGGATGGGCCGTGGAACCGCTGGGCGCGCCGATTCGTGCCGCCATATTGATCGTCACTTTTTTGCCGCTTTGCTGGGTGACGCTACGGCTTGGCCTCGATCGAGAGGATCGCGAGGCGCTGGGCAGACCCGCCCGCACCGCCAAACTGGTCTGAATCCGCGACGAATCCCCTTCTGCGCGCGCGATTCTCGTCGCAAAGCTGCCTCATTGCACGTTCATATCCATCCACTTAGAGCGGCGGGTCGGGGCGCTTGCAGCGCGCTTCCCGCAGAACAATTTTTTGAGGATTTTTGACGTGAAAGCCGCAACAATGGCGCGTCCGGGGATCTGGAACCGGTCGCATTATCTCGACAAGATGACGCTCAGGGAACTGGTCGTCGCCTATTTCCAGTATCCGGCCATCATCGCCTATCTGGCGTTGACGCTGATCTGCGGCGTGGTTTTCTATTACAATCCGGCGCCGCTGCTGCCGTCGCTGGCGGCCGCAGCGATTGCCGTCGCCGCCTATCCGCTCGCCTGGTATGCGCTGCACCGCTGGGTGCTGCACGGCCGCTGGATGTTCAAGCACAAGTCGCTCGCCTCGGTCTGGAAGCGTATCCATTACGACCACCACCAGGACCCCAATCATCTCGAGGTGCTGTTCGGCGCGCTCTATACGACGCTGCCGACGATTATCGTCATTCTCGCACCGATCGGCTGGCTGATCGGCGGCATCGGCGGCATGGCGATGGCGATCGGCGCCGGCCTGCTGACGACCTGTTTCTACGAGTTCTGCCACTGCGTGCAGCACCTGAAGTACAAGCCGAAGAACAAGTGGCTCGCCCGGATGAAGGCCCGTCACATGGCGCACCATTTCCATGACGAGCAGGGCAATTACGGCATCACCAACTTCTTCTGGGACAGGTTGCTCGGCACCTTTTACGAGCGGCAGGATCGCAAGGAGAAGAGCGAGACCGTCTTCAACCTCGGCTACACGCCCGAAGTGGCGAAGCGCTATCCCTGGGTTGCCGACCTGTCGGGCGGTGTCGCCACGGGCCATCCCGTCGAACGGATGAAAAGCTAGCCACGGACCGATGGCGGACGCGATCACCATCCGCCCGGTCGATGGCCGGGCGGATCTCAAGGCCTTTGTCGAACTCGCCTACCGGCTGAACGCCGATACGCCGCACTGGGTGCCGCCGCTCAAATCCGACGTGTACGAGCTGCTGGACGCGGCAAAGAATCCGTTCTTCGAGCATGCCACGGTCCAGCTCTTCCTGGCCGAACGCGATGGCCGCGTCGTCGGACGGATTTCGGCGCATCTCGATCATCTGGCGCTCGAACAGCCCGTCGAGCAGGGCATGGGCCCCGGCACCGGCAATTGGGGCTTGATGGAGGCCGAGGACGAAGCCGTCATGCACGCGCTGATCGCGGCGGCCGAACAATGGCTGCGCGAACAGGGCATGACGCGGGCGCTCGGTCCGCTCAGCCTGTCCGTCTGGGACGAGCCGGGCCTGCTCATCAAAGGTCACGACCACGCGCCGATGATCATGATGGGGCATCACAAGGCCGCCTATCGGGGCTGGATCGAGGGCGCAGGCTATAGCCAAGCCAAGCAGCTCTTCACCTATGACATTCCCATCGTCGACGGTTTCCCGAAGCTGATCGATCGCATCGTCGCCTCCGGCGAACGCAATGACAGGATCACCATCCGGCCGATCGACATGGACCGCTATGACGAGGAAGCGAGCCTCATCCTCTCCATCCTCAACCAGGCCTGGAGCAAGAATTGGGGCTTCGTCCCGATCACCGATACCGAAGTCCAGTACATCAAGAAGAAGCTGAAACCCGTCATCTATCCGCCGATCAACCTGATCGCGGAATATGACGGAAAGCCCGCCGCCTTCATGCTCGCGCTGCCCGATATCAACGAGGCGCTGATCGGCATGAAGGGCTCGCTGTTGCCCTTTGGCTGGGCGAAGCTGCTCTGGAAGCTGAAACGCAAGGACTGGAATGGCGGGCGCGTGCCGCTGATGGGGGTCCTGCCCGAGCACCAGAACAGCCGGTTGGCGAGCCAGCTCGCCTTCATGATGATCGAATATATCCGCCGCTGGGGCGTGGGGACGATGCACGCGACGCGCGCCGAAGTCGGCTGGATTCTCGACGACAATCAGGGAATGAATGCGATTGCCGATGCGATCGAAGGCGATCCCAATCGAATCTACGCGGTTTACGAGAAGGCGGGTCTGTAGCAACAGGATCGGCGGCGCCTGCCCTCCATTCGGGGTATGGCAGGACAGTACCGCGGGAGAGACGATGTGAACGACAATCCGGATCGGCGCATCCGCGATGTCGTGATCGTCGGCGGCGGCACGGCAGGCTGGATGACCGCCGCCGCGCTGGCGCACAAGCTCGGTCCCATCGGTGTCCAGATCACCCTGATCGAATCCGCCGCCATCGGCACCGTCGGCGTCGGCGAGGCGACGCTGCCGCAGATTCGCGATTTCAACCGCGCGCTCGGCATCGACGAGGCCGAGATGATGAGGCGCACCAGCGCGACGATCAAACTCGGCATCGAATTTTGCGACTGGGGTGCGATCGGCGACCGCTACACCCATCCTTTCGGCGCGTTCGGTCAGCGGATCGGCCCCGCCGATTTCCATCACTATTGGGTCCGCCAGCACCAGCGCGGCAAGGCGGACGAGTTCGGCAGCTATTGCTACCCGATCGTCGCCGCACGGCGCGACAGGTTCGCGCTGCCCGACGAAGCGGTGGCATCGGGCCTTTCCGCCTTTTCCTATGCCTTCCAGTTCGATGCGAGCCGCTATGGCGCCTTCCTCGCCGATTTCGCTACGAGGAAAGGCGCGAAGCGGGTCGAGGGCAAGATCGTGGGCGCTTCCTCCAACGGCGAAACGGATTTCATCGAATCGGTCATGCTGGAATCGGGCGAAGAGATCGCAGGCGACCTGTTCGTCGATTGCTCGGGTTTTCGCGGGTTGCTGATCGAGCAGGAGCTTCAGACCGGCTATGACGACTGGAGCCGCTACCTGCCGTGCAACCGCGCCATCGCCATTCCCTGCGCGATCAACGGGCCCACCGGCCCCTTCACCCGTGCCACCGCGCGGACGGGCGGCTGGCAATGGCGCATTCCGCTGCAGCACCGGATCGGCAACGGCCATGTCTATTGCGACGCCTATCTGAGCGACGACGAGGCGCTCGACCAGCTGATGACGACTCTGGAGGGCGAGCCGCTGGCCGAGCCCAACAGGCTGTTCTTCAAGACCGGCAAGCGACGCAAATTGTGGAACCGGAATTGCGTCGCCATCGGCCTTTCGGGCGGCTTCCTTGAGCCGCTCGAATCGACGAGCATCGACCTGATCCAGAGCGGCATATTGAACCTGATCGCGCTGTTCCCGGAGCGCGATTGCGCCGAGGCCGACGCCGCCGAGTATAACCGGCTGATGGATCTGGAATTCAGCCGGATCCGCGATTTCCTCATGCTCCATTATGTTGCCAACCAGCGCGACGACGCCCCCTTCTGGCGCGACATGCGCAATCAGGATCTGCCCGACAGCCTGGCGGAGAAGATCGAGGCGTTCGAACGGCGCGGTCTCGTGCCCGAATATGAAAGCGGGCTGTTTCAGCCGCCGAGCTGGCTGTCGGTCTTTATCGGGCAGAATGTGATCCCCGAGCGATACGATCCCCGCGCCGACCGAATGAGTGAGGCCGAGCTGGACGAGGCGTTCACTACGATGCGCCGGTCGATCGACGCCCATGTCGAGCAGACGCCGGCGCATCTCGATTTCATCTGCGAATATGGCGCGTCGATCGAACTGGCGGATACCGCATGACGAACGCAGACCGCCCTTCGCTGCGCATTGCGGTCTTCGGCGAAGCGCATGCGCTCTGGCCGGTGGCCGCCGCGCTGTGGGCCAATCTGCCGCCGCATGCCGCGCTGACGCTTGTCGAGCAGCCTGCCCGCGACGACGGACCGTGTGCGCTGACGCTCCCCTGCAACAGCGCGTTTCACCAGCGCCTGAATATCGATGTCGAGGCCCTGGCGGGCGCCGCCGGGGCCCGGTTCGGCCTCGGCATCGACCTGCAGGGCTGGCAGGGCGAGGACAGCCAGTTCTTCGCCGCGCCCTCGGGTACGCTGCCGAAGATCAACGATATCGAACTGCACCACATCATGCTGCGCGCGGCGATAGAGCGCGGCGAGCCGGAATCGCTCGCCTATCTCCTCCGCCCCTTCCGCTTCGCCGCGCGCGCCGCGATGGCCGGTAAATTCGCCTTTCCACCGGACGATCGCGAATCGCCGCTGCAGCTGCTCGGCCCGACGATTCAGGTCGACCGGGCGCGTTATGGGGACTTTTTCGAAGCCTTCGTGCGAGACGCCGAGCGCCTTCGGTCGACACCGGCAAGCGTCGATTGCGAGCCGGAGGGCGCGATCTCAACCGTCACGCTCGAGAGCGGCGATGCCGTCGCGGCCGATCTCTATATCGATGTCTCGGGAACGCTCTCCGCCCTGATGCCGGGCGATGGTCGCCCCGAATCCTCACCGCTGAACGGATTCCCGCCATTCGATCGAATCGCATGCGCATTTATCGAAGGCGGTACCAGGGCAGGCCATGGCTGTACGATCGCGAAAGCCCTGCCCGGCGGCGTGCTCGTCGAAACGCCGGTCGGCGGTGGACTGGTCCGCGAATATTGGCACGGCTCCGGCGCCGACGAAGCCAAAGCCGTGGCAGAAACGATGGGCGCGCCATTCGACATAGCACCCTTCGCTTACATCCATTGCGGCACACCCTGGACGGGGAACTGCGTCCGGCTTGGCCCCGCATCGGCCCGGCTCGGCCCATTTCATTCGGCCGATGCGATCCTGCTTCAGGAACAGGCGCTCGATCTCGTCGCTTTGCTCCCCGCAGGCCCCGCCATGACCGTCGAGGCGCGCACCTTCAACGCCAAGCACCACCAAATCGTCCGGCAGCTCCGCGATTTCGCGCTGCTGCCGTTCGTGCTCAACGGCAGGGACGAGGCGGTGTGGACAACCATTGCCGACGCCCCTGCACCCGATACGCTCCAGCTGCGGCTCGACCAGTTCCGCAGCCGCGGCCGCTTCGTCACCTTCGATCGCGAAATGTTCGACCACCAGAGCTGGATCGACCTGATGATCGGTTTCGGCTTCGCACCCGAACGCTACGACCCGCTCGCCGGCGCACTCGACATGAAGCGCTTGCCGCCGGTCCTCAAACAGATGGTCGACGCCTTTTCCCGCACGATCGACGCGATGCCGCCCGAAAAGGATACCGCGAGCTAGTCCGCCAGTTCGATCCAGACCGGCGTGTGGTCCGACGCCTTTTCCCGCCCGCGATATTCCTTGTCGACGCCTGCCGCGCGAAGGCGGTCTGCCGCCACCGGTGACAGCAGGAGGTGATCGATCCGGAAGCCCGCGTCGCGCTGCCAGGCGCCGCGCTGATAGTCCCAGAAGGTCCAGACGGGTCCGGTCGGGATCCGCGCCCGGATCGCATCGGTCCAGCCCTGGTAGAGCAGACGGCGGAAGGCGGCGCGGCTTTCGGGCTGCATCAACGCGTCGTCCTGCATCGCCTTGACCGAATAGACGTCCTCGTCGGTCGGGATGACATTGTAATCGCCCGCCAGCACCACCGGCTTTTCCAGGCCGAGCAGATAGTCTGCGCGCGCATGAAGCCGGTCGATCCAGCCGAGCTTGTAATCGAATTTCGGCCCCGGCACCGGATTGCCGTTGGGCAGGTAGATCGAGGCGACGATGACATCGCCGATTTCCGCCTCGACATAACGGCTCTGTTCGTCCTCCTCGTTGCCGGGCAGGCGGACCTGATGCTCTTTCGGCTCGGCATCGCGGGCGAGGATGGCGACGCCGTTAAACCCCTTCTGCCCGTGCCAGACCGCGCCGTAACCGGCTTCCTCGATCTTCGCCTTGGGGATCTTGTCGTCGTCGGCCTTCAGTTCCTGCAGGCAGACGACATCGGGCTTCTGCTCGTCGAGCCATTCGAGCAGCCGGGGAAGCCGGGCGTTGATCCCGTTCACGTTATAGGTGGCGATTTTCATGGGCGGCGTTATGCCGCGAACCGGCCGCCACGGCCAGACGGGAGTTTGCCGCGTGACGATCCGAAAGACGGGGATGGGGGATATCGAGGCGCTCGCCGCGGTGGAACGGTCGGCGGCGGAGCTGTTTCTCGGCACGCATTTCGAAAGCGCCATCGGCGGCGAGACGCTGCACCCCGACAAGCATGCGCGCGCCATTGCAGAAGGGGCGCACTGGGTCGAGGAGCAAGGCGATGCCATCGCGGGTTTATGCTGCGCCCATGCAATGCAGAAATCGCTCTATATCGACGAGCTTGCGGTCGGCGCGGACTTTCAGGGGCACGGCATCGGCCGCCGCCTGATGGAGACGGCGATCGCAGAGGCGCGGCACGGTTTCTCGGCGGTTTCACTCATCACGGACCGGACCTTGCCGTGGAACGCGCCCTTCTATGCCACTCTGGGCTTCGTCGAATGGGATAAGCCCGAAGCCGCGATCCTGGCGGAACTGGCCGATGAGGAAGCCGACGGGTTCGACATGGCGCGGCGGATCGCCATGATCCTACGGCTCTAGTCCGTCAGGTGCTCGCCGCCGATCATGTTCCGGCCATCACCGCGCAGCGCCGGCAGGGCTCTCCGGCGCCGGAATTCTGAGCGACACGGTGCTTCCGTCGCGATCGATTTCCAGTGACAGGGCACGCGCTTCGAAAGGCCGGCCGGAAACGAAACGCACAAGGGCACACAGATCCTGCTCCCCGGCAACATCCACGACCCGGCCGTCGATCCCGATAATGCGATCTTCGAGACGCAGACCGGCGTCATCGGCCGCCGAACCTTCGAACAGCTGCACAACCTCGACGCGATCGTCCACAAGGGCCAGCCGATAGCCGGGTTCGGGACGGGTATTGGCAGGCACGGCTCTGGATTCGAGTACGAAGCGCTCGCCCGGATAATCGAGCGTGACAACGAAACGATCGAGCAAACCGGCACCCAGCAATGTGGGCGGAACGCTCCGCGAGATTCCGCCGATATTCGAAATCCCGGAATCGCCTAGCGCGATACGAGAAAGACGAAATCGCGCAAGATCCACGACCGCGCCGCGGCCGCCCGCCGAAACGCCTTCCGAGCCCCGCCCGCGCTGGACTGCGTGCAGGCGATCTTCCACCGCCGGATTCGTCAACAGCGGCGCATAGAGCGACAGCGGCACCTCACTTCCCGTGTCGAACAGCGCCCGGTCGTGCTGGCTACCGATGGCATAGTCGACAACCGGCGCATGCGGATATCCGATATCGTGGAGCCGCGCCGTCAACGCATCATCGGCTATGGAGATGGCATCGGTCGACTCGGCGATCTCCAGCCGCCCGTTTTCGGCGTCGATCCGCCAGGCGCTGCCGGCAAAGATTTCCGAACCCAGCACGCCACCATCGAAAAAGCAGCGGCCGAGGGGCATTGCGCCGAAATCGTAAACGAATACGGGAACATCGCGAAACACGATATCGCCGAGTGCGATCGTCCCGGTGCGAGCGATATCCATCGTAACGGCCGCACCGTGCGCGTCCGTTCCGGTATTCTGCCCCAATATTTCGAGCTCCAGCGCCTCGGCCAATTCGCGCGAGAGGATCGTCGGCGAGCCGGTATCGAACACGAATTCGCGCTCTATGCCATCGACAGAGGCGACCAGAAAATACTTGCCGTCCCGCTGTTCAAGCGGAACCGACGTTACGGGCGCCGCGCGCTCTATGGCGATCGGCGCGTTCATCAAGGCCCCGATATTCCCTGTTTGCGCGTCGAGAGGTGCCGCGCAGGCCAGTAAGGGGGCCGCCGCAAGGGTCAGAAATCGATTGGCTGTCTTTCGCATGCGTTAAGCGCTCGATCGAGGCGTGGCCGCCTCACCAACTATAAACCGCTCATATGGAGACGCGTCGCCGCTAGATCGAAAAACTGGTTCCACAGCCGCAACCTGACTGGGCGTTGGGGTTGTTGACCTGGAACATCGCGCCGCCGAGATTTTCGACGAAATCGACTTCGCTGCCGCGCACCAGATCGAGGCTGATCGTGTCGACGACCAGCGTCACGCCGCCGGTTTCCGCGGTGACATCGTCATCCTCGACGCTTTCGGCCATTTCGAAACGGTACTGGAAGCCCGCACAGCCGCCGCCATCGACGGCAAGGCGAAGGATCGCGGGCTTGCCCTGACGCTCGGCGATCGCGGCCACGCGTTTCGCCGCCGCTTCGGACAGGCCGATATCCTTTTCGATGGGCTGAACCTCGCTCATAGACCCTAGATAGGAAAACGGGCCGCTCGCGACAAGCGGGCGACCCGTTCTAGCGCTTGGGAGTACAAGCGTAGCGGTTAGGCGCTACTGGCTGGCGCCGAGCGCGACCTGCGTGCCTTCGACCGCATTGGGCGTGTTCGGCAGCGAGGCGAGATATTCGTTTGAGGTCAGAAACGGCACCGGATTGATCGGGCGTCCCGCGATGCGGACCTCGTAATGGAGATGGCTGCCTGTCGAACGGCCGGTCGAGCCCATATGGCCGATCATCTGGCCGCGGGTGACGCGGGCGCCCGGCTCGACCAGGATGCGCGACATATGGCCGTAGCGCGTCTGCATGTCGCCGCCATGATTGATTTCGACATAATTGCCATAGCCACCGACCCACTGCGCACGGCCGACGATGCCGTCGGCGGTGGCATAGATCGGGGTGCCGATCGGACCTGCCATGTCGAGGCCGTTATGCCGGCGGCGGCCGGCGCCGAACGGATCGCTGCGTGTGCCGAAGCTGCTGGTGAGGCGGTAATTTTCGACGGGGCGTCCCGAGGGGATCGCCATGACGCCCTGACGCTGACGCGCGTCCTGCTGCCAGTTGGCGAACAGCGCGCGAACTTCGCTGTTATTGCCCTGCGTCTGTGCCTGTGCCGGAGCGGCAGCCATAAAAAACGCGGCGGACACGAATGCCGCCGCGGCGAAGATTGGCTGCGCCAGCGACTGGCGCGTGAAATGGAAAAGGCGAGTAATGTTCATCATGCGCAACCCGTTCGTACTTGGCGAAGATGGTTAATTAACCGTCTACGCCTTTGTGAAACCTTGTATTCCGGAGGCGGCAATGCCCTCCCCGCAACCGGTCTGGAGCCTGTTTGTTAACAAGGTTCCACCGAAGCAAGCGGAAGATAGTATTCGCGGGACAAACCGGCTTGTCGACGCGCCGAAGCGTTGAACGGAGGCTTCAGCCGGCCGTTAAAGTACCGTTTTACGAGCAATTGCCAGTGCGCCTCAGGGAGCAAATCTTGCTCCGCGCAGCACGATTCGAACCATTTCACGCCAAAATGCACATGCCTGATTTCGTCGCGGGCGATGCGTTCGAGGATCTCTGCCGACCTCTTGTCGCCTGCGGCGCGGAAGCGGTCGACCGTTGCGGGGGTGACGTCCAGCCCGCGTGCTTCGAGCACCATCGGCACCACGGCAAGCCGCGCCACCCTGTCATGCGCTGTATCCTGCGCCGATTCCCACAGGCCGCCATGGGCGGGCAGCGCGCCATAGCCGCTCCCCAGAGACTTCAGTCGCCGGTCGAGCAGCGCGAAATGCATCGCCTCTTCCGCCCCGACGCGGATCCAGTCGTCGACGAAATCGCGCGGGAATTCACCGCCGAAACGGCCGATCAGGTCGAACGCCAGATCGATCGCGACGAATTCGATATGGGCGAGCGCGTGGAGCATCGCCACACGGCCGCGCTCCGACCCGATCTTCCCCCGCCGGGGCATCCGATTGGGCGGCAGCAGCGCGGGCGCCTCGGGCCGCGCCGGTTCGTCGGGCATCGGGACATCGAAACGGTGCGCCAGCAAACCGCCCCGCCATGCGCGCGCCACCTGCCGCGCGCGCATCACCTTTTCGTTCGGCGCCGCGCTCAGAAGGACCGAACGGGCCGCGCTGGCAATCGATTCCATGGTGGAAAACGTTTCTAGGCGTCGAGCGCCTTCGCTTCGGCCAGCACATCCTCTGCATGGCCGGCGACCTTCACCTTGGGCCAGACCTTTACGACCTTGCCCTTGGCATCGATCAGGAAGGTCGCGCGCTGGATGCCCATATATTTGCGGCCGTACATATTCTTCTCGACCCAGACGCCGAACGCCTCGGTCACGCTGCCATCGGCGTCGGTCGCGAGATCGATGGCGAGATCGTGCTTGGCGATGAACTTCTCGTGCTTGGCCGGCGGGTCCTTCGAAACGCCGATCACCTTCACCCCGGCCTTGTCGAACTCCTTGGCAAGCTCGGTGAACTGCAGCGCTTCCTTGGTGCAGCCGGGCGTATCGTCCTTCGGATAGAAATAGAGGACGAGCGGCTTGCCCTTGAAACTCGACAGTTTGGCTTCGCTCTCGTCGGTCATCTGCAGGGTGACGTCGGGGGCCTTGTCTCCGGCTTCGATCATCGGGTCTGTCCTTCCTCATCGCTGGCGAGGCCGAGCGCCTCGAACTGTTCGCGCACGCAATGCCGGGCTTTGTCATAGGCTTCAACCAGCGCGTCCCAATCCTTGACATGGCAGGCCTTGGCGACGAGCGAGCGACTGGCCGGCGAAACCTCGGTCGAATCGGGCGAGACGAGCCGGAGCGTCACGAGCATCCGCGTCAGCAGATCATGCGCGGCGGCCATGCCCGGATCGAGCACGCCCGCTTCGATCAGGGCACCAATCGCCTCGGGCAGATAGGGCGAAAGCCCCTTGCCCTCGCGCAATTGCGCCACATGGGTGCAGAATTCGAGATCGACGAGCCCGCCCGGTACGAGCTTGACGTCGAGCGCACCGGCGGGCGGCTTTGCCGCGGTGATCTCGGCGCGCATATTGCGGGCATCAGCCAGAAGCTTTTCCGGATCGCGCGGCCGAATGAGCGTTTCGCGGATAATCCCGCTGAGCTTTTCGCGCGCTTCGGGCGAACCGTAGACCGGCCGGGCGCGGGCGAGCGCCATATGCTCCCAGGTCCAGGCGCTCTGCCGCTGATAGCCCTCGAAACTGTCGAGCGACACGGCGATCAGCCCCTGGCCGCCCGAGGGCCGCAGCCTGGTGTCGACCTCGTAGAGCGGGCCAGCGGCCGTCGGGACGCTCAGCGCGGCGGTGACCCGCTGGGCCACCCGTTGATAATAGCGCGTCGCGCCGAGCGGGCGTTCGCCGTCCGATTCGGCGCCATGGTCGCCGGTGAACAGATAGACGAGGTCGAGGTCGGAGGCGTGGGTCAGCGCGCCGCCGCCGAGCCTGCCGAGCGCCAGGATCACAAACTCGCTGCCGGGCACCTCGCCATGTTCCTCGCGAAACGCGTCAACGGTGTCGCCGGCGAGAAGCTCGATCGAGGCTTCGGCAACGCGCGCATAACCCGCTGCCACATCGAGCGGATCGCTCGCGGCTTCGACCAGCTGCACGCCGAGCGCGAACCGTTCCTCGCCGACGAGCTGCCGCATCCGGTCGAGCACCTCCTGATAGTCGAGACCGGCGGTCCGCTCGCGAAAGATCTCCACGAGCTCGCCGACCGGTTCGGGCGGGTCGAGCGCGGTCGCGTCGATCAGGCCGTCGAACAGCTCCGCCCGCCGCGCCAGTTCGTCGGCGAGCGCGGGCGCATGCGCCAGAATGTCGGTCAGCAAAGCCCCCAGGCCCGGGCGCGCCTCGAGCAGCCGGAACAGGTTGAGTGCGCTCGGCAGGCGATCGAGCAGGCTGTCGAGGCGATTGAGCGCGGTGATCGGCGCCGGCGAAGCGCCGAGATCGGAGATGAGCTGCGGCAGGATTGCCTCTAGCGCCTCGCGCGAGGCCTTCGACCGGGTCGCCCCGACACTGCCGGTGCGCCAGCGCTCGATCCGGCGGACGGCGCCTTCCGAGTCGGAAAAACCCGTGTCGGCCAGCCATCTTTCCAGCTCCGCCGGATCGCGGGGCATCGCGTCCTGGGGTTCGTCCGTTTCGTCGAACCGGTCATAGGCATCGCCAACCCAGGCCACCTTGTCGGCAAGCAATGCGATCAGCGTGTCACCATCGGCAAGCCCATGGAGCCGGGCGACATTGTCGAGCGCGGCCCCGTCGGTGGGCAGCCTGTGCGTCTGCTGGTCCTCCACCATCTGCAGCCGGTGTTCGATCGTCCGGAACAATCGGTAATGCGCGGACAGCGTTTCCGCCTCCCCATTGCCGATCCAGCCCGCATCGGCGAGCGCCGCCAGCGCATCGAGCGTTGCCGGCTCGCGAAGCGACGGATCGCGGCCGCCATGGATGAGCTGGTGGATCTGCGCGAAAAATTCGATTTCCCGGATGCCGCCACGGCCGCGCTTCAGATCGAAGCCCGGACCGAAAGTCTGGCCGCGCGAATGATGATCGCGGATGCGCTTGGAGATACCGCGTATCTCGCTGATCGTGCCGAAATCGAGCGCGCTGCGCCAGACGAAGGGCCGCAGCGCATCGAGAAAATAGGCCGAGATCGACGCGTCGCCGCCGACATGCCGTGCACGGATAAAGGCCGCACGCTCCCAGGCTTCCGCGATCGTTTCGTAATGCGAAATCGCCGCATTCACCGGCAGCGCGATCGGCGTCACCTCGGGCGAGGGCCGCAGCCGCAGATCGACGCGAAAGACATAGCCGTCCTGCGTCCGGTCCTGCAGCAGCCCCACGAATTTGCGGCCGATCCGCACGGCGGTGTCGCGCGGATCGCCCTTGGGCGAAGCAAGGCGATCGGGATCGAGCAGCAGGACGAGATCGATGTCCGACGAATAGTTGAGTTCGCGGCTGCCATGCTTGCCGAGCGCGAGCACGCTCATCCCCTCGACACCGTCCGCACCCGTCACCTCGTGCATCGCCGCCGCGATCGCCGCCGCTGTCGCATGATCGGCGAAGTCGCTGAGCGCATGGACGACACGTTCGAACGGGAGCGCGCCCGCAAGGTCGCCGAGCGCCACGCCGAGCGCGAGCCGCTGCTTGTCGCGCCGCAGAGTTTCGGCGACGCGATCCGGCGTATCGCCCGCGTCCGTCCATTCCGGCACCCACTCACCGGCCCGCGCGCGTTCGAGCATGTCGGGGTTGCGTTCGCCGAGGCGCGCGAGGAACGGCGCATGGGCCCGGGCCCTGTCCCAGACCGAACCGAAATCGGGCGGATCGCCGTTCGTTTCCATGTCGCTTTTGTGCATCAGTTCCGGTCAAACATGCAAAGTGGAAACCTTCACCGCCATTTGTGCGTTCCAATGTTCTCTATGCGTGAAAAGCCATCCCGATCTGAATCCGGGCGCGAAAACCCGCGCCATATCCGGTTCGAAGCGAAACCGACGAACCGGGTAGGCGAAGTGCTGCGCAAGGCCTTTGGCGAGCAGCACAACAAGGACGAAAACGCCCAGGAATTCGACCGCCTGCTCGGCCTGATCACCTAGGCCGGCTCAGCGGTTGCTGAGTTCGTCGACCTCGTCCATGATTTCCTGAAGCGCGCTCAAATCGGATTTTCCGGTGGTTTCGGATCGGGGATTGAGATCGCCCTCTTCCAGCAACGCTTCGAGCGCGGACCGGCCCCGGGCCACGCGGCTCTTGATCGTGCCGACCGCGCAGCCGCAGATTTCCGCCGCCTCTTCATAGGCAAAACCGCCCGCACCGACGAGGATCAGCGCTTCGCGCTGGGGTTCGGGCAGCTTCAGCAGCGCGCGCTGCATGTCGTTCAATTCGATATGACGGTCCTGGCTCGCCGGCGCCGCGAGCAGCTTGTCGGCGGCCATTTCGTCCCATTCGCCCTTGAACCGGGCGCGCCGCATCTGGGAGAGGAACAGGTTGCGCAGGATGATGAACGTCCAGGCGCGCATATTGGTGCCGGCCTGGAAACGCTCGCGCGCCGCCCATGCCTTGAGCAGCGTCTCCTGCACCAGATCGTCGGCGGTCTCGCGGTTGCCCGAAAGCGACCGGCCGAAGGCGCGAAGATGCGGGATCACCTGGCCCAGCTGGACCTTGAACTCGTCATCGGGCAACGGCGTCGGCTTTTCCTTTGCCTCGCCGCCCTTATCGGCTGTGTTGGAATTTTTCGCCAATTCGTCAGCCCCGCCTAGCGCTTGCCGATTCGGCGCGCGTTCCCTTTGTCATAAACCCAAGCGATGACAAAGCCCAGTGCATTGTATTTACTGGAAAAATCTAGTTTTTCCAGAACAGGTAAAGCAGCACGAAAATTCCCACGATCAGAATGAGCGAGAAGGCGAGGATCACGCGCGTCATATGCGGGGTCGCGCCTGCGCGCGCCTCCGTTTTCGAAAGATGCGGATCTTCTTCGGTCATGGTGGCGTCCTTTTCTCGTTCTGACTTAGGCGTGGCTGTCGCCCGCCGCTAGGCCGGCAATGTGGTCTTGTTGAAGAACAATGCCTGCGCGATGGCCGCCTTGATCGTAGCATGCTGGAACGGCTTCGTAATCAGGAAGGCCGGTTCGGGGCGTTCGCCCGTCAGCAATCGTTCGGGGAAAGCGGTGATGAAGATGACGGGAATATCGATGTCGGTCAGGATTTCCTGCACCGCCTCGATCCCTGAACTGTCGTCGGCGAGCTGAATATCGGCGAGCACGAGACCCGGCGTTTCGCCCTTGGCCTGATCGACGGCCTCGCGATGCGTCACGGCGATGCCGACCACGTCATGGCCGAGATCGCGAACGATCCCCTCCAGGTCCATCGCGATGATCGGTTCGTCTTCGATGATCAGAACCTGCGTACGCAGCTGATTGTCGATTTCCTCGCGCGCCGTTTCGACCAGACCGGACACCTCGTCGAGATCGGCCTCGAGCAGATAGGCGACGTCTTCGCGGGAGAATCCCTCCACTTCGGTCAGCAGCAGCGCCTGCCGCGACCGCTTGTCGATCATCGCAAGGCGCGCCGAGGCGACATCGGCGCGATCACCGGTGCCCGCCAGCGTGTCCGCCAGATCGTCCGACAATTCTGCCGAACTCCAGATTTTCAGGAAACTTGCATATAGGCCGAGACGCGGATCGACGTCGCGGGGAAATTCGTCGGGTGCCGCAACGATCGATTCCAGCGTCGCCCGGACGAACGTGTCGCCATGGTGCTGACTGCCGGTCAGGGCGCGCGCGAACCTGCGGAGCAAAGGCAAATGCGGCGCGAGTTGCTGGCCGAGCGATGACATGCGTGTTTCTCCCTTTTTTACGGCCTCCCACATGGCTGGCCGGATGAGCGAATGCAATCTCCTCGGTCCCCATTGCCGGCAGGATCGCCGGCGGGCAGATTGTCCCGCTCCCGGATGGAACAATCGTCGGCGCAAATGGTTTCATCCGTTCCAGGGTCTGCGAAAAAACGGTATTGTGTAACGGTCGATTGACTGTTGCGGTGCTAGGAAAGATGCGGCTAGGGTTAGATCGCATCAGGTAAGGGTACGGGGACAAGCATTGGCGACAGGCGGCAAAGCAGGTACCAGTCAGGGTGCGAATGATGCGAAATCCGCAGCGCGTACGCGGCGGCATCGAACGAATGGCAGGACGGATATCTCCAGTGCCCTGCGCAGCGTCTATGACGAGGCGGCCAAGGAACAAATCCCCAGCGAAATGCTCGACCTCCTCGGCAAGCTCAGTTAACCCGCCGGCCATTGCATCATGGCGCCACTGGCGATGAAGGAGCGGCCCGGTCCTATCTCCTTTCTGAGTCGACTTTCAACAGGCATCAAGACGTTCATCCTGCTCGCGGTGGCGCTGTTTCCGCTCGGCCTGATCGCCCTGTTCGCATCATGGGATGCTTCCTCCAACGCCCGCGGCGAACGGATCGACGAGGCACGGTTGATCACCGAACTGGCCGCGCGGCGGATGACCGAGACGATCGAGCGAAGCACGCTCAGCCTGCGCGTCGCTTCGACAGCGGTCGATCCCGACGCCGCGAGCCCGGGCGAATGCCGGGAATTGCTGGCGACGCTCTCGAACATCGAACAGGCCGAGGTCCGGCTGGCGATCTTTCGCCGCAACGGCGAACTCATCTGCGCGAGCAACAATTTCCCGGCGGCATTGCGCTTCGATGCCCCGCCGGGACGCCTCGCCGTCACCCAGCTCGACAGCGAAACCGGCACGATCCGCATCCGGGTCAACTCCGAAGACGGCCGTACCTTCGGGCTTGCCATCCTGCCGCGGTCCACGGTCGCCGAACGGACCCGGCCGATCGAGCAGATCGAAAATTACCTGTTCACTCTCCGCCAGGGCGATACGAGCTTCCTCGTCCACCCCTGGTCGAGCGATGCTCCATCCAACCCCGTCCGCAGCACGCAGCAGCTCGCCGACGGCCAGATCGAGTTCGACGCCGCGTTCGAGGTCGTGCCGCTGAGAACGTCGGAATGGGTGGCGATCATCTTGCCACTGCTGATGTGGGCGGCGGGCGCGTTGCTCGGCTGGTTCGCCGTCAACCGGCTTGTCCTGCGGCCGCTGGCGCGGCTGCAGGGCGCGGTCTCCCGCTTCAACCATGACGAAGGCGATTTTATCGTGCCTGCGACACGCTCGCCCGCCGCCGAGATCCGCGAGCTCGGTACCGCGTTCCACGCCGTCGTCAGCGATCTCAAGGCCAACGAAACGGCGATGGCGAACGCGCTGGGAGAGCAGGCGAGACTGACGCGCGAAGTCCATCATCGCGTGAAGAACAACCTGCAGATCGTGGCGAGCCTGCTGAACCTTCACGCGCGTTCGGCGGTCAACGCCGACACGGCAACGGCCTATGCATCGATCAAACGGCGCGTCGACGCGCTGGCGATCGTCCAGCGCAACCTGCTCGGCGATCACGGTGCGGCGGACGGCACGTCGCTTCGGCCGATCGTTTCAGAACTGGTTTCCACGCTGCAACAGGGCGGCCCCGAACATGTCCGGGTATCGATATCGCTCGATATCGTCGATGTGCGGGTGGCGCAGGAGATCGCCGTGGCGGTCTGTTTCTACCTGACCGAACTGGTCGAACTGTCCTTCTTCTGCGCCGAGGCGGTCGACCTGTCGATCAAGCTCGAGCCGATCGACGAGGAGTGCGCAAGTCTGACGCTCGAATCCGAGGCTCTCAAAGCGGCCCCCGATATTCCCGCCTATCCGCGATACCGGCGTGTTATCGAGGGCCTGGCACGCCAGTTGCGCGCTCCGGTCGAGCAGAACAGCGCGGAAACGCGTTATGAGATCAAAATTCCAATACTCTAATTCTCTGAAATATGGCGTTTTTTTAAAAAATTTCGCATTTGAGGCGATTTTTTTGCGCTGCCGGGGAACCAACAGGGCCGAGGCTCGTTTTCTTGTTCGGATAGCGACCTTTTGCCCCCCCGCTCTTGCTATCCGCTTATTGGGCCCGAAAGCGTTTACCTCCCCCCGGAAACGCCTTCGGGCCCAACATTTTTCCGCTCCTTTTCAATCATTTCCTTGCCGTATGCGGGAACCGAACACGGCATCCCCGCATTGATGGGTACAGGCGACACCGTCGCCCCGTTCAAGGTCGCAAGGAGTTCGAAATGATCAAGAAAATCGCCACCGCCGCCATGATTGCCGGCGCCGTTCTCGTATCCGCCTGCAACACGATCGCAGGCGCGGGCGAAGATGTCGAAAGCGTCGGCGAAACCGTGACGGACGCAGCCGAATAGGCGCGCGTTAGACAAGCCGATCGGGGATCCAGAAATAGGGGTTCCCATAACGCCGGGCCCGGCCGCGCTGATAGGGAATGACAAAACCCTGACGCGCGCCGGGCTCTGCCGTCCTGTTCTGCTCGGCAACCTGTCGCCATTCGGCGAGGCAGGCGCCCTCGCCCACATCGCCATCGAACAGCTGGCGCCATAGCCGCCGCCGGAACTGCGCGATCGCATCGCCGGCTTCGGTCCAGAGATAACCCAGTTCAGTATCCCATTCGAAGCTGCGGCCGTTGATATTGGCCGATGACAACAGGCAGGCATCGGTGTCCGCGATCAGCAATTTGGCGTGAATATGGATCACGCCGGAGCCGAAGGCCGTTCCCCTGCTATTCTCGTAGCGACGCTCTTTGCCATTGGCCTTTTCCTGCTTGGCAATGCTGAACAGACCCACCCTGTCCTTCCCGCCCGCCTTGAAGATGCGTCCCAGCGCGCGTGCCTGAAGATATTCGCCGTGCTTGTGCACGGGATGGCGCTTTTGTCCTTCGAACGCGATCTCTTCGGGCACATTGGCGATCAGGATGATGACTTCGAGCCCGGGATTGCGCCGCAGCGCCTCGATCACCCATTTCGCCGCCTTTGTCGATCGGAAGAACTGCGCCTCGATATAGAGGCAGCGGCGGGCGCCGAGGATGATCCGCTTGTGCGCTTCCTCAAGCTCCCGGATATGGGGAACCGGGCCCATGGCGAATGTCGAGCCCGAATACCGCGAACGCGTCCGCAGCAACTGGCAGCGTGCCTCGCCAACGGGTTGGCCTTCCCATTCGCACCGTTCGATTTCGTCGAGGGGATCGAGATCGAGCTGGCGGCCGGCACCGTTCGTCCATTCGCCGACAATCTCGCGAAAGCGCGGCAGCTCCTCATTCCACAATGTCACGAAATGATCGGCAGCGTCGCAGGCGATGCGGCCCTCGACCCGCGAGGAGACATCATGCCAGGTTTCGTCCGCGCGCTGCCGGTGGCGCGCATCGTCCCAGCGACGCTCGTCGAGATCGAGCCCGCCCAGGATCGCGCACCGGTTGTCGATGATCGCGCATTTCTGGTGATAGGTGGCCGGCCAAAGCCGCGGCGGCGGGCCCGGCTTCCAGCGGTTTGGCTTGTCGCCGTCCCAGCCGAGCCAGCGCCACAGGCCGGGCCGTGTATGGAACACCTCTTCATCGTCCTTGTGGCGGCCGAGCAGCTTGGAGATCTTGCGCCGTATCCGCTTGCGCAGGTTCAGCCGGAGCAACTGCCGCCAGGTCCATCCGATCTCGCCCTCATGCTGGATCACGATCATCTGGAACCGGCGGCGCACCTCGTCCGGCAACCCGTCCATCCGGTCCTTGAACACGCGGAAACTCGCCCAGCTTTCGGCATGGAGATAGTCGGCCAGAACCGGCTCGAAATCGGTGAGCAGGATGCGCACCTCGACCCCGCGCTTCACCGACGCCTCGATCAGGTCGGCCCAGATCTCATGGCCCGCCGCTTTCGCCTCGTCCGATCGCAATTTCGTGGTGGGATCGAAAACGCGAAAGGCAATCCAGACGCTGTTTTCGGCATTCAGGATTTCGCGCTCGAGCACCGGATACATTTCGGCCGCTTCGATCAGCGGCTTGACCTTGCACCCGTCGCGCGGTGGATAGGGAGTATCGCCCCCTTCGCCCTCTTTCAGGAAGAGGGCGTCCGCGATCATGCCGTCTCCGCTTTCGCGCGTCGCCGGTCGGTGATCCGGATGATCAGCAGAGTGATTTCGAACAACAGACATAGCGGCACTGCAAGCATCAATTGGGTGATCGGATCGGGGGGCGTAAAGATCGCCCCGATGATGAACGCGCCGACGATGATATATTTCCGCGCCTTTACCAGCTGTTGGCGCTGCACGATCCCGGCGCGGTTCAGCAGCAGCAGCAACACCGGCAGCAGGAAGGACAGGCCGAAGATGATGATGAAGCGCATCACGAGCGAGAGATATTCGCCGACCGCAGGCAGCGCTTCCTGGTCCACGCCCCCGACATCGCCCTGATAGCTGAGGAAGAAGCGGAATGCCGTCGGCATGACGATATAATAGGCCAGCGCCGCGCCAAGCGTGAACAGGACCGGCGTCGCGAAAAGGAACGGCAGGAAGGCGCGCTTCTCGTTCTTGTAGAGGCCGGGCGCGATGAACGCCCATAGCTGCATCGCGATCAGCGGAAAGGCGATCACGAATGCGCCGAAGACCGCCACCTTGATCTCGACGAAAAAGGCTTCGTAGAGCTGGGTATAGATCAGCCGCCCTTCACCCTCGCCAAATGCCTCCTGCAGCGGGCGGACGAGGAATTCGAAAATCTCGCTGGCGAAATAGAAGCACACGCCGAAGGCAACGGCGAAGGCCAGGATGCACCAGAGCAACCGGTTTCTGAGTTCGATCAGGTGATCGAGCAGCGGCGCGCTGCTGTCGTCGAGTTCGTCGTCGCGCGCGCTCATGACCGATCGCCTTTATCGGCCGGTTTGGCGGGCGACGCGGGCGACGCATCCGCTTCCGGCTGGGCTCCATCCGGCAGGGGCTCATCACTGTTTTCCACCCCGGACGGCTGGTCCGGTGCAGCCGCATCCGCCGGGAGCGGCTTCATGACCGGCGCATCGCTGGCGGGCTTGGCGCCTTCGGCCGCCTCGGCAGGCGCGCCCTCGGGATGCTCGCGCATGATCTTCTCATTGCGCGCGGCCCATTCCTTTTCCTGCTCCTCGATCTCGGCATCGCGAATCATCGCGTCGATGCCGACGCGAAAATGCTTGGTCATCCCGCGAATCTGCCCGATCCAGCGACCGGCCGTGCGCATGGCGAGCGGCAGGTCCTTGGGGCCGATGATGACCAGAGCCACAATCGCCACAAGCAGCAATTCCGTTGCACCGATATCGAACATGCCGAATGCGCCGTCCTGCTAATGCAAAAGGATGGAAGGGCGACCGTCGCCGATCGCTTCACCCCCTCGCCGGTTCAGCCGAAATCAGCTGGCCTGACGGTCTTCCGTCCGCGTTTCGGCGGAATCGGGCGCCGGCGGAGCGGGTTGCGGCGCGATACGCGGCGGCTCGCTGCCGTCCGAACGCGTCGTTTCCTCATCCTCGCGCAGCCCCTTCTTGAAGCTGGTGATGCCTTTGGCGAGATCGCCCATCATTTCGGAAATCCGGCCGCGCCCGAAAAACAGGACGACGAGCAGAACGATCAGCACAATTTGCCACGGACCTATAGCCATTGAAAATTTCTCCTTATCCGCAGCCTAGTTAGTCGTCCCCTTCGGCGGATTCCAGTTCGAGCGATTCGAACGCCTCATCCACGGGATCGAGCAGCCCGGCAGCTTTGAGATCATCAAGACCGGGTAGGTCGCGCCGATGCTCTAACCCGAAATGCTGGAGAAAAACAGGGGTAGTTGCGTAAATTAACGGTCTTCCCGGCGTTTCTCGCCGGCCGGCGGGGCGAATCCAGCCCGCCTCCATCAATACGTCGAGCGTACCCTTGGAAATCTGCACCCCGCGAATGGCTTCGATCTCGGCCCGGCTGACCGGTTCGTGATAGGCGATGATGGCGAGCGTCTCGGTCGCCGCGCGGCTCAGTTTGCGAGGTTCCTCGCGCTCGCGGCGCAGGATATGGGCGAGATCGGGCGCGGTTTCGAAATGCCAGCGCTTGCCGCGCTCGACGAGATGGATGCCGCGACCGGCATAATGTTCGGCCAGTGTTTCGAGCGCGGCCTTGACCTCGATATCGGGGCCGACCGCCTGCTGGATGTCGTTGAGCGTCAGCGCGTCCTCAGCCGCGAACAGCGCCGCCTCGACGGCGCGGATGGCGTCGTTGGGTTCGTCCGTCACGCCGCGCGGACCATCAGGTCTTCGAACGCCTCTTCCTGCCGCAGCTGCGCCTTGCCCATCCGGGCCAGTTCGAGCGCGGCGACGAAGCTCGAGGCGAGCGCCGACTTGCGATAGCCGCCATCGGCGCTCTCGGGCATGAAGCTCTTGAGCGTCGACCAGCCCGGCACGGTGCCGATCATCCGTTCGAGCCGCACCAGCGCATCTTCCAGCGTCATCACCGGGCGGTGGGCGATGACATGGACGGCAGGCTCGGTCCGCGCCTTGATCTGGCCATAGGCGGAAATCAGGTCGTAAAAATCGGCCTGCCACTGGCTCTTGCGGATGACGCGCAGGCCTTCGGGCGCACCGCGCAGGAAGACGTCGCGGCCGATCCGGTTGCGCGCCATCAGCCGGGCGCCGGCCTCGCGCATCGCGTTCAGCCGCTGCAGGCGAAGCTGGAGCCGCAGCGCCAGTTCCTCGGGGCTCGGGTCCTCCTGCTCTTCGCGCGGCAGGAGGAGGCAGCTTTTGAGATAGGCGAGCCACGCCGCCATCACGAGATAATCGGCCGCGATTTCGAGCTTCAGCGCTTTCGCATCGTTGATGAAGGCGAGATATTGCTCGACCAGCGCGAGGATCGAGATTTCGCGCAAGTCTACCTTTTGCGAGCGGGCGAGGCTCAGCAGCAGGTCGAGCGGGCCTTCCCAGCCGTCGATATCCAGCGTCAGCCGCTGGCTTTCGGCGATTTCGGGCGCGTCCTCGAAATTCTCGATCGACAGGTCGTTCATGCGTGGGAGAGTAAAGCATCCCGCTTGGCGATCAATTCTTGAAGGTCGCCCGCCTGTGAGTCCGGCCGGATGCCTTCCATCGCGGTTTCGAGGCGTTTGCGGGATTTTTCGGCGATATCGGGAAGCCGTTCGACGGTCGCGATCATCTCGTCCATTCGCGCCCAGCAATTGAGCGCGATGTCGCAACCGGCCTCGACCACCTTGGCCGCCAGTCCGGCCCGGTCGCCCCTCAGCGCCTTCATGTCGAGATCGTCGGAGAAGAGCAGGCCGTCGAAACCGATCCTTTCGCGGATGACCTTCTCGATCACGATCGGCGACAAGGTGGCGCAGCGGTCCGGATCCCACGCCTCGAACACGATATGCGCGGTCATCGCCATTCTGGTGTTCGACAATTTGGCGAACGGCTCGATATCGCTTTCCAGCTCCCCGGCGCTCGCCGTGACGCGGGGCAGGTCCTTGTGCGTGTCGACCATCGCGCGGCCATGGCCGGGGATGTGCTTCATGATCCCGGCGATCCCGGCAAGCGCGAGTCCGTCGAGCACGGCCCGGCCGAGCGCCGCCACCCGCATCGGCTCGCTGCCCAGCGCGCGGTCGCCGATCACGTCGCTCGCGCCCGGCTGGCGCACGTCGAGGAGCGGCAGGCAGTCGACGGTCACGCCGACCTCGGCCAGCGTCAACCCGATCGCGTGCGCATTGCACCGCGCCGCCTCGATCGCCGACATCGGCGCAACGTCGTAGAGTTTGTCGAACACGCCCCAGGCCGGGAATTCAGGCCAGACCGGCGGTTTCATCCGGGCAACGCGGCCGCCTTCCTGATCGATCAGGATCGGCAGATCGTCACGACCGGCGATTTCACGTAGCGAATCGGTCAGCGCGCGGAGCTGTTCGCGATCCTCGACGTTGCGCGCGAACAGGATGTAGCCCGCGGGCTCGGCATCCTTGAAAAAGGCGCGCTCGTCATCGGTGAGGCACGGCCCCTCGCAACCGAAAATCACGGGTTTCATGCGCGCGGGTTAGGCGAAGGGCGCAGGGTTGGGAAGGCTTTGAGCCCTTTGGCGGTGCGTCATTGCGAGGAGCCGAAGGCGACGCGGCAATCCAGAGCCGCAAGCGATATGCTGCTTGGCCCTGGATTGCTTCGCTACGCTCGCAATGACGAAATAATGCGGCCCTAATTCACCACCACGCTGCACGCCTGACCGGCGCTGCGCAGAGTTGCGCAAATCTGCCGTGCGGCGTCGGGCGAGCTTGCGGCGGCGCGCAGGCGATAGAGCGTGCGTCCTCCGGCCTGCACCGTCGTGACCGAGCGGTTGAGCGAGCCGAGCGCGCTGTTCGACCCGCGAATTTGCGACCAGGCTTGGTTCGCCGCCGCTTCGGACGAGAAGGCGCCGAGCTGGATCAGCCGGCCGCTCGATGCGGACACGCTGCCGGACGAGCTGCTCTCGCTACCGCTTTGCGGCGCGGATTCGGCGAGGCGGCGGTTGGTGGCGGGAATGCGCGCACTGGCCTCGCCATCGCCGTCGCCCTCGGCGGCCGGACGGCGCGCCTGTTCGGAGCGCTCGATGCGACGGCCTTCGACCGGGGCTTCGGGCGCGGCGCCGGGATCGATCCGGCCTTCGGGGCTCTCGCCCTCGCTCGCGGCGAAGGCGGCATCGCCCTCGCCTTCGACTTCCATGCCGCCGGCCTCGCTCGGCGCGACGCGATAATCTTCTTCGGGCGCGGCGATCAGTTCGGCGCCGTCGCCGTCATTGCCGCTGTTCGAGCGGAGCCAGAAGATACCGCCGATGACCACGGCGATCAGGAGCAAGGCGGCGAGAATCCCCGCGATCAGCTTGCCCAGGCCGATGCCGTCCTCATCGTCTTCCTCGACCGCTTCGAGCCAGGGCAGGCGGTCCTCGCCTGCGTTGCCGGGCTGGTCCCATGTATCCTCGGTCATCATTCCATCTCCTCGACGGCCTCGACTCCCATGATCGCCAGGCCGTTACGGATAATCTGTCCAATCGCGTCCGCCAAGGCTAGCCGCGCCTTGGTTAAGGGCGCGTTATCGGGGAGCAGGAGCCGCTTTTCCGGAACGTCGTTGCCGCGATTCCAGAGCGCATGGAATTCCGCTGCAAGATCATTGAGATAAAAGGCGATCCGGTGCGGCTCATGCGCCTTGGCCGCGGCTTCCACGATCCGCGGAAACTGCGCCGCCAGCCGCACCAGCGCCAGCTCCTCGCCATCGAGCAGCGACAGGTCCGCGCCGCCCGGCTCGATCCCCTCGGCGGCCGCCTTGCGGTGCACCGAGCGGATGCGGGCATGCGCGTATTGGACGTAGAAAACGGGGTTGTCCTTCGAGGCTTCGACGACCTTGGCGAAATCGAAGTCCATCTGCGCATCGGCCTTGCGCGTCAGCATGGTGAAACGGACGACGTCCTTGCCGACTTCCTGCACTACTTCGGCAAGCGTCACGAAGCTGCCCGACCGTTTCGACATCTTCACCGGCTCGCCGTCGCGCAGCAGCCGGACCATCTGGACGAGCTTGACGTCGAATTCGGTCTTGCCCTCGGTCAGTGCCGCGACCGCCGCCTTGATCCGCTTCACCGTCCCCGCATGGTCGGCGCCCCAGATGTCGATCAGCATGTCGGCGGTTTCCGCCTTTTGGAAATGATAGGCGAGGTCGTTGCCGAAATAGGTCCAGGCGCCGTTCGACTTGCGGATCGGCCGGTCCTGGTCGTCGCCGAACTTCGTCGAGCGGAACAGCGGCAGCTCGACCGGCTCCCAGTCCTCGGGCGGCGCCTTGCCCTTGGGCGCCTCGAGCACGCCGTCATAGATCAGGTCGCGCCCGCGCAGCTCGGCCTCGGCGGCTTCGGGCTTGCCCGCGGCAACGACATCGGCTTCCGACGCGAACACGTCGTGATGGATGCCGAGCAGCGCGAGATCGGCGCGGATCAGGTCCATCATCGCCGCGACGGCCTCGGCCCGGAACAGCGCAAGCCACTCCTCCTCAGGCGCGTCGGCATGGGCATCGCCGAGCTTTTCTGCGAGCGCCTGCCCCACCGGCACCAGATAGTCGCCCGGATAGAGCCCTTCGGGAATCTCGCCGATATCCTCGCCCAGCGCCTCGCGGTAGCGCAGATGCGCCGACCGGGCGAGGAAATCGACCTGTCCGCCCGCATCGTTGACATAATATTCGCGGATCACCTTATGCCCGGCATATTCGAGCAGATTCGCCAGCGCATCGCCGACCACCGCGCCGCGACAATGGCCCATATGCATCGGCCCGGTCGGGTTGGCCGACACATATTCGACGTTCACCGTCTTGCCCGCCCCCATATCCGACCGGCCATAGGCGTCGCCGGCATCGGCAATGGCGCGCAGTTCGTCGCGCCAGGCGTCCGGATCGAGCCGGATGTTGATGAAGCCCGGCCCGGCGACATCGGTCCCGGCAACGCCGCCCGTGCGCGCGAGCAGCGGCGCGATCTTCATCGACAGTTCGCGCGGGTTCATCCCTGCCGGCTTGGCGAGCACCATCGCCGCATTGGTCGCCAGGTCGCCATGCGACGCATCGCGCGGCGGCTCGACCGCGACATTGCGGCGATCGATCCCGGCCGGAATCGTGCCCTCGCTTTCGAGCCTGTCGAGAATCGCGTCGATATGCGCGGCAAATTGGGCGTAGATGGTCACTATAATGGCATTTCCGTTGCTGGTTCGAGCGAGCCGGGCGCATAGGCCATTGCGGCGCGCAATTGAAGCGGCGTGATCGCGAGCGGGCCCATCGTCGATATGGCGCTAGGCCCGCACCAGCCCCTCGATCGGCCGCGCATTGGTGTCCGGGAACAAGACCCGCGCTGCGCGCTGCGGTTCGATGCCGAAATGCGCCGCGACCGCACCGGCCACTAGCGCATCCATCGAAAGTGTCGGCCGCAAATCGCGGCCCTCGTATAGCTGCGCCGTCGCAAGGCCGGGCCAGTCGGCATGGACGCGCCCGCCCACGACCGTTCCGCCCAGCAGCATCGCCGCCGATCCGGTCCCGTGATCGGTGCCGCCCGTTCCGTTCGGCGCCACCGTCCGCCCGAACTCGGTCGCGACGACGACGAGCGTGTCGCGCCATTCGTCCCCCAGCCCGTCGCGCAGCGCGCCGATCATCGCGTTGAGGCCGGTCAGTTCGCGCCGCAGCCGGCCGGTCTGGTTGGCATGGGTGTCCCAGCCATCGGTGTCGATCGTCACGATCCGCGCGCCATCCGCTCCCGTCATCAGGCGCGCGGCGAGCGCGCCGAGCGACGCCGGATTGCTGCGCCGTGCGGCGGTTTCCCCGGCCCGCGCTTCGGTATCCATCGCCGCGTTCCACAACGCATGCAGTTCCGGATCGGCATCGTAGAGCCGCCCGACGCGCATCAGCAGATCCTCATTGGCATCGGGCAGCACCGAGGGCGCATAGTTGCCGACCCGATTGTCGCCGCGCAGGATCAGCGGCACCGTGACGGCAAGCGCGAGCGCCCGGCTGTCCCTGCCCGGCAACAACGTCAGCAGCCGGTTGAGCCAGCCATCGCGCAGTTCGAACGGTTCGGCACCGCCGGTTTCCAGAACATTCTGCCCGTCGAAATGCGATCGCTCGCGATAGGGTGAGGCGACGGCGTGTGCGAACAGCGCCTCGCCGCCATCATAGAAAGTCTTGAGCCGTTCGAGCGCGGGGTGGAGCCTGAACATTCCATCGAGCGGCAGCGCGGCATCGGCCTCTTCGGCGAAGATGCGCCGCTGCGAGGCAAATTGCGGATCGCCCGCCGGGATCACGGTCGCAAGACCGTCGGCAGCGCCGCGCTGCACGATCACGACCAGCTTTCGATCGGTCTCCGCGCGCGCCCAGGCGAGTTGCGGCGCGAAGGCCAGCGTCGCACCGCCGGCGATCGAATGGGAGAGGAAACGGCGCCTGTCGATCATGCTCATCTCCGTTGAAATTCCGGCGAAACGAGCAGCAGCGCGAGCCCCTGCCCGTTGCTCTCGGCCTGCGCGATCGTCTGGGCTGTGGCGGTGCTCAGCCGGTCGGCGAACAAGGCTTCAGCCAGCTGGCGAGGGTCGCGCCCGTCCGCCGCCGCGCGCACCATCGCTCCGGCCCGCTCGACACGGCGGACAAGCGCATCGGGCACGGCCCATGGCCCCGCCAGATCGTCATATCCGGCGGGCGAGCCCGATTCCCATACCGGCTGGCCGAGCTGGGTGAACAGCCGCGTCACATTGGTATCGGGCAAAGCATCCTGCCCGAGCGCGCGCGAGGCCGAGACCTGCCATTCCCAGGGCGTCTTGAACTTCACCGGCTGCTCGACCCAGGCTTCGGGCGATGCGATCAGCGCGCGATAGACGGCGGAAAGGTCGCCATCGATCGAACGATAGGCCGACGCGAGCCGGTCGATCAGCGCGGGCGGTGGTTCGTCTCCGGCGAAATGGCGGGCGAGCTTGGTCGCGAGATGACGGGCCGTCGACGGGTGGCGCGCCAGATCGCGTAACACGGCGCGCGCCTGCGCCGCATCGGCCTGGTCGTAGCTCTGTCCCATGATCCGCCGCACGCCCGGTTCGTGCAATTCGGGCGCGAAGGCGAAGCTGCCGGGGGCGGCGTCGGGCGAGAGGAAGCGCGTGATATAGCGCTGCCGCATCAGGCCGTTGACCGTCCAGCCGGTGAGCGCCCGGGCGAACTCCGTGACGTCGGTCTGATCGTAACCGCCGTCGACGCCGAGCGTGTGCAGTTCGAGAACTTCGCGCGCGAGGTTCTCGTTGAGGCCGAGCGTCCGGCGAGGGCGGTTGCCGAGGCGGGCGCCGAACTCCGAAGCCGGGCCGATCGAGGTCGTCTGGTCGAGATAGAGCAGCATCGCCGGATGCTGTTCGACGGCCAGCAACATATCCTCGAACCGGCCGAGCACATGCGGCCGGATCGCGTCGAACTCGAGCAGACCGGCATAGCCGAGCGTTTCGCGCTTATCGATCGAGACCGCAAAATGGTTGGCCCAAAAATGGACGAGCCGCTCGATAAAGGGCGTCGTGCTGGTCAGCGCGGATGCGACGCGAGCGGCGATATGCGCCTCGTGAAAATCGCGGCCCTGACGAAGCATGGCGCGGCGCATTTCGGCACGCCGGTCGTCCATGGCGGGCATGGCCTCGCCGTCCCGCGCAGCGAGATTGATCTCGCGAATCCTCTCGCTCTCGACCAGAAATTCGCCGGTGCTTTCGCCGAAATAACGCATGACGTCGCGATGCCGGGGGGCGGCGGCAATCGGAGCGGAGACGGGGTCGTAGCGGGCGAACTGATCGAGCAGCCAACGCTCGGGATCGCCCGGCAGCCGGTCATCCGGGCGTCCGCCGAGACCGAAGCGATTTACCGCGATGACGCTGTTGGGCATGGATTGGCGACCTTCCACTGCGGAAACGCGACGATATTGAGGCCCTTACCACAACCGGCGCTGAACGGCCTATTGGCTGGCCGTGGCGTCAGAACCCCTCGGGGAGTTCGATCGAGCCGACCGCCGCACGATATTGCGCGATCGCGTAACGATCGGTCATTCCGGCGATAAAATCGGCGATATGGCGCGAACGGCCGGGCTCGCTTTCGGGCAGCGCTTGCCGCCAGTCCGCCGGCATCAGCGCCGGATCGGCATGATAGGCGGCGAAAAGTCGCGCCACGATATCGCGCGCGGCCGAAGCGACCTCCTCCTGCAGCGGATGGTTGTACATATGGTCGTAGAGGAAGCGCTTGAGCGCGCGTTCGTGACGCGCCATCGGCGGAGAAAAGGCGGCGAGCGCCCGATCCGCTGCGCGCACCGCGGCAACATCGTCAACTTCCGCCGCCGCTATGTTCCGCTCCGTCTCCCCGATCATGTCGTTGACCATCAGTCCGATCTGCTCGCGGATCAGTTCGGAGGCGAGCACCGCGCGCGGGGCATTGGGGAAACGCCTTTCCGCCCGCCGCCACAAGTCCGCGATTTCCGGCAGCGCCATCAGCGCATCGAGATCGAGGAGCCCGGCGCGCAGGCCATCGTCGATATCGTGATTGTCATAAGCGATATCGTCGGCCAGTGCCGCCACCTGCGCTTCGAGGCTTGCGAAGCTCTTGAGATCGAGCGGAAATTCGGCATCGACTTCGGCCAGCGCCCAAGGCGGATTGGCGACGGGGCCGTTATGCTTGGCCAGCCCTTCCAGCGTTTCCCAGCTCAGGTTCAACCCGTCGAAACGAGGGTAACGCCGCTCGAGACGCGTGAGCATCCGCAGCGTCTGGGCATTGTGGTCGAACCCGCCGCGATCGGCGAGCGCAACCTCCAGCGCGTCCTCCCCGGCATGGCCGAAGGGCGGATGGCCGATATCGTGCGCGAGGCACAGCGCCTCGGTCAGGTCTTCGTTGAGCCCGAGAGCGCGCGCAATCGTCCGGCCGATCTGTGCGACCTCGAGGCTGTGCGTCAGCCGAACCCGGAAATGATCGCCATCGGGCGCGACGAAAACCTGCGTCTTGCCGCGCAGCCGCCGAAAGGCGACCGAGTGGATGATCCTGTCGCGATCGCGCTGAAAGGCGTCGCGCGGCCCCCGCGTTTCTCCGCGCTGCTCATCGTACAGGCGGCCGCGCGTCTCGGCGGGATCGGAGGCATATGGCGCGAGCGGCATGAGACCGGCTCTAGGGGAGTTGAGCGGAGACGGGAACAGGGGGACGGACGAGAGACGGACCGGCTTGATTTGTGAGACCTTGGCTATCGCCATGGCGCCGCACCAGCCCTCTCCCCCACCCGGCCTCCCATTCAGTGTACGCTCGTGGGAGGCCGGGAGGGGGAGAGGGCCGGTGCGGCGACTTTCCGTCAGGAAAATTCTGACAATCTATCTCGGACTTAGCCGCTCGACTTCCTGGCCTTCCGAACTGCGGAACAGCAGCCCCTGGATATCGCCTTCATCGCGCGCCGCATCCAGGAACGCCTGCGCAGCGGCGCGATTGTCGAACGGGCCGACGAGGAGCCTGTTGGTCTGATTGAGCGGCGTGAACCAGCCGGTCTTGCCTTCGAACGCCTGCGGCGCGGCGCGCGTGAACTGGCGATAGGTAAAGCGGAGCGCGCTGACATCCTGCCCGATCGCAACCTGCGCCCATTGCCGTGCAGGGTGGCTGGCGGCAGCAGGCTCCGGCGCTGCTTCCTCGGCCGCCGTTGCACCCGCCGGCCGCGCCATCGCCTCCGCCGTCGGCTGGGGGGACTGCCCGGCCTCGTAGAGCCGCGCAATCTCCTGCCCGGCCTCGCTGCGCCAGCGATAGGAGTCGATGTTGTTGGCACGCAGCGCGGCCACGAAACTGTCGGCATCCCTGCCGCTCACGAACGGACCGACGAGCAGCCGGTTGGTCCGGCCAAGCGGCGTCGTCCAGCCTTCGCGTCCCTGAAAGGCCGCGTTGGCGCGCGCATATTGGCGATAGGTGAAGCGCATACCGTCCATCGTGGGGCCGGTCGCGATCTGGACCCAATGGCGTGCCGGATGGGCGGCGATGTCTTCGGGCGTCGGACCGGCCGGAGGCGGCGGCGGTGGTGCCGGGGCCGCCTGCACGGGTGCGGGCGCGGGCGGCAGCGGAGCGCTTGCCAGCGCCGAAGGCAGAATGGATTCAGGCCGTTCGGCGGGCGGCGAAGAAGAAGGTGGCGCGGAAGCCCCGGCGGACGGTGTCGTCGCGACCGTTCCGGAACGGACTTCGCGCTGGGCACGCTGCTGCAGCTCGGAACGCAAATCGGCGAGCGAGAAGCGCGTCGATGAAAGCGTGCCCGAGTCCGCTGCGGAGGACGAACTGCCCGTCGAAGGGACGGGCGCTGCCGAGAAACCGGGACGCGGATCGGTCGCGGCGGTCGCAACCGGCGCGCTTTGAGCGGGCGCCGGGGACGGCGGCGGGGGGACAGGTACAGGCGCCGGGGCTGGAGGCGACGGTGGGGGCGGCACCGGGACGGGTGCCGGCGGCGGTGGCGGCGGCGGTGGTGGTGGTGGTGGTGGAGGTGGTGGAGGTGGAGGCGGTGGTGCGGGAACAGGCGCCGGTGCCGGTGCCTGTGCGATTTCGGTCGGCTGCGACCCGCCGGGGCGGCGGCGGGAGCGGTTGGCGCGCTGGGCTCGGCGTTCTTCTCGCGCCTGCTGGCGGGCGCGACGGCGCTCCTCGCGGCGATCGACACGCGTTTGCTCGGCTCCTGCCTGTGGGCCGAACGCTTCGCCCTGCGGAACCAGCCCTGCACCCGGTGTGTTCGCCGCCGCCAGTTCGGGGAAATCGGACAGCGCGTAGCGGGGCCCTGTTCCGCTCGTCGGGAAGGTACCGAAATGTACGGCTTGCGCCTTGCCGGCGTCGCTCAGCCCGGCGAGTTGGCCGAGATAAGGCGTCAGGATCTCAAGCTCGCGGCGCGGCATGATCGTGGATGCGGCCTCGACCGCCTCGCGCACATCGCCGGTGAGGCCGATGACGAAGGCGCGGGTTCGCCAGGCGACCACGGTCTGCTCGCGCAGCTGCGGCTCGAGCAATTGCAGCGCCTCGTCGCGATTGCCCGAAATGGCGAGGCTGAGCGCCAGCCGCCGGACGATTTCCGGATCGTTGCCGCGTTCGAGCGCCATCCGGTAATCGGCCTGGGCGCGTTCGGGCTGGCCGAGAAGATCGTAAGCAAAGCCTCGATCGGCGACATATTCGATCAGGGGCACGCCAAATTGTTCCGCTTCGCGGAAACGTTGCATCGCCTGCAGCGGCCGCTCCAAGCGCACGAGCGCACCGCCAAGCCCCGCCTTCACCCGCCCGTTGCGGGGGCTGAGATCGTTCGCGCGAACGAAGAAGCCGACGGCTGCCTGCGCGTCGCCGAGCGCCAGCGCCGCGCGCCCCGCGCCGATCAGCGCTTCGACGTTGTTGGGATTGTCGGCGAGCTGGTTGAGTGCTGCCGCCAGCCGCGAAGAGGGCGGCGTCCCGCCCTGATTCATGAACGGAAAGGCGGCGCTCTGCTGCGCATGAAGCGGTGCCGCCGTCCCCGCCATTAGCAGGGGCAGCAATGCGAAACGAAGGGAAGGGAATCGCCTGACAGGGTACATTATGACATTCTTAGCGATGCTTTGCGCCAAACGCACCATGAACCGGGAGGCCCCGCGCGGCAGAGCGACGCGCCCGGTCGACGAGTCGCCACTGCTCGTCTGATTGTAACGATTGTGGGTGGTCTCTCCGCAGCAAAGAAAAAGGGCGCCGCCGCGTTTTGCGGCAGGCGCCCTTCCTGCGACCCTCGGAAGCCCGAGGAAACCTTATCCTATTGATTGTTCTGACGGTTGAGGAAGGTCGGGATGTCGAGCGAATCCTTGCCACTCGACGAACGGTCGCCGCCGCTCGCAGCCTTCTTGCCGTCGTCGACCTTGGCCGCGCCGCGCGCGATGTTCGACATCCGCTCGAACAGCGTGCCGCCGGAGCGGGCAGGCTTGGCCTCTTCGGTCTTCGCCTCCTCGGCCGGCGCCCATTTCGTCGCACCGGCAGGCTTTTCTTCGGGGACGATCGCATCGCTGCCCAGAAGCAGTTCGTCGTCCTCGGTGCTCGTCGGGGCCGCGGCCGCCGGCTTCGCGGCATCGGCGCTGCTTACGGTGCGCGGTTCGTCGTCACGAGCCCGGACGGTGAACGACGGGCGTGGCGCAGCACGCGGGCGATCGGAGGGCGTGATACCGGCGGTATCGTCGAACATCCGCACCGGAGCGGGCTCGGGTTCGGGCGTCGTCACGCCGGGACTCGGCTCCGGCGTTTCGGCGGCAGCGACGTCGGTATCGCTTTCCGCAGCAATGGCCGGGGCTTCGTCAGGAGTGTCGCTGGCAGCCGGCGCCTCTGCCTCTTCGGGCGTGTCGTCTTTGGCGATCGGCGCGGCCTCGGCGGGCTTTTCGTCCGCCGCAACGTCGCCCTCGGCGGTGTCGCGCGCCGACGGGAAGGTGAAGACGCGGGCCGGTTCGGGCCGCGCGGCCTCGCTCGCATCGGCCTCGATGCCCGTCGCGACGACAGACACGCGCAGCTTGCCTTCGAGATCGTTGTTGAATGCCGAACCCCAGATGATGTTCGCGTCGGGATCGACGAGTTCCTTGATGTGGTTCGCCGCTTCGTCGACCTCCATCAGGCGCATATCCTCGCCGCCGGTGATCGAGATGATGACGCCCTTGGCGCCTTGCATCGACACGCCGTCGAGCAGCGGGTTGGCGATCGCCTGTTCGGCGGCTTCGCGCGCACGGTCGTCGCCCTCGGCCTCGCCGGTGCCCATCATCGCCTTGCCCATTTCCTCCATCACCGAACGGACGTCGGCGAAGTCGAGGTTGATGAGGCCCGGCATGACCATCAGGTCGGTGATCCCGCGAACGCCCTGCTGCAGCACCTCGTCCGCCATCTTGAAGGCGTCCTTGAAGGTGGTGTCGGGGTTGGCGATCAGGAACAGGTTCTGGTTGGGGATGACGATGAGCGTGTCGACATGCTTCTGCAGCTCCTCGATGCCGGCATCGGCAGCCTTGCCGCGGCGCGATCCTTCGAAGCTGAACGGCTTGGTCACCACGCCGACGGTCAGGATGCCCTTCTTGCGCGCGGCTTCCGCGATCACCGGCGCCGCGCCGGTGCCCGTGCCGCCGCCCATGCCGGCAGCGATGAAGCACATGTGACAACCTTCGAGCGCATCGTCGATCGCGGCGAGCGTTTCCTCGGCGGCGGCGCGGCCGATTTCGGGACGCGAACCGGCGCCCAGCCCTTCGGTGATCTTCGGACCGAGCTGGATCCGCGTCGCGGCGTCGGAATTGTTGAGCGCCTGGGCATCGGTATTGGCGACCAGGAACTCGACCCCCTGCACTTCGGCTTCGATCATATTGGCGATGGCGTTGCCGCCCGCGCCGCCGACGCCGATGACGGCGATCTTGGGTCTCAGTTCGTTCACTTCGGTCCTCGTAAATTCGATGCTCATGCGCCTGACTCCCCTTGGTTTTCCGGCTCCGGCCCTAGGCTTAAGAAAATCTTACAACAGTGTGACTCGCAGGGGCTACCCCTAATGCGCAGCGACTCGTGGATATTCCTCGCTTCATCGCTCAATACTCACTCCTGAACGCAGCGACGAAGCGCCGCCACAGTTCCGCCCAGCCCGACCACATGCTGCCGCCTTCGGACTGGATCACGAGTTGCGCCTGGCTCTGCATGACGCGCAGGTCCGCCGGCCCTTCGGCGGAGAAGCGGGCCAGGCCGCACAATGTCGCGAAGGCCGGTCCCGAATGCGCCTCCGGAAGGCCCGGCAACGGCGCCGGACGGCCCGTGCGAACCGTCCGCCCCAGCGCGCCCTGCGCATAGTCGGCAACGCCCTTCAGCTCCGCCCCGCCTCCGGTCAGCACGACCTGCCGGCCGACCGGCCCGGTGAAGCCCATGGCATCGAGCGCGGTGCCGACCTCACCCATCAGAAAGTCGAGCCGGTCGCGAATGACGGTGATCAGCTGGGCGCGGCTGATCCGCGGCTGGTCGGCGCCCTCTTCGGCCATGGCGGGTGCGATATCGATCATGTCGTGATTGTCGCGCGGGCTCGTCGTCGCCGAGCCGTGGAAGCATTTGATCCGTTCCGCCTGCGCGCGCCGCATCCCGAATTCGGTGGCAATGGCATCGGTGATGTCGCTCGCGCCGAAGGGGATCGAAGTCAGCCCGACGAGCATCCCGCCGGCGAACAGCGAGACGTTGGTCACGCCGGCGCCGAGCTCGACGAGCGCAACCCCAAGCTCGCGCTCCTCCGCCGTCAGGCAGGCATGGCCCGTCGCGACCGGCGAAGCGACAATGCCGTCGACGCCGAGATAGGCGCTGCGAACACAATGATCGAGATTCCTGAGCGGCGAGCGCTCGGTCAGCACCGCGTGGATGTCGACCGCGAGCTGGTCGGCATGAAGCCCGAGCGGGTTCTTCACCCCGCCCAGCCCGTCGATCGTATACAGCGTGGGATGCGCGTGCAGCAGCTCCATCCCCTCGGGGTCGATGGCGCGCAGCCCGGCAAGGTGCAGGTCGCGGATATGCGCCGCCTCGATCCGATGGCCGCCGAGATCGGCATCCATCGTCTCGACCTTGCTCTTGAGCCCGCCGGCCGAAAAGCCGACCCAGGCGCGCTCGATATTCATGCCGGCAATCCGCTCGGCCTGTTCGACCGCGGCGCGGATCGCCGACTCTGTTTCTTCCATGTCGGCGATATAGCCGCGCTGCACGCCCTTGCTCTCGCGCTGCCCGGTGCCGAGCACCTGCAAATCGCCGCCATCGGGATTGCGCACGATCATCGCGCAGATCTTCGATGTCCCGATATCGAGGACGGTGATGATCTCTTCGTTCTTACCCTGTGCCATGGTCTTCGCTTCCCCCTTCCCCCGTCAGGTTTCTTCTTCGCTGGTTTCCGCCGACGGTTCGGCGATCGTTTCCTGTTCCTGCGGCACCCGGACGACGAAGCGTTCGGGCACGCGCATGTCGAACCGCTGCGCGCCTTCGCCGAGCAGTCCGGTCACGCCGTCCATCCGCGCAAAGCGCACAAGAGCGCGCGCCGCCTCTTCCTGCCCCTCGGGCAGCGCCAGCACCTCGCCCGAACTGAAGCGCAGATCCCAGCGCCGGTTGCCGACCCAGGTCGCACCTTCGAGCAACGGCTTGAGCGCGGGCGCGCGGTCCATCAGCGTTTCGAAATTGGCGACCTGGCGGTTGGCGCCGGGGCCGATGATCAACGGCAGGTCCGGCATCGCGTCGAGCGGCACCTCTTCGAGCACTTCGCCCTCGGTATCGACGAGGAAGAGCTGCTGATTGTGCTGCCAGATCGCCGAAGGGACACGCTCGGTGATCGCTACGACCAGCGTGTCGGGCAGGCGGCGCGAGACGCGCGCCTCGCCGACCCAGGGAAAGGCTTCGACGCGGCGGCGGATCTCGTCGATATCGACATTGGGCATCGCCATCGATTCCTGGTCGAGCGCGACGGCGTAGACGGGTAGCCGCTCCATGCGGTCGATGCCCTGGATCTCGACGCGCTCGACGGTGAAGCCGAGCTTGCCCACGCCCTCGCCGATCTGCCAGCCGATCATCTGCGGCACGCGAAAGAAGATCGCCGCGATCAGCAGGAACAGCGCGATCATGCAGATCACCGCCCAATGGGCGAGGCGGCGGATCGTCGCTTCCTTGAGCGGAACGATCTCGGCCATCTGTGCGGAGAAGCTCGCATTCTTCTTGGCTCGCGTCGTCTTTTTGGCCGGCGCGCGTCGGCGCGGCTGCGATCCCCGGCGAACGGTGGCACTCGTCATAACGCTTCCTCCACGATACGCTGGACCAGCGCCGGGTAATCCATACCCCGGTGCTTGGCCTGTTCGGGGACGAGGCTCAGCGGCGTCATCCCCGGTTGTGTGTTGACCTCGAGCAGGAAGAGGCCGTCCGCGCCGCGCTCCTCGTCCCAGCGAAAATCGGAGCGGGTCGCGCCCTTGCAGCCGAGCAGATTGTGCGCGTCGATCGCGATCTGCTCGCAACGGGCCGCAATGTCCGCCGGAATCTCGGCGGGGTAGACATGCTGCGTCAGCCCCTCGGTATATTTGGCGTCATAATCATAGAAGCCGCGCGTCGGCATGAGCTCAGTGACGCCGAACGCCTCCTCGCCGACGACCGCCGTCGTCAGTTCGCGCCCCTTGATGAAGGGCTCTGCGAGCAACCGGTCGAATTCCTGCCACGGGCCGGTCACGCCGCGGCCGATGGGCGATCCGTAATTGCCGTCCTCGGTCACGATGGCGACGCCGACCGAAGAGCCTTCGTTGACGGGTTTGAGAACGTAGGGCCGCGGCATCGGATCGGCGGCGTAGAGGCTCTCGCTCTCGACGATCATGCCGTCGGGCATGGGGATGCCGTGCGGGCACAGAATCGCCTTGGTCAGTTCCTTGTCGATGGCGATGGCCGAGGCGGTGACGCCCGAATGGGTATATTTGATGCCGAGGATTTCGAGCATTCCCTGCACCGTTCCGTCCTCGCCGGGAGAACCATGCAAGGCGTTGAACACCACATCGGGCTTGAGCGCCGCGAGCGTCGCCGCGACCGTGCGATCCATATCGACGCGCGACACCTTGTGGCCGAGGCTTTCGAGCGCATCGGCAACGCCTGTGCCGCTCATCAGCGACACTTCGCGTTCGGCCGACCAGCCGCCCATGAGCACGGCGATATGCAATTTGCCGGTCATGCCCTCTCTCCCACGCGCTGGATCTCCCATTGCAGTTCGACCCCGCTCCTCTCGCGCACGCGGCGGCGGATCTCTTCGCCGAGCGCCTCGATATCGGCCGACGTCGCATCGCCGGTGTTGAGCAGGAAGTTGGTGTGCTTTTCGGACACCTGCGCGCCGCCGATGGTCAGCCCGCGGCAGCCGGCTTCGTCGACGAGCCGCCAGGCCTTGTCGCCATCGGGGTTCTTGAACGTCGAGCCGCCGGTGCGCGAACGCAGCGGCTGCGAGGCTTCGCGCTCGGCGGCGATGCGATCCATCTCGGCGGCAATCACGGCGGGATCGCCGGGCGTTCCTTCGAACAGCGCCTCGACGACGACCGCACCCTCGGGCGTTTCGGAGTGGCGATAAGTGTAGCCGAAGCGCTCCACCGGCCAGGTCTCGATCGTCCCGTCGCGCAGCACGAGCGTTGCCTCGATGAGGATATCCATGGCCTCGCGGCCATAGGCGCCGGCGTTCATCCGAACCGCGCCGCCCGTCGTACCGGGAATGCCGCGCAGGAATTCGAGCCCCGCAATCCCCGCATCGCGCGCCTTGCTGGCGACGGTGATCCCCATGGCTGCGCCGCCCGCGCGAACGCGGCTGCCGTCTTCGACCGAAATCTGTGAAAAGCTCTTCGGCAACCGAATCACGACGCCGGGCACGCCGCCGTCGCGCACGATCAGGTTGGAGCCGACGCCGACGGGAAGCACCGGAACCTCGGGGTCGAGTGCGGCGAGAAATTGCGAGAGATCGTCGACATCGCGCGGGCGCACCAGCCATTCGGCGGGTCCGCCGCAGCGGAACCAGATGAAGTCGGCCAGGCTGCCGCCCGGCTTCGCCTCGCCCGCCAGTGCGGGGAGTTGTTCGACGGCCAGCGCCGCGCTCATCCGCGCACCGCCGCGATCTTGTCGGCCAGCGTCGCTGCCCATTTGGTGATGTCGCCGGCGCCGAGGCAGATGACGATATCGCCCTCGCCGATATCCTTGGCCAGGGCCGCCGCCAGTTCGGTGTCGTTGACGATGGTGCGGGCGGACCGGTGGCCGCGCTCCTTCAGCCCGGCGACAAGCGCCTCGGAATCGATGCCCTCGATCGGCTCTTCGCCCGCCGCATAGACGGGCGTGACATAGACGGAATCGGCGTCGTTGAAGGCGCTTTCGAAATCTTCCATCAGGTCGTTCAATCGCGAATAGCGATGCGGCTGCATCACGGCATGGACGCGGCCTGAAGCGCGTTCGCGCGCCGCGGCGAGCACGGCACGGATTTCGACCGGATGATGCCCGTAATCGTCGATCACCAGCGCGCCCGCGACCTCGCCGACCTTGGTGAAGCGGCGGTTGACGCCGGAGAAGCTGGCAAAACCCTTGGCAATGGCGCTTTCGTCCATGCCAAGTTCGAGCGCGACGCCGATCGCGGCGAGCGCGTTTTGCACATTGTGCCGGCCGGCCATCGGCAGGTGCACGCCGTCGATCCGTCGCTTGCCGCCATCGCGATCGCGCAGCACGACGTCGAAGACATTGCCGCCATTTTCGGGGCGGATATTTTCGCCCTGCACATCGGCCTGGGCGGAAAAGCCATAGGTCACGATCCGCCGGTCGCGCACGCGCGGGATGATCGCCTGCACTTCGGGATGGTCGAGGCAGAGCAGGGCCGCGCCGTAGAATGGCACGTTTTCGACAAAGGCGATGAAGGCGTCCTTCACCGCGTCGAACGAACCGTAATGATCGAGATGTTCGGGATCGATATTGGTGACGACGGCGATCGTCCCGTCGAGCCTCAGGAAGCTGCCGTCGCTCTCATCGGCCTCGACGACCATCCAGTCGCCCTCACCCAGCCGTGCGTTCGATTTATAGGCGTTGATGACACCGCCATTGATGACGGTCGGATCGAACCCGCCCGCGTCCATCATCGCCGCGACGAGCGAGGTCGTGGTCGTCTTGCCGTGCGTCCCGGCAATCGCAACGGTGGCCTTGAGCTTCATCAGCTCGGCCAGCATCTCGGCCCGCCGGACGACCGGGATACGCGCGTCGAGCGCCGCGTCGACCTCGGGATTGCCGCGCTGGATCGCGGTCGACACGACCACGACCGACACGCCGTCGATATTGGCAGGCGCGTGGCCGATATGAACGGTGATGCCGCGCTCGCGCAGCGCGACGACATTGGCGTTCTCGGCAATATCGGAGCCCTGCACACTATAGCCGAGATTCTTCATGACGCGCGCGATGCCCGACATGCCGATGCCGCCGATGCCGACGAAATGGATCGTCCCGATATCGGTGCCGAACCCCTTCATGTCGCCCGTCCCATCCGCGCACGCACGGGTTCCGCCCGGCCGACGGGAACATCGGCGCCGGTCCGGCCGCTGCCGAGCCGCTCGACGAGATCGGCCAGATCGCGCGTCGCATCGGGATAGCCGGCGGTGCGCGCGCGTCCCGCGGCGTTCATCAGCGCTTCGGGTTCGAGGCCCAGCTTCTGCATCTGCTTGGCGAGTTCCTTCGGCGTGAACTGCGTCTGCTTGATCACCCGCGCCCCGCCCGATGCCGCCATCTCGCGCGCATTCGCGGTCTGATGATCGTCGGTGGCGATCGGGAGCGGCACGAGGATCGCGGGGCGCCCGGCGACCGTCAGTTCGGCGATCGTCGAGGCGCCGGCGCGCGCGATCACGATATGCGACCAGCCCAGCCGTTCGGGCAGGTCGGGAAGATAGGTGGCAAGGTCGGCGGGAATGCCGAGCTCGGCATAGCGCGCACGGACGTTTTCGATATCGCTTTCCCGGCATTGCTGGGTGACCTGCATCCGGCGGCGGAAGGATACGGGGAGCAGCGCCAGCCCGTCCGGCACGACGTCCGACAGGATGCTCGCACCCTGGCTGCCGCCGGTCACGAGCACGCGAAAGATGCCGTCTTCGGTCAGTTCGGGGAAAGGCTTGCTCCGCAGATCGAGAACCTCGCCGCGCACGGGATTGCCGACGAGATGGACTTTGCCGCGATGCCCCTCGGCCAATCGCCCGACCTGCTTGTAAGCCGTCGCAATCGCGTCGACCCGCCCCGCCAGCAGCCGGTTGACGCGGCCCAGCACGGCGTTCTGCTCGTGCACGCCGCAGGGAATGTCATCCTTGATCGCCGCGAGCAGCGCGGGGAGCGCCGGATAGCCGCCGAAGCCGATCACCGCTTCGGGCTTGAAGCTCTCGTACAGACGGCGCGCCATCGCGCGGCCCTGCCAGATCGCCTTCGCCGCCTTGGGCCAGCTGAGCGGATTCTTCGTCACGCGGCCTGCGGGCAGGATGTGTTTCTCGTCGCCCTCGAACGCGCCGGGGATTTTCGCGCCGCGTTCGTCGGTCACCAGCGCGACATGATGGCCGCGCTTCTTCAGCTCGGTCGCAAGCGCGAAGGCGGGGATGATATGCCCGCCCGTGCCGCCCGCGGCGAGAACGAAATGCCGTGCGCCGCTCATCCGATCCTCCGATCGCGCGCGTTCATGTGCGGATTACGCCGGGTGAAGGCGAGGAGCAGGCCGAAGCCGATCGACAGCGCAATCAGCGACGACCCGCCATAGGAGATGAAGGGCAGCGTCATGCCCTTGGACGGCGCCATGCCCAGATTGACCGCCATGTTGATCGACGCCTGCATCGCGAACTGCGTCGCCAGCCCGGCCGAGGCGAGCAGGTAGAAGACATTCTCTTCGTTGAGCAGCTTGACGAACACGCGCACGACGATTGCGGCGAAGAGCAGCGCCACGGCAAGGCACGCGATCAGCCCGAATTCCTCACCGATTACCGAGAAGATATAATCGGTATGCGGTTCGGGAAGGTTGTATTTCATCACGCCGTCGCCCGGACCGGTGCCGAAGAAGCCGCCATTGGTCAGCGTGCCCATCGCGTTATCCGTCTGGAAGGTGTCGCCCTCGCCATAGATGAAGGCGTTGATGCGCGTCGTCGCCACCGGATAGAAGAGATAGGCGGCGACGAACCCGCCGATCCCGCCGCCGAACAGCGCACCAAGCAGCTTGCCCGACACGCCCGAGAGCATCAGCAGCACGAACCAGACCGCGCCGAAGATCACCGTCTGCCCGAAATCGGGCTGGCGCATCAGCAGCAATCCGATGATCCCCGTCAGTATCCCCGTCGCCGCGACAACCGGGAGGCCGGGGTCCTGCGTGATCCGGAGCGACAGCAGCCAGGCGCAGGCGACGATGAAGAACGGCTTGAGGAATTCCGACGGCTGGAAGGTCGCGAGGCCATAGCCGAGCCAGCGCTGTGCGCCGTTCACCTCGTTGCCGATGAACGGCACGAAGATCAGCAGCACGAGGAAGCACACGGCCCCGCCCAGCGCGAACCGCTTGGCCAATTCCTTGGGCATCGTCGAGATGACCAGCATCGTCGGGATCGCGACGCCCAGCCACATCAGCTGGCGGTAGAAATAATAAAGCTCGGCATATTGGAAGCCGGCGCCCGAATAGCGTTCGGCGGCCGCCGGGGCGGCGGCGGCGATCGCGATCAGGCCTATCGAGATGAGGATCGTGACCAGCAGCAGCAGGACGCGATCGATCTCCCAGAACCATTCGCCGATCGGACCTTTTTGCGAGCGGCCGACGAAATCGCCGAACTGGCGGCGCTGGCGGACGGTGACCGGTTCCATGTTCATGCGAGCCCCCTCACGATGCCGCGAAATTCGTCGCCGCGTTCCTCGTAACTGGCATATTGATCGTAGGAGGCGCAGGCGGGCGAGAGCAGGACGGTCTCTCCGTCCTTTGCCGTTTCGGCAGCCAGTTCGACCGCCTTGCGCAGCTGGAAGCAGTTGCGCACTTCCATATGCGGCCTGAGCAGTTCCTCGAACATGTGCGCGGCTTCGCCGATCGTATAGGCGGCGCACACATGATCGAAATAGGGCGCACACGCATCCAGGTCCGGGCCCTTGGGCCGCCCGCCGACGATCCAGTGGACGTGCGGATAGGCGGCAAGCGCAGGCGCCGTCGATTCCGGATTGGTCGCCTTGCTGTCATTGATATAGAGAACGCCGCTTCGATCGCCGACCCGCTCCATGCGGTGCGGCAGGCCGGGATAGGTGCGAAGCCCTTCGTCGATCGCGTCTTCGGAAATTCCGATTTCGCGCGCCGCCGTCATCGCGGCGATGGCGTTCTGTGCATTGTGGGGTCCCTGCAGCGCCGGCCAGGCCGATTGATCCATGCAACCGCCGGCCGAGAATTTGATCACCTTGCGCTTCGCCGCCCGCGCCTTGGCCTTGGCTTTTGCGATGGCTCGCTTCTGGCCGCGCAACTTCTTCCAGAGCGCCGGATCGGGATCGGCGTTCAGGCTGGCCGCAATCTCGGCCGAAGGTGCATCGTCGACCGCGATGATCGCCGGATGCTCGGACGCCTGCATCGCGAACAGCCGAGCCTTGGAGGCGGCATAAGCCTCGAAATCGGCATAGCGATCGAGATGGTCGGGTGTGATATTGAGCAGGATCGCCGCGTCGCAATCGAGGTTGTAGGTCAGGTCGATCTGAAAGCTCGACAGTTCGAGCACATAGACGCCGCCCTCGGGCAGTTCGCGCTCGGCGAGGATCGGGTTGCCGATATTGCCGCCCATCAGAGACGGCACGCCCGCCGTCTGGCAGATATGGTGGATCAGCGCCGTCGTCGTCGACTTGCCATTGGTGCCGGTGATGCCGACGACCTTGTGATCGGGCAGTTCGGGCCGCGCCTGCGCGAACAGCTCGATATCGCCGATCAGCGGCGTCCCGGCCTCGCGGGCTTTTTCGGCGAGGGGGTGCGTGTTGAGCGGCACGCCCGGCGAGACGATGATGGCTTCGAACTTGGAGAGATCGAGCTCCATCGGATCGGCAAGCCGCGCCTTGCCCTCGACCCGTGCCCGGGCTTCCTCGCGATCGTCCCAGGCGACGAGGCTGGCGCTCGAATCCCACAGATAGTCGACGACCGACACGCCGGTGCGCGCCAGGCCGAGCACCACATAGCGTTTGCCGGCAAAGGCGCGCGCCGTCTTCACCGCAGCTTCAACGTCGAAAGCCCGGCCAGCGCCAGGATGAAGGAGATGATCCAGAAGCGGATGACGACGGTCGGTTCGGACCAGCCCATCTGTTCGAAATGGTGGTGGATCGGCGCCATCTTGAAGACGCGGCGGCCGGTCCGCTTGTAGAAGAACACCTGGATGATGACCGAGAGCGCCTCGAGCACAAACAGCCCGCCGATGATGCCGAGCACGACCTCGTGATGCGCGGTCACGGCGATCGCACCCAACGCTCCTCCGAGCGCGAGACTGCCGGTGTCGCCCATGAAGACGGCCGCGGGCGGCGCATTGAACCACAGGAAGGCGAGACCCGCGCCGACGATGGCGGCGCAAACCACGGCGAGATCGCCCGCGCCTTCGACATAGGGGATGCCGAGATAGCTGGCATAATCCTCACGCCCGACAAGATAGACGATCATCATGAAGGCGACCGAGGCGATGATGACGGGCATGGTGGCGAGGCCGTCGAGGCCGTCGGTCAGGTTCACCGCATTGCCGGCGCCGACGATGACGAGCATCGCGAAGAGATAATAGACATAGCCGATATCGCCGACCGGCCCGTTGAAGAAGGGGAGGTAGAGATCGGTGCCCGTGTTGCGCAGGATGATGTAGCAGGCGACCCCGGCGATCGCGAATTCGGCCAGCAGCCGCACCTTGCCCGAAAGCCCGCGATGCGATCGCTTCGTCACCTTGTCGAAATCGTCGAGAAAGCCGATGAAGCCGAAACCGAGCGTGACGGCGAGACAGGCCCAGACCATCGGATTTTCGAGATCCATCCAGAGCAATAGCGAGATCGTCATCGAGGCGAGGATCATCAGCCCGCCCATGGTCGGCGTGCCGGCTTTTTTGAGGTGCGTGATCGGGCCGTCCTCGCGAATCGGCTGGCCCTTGCCCTGTTTGATCCGCAGCCAGCCGATGAAGCGCGGGCCGATCAGCAGGCCGATCAGCAGCGCCGTCGCCGTCGCGCCGCCGACGCGGAACGTCAGATAACGGAACAGGTTGAACGGCCCGGCAAAATCGAGGCTCTCTGCGATCAGTTCGAACATGTAATCTTCCCGGCGGCCAGCGCGTCGACGACGGCGGCCAGCCCCATTGCGTTGCTACCCTTGACCAGCACGGCATCGCCGGGGCCGATCCGGCCCTCCAGGCTTTCGAGCGCCGCTGCGGCGTCGGGCACATGAACGCATTCGACCCAGTTGTGAAGGGCGCCCGCCAACACTTTCATCTCGTCGCCCACGAGCACCGCATAGTCGACCTTCGCCTCGCGGATCGGTTCGGCGAGGCCGAGATGGAAGTCGTCCGACTGCTCCCCCAGTTCCTTCATCGCGCCGAGCACAGCGATGCGGCGTCCGGCATCCTCCTGCGCGAGCGTCGCCAGCGTCGCACGCATCGAAGTGGGGTTGGCGTTGTAGCTTTCGTCGATCAGCAGCGCTTCGCCACCGTTAAGCGGAATCGTGCGGCGCTCGCCGCGTCCCGGCAGTCCCGCCATTTCGGCTAGAGCAAGGCCCGCCTGCGCCAGATCGCCACCGACCGCCTCGACCGCGCCGAGGATTGCGAGGGCGTTCGATACCCAATGATTGCCGGGGAGGCCGATGGTGAAGGTGAGTTCGCCGCCCGGAAGCTCGGCCGTCACCAGCGTCCCGGTCCGCTCGCGTGCGACCTCGCGGGCGCGGATGTCGGCACCTTCGCCAAGACCGAAGGTCCAGATCGTTCCGGCATGTGGTTCGGCAGCGGCGATCAGGCGGTCGCGATGGGGGCTGTCGAACGGGACAATCGCCGTGCCGCCCGGCTCCAGCCCCTGGAAGATTTCGCCCTTGGCATCGGCGATGGCAGCCTCGCTTTCGAAGAATTCGCTGTGCGCCGGCGCGATGGCGGTGACGATGGCGACATGCGGGCGCACGAGTCGGGTCAGCGCGGCCAGTTCGCCGGCATGGTTCATGCCCATCTCGAACACGCCATAGTCGCAATAGGCCGGCATGCGGGCAAGGCTCAGCGGCACGCCGGTATGGTTGTTGTAGGATTTGACCGACCGGTGCGCACCGCCGGGGAGCGTCCGGTCGAGGCACTGGAACAGCGCCTCCTTCGTCCCGGTCTTGCCGACCGATCCGGTCACGCCGACGATCCGTGCTTCCGTGCGCCCGCGCGACGCCGCGCCGAGCGCGTTCAGCGCATCCATCGTGTCGGCGACGCGAATATGCGGTCCCTCGACCTCCTCCGATATGATCACACCGGCAGCGCCATTGGCATAGGCGCCCTCGACGAATTTGTGGCCGTCGGTGGCCTCGCCCTTCAACGCAATGAAGAGATCGCCTTCGCCGACCTCGCGGCTGTCGAAGGCGACGCCGTTGACGGTGAAATCGCCATGCGCCTCGCCGCCCACGGCGCGGGCGATTTCGCTCGAGGTCCAAAGCGCGATCACGAGGCGCACTCCCGCGCCACGGTCACATCGTCGAACGGGTGCATGCGCCCGGCAATCTCTTGCCCTTGTTCGTGGCCCTTGCCGGCGAGGAGGACGATGTCTTCGGCCGCCGCTTCGGCGATGGCTGCGGCAATGGCTTCCCGCCGTCCGTCCACTTCGACCGCGCCGGTCGCGCCGGCCATGATCTCCGCCCGGATCGCCGCCGGATCCTCGCTGCGCGGATTGTCGTCGGTGACGATGACATGGTCGGACAGCCGCACGGCCACTTCGCCCATCAACGGGCGCTTGCCGGTGTCGCGGTCGCCGCCCGCGCCGAACACCGTGATCAGCCGCCCCTTGGCGTGCCAGCGCAGCGCTTCGATCGCCGCTTCGAGCGCATCGGGCGTGTGCGCGTAATCGACATAGACCGGAGCGCCGGTCTTGGTGATGACGGCCCTTTCCAATCGCCCCCGCACCGGCTGGACGCGAGAGAGATTGCGGAGCGTTTCGGCGAGATCGCCGTCCGTCGTCCAGACAAGACCCGCGGCGACCAGCGCGTTGTTCGCCTGATAGGCGCCGATCAGTGGCAGATCGATCGTCCGCATTTCGCCTTCGGCCTCGACCTCCAGCGTCTGACCAAGGTTGGTGGGCGTGCGCGAAACGAGGCGAATCGTCTCGCCGCCCACGCCCACCGTCAGCGCCCGGAGACCCCGCTCCCGGACCTGATCCACAACCTTGCGCCCCGCCTCGTCATCGACCCAGATAACCGCCGCGCCGTCATCGTCGAGTACCTCGGCAAAGAGCCGCATCTTGGCATCGAGATAGGCCTCCATCGTGCCGTGATAATCGAGATGGTCGCGCGACAAATTGGTGAAGGCGGCGGCCTGCACGGGCAGTCCCTCGGTGCGATATTGCGAGAGGCCATGGCTCGACGCTTCGAAGGCGAGGTGCGTTACGCCCTCGCGCTGCAAACCGGCGGAGGTGGAGAGGAAGGTGACGATGTCGGGCGTGGTCAGACCCGTCTTCACTTCCTCGTCCGCCGTCTTGACGCCCAGCGTTCCGATCGAGGCCGCGTGATGCCCCGCCATCCGCCAGAGCTGCCGCGTCAGTTCGACCGTCGACGTCTTGCCGTTCGTCCCGGTGACGGCAACGCAATGCGCCGGAAAAGGCGCGAAGAACTTGGCGGCTAGCTGCGCAAAAGCCCGGCGCGGCTCCTCATCCGCGACGCGCGCGGCACCCTCGACCGCCGCTTCTGGCCGGGCGACGACCGCCACCGCACCCGATTTGACCGCATCGGCGATGAAATCCTCGCCGTTGAACATTGCGCCGCGAAAGGCGCCGAAGACCGTGCCCGGCGCCACCTTGCGATGATCGATCGCGAAACCTGTGACTACGGGGCCGTCCTCGCCGCCGATCAACGCACCCAGCCTCATCCTTCACGCTCCGATGGCGGGCGCCAGAGCATGGAGCGCAGGTTCGCCGTGTCGATGTCGCGCGTCTCGCTCGGGATCACGCCGAGCATCGGCCCGATCCGCTCGACGATGTTGCGGACCGTCGGCGCCGCCGTCCAGCCGGCGGTCGCCGCGCCGCCCGTCCCGGCATCGCCGCGCGGTTCGTCGAGCATGATGACGATGACATATTGCGGGTCGTCCATCGGGAAGGCTGCAGCGAAGGTCGAGACGAGTGTGTGCTCCCGATAGCCGCCGGCCGCCGCCTTCTCGGCCGTCCCGGTCTTGCCGCCGACACGATATCCCTCGGCATCCGCATTGCGGCCCGTGCCTTCCTCGACGATCAGCCGAAGCAGGCCGCGCATCTGGTCGCTGGTCGACTCGCTGAACACGCGTTCGCCTGCGGGCACCTCTTCGCTGGAACGGCGCAGGAGTGTGATCGGCCGGTAGATGCCGCCATTGACGAGCGTCGCATAGGCGTTGGCGAGGTGCAGCGGCGAAACCGCGATGCCATGACCGTAACCCGCCGTCATCACCGTCGTCCGCGCCCAGTAATCCGGCCAGATCGGACGGCCGCTGACCGGCAGCTCGATATCGACCGGATCGTCGAAATGCAGTTGCCGGAACACATGCTGCATGCGTTCGGCGCCCATTTCATCGGCAATACGCGCGGTAACGATGTTGGAGCTGTGGACGAGAGTCTCGGGCACGTTGAGATAGCGGCGTTGCGGATGATCGTCGCTGATCCTGTAGCGCCCGACCTGCAACGGCTCCTCGGCATTGTAGCGGCGCGAGATGTCGGTCACGACCCCGGCTTCGATCGCAGCGGCCACGGTGATCGGCTTGAACGTCGACCCCAGCTCGTAAAAGCCCATCGTCGCCTGGTTGAAGCGCGCACGGTGGCTCGTCCGGTCAGGATCGTTCGGATTGAAATTGGGGAGCGAGGTCAGCGCGAGAATTTCGCCTGTATGCACATCGAGCACGATCCCCGCAGCGCCGATCGCATCGAACCGCTGCATCGAGGCGGCGAGTTCGCCCTGCACAGCAGCCTGCACGCGCGCATCGATCGACAGCGCCACAGGCTCGCCGCGATGCGCGGGATCCATCAACCGGTCTTCGAGCACCTGTTCCATGCCGGTGACGCCATGGCCATCGAGGTTGACCCAGCCCAGGATATGCGCGGCCAGATTCGTTTGCGGATAGAGCCGTTCCGGCTCGCGCAGGAATTCCATTGCCGGTTCGCCCAGCGCGTTGACCTCGGACACCAGCTCGGGAAGCGCGCGGCGCTCCAGATAGGCGAAGCTGCGGCCCGAACGCAGGATTTCCAGATATTCCGCCTCGGTCCGCTCGGGCATCAGTTCGGCCAGCTGCGGTGCGAGCACTTCGGGATCGTTGAGCAGCCGGTCCGGGTGGACGGCGATCGACCAGGCGTCGATCGTCCGCGCCAGCGTCACGCCGTTGCGGTCGGTGATGTCGGCGCGCGCGGGCAGCATCGCATCGGCGCCGGCGGCGTTGGCGCTGATCCCGGCCGTCGCCGTCAGCCAGCCGATGCGCACCGTCAGAGCAACCACGCCGAAGAGCAGCAGCAGCATGACCATCATCAGCCGCTGCTGGACGAGCGCCATCATCTGCTGCCGCAGACCGGATCGGGCAATTTCGGTCGAAGGCGCGGGCGGGGTTGGCATCAGTCGGGGCCGGTCTCCCCGGCATTCTCGGCAGCCGCCTCGGCGGCGATCTCGCGCTGGACGCGCGCATCGAACAGGGCGAGGCGCGCGCGGGCATCGCCTTGATCGGGCACGGTATAGCTGACGGCATGGACGCGTTCGGGCGCCGGCGCATCGAGATCGGGGGTTTCGAACACATCCTCGTCGACACGCCGGTCGTCGCGCAGCGTATCGCGCGCCGCGGCGGCGCGAACATCGCTTCCGCCCGGCATCTGGTGCCCGAAGAGCGAGGCCAGTTCGACGCTGCCCTCGACGAATTGTCCGGCATCGGGCGCGGCGAGCGCGAGATCGCGGCGGCTCCAGCGTTCGAGCTGGCTCATCCGGCTGCGCGTTTCGAATTCGGTCGCCAGCGCGACGATATCGCCGCGCGCCTCATCGATATCGGCCTCGACTTCTTCGAGCGCGATCCTTTCGGCCGAGACGCGATAGGAGATCAGATAGCAGGTGAGCGCCGCCGAAGCGACGGCGGCGGCCCAGGTGACGGACCGGAATTTGCGGGTGATGGTCATGCCTGGACACTCCTTTGCTGGGGCCATGGTGCGGCTGCGGTGCGCGTCGCGCTTCGCAGCGTGGCCGAGCGAGCACGCGGATTACGGGCGAGTTCGTCCTTGCCGGGGCGAACGGGCTTGGGCGGTTTGGCAAAGGTCGGTACGGGAGCGGTATCGCCGGCATCGGGCAGATGCCGCGAACCGCCGGGCGTCGAACCCGATCGTTCGCGCAGGAAGCGTTTGACGATACGGTCTTCGAGGCTGTGGAAAGTGACCACGGCGATCCGCCCGCCCGGCGCGAGCACCTGCTCGGCCGCATCGAGACCTTCGCGCAATTCATCGAGCTCACGGTTGAGGTGGATGCGGATCGCCTGGAAAGTACGCGTCGCCGGATCCTTCGGCGCCCCTTTGCGATAGCCGACCGCCTTGCGAACGGCATCGGCGAGCTCGCCCGTCGTCTCGATCGGACGCGCGGCGACAATGGCGCGGGCAATGCGGCGCGAGCGCGGCTCCTCGCCATAAGCGTAGATGATATCGGCAATCATGGTTTCGTCGGCTTCGTTGACGAAGTCAGCGGCACTTTCGCCATCCTGCCCCATCCGCATGTCGAGCGGGCCGTCAGCCTGGAATGAAAAACCGCGTTCGGCACGATCGAGCTGCATCGATGACACGCCGATGTCGAACGTCACGCCGTCGACCGGGATTGCGCCCGCTTCGGCAAGCGCGTCGGCCAGTTCGGAGAATCGGCGATTGATCAGGATGAGCCGTCCGTCCTGCTCCTCGGCCAGCGCCTTGCCCTCGGCAATGGCATCCGGATCGCGATCGAAGGCATAGACCACCGCGCCGCGATCGCGCATCGCCCGGCTATAGCCGCCCGCGCCGAACGTCGCGTCGACATGGCGTTCGTCCTTGGAGATGGACAGGGCTTCCATCACCTCCGCGAGGAGAACGGGGTCGTGCCGGGGATCGTGCGCCGGGGCGTTCACAGCGCAATTTCCTTTTCGGCGCACAGATATTCGATGATGTCGACGACATCGAGCGCGCCTTCGGCCGTATATTGCGAATGCGCGTTCTTCGGGTTCCAGATTTCGATACCCCGGCGCGTGCCGAGGAAGAAGGCGTGCTCTCCGATCTCGACCCGGTCGCGCAGCCGGGCATTGAGCACCATGCGGCCGGCCTTGTCGAACGGCGTGCGCTCGAAGGTACCGAAGAACCGGCCGTCATTGCCGCGCGCCCAGGGGTCCGAACCCGGGACGAACGCTTCGCTTTCGGCCCGCTCCATCAGCTGCGCCATCCGGAAATGATCGGTCTGATCGACACCGAGCAGGCAGGGAACGCTCGGGTCCTTCCGGATCAACAGCAGATTGGGATTGGACTGGAGGCCGTGCTTTTCAGCCAGCCCGGCGCGCTCTTCGATGGTCGAACGCATCTCGGCAGGAAGCGATACGCGGCCTTTCTTGTCGACCGCGTTCAGCGCGTAGCTCGAAAATGGAATCGGTGTTTCCACGCCGACGCTCCCCTCGGCGCGAGCTCTCCCGTCCACCGAAGCGCGCACCGCCCGGCGTTAAAAAACACAAAAGGGGAAAGCCCTGCCCCGTACTTAGAACAGTTTCGGTATCGCGATTCCCTAGGGGAAGCAATGGGAAATTATGGGTTAGTTAAGGAACTTCATACCACGCCATGGATGGCTATACTATCAAGGACCTGTGGAAAACTGCCGTTGTTCGTTTTTTGTTCATGGCCGGATCGACGAGGATTTTCCGCGCACGATATCGCCCTTTTGTCAGGGAAAATTGCGTTGAATTGCCCGCTCGAGGCAGCCGGAACCATGAAGTGGGATGGCCACGGCGCCATCCGCCGAATCACTCGGGGTCCGGGGCCGCTTCGCCGCCGCCTTGCTGGCCGCCCGGTTCGGCTTCGGGCGTCGTGGTCGGCATGACGCCGATTTCGGCGAGCGGCTCCTGCGGTTCGGCCGGCACTTCCGCCTCCGCGGTCTCGCTGGCGGCGTCTTCCGCCATCGCTTCGGGCGTCAGTTCAGGCTCGTTGCTGGCCGTTCCCGAAAAGGTCGCGGCAAGCAGCACGACGAGGACGATAAAGGCGAGCCCCGTCGCGCCGACGCGAATGCGCGTCTGGCGTTCGTGCCGGACGTCCTGTTGCGTCTCGATCGGGCTGGCGTTCATTCAAGCCTCCGGTCCCAGCCATGGCGGAACGGTCAACCCTTTTTGCGCCAACCAGTCGCCGTTGAAAAGGGTGGAAAGATAGCGAAAGCCGCTGTCGCACAGAATCGTCACGACCGTCTTGCCCGGTCCCAGCTTGCGCCCCAGCGCGACCGCGCCCGCGACGTTGATCCCCGATGAAAGACCGAGGCAAAGCCCCTCGTCCTTGAGGAGCCGGCGGACCCAGGCGAGCCCTTCCTCGTCCGATATGCGGAACTGGTCGTCGATCGGCGCACCTTCCAGGTTCGCCGTGATCCGCCCCTGGCCGATCCCCTCCGCCACCGAAGACCCTTCCGACTTCAATTCGCCATGCGCGTAATATTCATACAGCGCCGCGCCATGCGGATCGGTCAGCGCGATGGTCACATCTTCGGACAATTCCTTGAGCCCGAGCCCGACCCCGGCCAGCGTCCCGCCGGTGCCGACCGCGCAGGTGAACCCATCGACCTTGCCCCCCGTCTGCTCCCAGATCTCCTTCGCCGTGGTTTTGATATGCGCACGGCGGTTGGCGATATTGTCGAACTGGTTCGCCCAGAGCGCGTTCTCGGTCTCCTCGGCGATCCGGCGCGACTGGTGCACGAAATGGCAGGGCGAGGAATAGGGCGCGGCGGGGACGAGCACCAACTCGGCACCGAGCGCGCGCAGCGTATCCATCTTCTCCTGGCTCTGTGTGTCGGGCATCACGATGATCGTCTTGTAGCCCTTGGCGTTGCCCACGAGCGCCAGCCCGATACCGGTATTGCCCGCCGTGCCCTCGACGATCGTGCCGCCGGGCTTGAGCAGCCCCTGCTCCTCGGCCTCTTCGACGATGAACAGCGCCGGCCGATCCTTCACCGATCCGCCCGGATTGGCGAATTCGCATTTGCCGAGAATGTCGCATCCGGCCTCTTCCGAAGGACCGGCCAATCGGACCAGCGGCGTGTTGCCGATGAGGGCGAGCGGATTGGGAACGATGGTCATGGCGGAAGCTTAGCCGAGCGCGCTTTGCCGGAGCAAGCAATCTTGGCTTGGCAGGCGCAAAGCGCGAGCGGGGCCGTTTCCAGTCTTGCGATGCTTGATCCCGTCCTTGTCCGGCCCCATCGTCCACCCATGGAGCGCAAGGCCTGTTTCCCTCCGGTCGCCGATGACGAAACCCGGATGCTGATCCTCGGCAGCCTGCCCGGCGAGGAATCGCTGCGGCGCGGCCAATATTACGGCCATCCGCAAAACCGGTTCTGGGAACTTGTCGGAACCGCCATCGGCACGCCGCTCAGGCCGCTTCCCTATGCGGATCGCTTGCAGATCCTGCTCCGGCATCGGATCGGGCTGTGGGATGTGATCGCCCATGCGGCGCGCGCCGGTAGCCTCGACAGCGCGATCCGCGATGCTGCGCCCAATGATCTGTCGGCATTGGTGACAAGCCTGCCGAAACTGCGAGCCGTCGCGTTCAATGGTCGCAAGGCCGGAATGAAAGGCCGCAAGCTTCTCGCCGATGGCGCGAGTAATATCAGGCTGGTCGACCTCCCCTCTTCCAGTCCCGCCTATGCCGCGATGCCGCTTGCGGAAAAGAAAGAGCGCTGGGCCGCGATCGCCGACCATCTGTGACGCGGCTCACATGACTTGCCGGGGTGGATAGGATATGAGCGCGGCAGGGGGAAATCATTGGCGCAGCTGTTCCTTTCCTATGCAAGCAAGAACGCGGATCGGGCCGCGCAGATCGCCGGCGGCCTGCAATCGACCGGCTATTCGCTGTGGTGGGACGATTTTCTCAAAGCCGGCGATCGCTATGCCAATGTGATCGAGGCCGAGATCGCCGAGGCGAGCGGCGTCGTCGTCTGCTGGTCGGCCGAGGCCAAGGAATCGCTCTGGGTCCGCGCCGAGGCGACCGAGGCGCTCGACACCGGCAAGCTCGTCCAGCTCAAGATCGATGGCAGCCGGATGCCGCTCCCCTTCAACATGATCCAGATGATCGATTTCAGCCGCTGGCCCGGCGGGACGGGTGACGTGCCCTGGCCGGAGCTCGATCGCGAAGTCGCGCAGAAGACGGGCGCGGCATCGTTGCCCGAAGCGCCTGGCGCCGCATCGGTGCCGGGCGGACAGATGCAGGGGCTGGGGCCGGCGGTCGTGATCGGCTTCGCGCTCGGGCTGGTTGCGATCCTGTTCGCGCTGGCGACGGTGGCGCTGGCCGGCGACGCACTGTCCGTCGAACTCTATCGCGGCGCGGCGATGGCGGGGCTTGGCGCGGCACTACTGGGTGGCATGATGATCGGCCTCAAACTTGTTCGCACGCTCGCCGCGACACGGAGAGGATGACAGCGATGGCCAATCGTTTCGAGCGCTTCGTTCGCACCGGCACCCGGCTGCTCTGGCTGCAATTGCTGCTGGCGGCGATCGCCATCGGCGTGACGGCATGGGCGGTGTTCGCCGTTGCCGATCTGAAGGCCGAGCGCGACGCGCTGATCGCGGAACGCGATGCCCTGGCGGCCGGGCAGGACGACGCCGACGAGGTCGTGGAAACGCCACCCGATATCGAGGCGATTGATGGTCCGGAAGACGAGACCGTCGAACCGCCCGATCCCCGCCCGAGCGGTCCCGACCCGATAGAGCCCGGCAATGGCGGCTCTGCCGGCGGGCCGCGAGTCGTCAATCCGAATGTCCGCCCCGTCGAACCGCCGCCCGCCATCGTCCAGCCGGATCGAGACGGCGGCGCGACGACCCGCCCGCCCGAGCCCGAGACTCGCCCGCCGCGCGAGCCAAGCACGCCCCCGGAGAGCGCAACGGGCACGCAGGCCGATCCCGGCACAGCGCCCGACCCCGGAACACGCGTTCCCCTCCCGACGCGCGAGCAGATCGAATCGGCGGTCGACCGGCTGCGCGAGCGCGGATTGCCCGATATCCGGCTGCCGCGCACGCAATCGCGCCCGGCTGGAACATCGACCGATTCGAGGCAAGGCGATCGCGAGACGTCGGAGCCGCAACGGCGCCCCTAGAGGCTGCTTCACGCTCAATCGTAGAGGATACGAACCTTCTTCGCGGCGTCACGTGCAGATTTGCGCGCGGCGTCGGGTGTCTGGCCGGTCGCGAGCGCAACGCCCATGCGCCGATAGGGCCGCGTCACGGGCTTGCCGAAGATCCGCACATCGATGCGCGCATCGGACGCGTCCGGCTCTCCGGCGAGCGCCTTCGCCAGCCCGGCATAGTGGAACGAGTCGGAGTCGCGATCGGCGAGGACCACGGCCGATGCCGCAGCCGGTGCGCTCATCTCGGTCTCGGGGATGGGCAGTCCGAGGATCGCGCGGGCATGCAGATCGAATTCGCTCAGATGCTGCGAAATCAGCGTGACCATTCCGGTATCGTGCGGCCGGGGCGAAAGCTCGGAAAAGATAACGCCGTCCTTCGCGACGAAGAACTCGACGCCGAACAGGCCATAGCCGCCCAGATCGTCGACGACCTTGCGCGCCATGGCCTGCGCCTCGGCCAGATGCGCGGGATCCATCGGCGCGGGCTGCCAGCTTTCCTGATAGTCGCCGCGTTCCTGCCGATGGCCGATGGGCGGGCAGAAGATGACGCCGTCGCGCGTCCGCACGGTCAGTAGCGTGATCTCGTATTCGAAATCGATGAACTGCTCGACGATCACGCGCTTGCGGTCGCCGCGCATATTGGCGACGGCATAATCCCAGGCGGCCTCGAGCTCGTCCGCATCGCGCACTGTGCTCTGACCCTTCCCGCTCGACGACATGACCGGCTTGATCACGAGCGGCAGCCCGACCGCTTCGGCGCCGGCGCGAACCTGCTCGAAATTCTCGGCATAGCGATAGCGCGACGTGCGCACGCCGAGATCGTTCGCCGCCAGGTCGCGGATCGCATCGCGGTTCATCGTCATCTGCGTCGCCCGTGCCGACGGGACGACCACCCTGCCCTCTGCCTCGACTTCGGCCAGGATCTCCGTCCGGATCGCTTCGATCTCGGGCACGATGAAGTCCGGATCGTGGCGCGCAACGGCATCGCGCAACGCGTCCCCGTCGAGCATCGAGAAGACGTCGCTCTCATCCGCGACCTGCATCGCGGGCGCATGGGCATATGAATCGCAGGCGACGACATAAGCGCCGAGCCTTTTGGCCGAGATGACGAATTCCCGCCCCAGTTCGCCCGATCCCAACAGCATGATTTTGGCAATGTGAGTCATGCCGGCCTGCTATCATCCCGCATCGCCTGCGTCACCGCGCGATCGAGACAGCCAGCAATCGGCAAATGCTGCGTCCCAGCATGGCATTCGTCGAATTTCCTTAGACTCCGTCGATTTCTCCACTTGACGACCCGTTGTGCACTCGCGAAAAGCCCGTCGCTATGAAAAACCGAATGATCCCCCTCGCGGCGGCATCCCTTGTCGCCCTCGCCTCTCTCGCCGCCTGTGGTGAGAGCGAACCCACCGAAGTCGGCAACATGGCTGATCCGCAGGCCGAAGAGCTTGCCGATGCCGAGCCTGTCGATCTTCCCCCGATGGAGCGCGCCTCGAACAGCTATCGCTGCGACGATGGCAGCGTCGTCTATGTGACCTTCTACACCGGTGACACGCAGGTCGGCGTTCGCGGCGACCGTGCCGAACCGCAGACGATCCTGCAGAACGAAGCGGCGGCCGAAACCGATGCCGAGGGCGACGCGGAAGCGGAAGCTCCCGCCGAAACGGGAGGTCCGATCACCTTCTCCGGCGAAGGCCAGACGCTCGTTGGGACCGGCGATACCATCACCTATAACGGACAGAGCTGCAGCGCCTGATCGGCATAGCCAACCCGTAATCGAGGGCCGGTCCGCCGATGGCGTGCCGGCCCTTTTTCGTTCCGCCCCGGCTGGGGCGGACGATATTGCCATCGCCCGATGGCCGGCATAACTTCTTCAGAATTCACAATCTCATCTGAAAAGGGGGAATTCAGATGGCTCTTTCCTTGCCGAAGGCGACGATGGCCGCAGCTTGCGCACTCGGCCTTGCCGCGTGCACAACATCGCTGCGTACGCCGATCACGAACTTCGCGACCGATTATAACCGGGCCATCGCCGATACGCGCAACCAGATGATCCTGCTCAATATCCTGCGAGCGCAGCATCGCGAGCCGATCTATTATTCGAGCGTTTCGGAGATCAACGGATCGATCGAGCTCAGCACCAATGCCGGGGCGGGGTCGGAATTCGCGATCACCGGCGACGATGGCATCGATCTGGCGCGCACCTATGGCGGGTCGATCGGCGTCAGCGCCACCAGCGATCCCTCCTTCACCGTCATCCCGCTCAACACTGAGGAATTCGTCCGCGGCGCGCTGTCTCCGATCCGCGAGGACACGATGCTCCTCCTCCTGTCGCAAGGGTGGAACAGCTCCATGCTGGCGCCGCTCTTCATCGAGCGAATCGAGTGCCTGCCCGCCGCGGGCAGCGCGGCAGCCTCGCAATCCCGAACACCGATTTTCGTGATCGAGAACGACCCCGAAAATTATGACGGCGTCTGGGATTTCGATTTCTTCCGGTTCCTCCAGATGCGCGAAAGCGTCAGCAGCGGCGAACGGTACGACATCGTGCTGGCGGGCAGCGACCTTGCCGGATTCCTTGCCGCCGATCGCAGCGCCGAGTTCGACGTCGCCCATGGCTGGAACGGCCGGGACGGGCGGCGCGAATCCATCGCCGAATCGACCAGGGAACATGTCTCGATTGCCATGCGCGATCGCCAGGGGGTCGAGGTTGCCCTGCCGGAAGCGCTCAGCGAGGAGCAGCGGCGCGACCTGGCGAACCATTGCCAGGCCCAGTCCAATGTCGCGCAGAGCGCCGAATCCTCGAACGAAGGCGCGCGTCTTCGCGTCGTCTTCCGTTCCACCGAAGGTGTCATCTACTATATCGGCGAAGTCCTGCGCGAGCAGCGATCCCGCCCTGCGGGCGACCCGGTCCGCCAGCAATTGGCGCGCTTTTTCAGCCTGTCGGAAGGCGGCGGCCGCGCCGCCGTCGATGTCGGCTATCGCGGGACACGCTATTTCATCCCCGAACATGGCGGAACCCATGCTGCCGACACCGGCACGACCTTGTCGGTCGTGTCGCTGATCAACCAGCTTCTGGCGTTGCAGACGACCACGGAAGACCTCAATCGCGTATCGTCCACTGTCCGCGTGCGATAACTTCTGACAGCTTCGCGGCGCTTCGCTCTAGCGGGATCGGCGCGCCGCCGCTAAGGCGCAGGCCATGTCCGACATCACGCCCGAAATCGTTGCCGAACACGGCCTCAACGCGCAAGAATATGACCGCATCCTCGCGGCGCTGGGACGCGAGCCCAATCTCGTCGAGCTCGGCATCTTCTCGGTCATGTGGTCAGAGCATTGTTCGTACAAAAGCTCGCGCCGGCACCTGAAGAAACTGCCGACGACGGGGCCGCAGGTGATTTGCGGACCGGGCGAGAACGCCGGGGTCGTCGATATCGGCGATGGACAGGCGGCGATCTTCAAGATGGAGAGCCATAACCACCCCTCGTACATCGAGCCCTATCAGGGCGCGGCGACGGGTGTGGGCGGCATTTTGCGCGACGTCTTCACGATGGGCGCGCGACCGGTCGCCAACATGAACGCGCTGCGCTTCGGCCGGCCCGACCATCCCAAGACGCGGCACCTCGTTTCGGGCGTCGTGCGCGGGATCGGGGGATACGGCAATTGCGTCGGCGTCCCCACGGTCGGCGGCGAGGTCAATTTCCACTCGGCCTATGACACCAACATTCTCGTCAACGCGATGACGGTCGGCATCGCCGATACCGACAAGATCTTCTATTCGGCCGCCAGCGGCGTCGGCAATCCGATCGTCTATGTCGGTTCGAAGACCGGGCGCGACGGCATCCACGGTGCGACGATGGCGAGCGCGGAGTTCGGCGAGGATTCGGAAGAGAAACGTCCCACCGTCCAGGTCGGCGATCCTTTCACCGAAAAACTGCTGATCGAGGCCTGCCTCGAGCTGATGGCCTCCGACGCGATCGTCGCGATCCAGGATATGGGCGCGGCGGGCCTCACCAGCTCCAGCGTCGAGATGGCGACCAATGGCGAAGTCGGCATCGTCCTCAATATGGACGCCGTGCCGTGCCGCGAAGAGGGCATGACGCCCTATGAGATGATGCTGAGCGAATCTCAGGAACGCATGCTGATGGTGCTGAAGCCGGGCCGCGAGGACATGGCGCGCGCGATCTTCGAGAAGTGGGAGCTCGATTTCGCAGTCATCGGCGAAGTCACCGACACCCGCCATATGGTGCTGACTTGGCAGGGCGAAACCGTCTGCGACATCCCGCTCGGGCCGCTCGCCGCCGATGCACCCAATTACGATCGCCCGCACGTCCCGACGCCGAAGCCCGAACCGCTGACCGACATCCCGGAGAGCGACGATATCGGCGCCGACCTGCTCAAGCTCATGGCATCGCCCGATCTCGCCTCGCGCAAATGGGTCTGGGAGCAATATGACCATATGGTCATGGCCGACACCGTGCAGCGCCCCGGCGGCGACGCGGCGGTCGTGCGCGTCCACGGCACGAACAAGGGCCTTGCCATCACCACCGACTGCACGCCGCGTTATTGCAAGGCCGATCCGGTCGAGGGCGGCAAGCAGGCGATCGCCGAAGCCTATCGCAACCTTTCCGCCGTCGGCGCCAAGCCGCTCGCGACCACCGACTGCATGAATTTCGGCAACCCCGAAAAGCCCGAGATCATGGGTCAGTTCGTCGGTTGTATCGAAGGCATGGCCGAAGCCTGCGCCGCGCTCGACATGCCGATCGTCAGCGGCAACGTTTCGCTCTACAACGAAACGACGGGCGCCGACGGCAAGGCGACACCCGTCCTGCCAACGCCCGCCATCGGCGCGATCGGCCTGCTCGACGATATCGAGACAATGGCGACGGTGGCGTTCAAGGCGGAGGGGGAAGGCATTTTTGCGATCGGCGAAACCTACGGCGATCTCGGACAATCGCTTTGGTTGCGGGAAATACATGGACGCGAGGACGGCCCGCCCCCCTCAGTCGATTTGTATCAGGAAGCAGAGCACGGCGAGTTCGTTCGCTCGTTGATCGGTTCTGGCTTGCTGACGTCAGTCCATGACGTATCCGACGGTGGCTTGTTGGTCGCCATCGCGGAAATGGCTCTGTCAGGAAATATCGGCGCCCAGCTTACGGCTGCGCCCTTCCATGGATATGATCCTCGCCACTGGTTTTCGGAAGACCAGGGTCGGTATGTCGTTACCACAAGGGATTTCTACAATCTCCAGCAGACGGCGTTCATTGCTCGCATACCGGTCACTTTGCTCGGCTTTACGGGTGGCGATTTCATTGGCTTTTCCTCCATGCGGGGAATTTCGCTCGATGACCTGCGCGCCGCAAATGAGAGCTTCTTCGCCGAATTGATGGAGCGCTGAAATCCTCCCCGGCACGGGGAGGGGAACCACCGAAGGTGGTGGAGGGGCACAGGCCGCATAAGATGTCGCTTTCGGCGGTTGCCCCTCCACCATGCAGAGCATGGTCCCCCTCCCCCGTGGGGGGAGGATTCACGCAGCAGCCGCGGTCCGTCCCATCAAATCATAGGGATCGCGCCCTTCTTCCTCGCGGAAGACGCGGTGGCATTCCTGGTACCA
>NZ_CAKZNF010000023.1 GCF_937129435.1 uncultured Parasphingopyxis sp. | reverse complement strand
AGATTTTGTCAGACTCGACCTTTCGGTCGAGCGCCGCACCAGCCCACACCCCCTCCCGACCTCCCACGAGAGTATCCTGAATGGGAGGTCGGGAGGGGGTGTGGGCTGGTGCGGCGATTTTACGTCAGGAAAATTCTGACAAACTGAATCCCGATTAACCATCTATTATCGTTATTTATTCCCGAATTCGCGCTAGCCCGGCCCGTGCTTACCCATGGGAGGGCAGCGCTTGGACACGGCCGATACCGCATTGCCCCGCTGGATGCAGGGCGACTGGAGCGACGCGATCCCGCTCAAGGCGGAGATGCGCGTCGATGCGCGCGTGCGCGAAGCCGAAGCAGCAACCCCGTCGGTTGAGTCCAAACGGACGGCAACTGCGACCCAAACCGCTCCGATACAGCCTCATTCCACGTCGCCCCAAGTGCGCCGTTTCCACGGCCCGATTGCGGGGCTCGCGGCGCTCCTTCTCGCCGCCGCTGCGTTCCTGCTGCTGGCCGCGCAGGGTATCGCCTCGCCCGAGCGCGGACTGACCGTCGCGCTCCCCGACCCGCAGGACATGCCCGAGATCGCGCTGGCCGCGATGGACTCTGGCGATCCCGAAGGCCTGCTGACGCCGTCCGAAGCATTGACGCTGAGCCCGGAAGAGGCCGCTGCCGTGCGTGAGGCGATCCAGGCCGATCTGGGGCGGGACGGCTATGACGGACCGCGGCCGCAGGGCATAGCCTTTCGTGCCGCCACTGCCGCTGACCGCGAACGGGCGCTGCAGTGCCTCACCCAGGCGATCTATTACGAGGCGGGGCTCGAGCCCGAGGCCGGCCAGCGCGCCGTGGCGCAGGTGATCCTCAACCGGGTTCGCCATCCCGACTATCCGAACAGCATCTGCGGCGTCGTCTATCAGGGCAGCGAACGCAGCACCGGGTGCCAGTTCACCTTCACCTGCGACGGGGCCCTCGCCAGAACACCGGCGGCATCGATCTGGGCCCGGGCGCGGCGCTATGCGGCCGAGGCGATTGACGGGCGCGCGTTCGGCGATGTCGGCTATGCGACACACTACCACACCTTCGAGGTCTGGCCCTATTGGGGACGGCGGCTGACGATGACGAACATGATCGGCCGGCACATCTTCCATCGCCTGCGCGGGCGGGGCAGCGATCCGGGCTTCTTCACTCAGCGTTATTCGGGCCGCGAGTCCGGGCCGCGCCCGTGGCGCCCGCGTCCGGCCGAGGAAGCCGTTGCCGCGGCGGACATGCCGGTCGCCGACGGTGCGAGCGGCAGCCCGACCGAGGAGGCGCTGGAGATGGCGCGCGCGACGGACAATCTGCCGCCGGCGCCGGTCGCGCGGTCTTCGCGTCAGGAGCGAACGCAGGTTGCCGAGGCGGCCGAGCCCAACAACCTGCCGCGCAGTGGTGTGATTGCCGGGACGCTGCCGGAATCGACGGTGCGGCCGGAATTCAGGAACAGCGGCCGCTGGATCGGGGATTGAGGTAGGGATTCGCTTTCTACGCGCTCACCCTGAGCGCAAATGGGTGGGGCGTATTTGTTTGTCAGACTCGACCTAGCGGTCGAGCGCCGCACCAGCCCACTCCCCCACCCGACCTCCCACAGCGTATCCTGAATGGGAGGCCGGGTGGGGGAGTGGGCTGGTGCGGCGATTTCGCGTCAGCGAAATTCTAACGGAAAAGTCACCTCATCCGGATCTGATCGCCTGCGATCTCGACGCTCTCCACGCGGCTCAGAAAACTCTGCCCGATCAGCGATACCGTCATCGGCTCCTCGGCGATCATGGCCGGGACATTGTCGACGCTCAGCGATCCGACGGCCAGCCGGTTCAGCGTCACGGGCTTCAGCCGCACGATGCCGCCCGCCGTGTTCGCACGCGCGGTGAATTCGGACTCATGCGCGGTGAAGCCGATCCGTTCGGCATCGACAGGATTGAGGATGACCATGCTGGCGCCGGTATCGACCATCATCCGGACGGGTGCATCGTTGACGCGCGCCTCGGCATAGAAATGGCCGTCGGGCGCGCGAGTGGCCGTGAACTGGCCGCTATCGGATGAAAGCGAGGCGCGCGCATCGGGCGAAGCGGTGATGGCCGTTTCGCTGGTCGAACCGTCTGCCAGCCCGGTGTCGTTTGCACCGGCATCGAAAAGCAGGGCGCTGGCGAGCAGCAACCCGCCGATCATGAGAACGAATTTTTCCATCCGGCTCCCTCGTTTCGCCGGCACAGGGCCTTGGCGTTCGGGAGCCGGAGCTTAGCGCGGCAAGGTTAAATCCTGCTTGCCGCGTTCATCAGGCGGCGAGCGGGGCGTAACGGTCGGTCTTGCCGCGTGCGCGGACGAGGCCGGCACCGTTCATCTGACCGCCCTGGAGCGGCACCGGGGTGCCGCAAAAGGCGCATTCGGCGCTGGCGCGTCCGACGATCCATTGCTGCTGGCCGCAGCCGGGGCAGTGGTTCGTCTCATGCTTGCGATAGACCATGCGATAGCCCATCGGCGCGAATTTGAACGCTTCATGGTCGTGATACATCGGTCTTCTCCTTCATGTTCCTGCGATGGAACGTTCTGGAGTATCGATGAACCGAGATGAACGCGCTGTGACCGGCGGCACCGAAATCGTGGTTAAGACCGCCGGTTTCACGTCAATCGGGGCGACGGCGCGGCCGATCATTGCCCGGGCGCTGGGTCGCACGCTGCGGCCGGGCGGGCGGATCGGCGCGCTGGGGTGCCGAGTTTGCGGCGGGTTGCGGCGCCGGTGCGGGCTGAGGCGTGGCGCGTTGCTGCATGGCCGGGCGCGCGGGCGCGGGCTGCGGTGCCGCGCGTTGCTGAACGGCCGGCCGGGCGGGGCGGGACTGAGCGGGCACCGGGCGCGCTTCGCGCTGGACAGGGGCCGGACGCGTCCGCTGCGGCCGCTCCTGCGTCATGGTCGGACGACCGGGCCGCGTCGGGGTCGCGCGCGGCCGGGCGGGAGCCTGGCGTGCGGCCGGTGTCTGCCGGTCGCGGGTGCCACGCTGGCGTGTGTCCTGCGCCGGCAACGTCATCGGTTCGGCTCGCGGCGGGCGTCGCGTGTTGCGAGCCGGATCTGGGCGCGGCTCAGACGTTTCGGGCCGCGCCATCGGCGGCCGAACCCTGCCGGGATTGCGTCCGGGATGGACCGCCACCGGTGCACTGGGCGCCGGCGTCACGGTGCCATTGTTGTTCGAGCCGCCCCTGTCGCGATCCGTCCGCCCGCGCCTGCCACCGCCGTCGCGGCGCTGGTCGCGCGCATTGTCGGGCCGTTGATCGCGATTGGCGCGGCGTCCGTCGCCGTCGCGCCGTCCGCTACGCTGTCCGGTGCCCATGCCGTCCGGCCGCTGGTCGCGGCGCGCGCGGCGTTCGCCGTCGTGCCGGCCGCGCCGGTCTCCGTCGCGCCAGTCGCCGCGCCGTTGGCGATGGCCCCGCCAATAGCGGCGCTGGGCCTCGTTCCAGCTGTGGCGGCGGCCTGCTCGATCGTAGATATAGGTGGAATAGCCGGGATAGTAGAAACCGCTATACCAGCCATAGGGCGCATAGCCGTCATAGATATAGACCGAGCCATAGCCAAAGCCCTGCCGCGCGATATAGCCCGCGTCGCGGCAGTCCTCGTAGAGATAGCCATCATAATCGTAACAGTCTTCGGGATAGCCATATTCGCCGTAATAGGCGTCATCGGCATAATAGCCGTCGTCATAGGCGCTCTGGCCGTAATATTTGTCGTCGTAATAGCCGCCCGAATAGCCGGGATAGGCGCACGCCGATAGGAGGCCGGCGGCACCCGCCAGAAGGACCAGCGATTTCACTTTCGGTGTCATGCGGGGGCGCTCCTTTGTCCCAACGTCGTGCGACTTGGCACAGGAGATAGGCATTTCGCATTGAACCGTGTCTGAACAGCGACGAACCGAAGCGTTCAGCTATGGGGCGCGTCAGAGGTTCGCGATGCTGCGTGCCAGCGCTTCGACGCGCGCATGGCCATCATCGGAAATGCAGGCGATCGGAATGCCGCTGACCGGGTTCATCGCATGCCATTCGGCAAAGCCGTTCTCGACAAGCTGCTTGACGATGGATTCGCAATAATCGGCATCCAGGCCGTTCGCGACGGCAATGCTGGCAAGCGGTGGGCGAACGCCTTCTTCGCGGGCGATATAGAGCGTCAGCAGGATTTCGATCGCCGGGTTGACGAACATGGGATGCCGCATATGGCGAGACCGCAACCTGCACATCTCGTGCAGATAGGCGACGATCGAGATGCAGCCGCCCGAACGGTCTTCCTCGTTGTCTTGCCGAGCGGCTGAAGTTTGCGCCGCCTGTTCGAAACGGTCGGTTCCATCGATCATATACGCACCCACTAATCGCTCTCGCACCGGTCAAGTGCGACAGAGCCGCGCCGTTCAGACGCACAAAGCCCTCTTCCTTGCGGGAAGAGTCTGACGATCCCCCTATTGATTGACGGGACGCGATCTGTCGGCCCGTCATGGGCAGCCCAGCGATCAATCCCGTAGCGGCGCAATAGGCGTAACATATTGAAAAGGCATGTCCCGCACCTGCGGGACGGGGGATAAATCGGCTAGGGCCGGATCAGGCCGTAGGCGATGCCGCGGATCGCGGCGCGCGTCCGGTCGGTCACGTCGAGCTTTTCGTAGATCCGCCGCAAATAGGTATCGACAGTATTGGCCGAGATATCGAGGATACCGGCGATGCTGCGGTTGCTCTTGCCCTGCGCGACCCAGAACAGGATCTGGTTTTCCCGATCCGAAAGCTGCGGCGGCTGCGCCTCGCCGAACCCCTTGAGTTCGCAATAGCGCTGATGCGCCATCTGGGCGATCGTCTGCATCTCGTAGATATTCTCCGGCGTGCTGTCGCCGCAATCCTCCGCCGTCACGACCTCGACGAAGCCGTTGCTGCCGCGCGGCCCGAAGACGGGGATGATAACGCCCTTGCCGAGATCATAGTCGCGGCACAGTTCGGCAAATCTCTCTTCCTGCGGGGACAACGGAAGACTGTCGCCAAGCTCCGCGCGGCAGAAAGGCCTGAAACGGTTCGTCGCCGCACGGACCGCCGGATCGTGGCGCCACAATTCCTCTTCGACATATTGGCTGACGAAGGAAAGCGGGAAGCCTTCCGATCGAATATCGCAATCGCGGCCGATATCGCCGGGCGGCGGGCGGAGCGCCAGCAGCCGCTCGGCGCCATGCCTTTTCAGCGCGGCGACCTCTGCCTTCCAAAGCGTATCCGGATCCTCGGAACGCCGAAAATGGAGCAACGCTTCTTGCACTGCGGCCTCTCCCGATCCCAGCGCAAGCGAAACTCAACTCTTCGTCCTGCAGCGCATCAGATATCACAATCCGCGGGTAGAGCCAAAACGGAGGATTCCGGTCGTGCTATTGTCGCAGATCGAAAAAATCGAAAAACGGCGGAAGGATGCCGCGTTCCTGCGGACGCAGACAGGACGTGCAAGACGATTGCGCTGGAGGATAGGGCGCTAGTTTTGCGGGTATTCGAGGGCGCAGGTACCGCCGCTGCAATCGACGACTTCCTCGATCATGTTCACGACCTCGCGCACCCGGTCGCAATTGTCATCCGGTTCGACACGAAGGGTCAGCGGCGGGGCAGGCACCATCGTCGCGGTAAGCTCCAGATACTGGCGAAGGGTTTCGAACGACACAGCTTCGCCATTCCAATCATACTGCCCGTCCGCGCCAAGGCCGACCGCGTTGGTGAGCGGATCCACTGGCGCCGCTGCGTCCCTAGCGGGCCAGGCGCGCATCTGGTTCAACATCGGGCAGGCTGCATCGGAAACCGGAAGCGCGGCGAGATCGATCGCTGTCTCGTCGGCTGTCGTTTCGGCCGCATCGGAAGACGTCGTCCCGTCGTCCGCCGCCTTGTCGGCTGAACAGGCGGCCAAGCCGGCAAAGGAGATTATCGCGATAAGAGGCACCGCTCGCATTGGCGCAATCTACACCAATCGCCCCATCGGCACCAATCGCTGCCAGCGCCAGGCAGAAAAAAGGGGCCCGCAAGCGGGCCCCTTTTCCTTTCAGTAGCGGACGGGCTTAGTCCTTGGTGATGAATTCGGGCAGATCGCCGCCTTCCTTGCCACCATCGGACTTGCCTTCGCCCCGGTCGCGGCGCGGGCCGCGGCCACGGCCGCCTCCGCCGCCGCGGGGACCGCGGTCTCCACCACGGCCGCCGCCGCCACCGCCGCGATTATTCTCGCGCGGCGGGCGGGCATCTTCCAGCTCTTCGCCGGTTTCCTGATCGACGACGCGCATCGACAGGCGAACCTTGCCGCGGCCGTCGATCTCGAGAACCTTGACCTTCACTTCCTGTCCTTCGGACAGTTCGTCGGACACCTTCTCGACGCGCTCGTTCTTGATTTCCGAAACGTGCACGAGGCCGTCCTTCTGGCCCATGAAGTTCACGAAAGCGCCGAAATCGACGATGTTGACGACCTTGCCGTCGTAGATCTTGCCGACCTCGGGCTCTTCGACGATGCCCTCGATCCACTTCTTCGCGGCTTCGATCTCGTTGATGTCGCTCGAGGAAATCTTGATGATCCCCTCATCATCGATATCAACCTTGGCGCCGGTTTCCGCGACGATCTCGCGGATAACCTTGCCACCCGTGCCGATGACGTCGCGGATCTTTTCCTTGTCGATCTGCATCGTTTCGATGCGCGGCGCATAGTCGCTCATCTCGGTGTTCACCGAGCTGATCGCCTTGGCCATCTCACCCAGGATATGCGCGCGGCCGCCCTTGGCCTGCTCGAGAGCGGACTTCATGATCTCTTCGGTGATACCGGCGATCTTGATGTCCATCTGGAGCGAGGTGATGCCCTGCTCGGTGCCGGCCACCTTGAAGTCCATGTCGCCGAGATGATCCTCGTCGCCGAGGATGTCGGACAGGACGGCGAAATCGTCACCCTCCAGAATAAGTCCCATGGCAATGCCCGAAACCGGGCGCTTGATCGGCACACCGGCATCCATCAGCGCCAGCGAGCTGCCGCAGACCGTCGCCATCGACGACGAGCCGTTGGACTCAGTGATGTCGGAGAGCAGACGGATCGTATAGGGGAACTCTTCCATATCGGGCAGCACCGGATGGATCGCGCGCCAGGCGAGCTTGCCATGGCCGGTCTCGCGGCGGCTGGTGAAGCCGAAGCGGCCCACTTCGCCGACCGAATAGGGCGGGAAGTTATAGTGCAGCATGAACGGCGAGTAGGAGAGGCCGTCCAGACCGTCGATCATCTGCTCGGCGTCCTTGGTGCCGAGCGTCGTGGTGACGATCGCCTGCGTTTCGCCGCGCGTGAACAGCGCGGAGCCGTGCGTGCGGGGCAGGAAATGGACCTGCGCCTCGATCGGGCGGACCTGATCGAGCTTGCGGCCGTCGATCCGGCTGCCGTCCTTCAGGATGGCGCCGCGAACGATTTCGGCTTCCAGCTTCTTGACCGCCTTGTTGGCCGCCATCTGCGTCTGGCCGTCTTCGTCGGCATAGGCTTCCTTGGCCTTGTCGCGCGCCGCGTTGAGCGCGTCGGACCGCTCGGACTTGTCGGTCAGCTTGTAGGCCGCCTCGATATCCTTGCCGATCATGTCGCGAAGCTTGGCCTTGATCTCGTCATTGCCTTCGGTCGAGGCGAGTTCCCAAGGTTCCTTGGCGGCCTGTTCGGCGAGATCGATGATCGCGTCGATGACCTTCTTCGATTCCTCATGCGCGAACATCACGGCGCCGAGCATGACGTCTTCGGACAGCTCCTTGGCTTCCGATTCGACCATCAGAACGGCGTTCTGCGTGCCTGCGACGACGAGATCCAGTTCGCCTTCGCCGACTTCCTCGCGGCTCGGATTCAGCTGATATTCGCCGTCCTTGTAGCCGACGCGCGCGGCGCCGATCGGGCCCATGAAGGGCAGGCCGGAAATGGTGAGCGCTGCCGAAGCGGCGACCATGGCGAGGATGTCGGGCTCGTTGACGCCGTCATAGCTGAGCACCTGGCAGATCACGTTGATCTCGTTGTAAAAGCCTTCGGGGAAAAGCGGGCGAACCGGGCGGTCGATCAGACGGCTGGTCAGCGTTTCCTTTTCCGTCGCGCGGCCTTCGCGCTTGAAAAAGCCGCCCGGAATGCGTCCGGCGGCCGAGAATTTTTCCTGATAGTGCACGGTCAGCGGGAAGAAGTCCTGCCCCTCGCGCACGCTCTTGGCGGCGGTGACGGCGCACAGCACCACGGTATCGCCGAGCTGCGCGAGCACCGCGCCGTCGGCCTGGCGGGCAACCTTGCCCGTTTCGAGGGTCAGCGTCTCGCCGCCCCATTGGGTTTCAACTTTCTTTACGTCGAACATTCGTTTTCTTCTTTCTTCCGGCCGGAACGCCCCATGCGCCCGGCGGCCAATGATGCGGACCGGATTGTCCGCGTGATGCGGGAGCCTCATTGCTCCCTTCGATCGAGGTCCTTCATCTCCGTTGGGCTGAGCTTGTCGAAGCCCTGCTTTTCTTTTTCTCGACCGTTCAAAGGTGAAGGACAGCCCTTCGACAAGCTCAGGGCAAACGGTGAGAAAACTGGTGCGGGAAGCGAAAGATCGCTGCCCTCAAATGCGAAAACGGCCCCACGAAGGAGGCCGCTTCCTGTAAACTATTTGCGAAGGCCGAGCTTCTTGATGAGGTCCTGATAGCGCCCCTCGTCCTTGCCGCGCAGATAGGCGAGAAGGTTGCGGCGCTTGTTGACCAGCATCAGCAGCCCGCGGCGCGAATGATGGTCCTTGTGATGGCCCTTGAAATGCTCGGTCAGGTTGACGATCCGTTCGGTAAGGATCGCGACCTGTACTTCCGGCGAACCCGTATCGTGTTCTTCGCGGGCATGTTCCTTGATCAGTTCCTGCTTGCGTTCGGCAGTGATCGACATCGCGTCATTCCTTTCGAGTCTTTGTGCGGGCAATCCCCCAAGGGGGCAGCCCGGATGTGTCCTGCGAACGCCCGTCGCCGGGCGAACGTCAGAGGTTGAATCCCCGCACGACCCGGATTTCGCCTTCGTCGCAATCGACGAGCGCAACCGGAACAGACTGGTCGGTTGCAAGGTGAAGGCCCTGGCTGGCGGGAAACCCGTCCAGACGCTGCCCCTGGCGGAGCTTTCGAGCCTGATCGGGAGTGACGGAGAGAGCCGGGATGTCGTCCAGCCCCGCCGTCAGTGGCAATAATGCCTGTTCAAGGGCGCGGCTCTTAGCGAGTTCGTCCAGTTTGTCCAGCGAAATCGCGCCTTCCAGCGTGAAAGGACCGGCCTTGATGCGGTGCAACATGGTGACGTGTCCGACCGTGTTCAAGGCGCGCGCGATGTCGCGGGCGAGGCTGCGGATATAGGTGCCCTTCGAAACATGGGCGGTGAGGGTGATTGCGCCAAGCTCCTCCCCTTCAGGGGAGGGGTTGGGGTGGGGGCTATCCGCAGGCGCCGCGCTAGAGTGAGAGTCCCCACCCCCGGCCCCTCCCCTGAAGGGGAAGGGTGAGAGTGATCGAACCGTCACCCGCCGCGTCTCGATCTCCACATCTTCGCCTGCCCGCATCCGCGCATAGGCCGGCTTGCCGTCGATCTTGAGCGCCGAATATTTGGGCGGCACCTGGTCGATCTCGCCGGTAAACGCCGGCAGGATCGCCTCGATCTCGGCCAGCGTCGGCCGCGCATCCGACGTCTCGACCACCTCGCCCTCGGCATCGAGCGTGTCGGTCTCCGCACCGAACGAGATCGTGAACGCGTACACCTTGTCGCTGTCGAGCATCCGCCCGGCGAGCTTCGTCGCCTCGCCGATCGCGATCGGAAGCACGCCCGACGCCAGCGGATCGAGCGTCCCGCCATGGCCGACCTTGTGCTTGCCATAGCCGCCCTGCCGCAGCGCGCGCTTCACGGCCGATACGCACGGCGTCGATCCGATGCCGACGGGCTTGTCGATGATCAACCATCCGTTCATCCGCGAGGCCGTAGCGCGCGGCAGAGAGGTTGTCAGCGGTCGGGGTTGGCGGTTTGCCGCGAAACCGTGCTAGGCGGTATGAAAATGTTGCGTAACGAATGGGTGGGATGATGGCGAACGAGGCGGCAAACGGCACGCAAAAGGGCCTTCTCGGCTGGGTCGAGCGGAGCGGCAACAAGCTTCCGGACCCCGTGTTCCTCTTCTTCTGGCTGATCGCCATTCTTGTCGTCATTTCCGTGGTCGCCAGCCTGATGGGCTGGTCGGCGCTGCATCCGACCGAGGTCGACGAGACGACGGGCGAAGCCTCGACGATCACCGCGGTCAGCCTCTTATCGGCGGAGAATATCCGCCGCCTCTGGGTCGAGATGCCCGCGACCTTCACCCATTTCCATCCGCTGGGCTATGTCCTCGTCGTCATGCTCGGCGCGGGTGTGGCGGAACGGGCCGGCCTGTTCGGCACGGCGATGCGCGCGGGCGTGCGCAACGCGCCGACCTTTCTGCTGACGCCGATCGTCTGCCTTGTCGGCATGATCGGCAACCTTGCCGCCGACGCCGCCTATGTCGTGCTGATCCCGCTGGCCGGCATCATCTTCCACGCCGCCGGGCGCCACCCGGTCGCCGGGATCGCCGCGGCGTTCGCAGGCGTTTCGGGCGGGTTTTCGGCGAACCTCGTTCCCGGGCAGCTCGATGCGCTGCTCTTCGGCATTACCGAGGCCTCGGTCGAGACCGTGTTCGGCGATTTCACCGCCAATATCGCGGGCAACTGGTATTTCATCGTCGGCATGACCTTCGTCTTCCTGCCGGTCATCTGGTTCGTGACCGACCGAATCATCGAGCCGCGGCTGGGCCGCTGGACGCCCGCCATGGCCGGTGACGCCGTTTCGCCCGAACAGGAAGGGCAGGCCGAAGGCAATCGCGATCTGAGCGCCGAGGAAAAAGCGGGCCTGCGCTGGGCGGGGCTCGCCGTGCTGTTCGTGGTCGGCCTCTGGCTGTTCTTCACCTTGGGGCCGGGGACGCCGCTGATCGACGAGACGGCGACGGCCGAGGCGCGGCTGACGCCCTTCTACCAGAGCCTCGTCGCGGGTTTCTTCCTGCTCTTTCTCCTCGCCGGCTGGGCCTATGGCAAGGCGGCGGGAACGATCGGCGACCATCGGGATCTGGTGAAGATGATGTCCGGCGCGATGGAGGATCTGGCCTATTATCTCGTTCTCGCCTTTGCCGCGGCGCATTTCGTCGCGATGTTCGCCTGGTCGAACCTGGGGCTGATCCTCGCCGTGCAGGGGGCCGATTTCCTCGGCAATTCGGGCCTGCCGGCCTGGGCATTGCTCGGCGCGATCGTGCTCGTCTCCGCGCTGCTCAATATCTTTGTGGGCTCGGCGAGCGCGAAATGGGCGTTGCTCGCGCCGGTGCTCGTGCCGATGCTGATGCTGCTCGGCATCTCGCCGGAGATGGCGACCGCCTCCTATCGCGTCGGCGACAGCGCGACGAACATCATCACGCCGCTGATGGTCTATTTCCCGCTGATCCTGATCTTTTGCCAGCGCTGGCAGAAGGATTTCGGTCTCGGCAGCCTCGCGGCGACGATGCTGCCCTATTCGATCGGGCTGCTCATCATCGGCGTGGTGATGACGATCGGCTGGGTCGCGCTCGACGTGCCGCTCGGGCCGGGTGCCGGGGTGTTCATCGAGGCGCCCGGCACAATGGCGCCGACCGGACCCGCGACGGCGCCTTAGGCTTCGCTCACGCCCGGCCTAGTGCTGCTGCCATTCGTTGGCGAGCAGGCCGAACACGGCCGTGTCGCGCACATAGCCGGTCCAGGTGACGCGGTTCTTGCGCAGCGTCCCTTCGTGCGTCGCGCCGAGCTTGGCGACGGCGGCCATGGAGCGGGTGTTGCGCGTGTCGATGCGAAATTCGATCCGGGTGAACCCGGCGGCCAGCGCATTGTCGATCATCAGCCGCTTGATCGTGCCGTTGAAGCCGGTGCCGCGGACCTGCGGCGCGATATAGGTGCCGCCGATCTCGACGACGCCGTCGCGTTCGACGGGGTCGATATAGCTCGAAATGCCGACGACTTCGCCCGCGTGGAGCACCGCATAGTTGATCCATTTGCCGGCATCGTGAAACCGCTCGCGCGCCTCCATGACGCGGTCGAAGTCGTCGCCGGTCATGTTGACCGGATAGATGTCCCAGATGTCGGGATCGGCGGCGCAGGCGGCGCGCAGGCCGTCATAATGGCGCGGGCCGAGCAGTTCGAGCCGTGCGTCATTGTCGGAGAGGGGCACCGCGAGTCGCTTTATCGAGCCGGTCATCGCCGACTCATGCCGTGCGGCCGGGGCGCGGTCTAGCCGTCCGGCGTCGCTTCCGCCTCAACGTCGGGATCGGGGATGGCGACAAGGCTGCGTACCGGGCAATTCTGGTCGCGCGTGACGATCGAGCTGAACCGGTCGAAGCTGCCACCGGCATTCGTTTCAAATCCCAGCGTCTCGGAAAAGCGCAGCCCGGAGCAACTGCCCATGAGATCGGCGCGATACCATTGGCCGCCGCCCGCCTCGATCAGCACGACATCGCGCGAAGGCGTGCGCCAGTTGCGGATCGTCCGGTCGGCAAAGGGGATGCGCGCCTGTTCGGTACTATCGATGGCGACTTCGCCGGTCTGTGCTGTCGCCGGTGCGGCGAAAGCGGCGGCGGCCGCGAGCGGAATTGAGGATAGGAAGAGAGGTCGTGTCATGAACTGCTTGTAGCAGGGTCGCGCTGAACGGGGGCTGAGCGAGCCCGCCACCCGCCTATTCCTCTTCGTCGAGGTCGCGGGCGATTTCGGGGGAGCGGAGTAGCTGGTCGATCTTGCCGCCCTCGTCGAAACTTTCGTCGAGCACAAAGCGCAGGTCGGCGGCATATTTGGTGTTCACGCGCTTGGCGACTTCGCCGCGCAAATAGCGGCCATTGCGCTTCAGCGCCTTGAGCACCTCCTGCTCGTCGCCGCCGAGCAGCGGTTTCACATAGACCGTGGCGTGGCGCAGGTCCGGCGTCATCCGGACCTCGGTCACGCTCGTCATATGGCTGGCGAGGACATCGTCATGGACGTCGCCGCGCGAGAGGATTTCGGACAGCACATGGCGCACGCGTTCGCCGACGCGCAGCACACGGACCGATTGGGTTTCTTCCGTCATGGGCGCGATATAGGACATCCTCCCCGGAACGGGGAGGGGGACCTCACGTACTGTGGTGAAGGGGGTGTGCCACAAGACGCGCCGCCAAGTGGATCGCCCTCTCCGTCAGTCCTGCGGGCTGCCACCTCCCCGTACCGGGGAGGAATGCGCTAGGCTATTTCTTGCCGCCCTTGTCGACGGGCTTGCCCTTGTCGCCGCCTTTGTCGACGGGCTTGCCGCCCTTGTCCACCGGCTTGCCGCCACCTTTCTTATCGCCCATTTCAGACTCTCCTTGCGTTGGAATAGCGAGCCTAGGCGGCGCGCGATGTTTCGGCAATTGTCTTAGTGCTCCGGCTGCAGCCATCCCTCGCGCAACCCTACTTCCCACAACGAACCTTGCGTGCGGCGCATTTCATACGTCCGGGTCGGCGAATATTCAGACTGAGGCAAGACCAAGGTGGCAGTCGAGTGGCCGCAAACAACGACAATCTCCGACCCGTCCGCTTGATCTGTGACGGTTACGCTGCCCGAGTCCCAATGAACTGCCGGCGATTGAATACTTCCGAAATCCGAAAATAAGACTTCGGCGTAATCGGGAGCCTGCCTGACCCTGAGGCCGATAGAAACGGAAAACGAGTCAGCCCGGTGGACGAAATCGCCCAGGCAAGGATGCTCAGTGCCGCCCGAGTCTAGCGCTAAAGCAGCAATGACCAACCCGATCATTGACCCGTTTCCCTACAGCGTCCGCTCGCGTTCCTCGACCTCGAAGACCTCGAGCGTATCGCCGGCCTTCACGTCGTTCGTATCCTCGAGCACGACGCCGCATTCGAGGCCCGAACGGACCTCGTCGACATCGTCCTTGAAGCGGCGCAGCGAGGCGATGACGGTCGCGCTGACGATCACGTCGTCGCGCATCAGGCGCGTATTCAGCCCCTTGCGGATGAAGCCCTCGGTGACGAGCAGGCCCGCCGCCTTGTCCTTCTTGCCCGCCGGGAACACTTCCTTGACCTCGGCACGGCCGACCACGGTTTCGATGCGTTCGGGGCCGAGTTCGCCGGCCATTTCCGCCTTCACCTCGTCGATCAGGTCGTAGATCACGTCGTAGAAACGCATCTCGACGCCATCGCGCTTGGCGATCTCGCGCGCCTTGGCGTTGCCGCGAACGTGGAAGCCGATGATCGGCACGTTCGAGGCCGAAGCCAGGGTGACGTCGCTTTCGGTGATGCCGCCGACGCCCGCATGCAGCACGCGGACCTTGATATCGTCGGTCGAGACTTTTTCCAGGCTGCCCACAATCGCTTCGACCGACCCTTGGGTGTCGGCCTTGATGACCACCGGGAATTCGATCGCGGCTTCCTCGCCCATGGCCGAGAACATGTTCTCGACCGAGGTCGGCGCCTGCGTCGTGCGCTGGCGCTTGATGACGTCGGCGCGATAGGCGGCGACTTCGCGGGCGCGTGCCTCGTCCGGGACCACGGTCAGCGGATCGCCGGCCGAGGGGACGCCCGACAGGCCCAGCACTTCCACGGGGACGGACGGCCCGGCCACCTTCACCTGCTGGCCCTTGTCGTCGATCATCGCGCGGACCTTGCCGCTTTCGGCGCCGACGACGAAGATATCGCCGGTCTTCAGCGTGCCGCGGCTGACGAGGATCGTCGCGACCGGGCCGCGGCCCTTGTCGAGCTTCGCCTCGACCACCGTGCCTTCGGCCTGGCGGTCGGGATTGGCTTTCAGCTCGAGCAGTTCGGCCTGCAGCTCGATCTTTTCGAGAAGATCGTCGAGCCCGGTCCTCTTGAGCGCCGAAATCTCGACGTCCTGCACATCGCCCGACATTTCCTCGACGATCACCTCATGCTCGAGCAGGCGCGTGCGGACGTTCGTCGCATCGGCGCCCTCGGCGTCCATCTTGTTGATCGCGACGATCATCGGGACACCGGCCGCCTTGGTGTGATTGATGGCCTCGATCGTCTGCGGCATGATCCCGTCATTCGCCGCGACGACGAGCACGACGATGTCGGTCACGTTCGCGCCGCGCGCGCGCATTTCGGTGAACGCCTCATGGCCCGGCGTATCGAGGAAGGTCAGCTTCGACCCGTCCTTCGTCTCGATCTGATAGGCGCCGATATGCTGCGTGATGCCGCCCGATTCGCCGGCGACGACATCGGTGCCGCGCAGCGCGTCGAGAAGGCTCGTCTTGCCGTGATCGACATGCCCCATGATCGTGACGACCGGCGGGCGGGACTGCAGATCCTCGTCCTTGTCCTCTTCGCCCTCGATGCCGAGTTCGACATCGCTTTCGGAAACGCGCTGGATTTTGTGGCCGAATTCCTCGACCAGCAGCTCGGCCGTGTCCTGGTCGATCGTCTGGTTGACGGTAACGGCCATGCCCATTTTAAACAACGATTTGACGAGGTCGGCGCCCTTCTCCTCCATCCGCTTGGCGAGTTCGCCGACAGTGATGGCTTCGGGCACGACGACGTCGCGCGCCTTTTTCGGCTGCGAGGGATCGGCGCCGTGCGAGCGCTTTTCCTTGTCCTTTTCGCGGGAGCGCTTGAGCGCCGCGAGCGAACGGGCGCGCGGATCGCGGTCGCCATCGCGCAGCGCGCGGTTGACGGTCAGCTTCGAGCGTTCCTTGCGATCGTCGACGACCCGGCGGCCGCCGCTGCCTTCATCCTTCTTCTTCTTGTCGCGCTTGGGCTTTGCGACCGGCGTAAAGGCGCGCGGGGCCGGGCGGTCGGCGTCGCGGGAAAGTCCCTTGGCGGCGGCTTCCACCTCGGCAGGGTCGGCAATGTCGGCCTCGACCGCCGCTTCGGCTTCGGCTTCGGCCTCGGCGGCTTTCTTTTCCTCTTCCTCGGCCTTGCGGTTCTCGTCGGCGCGGCGGGCTTCTTCCTCGCTCTGCTTCTTCTTCGCCTCGTCCTCGCGGCGGCGCGATTCTTCGAGCTGCGCCAGGCGGGCTTCCTCGGCTTCGCGGAGCAGCTTTTCCTGCCGCTCCTTGCGGCTCAACGTCTCGTCGGCCTCGCTCTGCTTCTTCGCGGCAGGCGCGGGCGCGGGGGCCGGCGCGGCAGGCGCAGGAGCGGGCCCTTCTTCTTTCGCCTCTTCGGCGGGTGCAGGGGCGGGCGTTTCACCGGGCTTGGTGAGCACGCGGCGCTTCTTGCGCTCGACCACGACCGTGTTCTTGCGGCCATGGCTGAACTGCTGCTGCACCTTCCCCTCGACCGTGCGCTTCACGCCGAGTGTCTTGGTGCCGAGAGTCTTCTTTTCGTCGCTCATTACTGCCCTTTATTCTCTTCCGTCATGGCCGGGTTGCCCTGCGAGCCGGTCCCGCAGGGTTCGGTCAGATCACCCGGTCCCAAAAAATTCATCCAGCGCGAGACCGCGCCTGATACACGTTTCGCGGCCCGTTCGTCCACAACCGCGATATGGACGACGTTTTCGCGCCCCAAAGCGGCCCCCAATATGGTGCGATCGGCCGGAATAACCAGCCCCCGCACGTCGGAACCCTCCATGTCGAGTCCGACGCGCAACGCCTGATCCAGTTTGCGCCGTCCGTCCTCGGCGGAGTCGGCGGCGTGCAGCAACAGGGCCACGGCGCCGCCGCGCGCCGCCTCGCGGATCCGTTCCGATCCGGTGATCACGGTTCCGCCGCGCGATTCCAGCCCGATCCGGTCGAGCGCCGTGCGTTCGAGAGCGGCCGCGGTGCGTTCGGCAAGGTCGTCGGGAATGGCGAGGTCGCCGGTCTTGAAGGCCCGCGACAGCGCGCCGCGCAGCTTGCCCTTGGCGAGCGCGGTTTCCAGCGCGTCGCGATCGACACCGATCCATGCGCCGCGCCCGGGTGCCTTGGCACGGACATCGGGCAGCACGCTGCCGTCCGGCCCCAAAGCGAGCCGGATCAACTGTTCCTGCGGCGCGGCCTCGCGCGTCAGGATGCAGGTGCGGACGGGCGCGGTCATGATCCGCCCCTCCTCTTCAAAGGAGGGGAAGGGGGTGGTGACGGAGAAGCAGGCTCGATGCCCGCTTCGCAGTTCTGCAAAGCAGAGAGCCGTCGGGGGTATCGAACCCCCTCCGTCTCACACCACCCTTGCATCCCTCCTCTGAAGAGTAGGGAGAATGTCTCGAAACTGCCGGAAGCTACCGTCTCATTGGGAGGATTCCGCATCAGCGTCCTCCCCTGCGTCGGCCGCGTCGGCGGCCGGCGTTTCTTCTTCGTCCTCGGACCCCGACGCGGATGCGTCATCATCTTCAAACCAATGCGCGCGGGCGGCCATGATGATCTCATTGCCCTGCTCTTCGGTAAAGCCATAGGCGCCGAGCACGCCGCCCTTGTCCTCGCTCCGCTTCGAAGGCGCCTGGTCGCGGCGGCGCGGTTCGGCGCGCTTCTTCTCGATCAGTTCATCGGTGGCGAGATCGGCGAGGTCGTCGAGCGTCTTGATGCCCGCTTCGCCGAGCGTCACCAGCATCGCTTCGGTGAGGTAAGGCATGTCGATCAGCGCATCGTCGACGCCGAGCTCCTTGCGGCGTTCGCGCGCGGCTTCCTCGCGCTTTTCGAGCGCTTCGACGGCACGCGACTGAAGCTCGGTCGCGATGTCCTCGTCGAGGCCTTCGATTACCGCGATCTCGGCCGGGTCGACATAGGCGACCTCTTCCAGCTCGCTGAACCCTTCGGCAACGAGCAGCTGCGACAGCGTTTCGTCGACGTCGAGCTCGTTCTGGAACATGTCCGAGCGCGCCATGAATTCGGCCTGGCGGCGTTCGTTCGATTCGTCCTCAGTCATGATGTCGATCGCCGAGCCGGTGAGCTGGCTGGCGAGGCGGACATTCTGGCCGCGGCGGCCGATGGCGAGGGAGAGCTGGTCCTCGGGCACGACGACCTCGATCCGGTCCTCTTCCTCGTCGAGCACGACGCGCGCGACCTGTGCGGGCTGCAGCGCGTTGACGACGAAGGTCGCGAGGTCCTCGGACCACGGGATAATGTCGATTTTCTCGCCGTGCATTTCCTGCACGACCGCCTGAACGCGGCTGCCCTTCATGCCGACGCACGCGCCGACCGGGTCGATCGAGCCGTCATGCGAGATGACGCCGATCTTGGCGCGGCTGCCCGGATCGCGGGCGGCGGCCTTGATCTCGATGATGCCGTCGTAGATTTCG
>NZ_CAKZNF010000022.1 GCF_937129435.1 uncultured Parasphingopyxis sp. | reverse complement strand
AGGATAAAGCCGCCTAGTGCGTGATGGTCGGCATAGGGCTCGAACGGGATCGCGCGCTCGGTGGCGAGCTTGACCACGCCGATGGCGTTGAGCTCCAGGGTCTTGGCGGCGAGATGTTCGAGGGTGTTGATGTTGATCTGGTATTCCGGGGCCTGCACCCGCGCCGTGACGGTCTGCGTGCCGATCTTGAGCCAGTAGGGCCGGCCCGGGACCAGGGCCTCGTCGTTCATCCACACCAGCGTGGCCTCGAACTGGTCGGCGACCTGGGTCGGCGCCTCGGCCTGGGTGATGACATCGCCGCGCGAGCAGTCGATCTCGTCGGCGAAGCACAGGGTGATGGACTGACCGGCCACGGCCTGGTCGAGATCGCCGTCGAAGGTGACGATGCGGGTCACGGTGCTGGTCTTGCCGCCGGGCAGCACGCGGACCGCGTCGCCGGGCTTGATCGAGCCGCTGGCGATCAGGCCGGAGAAGCCGCGGAAGTCCAGGTTGGGCCGATTGACCCACTGCACGGGAAGGCGGAAGGGCTTGGCCTGGTCCAGCGTCGTGTCCAGCTCCACCGTCTCCAGGTGCGCCATCAGCGGCACGCCGGTGTACCAGGGCATGTTCGGGGAGTTCGCGGTGATGTTGTCGCCCTTGAAGCCGGAAATCGGCATCGGGGTGAAGTCGGTGATGCCGATGCTGGTGGCGAACGCGCGGTAGTCCTCGACGATGGCCTGGTACCTGCCCTGGTCGTAGCCGATCAGGTCCATCTTGTTGACCGCGAGCACCAGATTGCGGATGCCGATCAGGTGCGCCAGATACGAATGCCGCCGCGTCTGCGTGAGCACGCCCTTGCGCGCATCGATCAGGATGATGGCCAGATCCGCCGTGGAGGCGCCGGTGACCATGTTGCGCGTGTACTGCTCGTGGCCGGGCGTATCAGCGACGATGAACTTGCGCTTTTCGGTCGCGAAGAAGCGATAGGCGACGTCGATCGTGATCCCTTGCTCGCGCTCGGCGGCGAGACCGTCGACGAGAAGCGCGAAATCGATATCCTGCCCTTGGGTTCCGACTTGCTTGCTCTCCGTTTCCAGCGCGGCGAGCTGGTCCTCGAAGATCATCTTCGAATCGTAGAGCAGCCGGCCAATGAGCGTGGACTTGCCATCGTCGACCGAGCCGCAGGTGATGAAGCGCAGCAGCGACTTGTGCTGATGCGTGTCGAGATAGGCGTCGATATCCTCGGCGATCAGCGCGTCGGGGCGGTAGGAGGTGTCGGCGTTGGCCATCAGAAATACCCCTCCTGCTTCTTCTTCTCCATCGAGGCGGCCTGATCGTGGTCGATGACGCGGCCCTGCCGTTCGGAGGTCGTCGTCAGGAGCATCTCCTGGATGATCTCGGGCAGCGTCGCCGCCGTGCTTTCGACCGCGCCGGTCAGCGGGAAGCAGCCCAATGTGCGGAAGCGGATCGAGCGCATCACCGGTTCGACCTTGCGGCCCCACACCTTTTCCAGACGCTCCTGATCGTCGACCATGAACAGCCCGCCTTCATATTCGTAGGTCGGGCGCTCGGCGGCGAAATAGAGCGGGACGATCTCGATCCCCTCGAGATGAATGTATTGCCAGATATCGAGCTCGGTCCAGTTGGACAACGGGAAGACGCGAACGCTCTCGCCCTTGGCCTTGCGCGCATTGTAGAGCTTCCAGAGCTCGGGCCGCTGGTTCTTGGGGTCCCAGCGATGGTTGGCGCTCCTGAAGCTGAACACCCGCTCCTTCGCGCGCGCCTTCTCCTCGTCGCGCCGCGCGCCGCCAAAGGCCGCGTCGAAACCATATTTGTCGAGCGCCATTTTGAGACCCTCGGTCTTCCACATATCGGTGTGCAGCGAGCCATGATCGAAGGGATTGATCCCCTTCTCTTTCGCCTCCGGGTTCTGGAAAACCAGCAGTTCCATCCCCGCTTCCTCGGCCGCCCGATTGCGAAGATCGTACATCGCCTTGAATTTCCAGGTCGTATCGACATGGAGCAGCGGAAAGGGCGGCGGGCTGGGATAAAAGGCCTTGCGCGCGACGTGGAGCATCACGGCCGAGTCCTTGCCGACGCTGTACAGCATCACCGGCTTCTCCGCCTCCGCGACAACTTCGCGCATGATATGGATGCTCTCGGCCTCCAGCCGCTGCAAATGGGTCAGCCGGTCGGGGGCGATGGCCGCCTCGGAATTCATGACGATGAAACTGCTCCTGATTGCCGTGCGACCGACGCTTTAGGACGGCGCCACCCCTAATGCCAACAGCGCCTGATTGTGAAGCGAAAAGAACAGCTTTTCGCAATGCAGCATCGGATGACCGGAATCAGCGAGAAATCGCGCGAAAGGCGAGCCAGAACCAGCCGCCAATCATCAGCACGCCGCCGATCGGCGTGACCGCACCGAGCCAGCGCGGCAGCCCCAGGGCCATCAGGTAGAGCGATCCGGCAAAAACGAGCCCGCCCACAATGAACAGCCATGCCGGCCCCTTCACGCCCATCTGCATGGCGACGAGTGCCGCGACCGCATGGACGAGCTGATACTGCCCGCCGGTCTTGAGCCACTCCGCAGCCTCGCCCGACGCCCCATGCGCTCCGAACGCTCCGGCGCCCACGGCGAGCGCGCCGGAGAGGGCGGAGAGGAAGAGCAGCAGGCTCATTCGACCGTAACGCTCTTGGCGAGATTCCTCGGTTGATCGACATCTGTCCCCTTCGCCACCGCCACATGATAGGCCAGTAGCTGCACCGGGATCGCGTAGACCAGCGGCGCGATCAGCGGGTGGACCTTGGGCATCTCGATCGTCGCGATCGTTCCCTCGCCCGCCTTTGCGATGCCGTCGGCGTCGGAGATCAGCACGACCTGCGCGCCGCGCGCCTGGGCTTCCTGCATGTTCGATACGGTTTTTTCGAAGAGCGGGCCGGAAGGCGCGATCACGATCAGCGGCACCTTGTCGTCGATGAGGGCGATGGGGCCGTGCTTCATTTCGCCCGAGGCATAGCCTTCGGCGTGGATGTAACTGATTTCCTTGAGCTTCAACGCGCCTTCGAGCGCCATCGGATAGTCGGGGCCGCGGCCGAGATAGAGCACGTCGCGCGCCTCGGCGATCGTCCCGGCCATGGCTGCGATCTCCTCGTCATGGCCGAGCGCCATGTTCATCGCCTCGGGCGCTTCGGAGAGCTGGCGGACGATTTCGCTCTCCTCCCCGGCGGGCAGCTTGCCGTGATCGCGCGCGATCCGCGTCGCGAACGCCGCCATCACAGCGAGCTGGCAGGTGAAGGCCTTGGTCGAGGCGACGCCGATTTCGGGCCCGGCATGGGTCGGCAGCAGCAAGTCCACCTCGCGCGCCATCGAGCTCGTCGGCACGTTGATGATTCCGGCGGTCCTGATACCCGCGGCCTTGCAATGTTTGAGCGCGGCGAGCGTGTCCGCCGTCTCGCCCGATTGCGAGATGAAGATCGCGAGTTGCTTGTCGGACAGGACCGGGTCGCGGTATCGGAATTCGCTTGCCACATCGACCTCGACCGGCACGCGCGCGAACTTCTCGATCCAGTATTTGCCGATCATCGCGACATAGCTCGACGTCCCGCAGGCGACGATGGAGACGCGGTCGAACCCGGCGAGATCGAAATCCATATCGGGCATCGCGACGCAATCGTCGATCCGGCGGAGATAGCTTTTCAGCGTCTGGGCGACGACGATCGGCTGTTCGTAAATCTCCTTGAGCATGAAATGGCGATGATTGCCCTTCTCCATGATCGCCGCAGACGCGCCGCTCTCGCTGACCGGGCGAACGATCAGCTCGTCGTCCTTGTCGTAGATCAGCGTGCTGTCGCGCGTGATGACGACCATGTCGCCTTCCTCGAGATAGCTGATGCGCTGCGTAAAGGGCGCGAGGCCGATCGCGTCCGACCCGAAATAGCTCTCGCCTTCGCCATGGCCGACGACGAGCGGCGAGCCGAGCCGCGCGCCGATCAGCATGTCGGGGTGGCGCTTGAACATGATCGCCAGCGCAAAGGCACCGTGCAGCCGGTCGAGCGTTTTCCGCACCGCTTCGCGCGGTTCGGCGCCCGCTTCGATATGCTCCGACACGAGATGCGCGACCACCTCGGTATCGGTCTCGCTCTCGAATTTGCGGCCGCGCCCGATCAGCTCTTCACGCAGTTCCTTGAAATTTTCGATGATGCCGTTGTGGACGAGCGCGACCTCTTCGGTCGCATGCGGATGGGCGTTGTCGGTCGTCGGCGCGCCATGCGTCGCCCAGCGCGTGTGCGCGATGCCCGTGACGCCGTCGACCGGATCGGCGGCGAGAACATCGACGAGATTGTCGAGCTTCCCCTCGGCGCGGCGCCGTTCGATGCCGTGATCTGTGAGCACGGCGATCCCGGCGGAATCATAGCCGCGATATTCGAGCCGCCGCAGACCGTCGATAAGCCGGTCCGTCACATTGCCCTTGCCGAGAATTCCGATGATGCCGCACATGGCGCTCCCCTTACCCCCTCTTTAGTAATCTTCAAGTGAATGAGTGCGGTAAGAATGGGAATTGAGAACGCCGCAACATCGCTCAAGGCCCCGGAAAGGCAGGCGGAAGCTCCGCAATATTCTCGCGCCACAGAAAGCGTATTCCTTCCGACACGAGCCGCGGCACAATCGTGTGATGTTCCTCACCAGGCATCAGCCGAAGCCGCATCTCCAGCCCTGGATAGTTTCGCACGCGCAATTGCTCGGCCATCCGTGCGCTCGAACTGACCATTCCGCTCAACGCAGTGAAATAATCGTCGACTTCCGCCTCTCCGGCCGCCAGAAACAAATCGACATCGAGGTCCTGATGCGCGCCCGCGAAGCGGCGTTCCGCATCCCAAACGGCACCGCGAACGCCATCGAGATATGGGCTGCCTATCAGGAACTTGCTGAAACTCCCCGGCCGGGCAAACATGATATAGGCGGCGAACATCCCGCCCGCCGAATGGCCGAACAGCGCGTGATCCCCGGAAAACCGATATCTCTCTGCCAATTGCGGCCGCAATTGATCGATCAGGAGTGATCCGAACGCATCGGCGAGATGGGGAAAGTCCGGGAGTTCGGCGAGAGCCCGCCAAGCCTCGCCGCGCTCGCCCGCCGGATAGTAATCGGGGCCGGGCGGCGAAAAATCCATGATCCGCCGCCCGACGCCGCCAAGGCCTTCCTCCGCCGGGCTTCCGATCCCGATGACGATCATTTCCGGAGCCATGTTGCCGATGACGAGCGTATCCAGCGTGGCGACCGTCAGTCGCATCATCAGCGGTGCATCGAGCACCCAGAGGACCGGATAGGCACGGTCGCCAGAGACGCGATAACTTGCCGGCAATGCGACAATGACCTCGTGTGGATGCGGGATTCCTTCACCCTGCACACTGAACGGTTCGAGAATCTCCATGTTTACGCGCGCGCCCGGATATTCCGCGAGTTGGGGATTGGCGAATGCAGGAGGAACGAAAAATACGAACAAACCCGCCGCAATGGCCAGCAGCACAGTCGTGATAGCAGGGCGGGTTTGCATCCTTCTCCGTCTTCCCGTGCCAACCGTTAAGGAATTCACTGTATCATAGATATAATACACCGGGTTCGTCAACGATTCACGCTTTATCGGCGGCCTTTTTGAGGCCGTGCTTCGTCAGGCGTAGCTGACGACTTCGAACTCGATATGGTTCCAGTCGAAGAAGTAGAACCGGCGGCCCGGCTCGTAATCGTCATGGCCGAAGGGCTCGAGCCCCGCCGCAACGACCTTCGCCTCGACCGCGTCGAGATCGTCGACGACGACGCCGACATGATTCATCGGCACGCCTTTCTCGAAGGCCGGGTCGGCGGCGGCGATGGCGGGGTTGGTGTAGAGCGCGAGATAATCGTCGTCGCTGCCAACATGGATAGTGTGCCCGTTCCCCATCGCCGGGCCCTGCCAGCGGATCTTCCAGCCGAAAAGCTGCTCCATCAGCGCCGCCGAGCGTTCCGGGTCGGTCACGCTGATATTCACATGTTCGATACGTGCATTGCTCATCATTGAATCTCCTTGTCTTGGGTTGCGCCGTCAATCCGCCATGGCGGAAAGCGGCGGTTGGCGCCGGCATGGTAAAGGCAAAGCGAGTTGTCGGCCGGATCGCGAAGCCGCGCCTCGCGCCAGCCCCAATCCTCGTCGCGGGGCGGCTGGTCGAAGGCGATTCCTGCCGCTTCCAGCGCCGCCACCGCCGCGTCGAGATCGTCGAACTCGAAATAGACGACGGTGCTCATCGGCCCGATCCGATCGGCATGATGGATCGAGAAAGTCTCGCCTGCCGGCGTCTCGAACCGCGCATAGCGCGGCGGCGCATCGACGATCTGCCTGAGGCCGAGCGCCGCGTAGAAGGCAACCGATGCCGCATAGTCGGTGCAGCCGAGCGTGACCTGGTTCAATCGCATTCGTCCGCCCCGTCGCCATCGCCGCAATGGCGCCAGCCGAAATCGAGCACGCCGCCAACCGGCTCGGCCGGAAGCCGGGACAGCCAGACAACCGCCCGCGCCAGCAAAGAGCCGGTTCGTTTCACCAGAACGGCCATGCTTCGTCCTTCCCTGTTGCGTGTCGCTTCGATGCGACTTGCCCCTTGTGCAACCTCAAGCTAAGTTGAGGTCAAGAGCTATCGCAAACGGGAATTTCGATCACAGTCATGGCACAAACCGCACTTCTGACCATCGGCGATGTCGCCGCGCGAACGGGGCTCGCCGTCTCCGCGATCCGCTTCTACGAGGACAAGGGACTGGTGGAACCGATCCGCTCGGCGGGCGGGCAGCGCCGCTTCCTGCGCGCCGATATCCGCCGCCTCTCCTTCATCCTGATCGCGCAGCAACTCGGCCTGTCGATCGGCGAGATCGGTGCGCTGCTGAAGGAGCTGCCGCAGGGCCGTACGCCGACCAAGGCCGACTGGACCCGGATCAGTCGCGCCATTCGCAGCCGTATCGACGCGCGTATCGCCGAGCTCGAACGAACGCGCGACCGCCTCGACGGCTGTATCGGCTGCGGCTGCCTCAGCCTCAAAAACTGCGCCCTTTACAACCCCGACGACCGCGCCGCCGCCAAGGGTCCGGGGCCAAGACTGGTGATCGAAGAGGCCCTCGACTGACGGGCGCGTGACTCGCCGCCGCCTTTGACCGATAAGCGGGGAAAACGAGCGGGAGGTGGGGATGCGTCTTTGCGGAACGGGTTTCGTGGCCGGGATTCTGTCCCTCGCCATCGTATCGGCTGCTTATGCACAGGAGGTACGCCCCGCACCGCCGCCGGGCGAGGCCAGCGCGGCGACGCGGGCGGCGAACCAAGCCGTGGCGGAACGGTTGCCGATCGCCGACCACTCCGATTTCGAGGACGCGACGCGCGGCCGGATCGCGCAGATCCCGGGCGGCATCATTCGCGACGAGGACGGCAATGTGGTCTGGTCGTCCGAGGCGCTGTCCTTCCTCGCGGGCGACGCACCCGCCACGGCCAACCCCTCGCTCTGGCGCCAGTCGCAGCTCGCCGCCGAGCATGGGCTGTTCGAGGTCGTCCCCGGCATCTGGCAGGTGCGCGGCTACGACCTTTCCGTCATGACCGTGATCGAGGGCGAGACGGGCTGGATCGTTATCGACCCGCTGACAACGGTACCCGCGGCGCGCGCGGCACTGGCGCTGGTCAACGAGACGCTGGGCGAACGGCCCGTTTCGGCGATGATCTATACGCACAGCCATGCCGACCATTTCGGCGGCGCGCGCGGAATCGTCGACGAGGCCGAGATTGCGGCGCGCAACATTCCGGTGCTCGCCCCCACTGGCTTCGCGCAGGAGGCAGTGGCGGAGAACCTGCTCGCCGGAACGCATATGAGCCGGCGCGCGACTCTGATGTTCGGGCGGATCATCCCGCCGGGACCAACTTCGCATATCGGGTCGGGGCTCGGTCCCGGGCTTGCCGGCGGTCCGGTCAGCCTGATCCTGCCGACCGAGGAGATCGACGGCGACGGATCGCAGCGGATAGTGGACGGCGTGGCGTTCGAATTCGTCGATGCGGCGGGCACCGAAGCGCCGGCCGAGTTCATGTTCTACCTGCCCCAGCATCGCGCCCTCCACACCGCCGAAGTCGCGACGGCAACGTTCCACAACGTCCTCACCATGCGCGGCGCGCAGGTCCGCGATGCGCTTGGCTGGAGCCGGGCGATCGACGAAGTGCTGCAACGCTATGGCGATGAAGCGGAAGTCGCGCTCGCCTCGCACCACTGGCCGACATGGGGCGGCGAAAATGTCCGCGCCTGGCTCACCGGCCAGCGCGACGTCTATCGCTATGTCCATGATCAGGTACTGCGCCGGGCGAATAGCGGCGCGACGATGGTCGAGGCGGCCGAGGCGATCGGGGAACCCGATTTCACCGCCGGCGATTTCGCGGCACGCGGCTATTACGGGTCGCTCAACCACAACGCCAAGGCCGTCTACCAGCATTATTTCGGCTGGTGGGGCGGCGTGATGGCCGATTATCACCGGCTGCCGCACGAGGAGAGCGCGGGCCGCTATGTCGAGGCGATGGGCGGGGCGGACGCGCTGCTGGCACGCGGGATCGCGGCCTATGACGCCGGCGATTATCGCTGGGCGGCGGAACTGTTCAACCATCTCGTCTTCGCCGACCCGGAAGACGCACGCGGCCGCAACTGGCTCGCCGCTGCCTATGAGCAGATGGGTTTCCAGGCCGAAAGCGGGGCGTGGCGCAGCTATTATCTCGCCGGCGCGGCCGAATTGCGCGGCGGCGCGCCGACCGCAGAGCCGCCCGCGCTGGGCAGCCCCGATTTCCTGCGCGCCGTGCCGACTCTGCAGCTCTTCGACATGCTGGCCAGCCGCTACGATCCGGCACGGTTGACCCGCGACCCCTTCGCACTGCAATTCCGATTCACCGATACGGACGAGAATGTGGCGGTCGAGATCGGGCGCAGCGTTATCGTGCCGCGTTCGGCCCCGGCGGCCAACCCGGCCGCGACACTCTCGATCACGCGGCCTGCCTTCGAAGCGCTGCTGCTTCAGAGCCGCACCTTTCCGGAGATCGCCCAGGCGGGCGAAGCGCGGATCGAGGGCGATGTGGGGGCGTTCCAGGCGATGATGGGATTGTTTGAGCAGCCCAATTTCTGGTTCGCGACGCAAACGCCATAGCCGGGGAAAATGCGAGGCCGGACATTGGGCGCGTCCGGCCTCGCAGGAACCCGGCGCTTTTGGGCATGCGATCGGTCCGGGAGGGGCGCGACCGATTCGCCGGGTCTGCCAGCGCTTTATTGCAAATGATTATCAGGCGCAAGAGACCAGTTTACGGAGTTCGAACACGCATCCGGCGATCGAGCAGGATCAGCAGGCTGGCGAGAACCGTCACCCCGGCCAGCAGCCCGGCGACGTTGATCGCCAGAGCCCATGCAGGCAGCGCCGACGCGTCGAGAAAGTGATAGGCGTACCAGCCATCGGCGGCGCCTCGGATCATGGCATAGGCAAAATAGCCGGCGGGCCAGGCAAGCGCCCTCCACAGGTCGTTCCAGCCGATCGCGCCATGCGGAAAGAGCAGCCAGGCCAGCAGGAACAATGGCGGCGTCACATCATGAAGCGCATGATCGGCGACTGCCTGCCATCCTTGCGGGTCCCACACCCAACGCAGCAGCAGCGAATAGGCGATGCCGACCAGCGCGATCGAAACGGCGGCGACGAACCGCCAGCGAGCATCTGCCATCGGCGAAGCCGGCCGCACGGCCATCGCCGTCGCCACCAGCGCGACCAGTATGTTGGTCAGGATGGTGAAGAAACCGAGATAGCGCCACAGCGCGAGCGCCACCGGTTGCCCATCGCCGCGAAACTGATCGACGATCAGGACGAGTTGCAGGACCAGCGCTGCCCAGGCGGCCGCCGCGGTCAATGCCGCGACGCCCCGCGCCCATCGCCCCGGCGTCATCGGCTGGGAGTTCCGTCGTTCAGGACTTGTCCGCCTTTTTCTTCTTCATCGTCTGGTGGAAGCGGTCGGCCCAGCCTGGCTTCACCAGCTGCTCGGCCCGCTCGATCCGAAGCTCGCCATCGGCGACATCGCGGGTCACAGAACTCCCCGCCGCCACGATCGCGTCGCGGCCGATGGTGACGGGGGCGACCAGCGCACTGTTCGATCCGATGAAGGCGCGCTCGCCGATTACCGTCCTGTATTTGAAATAGCCGTCATAATTGCAGGTGATCGTCCCGGCTCCGATATTCGCGCCCGCGCCGACGGTCGCGTCGCCGAGATAGGTCAGGTGGTTCGCCTTGGCACCCTCGCCCAGCGTCGCTTTCTTCATTTCGACGAAATTGCCGACTTTGGAGCGTGCTTCCATCACCGCGCCGGGGCGCAACCGGGCATAGGGGCCGACCTCGCACCCTTCCCCGACGCGCGCGCCTTCCAAATGGCTGAACGCGCGGATCGTCGCGCCGTCGGCGATCGTTACGCCGGGGCCGAACACCACATTGGGCTCGATCGTCACGTCGCGGCCGATTTGGGTGTCGTAGCTGAAGAACACGGTTTCGGGCGCCCGCAGCGTCGCACCGTTTTCCATCGCCTCTTCGCGCTTATATTCCTGCCACTGCGCTTCGGCGGCGGCGAGTTCGGCGCGGCTGTTGATGCCGGCGACCTCTTGCGGCTCGGTCTCGACGACCTTCACTGTATCGCCATCATCGATCGCGATCGTCGCGACGTCGGGAAGATAATATTCGCCCTGCGCATTGTCGTTGCCGACCCGGTCCAGCAAACGCCACAGATCGTCGCTATGCGCAACGATGACACCCGAATTGCAGAGGTCGCAGGCGCGCTCTTCCTCGCTCGCATCCTTATATTCGACCATCTTCGACACCCGCCCCTCGCCATCGGCGATGATGCGCCCATAGGCGAGCGGATCGGCGGGCCGGAAGCCGAGCACCGCGACCTTTACGACATCGTCGAGCGCGTCGGTCAGCCGCCGCATCGTTTCGCCACGCACCATCGGGCAATCGCCGAAACAGACAAGCACATAGCCCTCGAACCCGGCCAGCGCCTCTTTCGCCTGCAGCGCCGCATGGCCGGTGCCGAGCTGCGGCTCCTGCAACACCACATCGATATCGCGATCCGCCAGCGCCTCCTCGAGCTGCTCGCGCCGATCGCCGGCGACGACGACGAGGCGTGCGGGCGAAAGATCCGCGAAACTGTCGAGCAGATGATCGAGCATCGGCCGGCCGCCGATCGGGTGCAGCACCTTGTGCAGATCGGATTTCATCCGCGTGCCCTTGCCCGCCGCAAGGATCACGGCGGCAAAGGCGGTCGGTTTATGTGCGTCGTCAACCATAGATGTTCCCTGCCGCCAATTTGCCCGAATTTCCATAGAGGCGCGACATTTCAATTTTTCGTCATTCCAGTGAAGGGCAGGCGTTCGCGCCGCACGATACCGGTCCGAATAACCGGCGCGCCTAGCTTTCGCAGGGACGACGAATATTGTGTCTGAGCGGAATTCCTATACCCCCGCCGCCATGGCTGTCGATACCGTGATCATGCCCAATAGCGCCGAGGCGATCGCCGAAGCCGCGCGCCGCATCCTGGCGGGCGAGTGCGTCGCCGTGCCGACCGAAACCGTTTACGGCCTCGCCGCCGACGCGACGAACGGCGAGGCCGTGGCGCGTATCTACGAGGCCAAGGGACGGCCCAGTTTCAACCCGCTGATCGTGCATGTCGGGACCATGGACATGGCCAGGGATATCGCCGATTTCAGCCCGACGGCCCTCGGGCTTGCGGAGGCCCTTTGGCCCGGCCCGCTGACCATGGTGCTGCCGCATCGCGAAGACAGTCCCATCGCGGATATCGTCACCGCCGGGCTTCCGACGATCGCCCTTCGCCTGCCGAGCGAGCCGACAATGAGACGCCTGCTCTCCAAGGTCGGCAAACCTCTTGCCGCGCCATCGGCCAATGCGAGCGGGCAATTGAGCCCGACGCTCGCCGCGCATGTCGAAAAGAGCCTGGGCGGCCGCATCGGCTTGATCGTCGACACCAAACACCCGCCGCACCACGGGCTGGAATCAACAATCGTTGCCGTACGAGAAGAGGGCATCGAACTGCTCCGGGCCGGACCGATTACGGTCGAGCAGATCGGGGCAGTGACAGGCACCGGCGTTTCAGAGGCGTTGACGGGCAAAATCGAGGCGCCGGGCCAGCTTCTTTCCCATTACGCGCCATCCAAACCGCTTCGGCTGAATGCCATCGACGCCGACGAAGATGAATATCATCTGGGCTTTGGCGAAATAGGCGGCGACTCCTCGCTCAGCCTCAAGGGCAATCTCGAAGAGGCCGCCAGTCTGCTCTTCGACGCCCTGCATTTCGCGGACGCCAGCGATAGACACCGGATCGCCGTTGCCCCGATTCCGGAAACCGGTATCGGCGTCGCGATCAACGATCGCCTGCGCCGCGCCGCCGCCGGCAGCGCCGGTTGAGCAAACGCACTTTACCTCTCCCGGCGATCGGCGGATAAGCATGGTTGCAAAAAGATCAATGCGGAGGGGAGCATGACAATCACGCAAAGAGGCGTCGCCGAATTTTTCGGCACATTCTGGCTGGTGTTCGGCGGTTGCGGCAGCGCCGTACTGGCCGCCGCCTTTCCCGAGGTCGGTATCGGGCTGCTCGGCGTATCGCTGGCTTTCGGCCTGACCGTGCTGACCATGGCCTATGCCATCGGTCATATTTCGGGCTGCCATCTCAATCCGGCGGTGACCGTCGGGCTATGGGCGGGCGGGCGTTTTCCGGCCAAGGACATCCCGGCCTATGTCGTCGCGCAGGTGCTGGGCGCCATCGCAGCGGCGGCGGCGCTCTATATGATCGCCAGCGGCGGACCGGACTATGCGGGCGGCCTCGCCTCGAACGGTTTCGGCGAGCATTCGCCCGGCGGCTATGCGATGTCCTCGGCGCTCATAATCGAGATATTGCTGACCGGCTTCTTCCTGTTCGTGATCATGGGATCGACAGACGGGCGCGCGCCCGCCGGCTTCGCCCCGATCGCCATCGGCCTGTGCCTGACGCTGATCCACCTGATCAGCATCCCGGTGACCAATACCTCGGTCAATCCGGCGCGCAGCACCGGACCGGCGTTGCTCGAAGGCGGGATCGCGCTGCAGCAGCTCTGGCTATTCTGGGTGGCCCCGGTTGCCGGCGCGCTGATCGGCGGAGCGATCTACCGCGCGATGGGCGGCAAGGCGGAACCCGATATCGAGGGCGAATCCGCCGCCTGACGGCAAGGCGCCGATATCAGGGGAAAAGCAGGGCCGGAGGGGAGGCGTTAGCTTTCGGCCTTGGCCTTCAGCCGCGCCTGAAAGCTCTTGCGCAATTTCTGCAGCTTCGGCGGGATCACGGCCATGCAATAGGGATTGCGCTGTCCTTCGCGCTCCCAATAGTCCTGATGGTAATCCTCGGCCGGATACCATTCGCCCATCGCTTCGATCGTCGTGACGATCGGGTCGGGCCAGTCGCCCGCCGCCCGTTCGATCGCCGCTTCCGCTTCCGCCTTCTGCGCTTCATTGTGCGGAAAGATGGCCGAGCGGTATTGCGTGCCGATATCGTTCCCTTGCCGGTTGAGCTGGGTCGGATCGTGCGTCGCGAAAAAAATATCGAGCAGGTCGCCAAAACCGATGGCTTCGGGATCGTAGGTCAGCCGGATCGCCTCGGCATGGCCGGTATCGCCGGCGCACACTTCGCGATAGGTGGGGTTGGTGGTATCGCCGCCGGTATAGCCGCTCTCGACCTTCTCGACGCCGATCACGTCGTTGAACACCGCTTCGGTGCACCAGAAACATCCGCCCGCAATCGTCGCCTGTTCGCTGGTCATGACCTCGTCTCCATCTGTTCCGGGCAAATCCTACCCGTACAGATAGTTATTGCGGCGGCCGTGCAACAGGGCGGAAATGTTCCGGGTTTTCAGAGCAGTTGCGGCCGGGTTGCGGGTTCTGCACTTCGCTGCAGAGCTGCTCGGGTACCTGCGGGCGCCCATCGGGATGGCCTTGTGCCGGCGGTTGCTGGTTGCCGTGATTGCCATGGCCCTGATGGCCCGGCTGGTTCCCCTGCCCCTGTGTATTCTGCGCCAGCTGCACGGCTCCGGCCGGAACTCCCTGCGCGCTCGCGGCAGTGCCAAGTGTCAGCGCACCAGCCGCTATGATCGAAAGCGTCTTCATCGAATGACTCCCATCTTCCGTAACCGCGACCCGCTACGATTCGTCGTCCTCTTCGCCCTCCGAATTAAGCCAAACGAGCTCAAAACGCCAGTTGTCGCGCTCGGCCGCCTCATCGAAGGCCGGAACTTGGCGCTCGCTGCCGACGAGCGAGAGGACGATATCGTCGTCGATCGGCGCGTCCGATTCCATCAGAATGATGCCGCCCCAGCCGACATGATCGGACATATAGTCGACCTCGAGCCGGCCGTCGTCGCGCTCATAAGCCCGATCGACCATCGAGGCGCGGTCCTCCGCCATGATCATCTCGCCGGAGGGATCGATCGAATAGATATGCGTATATTGGGCCAGTTCCTCCGGATCGAAGACGAGGCGGAAGCGCACCCCCTCGTCGCCGCCGATGGTCGTTTCGCTCGCTTCAAGGCGTGTGATGCCGGTGTAGCGATAGCGCTGCAGGCCCTCCATGAGCTGACACTGCGACGGGGCCATGGGAACGATGCCGCGCACATTGATCCGCTCGACAGGGACACCCGCCTGTTCGGCTTCGCGCAGCAGCGTGTTGCGCACCGACCCGCCCGGCGCGACGGAGGCGCCGCTGACCGAGAGCTGCACGCCCTCCTCGCCGTCGCTGAATTCGGAAATGGTGAGCCAGGAACAGTTCACCTCGGTCAGTTGTTCGGCCAGAAACGCTTCCCGGTCCCTGACGCCGCCGGGATTCATGATCCAATAGGCGATCACGATGCCGATCGCGCCAAGTATCAGCAGGCCGATCACCGCGGCGCGGCGATAGACGCGCCGGTGGCGCAGCATGTACATCAGACCCGGCGCATCGCCCTGCTGCACCTGATAGGCACGCACGGACCCGGCGATATTCTTGAGCTTCTGGTCGCCCAGATCGACGAAGCTGACCTCGAACTGGTTCAGCTGTTCGCGCGCCCGTTGCGACACGCAAATACCGTTCGGCGATGCCAATGCCTCGAGCCGGGCGGCGATGTTGACGCCGTTGCCGAAGACATCGCCGTCGCGCATGATGATGTCGCCGATATCGAGCCCGATGCGCAGTTCGAGCAACGGCCCGCGCCCGGCCTGCGCCGCCTGCTGGTTGCGCTCGACGAACGCTTCCTGGATTTCGGACGCGCAGCGGAACGCCGCCGACACACTCTGGAACTCGCCGATAAAGCCGTCGCCGGTATGCTTGACGAAGCGCCCGCCATTCTTCTCGATCGCGGGGCGGATGATGGTGTCGACGCGCTCGTTGAAGCGGCGCACGACGCCCTCTTCGTCGATCGTCGTCAGGCGCGAATAGCCGCAGATATCGGCGACAATGATCGCCGCCAGCCGCCGCTCCATCGGGTCTATCGCCATAAGATCCCCCAACCGCGCAGAAGCGCGCATCCCGCAACCATGAACCATAAGGCGCGCGCGCGCCGAATCAAAGCACGGGATATCGGCTGGCTGGGGCGGCAGGATTCGAACCTGCGAATGGCGGCACCAAAAGCCGCTGCCTTACCACTTGGCCACGCCCCAGCAGCCGGGGCGCTATATAGCGGGTGAATTTATTGGCGAAACCCCCGGTTCGAGGGAACGCGTCTGCCCGCCTCTTACAACCCGCGCTCGATCAGCGCCTTGGTCGATATATCCAGTTCCAGCGCTTGCTCTTCGTCCGCCGCGATGGCCCTGGCGATGTCCTTGCCGAGTTCGACGCCATATTGGTCGAACGGGTTGATGCCGAGCAGTACCGCCTCCACGAAGGTCCGCTGCTCGTAAAAGGCGAGCAACGCGCCCAGCGTCGCAGGATCGAGCCGTTCCAGCAGAATCGTGGTCGAAGGCCGGTCGCCGGGGAAATCGCGGGCCGGATCGTCGGCATTTTCGCGGCCCGCCATCAGCGCGGCGCCCTGCGCGAAGCAGTTGACTAGCAGCGCCTCGTGATGAGCGGGGTCGAGATCGTGGCCCGGCTCGGCCACGGCGAGGAACTCGACCGGGACGAGATGCGTCCCCTGGTGCAGCAGCTGGAACACCGCATGCTGCGCGTCGGTGCCAGTGCCGCCCCAGACGATGGCCGAGGAGGCACGGCCGAGCGGGTCGCCGTCGGCGGTCACGCGCTTGCCGTTCGATTCCATGGCGAGTTGCTGCAGCCAGTCGGGCAGCAAGCGAAGCCGTTCGTCATAGGCGAAAAGCGCCCGCGTCTCGGCACCGCGTTGTGCATAGTAAAGATCGACGAAGGCGGCCATCGCTGGCGCGTTTTCGTGCCACTCGGCGAGGCGGGAATGCCGGTCCATCGCGCCCGCGCCCTCCAGAAGCTGCTCGAACGCCTCCCAGCCCAGCGCCAGCGCCGCGGCGAAGCCGATCGACGACCAGAGCGAATAGCGGCCGCCAACCGTCTCCGGGAAAGGCAGCACGCGCGTCTCGTCGATGCCGAATTCGACCGCCTTGTCCGGCGCCGCCGTCACCGCGACGAACTGGCCAAAGGGATCGGCGACTCCGCCGTCGCGCATCCAGCGAATGACGCTCTCGGCGTTCAGCATCGTTTCCATCGTGGTGAAGGACTTGGAAGCGAGCACGACGAGCGTGTGCGCGGGATCGAACAGTTCGAACGGTCCGACCAGCGCCTGCCCGTCGATGTTGGAAACGATCGCGACATCATAGTCGCTTTCCGCGTCGCCCAATGCCTCGATCACCAGCTCCGGCCCGAGCGCCGATCCGCCGATGCCGATATGGAGCACATGCCGGATCTCGCCGAACGCACCCGCATCCACCGCCTCGGCGATCCCGGGCGAGCAATCCTCGAAGGCGAGCCGTGCGATGCGGCCGATCCGCAAACCGGTCAATGGCCGCGCTGCGACCGGGCCGGTGCCCTCGATCGCCGCGAAGGCGTATGCGGCGTCCGCGACGGTCCGGGTCAGTATGCCGACCGTATCGAGGGTGTGCGAGAGCGGCACGACGCCGGTCGTCGGCCAGCGCCCGATGGTGGTCTTGAGCCCGACATTGCCGGTCATGGCGGCCGGAATGCGGACAGACCCGCCCGTATCGGTGCCAAGCGCCAGCAGCGCCGAGCCTTCCGCGAGGCCTACCCCGGCGCCGGCGCTCGATCCTCCGGAGACCCGCCATGCGTCGGGATCCCAAGGGTTACGCACGCTGCCCCAGTGGCCGTTGACGCCGAGACCGCCAAACGCGAACTCGACGGTATGTGTCTTGCCGGTGAAGATTGCGCCCTGCGTCCGCAACAGCCCGACCAGCCAGCCCTCGGTCTCGAACGCGGCCGGCAGCGCTCTCGGCGTCCCGGCATAGGTGGCGGTTCCGGCGACGCCAAAGAGGTCCTTCACGGATACCGGGATACCGGCGAGCGGCCCGGCCGTCCCCGCCATCAAGGCCGCCACCGCGCCGTCCGCCATGGCGCGGGCGATGTCCGGTCGCCACTCGCGATAGGGGCCGGTGCCGATTTCAGGCTGCGCTTCGCGCCGGGCAATGGCCTCTTCCGCGAGGTTCCGGGCCAGAGCCGGTTCCGAGGACAGCCGGGCGGCGATGTCGGAAAGGGAAAGGTCGAAAAGGTCGTCGGTCATGGCATGTTGTTCTCCTTGCGCGACGATAGGAGGGGATCGGTCGGAAACCAAGCCTCCGGATCGACCCCGGCGACGGATTCTGCGGCCAACTGCAACGGCGACGTTTTGTTGTCACGCAAGCTGCGCTAGAATCGGTTCCGGGTGGGCAGTCCAGACTGACAGCGGGTATTCCTGGAAATGAACAACAAGACGGACGGCGGCGCAGCGTCGGGGTCGCGCGGACCCGGCATCGGGGCGCGCCTGACCGTCGGGACGGGCCTGGCCATCAGGGCGCGGCCGCGCATCGCGCTGACCCGCCGTCCGCGCGTCGATCGCGGTGCGGATCAGTGATCCTGCTGCAGATGGCGGTATGGCATCGACCATTGAGTGCCGGCTCCGGGGCAAGGATCAGAACCTACCCGGCAGAGTCTGCCGGGTGGTCGGCAACTTCTGCCGGGGTGCTCCCCGGATGTCGCGCCCTGCCGTCAGGCGCCGGTGAACGCGGTCCGGTGAACCC
>NZ_CAKZNF010000021.1 GCF_937129435.1 uncultured Parasphingopyxis sp. | reverse complement strand
GGGGCGCCCGCCTCAAAGCGCGCCGCAAGAGGACAGCCCCCTCCGTCAGCCCTTCGGGCTGCCACCTCCCCGTGCCGGGGAGGAATTTCTACAGGAACAGCGCCACGCCCTGCATGCCGGTGAGCACCTGTTCGCCGCGCGTGTTCCAGACGCTCATCACCTGGCTCGACGCGCCGTGCCGGGCATAGTCGGAGCGGGAGCGGAGCAGCCACCAGCCGTCATCGGTCTCGGGCGTCGTCGTCAGCACATTGGCGATCCATGTGATCGAACTGATCGGGCCGAACCCTTCGACGAGCTTCATCGCGGCGGGCGGGAGCGCATCGCCGATCAGCATCAGCTCGACCATCGGATCGAGGCCGTCGCGTTCGGCAACCCGGATCCAGCGCAGATAATCGGCCGGGCCCTGATTGGGATTGCCCTTGATATCGGCGAACTCGAAATGCTGGAGGAAGGACAGCGCCTGGCCGCGCGACGTCGCCTTGCCGATATCGGGCGGCGGAACGTCCGGATAATCGTGGCTGACATGATCGATCGAGGATTCGCGCTCGCCCATGCAGACGAAGGTCGTCCGCAGCCCCATCGGCCATTCGCCGTCCTTCTCGAAGGAGATATCGGAGCCGATGAAGCTCGCCGTCCGCCCGCGCCGGATAGGATCGACGGCGATGCGAATATCGCCGGCGATCGGCCCGACGAATGCCACCTGCGCCGATCGCAGCGGCGGCAGGTCCGGCATCGCCTTCTGCGCCGCCGCCAGCGCGAGTCCCGCGCTCAGTCCGCCATAGGCCGTCCGCCCCTGAAGCCATTCGGGCGGGACGTGCCCGGCGTACCCACCTTCGATTTCGCTGAGGTCTGCGACGAGGTCGTTGAAATTCTTCGTCATCGGCTGATTTTTCCCCGTTCACCCTGAGCCTGTCGAAGGGTTGTCTTTTACTGTCTTTGAAAGGAAAGCAGCCCTTCGACAAGCTCAGGGCAAACGGTAATTCTAGCGCTCGGGCCTTGGTATCCCCGCCGCAATCTCTTCAGCCTTGGCAAAGAGCGCGGGGTCGATCGACGCATCGACCGAAGCGCAATTGTCCTCGAGCTGTTCGGGCTTGCTCGCGCCGACGATCGCGGAGGCGACATTCGGCTCGCGCAGCACCCAGGCGAGCGCGAACTGCGCCATCGAAACGCCTGCCTCTTCGGCCAGCGGCTTCATCGCATCGACGGCGCGGATCACTTCGGGCCGGATCAAATTGGCGATGAATCCGCCCATTTCCTCGCTCGCGGCGCGGCTGTCTTCGGGGGGCGGCGCATCGGCCTCGTACTTGCCCGTCAGCACGCCCTGCGCGAGCGGCGACCAGACGATCTGCGAGATTCCGTTATCCGCGCAGATCGGGATCACCTCCTTTTCCGGGCGCCGCCAGAGCAACGAATATTGCGGTTGGCTCGACACGAACTTCGCGACCTCGGGCACCATCGCGAGCGCGTCGCGGATGTTCTGCGGCGACCATTCGGAAAAGCCGATATAGCGGACCTTACCCGATTTCACGGCAGCCGTGAGCGCCGCCATCGTCTCTTCGAGCGGCGTGTCGGGGTCGTAGCGATGGCACTGGTAGAGATCGACATAATCGGTCTGGAGGCGTGCGAGAGAGTCGTCGAGCTGCTTTTCGATCTGCGCGCGCGACAGTCCCTTATTGCCGCCGCCCATATCGCCGAACACCTTGGTCGCGAGCACATAGCTGTCGCGCGCATGCCCCTTCAGCGCCTCACCCAGCACCGTTTCGGAGGCGCCGCGGCCATAGACATTTGCCGTGTCGAAGAAGTTGATGTCGAGATCGAACGCCTTTTCGACGATCGCGATGGCGGTGTCTTTCTCGATCCCGACGCCCGTCGTCAGCCAGGTGCCGAGCGAGATTTCGGAAACGGTGAGATCGCTCGATCCGAGCTTGCGGTATTTCATTTTCAACCTCCGTTCGGGCTGAGCTTGTCGAAGCCCTGTCCCTTTCTCTTGGTATCAGGCTGCAATAGAAAGCAGTCCTTCGACAGGCTCAGGACAAACGGCCTTCTTGCAACATTCAAATCTCGAACCCCGGGCGGCGCGACATCCTGAGATCCAGATGCGCGCCTGCGTCGAGCAGCAACGTCTCCCCCGTCACCAGCCTGCTCGCATCGTCGAGAAACATCACAATGCCGTCAGCGACATCTTCTGCCTGCCCGGCATGGGCGAGCGGGACTTTCGTCGCGATGCTCTCGTTGAGCGCCTTCAAGCCCTCTTCACCGAGCCGGTCGGCGAACCAGCCGGTGCCGACATAGCCGGGGCAGACTGCGTTGATCCGGATCTCCGGCGCCAGCGCGCGCGCGAGCGATTTGGTCATCGTGATCATCGCGCCTTTCGAGGCCGCATAGGCGACCGACGATCCGATGCCGTGCGTCCCGGCGATCGAGGCGACGTTCACCACGCTGCCCGACCCGGCCTGCTTCATCGCCGGGGCGACGGCGCGGATCATCTCATAGGCCGCGACGACGTTGAGACGGTAGATGGAGAGGAAATCGTCCGCTTCCAGCGCGTCCAGATCCTCGTGATTGGCGAATTTGGTCGTGCCCGCATTGTTCACGAGCAGGTCGATCCGCCCCCAGTGATTGAGCGTTCCCTCGGCCAGCTTGCCCGCCTGCCCCTGCGACAGATCGGCATGGATGGCAATGGCGTTGTCGCCGATCTCGCTGGCAATCGCTTCGGCCTCGTCCTTGCTCGACGAATAGTTGACGGCGACCTTCGCGCCGCGCCTGGCGAGCTTGCGGACCGTCGCCTCGCCGATGCCGCGGCTGCCACCGGTGACGATGGCGACCTTGCCTTCGAAGAAATCCGCCATCAGACCGCCGCCTGCTTCGGCAGCTGGCGCGTCACCGGGTGCGAACTCGAAAGCCCGCCATCGACGGCGATCGCCTGCCCGTTGAGATAGCTCGCATCGTCGGATGCGAGGAACGTCACCACGGCGGCGAGTTCCTCCGGCTGCCCGGCGCGCTTCATCGGGTTCAACTGCCCGACCTTGTCCATCTTCCCGGCTTCGCGTGCATAATCGAACACGCGCTGGGTCATCCCCGTTTCGATCAGCCCGGGGCAGACCGCGTTCACGCGTACGCCCGATCCCGTCATCTGCTGCGCGGCCGTCTGGACGAGGTTGATGACGCCCGCCTTGGACGCCGAATAGCTCGACGGACCGGCGCCCGAGCGGATGCCCGCCACCGAGGCGGTGCAGATGATCGCGCCGCCGCCGCGCTTCTCGATCTCGGGCGCAGCATATTTGATCATCAGGAACGGCCCGATCAGATTGACCCGCAGCACTTCGGCCCAGCTTTCGGCGTCGCTGTCGAACAGCCCGCCCTGCAGCCCGCCGGTGATTCCGGCATTGGCATAGGCGATGTCGAGCCCGCCAAATTCGGCGACCGCCTTTTCAACGAGCGTCTTCACATCGGATTCGCTGCCCGCGTCCATCTCGATGCCGATCGCCGTACCGCCATCGGCCGTGATCGCCTCGACCGTCTCGTGCACACTCGCCGCCTTGTCGGCGCACAGCACCTTCCCGCCCTCGGCCGCGAACCGCTTCGCCGATGCCCGGCCGATGCCCGAACCCGCGCCGGTGACGATGATCGACTTGCCTTCGAACCTGTTCATTTCCTTACTCCGTTTGCCCTGAGCCTGTCGAAGGCCTGTTTTTTTTCTTTTCACCGTTTCGAGGAAGAAGGGCAGGGCTTCGACAAGCTCAGCCCAAACGGCTTTTAGTGATCCCTCAACACGTGGCCCCGCCGTCGACGACGATCGTCTGTCCGGTCGTGAACCGGCCCGCCGGCGAGGCGAGATAGACGGCAGCGCCGGCAAGCTCGTCAGGCTCGCCGATCCGGCCGAGCGCCATGCCGCGCGCCGCCATTTTTTCGCGCTCGGGATCTTCCCACAGCGCCTTGGCGAAATCGGTCCGCACCAGCCCCGGCGCGACACAGTTCACACGCACATTGTCACCGCCGAATTCGCGCGCGAGGTTGCGCGCCAGCTGCATATCGGCCGCCTTCGAAATGCTATAGGCGCCGAGGACCTCCGACCCGCGAAGCCCTCCGATCGAGGAAATGAGGATGATCGACCCGTCCTTGCGTTCGCGCATTTCGGGCGCGACCATCTGTATGAGCCAGTTGTTGGCGATGATGTTGTTTTCCAGGATCTTGCGGAACTGCTCGTCCTCGATCCCGCTCATCGGCCCGTAATAGGGGTTGGACGCGGCGTTGCAGACAACGATGTCGATCTTGCCGAACGCCTTGCGCGTCTCGTCGACGAGATTCTGGAGATCGTCCTTCGAGGAGATATTGGCCGGCACCGCGATCGCCGTACCCTCCCCATGCGCGTCGTCGATCGCGGCGGCGACCTCGTCGCACGGACCCGCCTTGCGACTCGAAATCACGACCTTGGCCCCCTGCACCGCCATCTCCTCGGCAATCGCCTTGCCGATACCGCGCGACGAACCGGTGATGACCGCCACCTTGCCGGTCAAATCGAATTGCGACATGCTTGAAATACTCCTGTGCTTCTGCGTTGTTCTGTTCTTGCGCCCGGTCGTTTCGTGCCGGGCGATTTGGTTGCTGTCGCGCTAGGCGGTCGCCCCCGCCTTCCGCGCAAATTCCCAGGCCGCCTGCGCCAGTTCGGGCACGCGCTTCGAACGTTCCTCGGCCTCGGTCGAAGACGCCGTCCCGTCGAGCCAGCGCTTCTTGATCCCCTGCAGGATGCCGACCAGCCGGAAAAGATTATAGGAAAAATACCAGTCGAGCTCGGGCAGCGAATCGCGCTCGGTCAGCTCGCAATAATAGGCCACCGCCTCTTCGAGCGTCGGAATCCCCGTCCCGGCCAGATCGCGGTCGCCGAGCGCCGAACCACCCTCGCCGTGCATGACCCAGTTCTGCGCCAGATAGGCGAAATCGGCGAGCGGATCGCCGATCGTCGACAGCTCCCAGTCGAGCACCGCGACCACTTCGGGCCGGTCGGGCGCGAAGATCATGTTGTCGAGCCGATAGTCGCCATGGATCACGCTGGTACGCGTCTGTTCGGGCACGGTGCGCGGCAGCCATTCGATCAGCTTCTCGACCTCCGGAATCGTCTCGGTCTCGGCCATCCGGTAGAGCTTGGTCCAGGTATGGACCTGGCGCTCGAAATAATTGCCGGGCTTGCCATGCCCTTCGAGCCCGATTTCCTTGTAATCGAGATTGTGGAGCCGGGCGAGCGTGCCGATCATCGCCCGGTAGGTCGATGTCCGGTCGGCGGGTTCGAGATCGGGCAGCATCCCGTCCCAAAGCACGCGGCCGTCGACAAGGCCCATGACGTAGAAGGCGGCGCCGACGACGCTGTCGTCCTCGCACAGCGCATAGGGCCGGGCGACGGGAAAACCGACCGGATAGAGCGCATCGATCGCCCTGAATTCGCGCTCCACCTGATGCGCCGAGGGCAGCAATTTGCCGAAGGGCTTGCGCCGCAGAACATAGAGCCGCCCCGCCTCGTCCTCGATCCGGTAGGTCGGGTTGGACTGGCCATGGGCGAATTTCGAATAGGCGGCGAGCCCGGCAAACCCCTCGACATGCTCGCGCATCCATGCGTCGAGCCTGTCCTCGTCCATCCGGTCCTTCTCGGCCACGCCTTCCGCGTGGATCGCCTTTTCCGCCATCCTCGTCTCACCTTCCGTTTGCGTCAGGCGTAACGCGATGGGACGGGCGAGTCGAGTGGCGACGGCGCTTCCACGGCGATCCGGTGGCGCGGCGCGATCAAGAATCGATTCACCATGTTTTTCCGGCTATGCTGCCGATCGTCATGCGGCGTTTCACGCGATTCCCCGGCCTGTCCGCCGTCCTTGCACGCGCGGTGCTGCTTCTTGCCGCTTTCGGCCTCGCCGCGCCGGTTGCCGCGCAATGGCTGCGCCCCGACCAGGTCGTGATCTCGACCGAGAGTTACGGCGCCATCCACCCCTATCGCGCCGCGCTCGAAGCCGCCTATTCGACCGAGACCGACCCGGGACGCCTCGCCGTCCTGCGCAACAATCTGGACCGCTGGCGCGACCTGCCCGCCGCGCTCGGCCGCCGGCATGTGATGGTGAATATCGTCGCGCAGGAGGTGGTGCTGTGGGAGGACAATGCCGTCGTCGGACGCTGGCCCGTCATCGTCGGCCGCCGCCAGACGCCGACCGAGATCTTCAGCACCGAAATCACCGGCGTGAACCTCAACCCCTGGTGGTATATCCCGCAGAGCATCGTGCGCGAAAGCATCGGGGCGCTCGTCCGCAACAGCCCGGCAGAGGCGCGGCGACGCGGCTATGTCGTATCGAACGGCAGCTATCGCCAGCGTCCGGGGCCGAACAATGCGCTGGGGCGGATGAAGCTCGTCATGCCCAACGACCACGCCATCTACCTCCACGACACGCCGTCGCAGCATTTGTTCGGCGAGGACCGGCGCACGTTCAGCCATGGCTGCATCCGCGTCGAGGATGCGCTCGGCTTCGCGGCGACCTTGCTGGGAACGACGCGCGCCGCGATCGAGGCGCAGGTGGCAAGCGGTGAAACGCGGACGCTATCGCTGGCGGAGCCGCTTCCGGTGCACATCGTCTATTTCACGGCGGTGCCGCAGGCGGACGGATCGATCCGCTATTTCGACGATTTTTACGGGCGGGACGCAACGGCGGACTGACGTTCCGGCATCGGCAGAGCTCAAAAAAGCACCCCCGCCAACCGGAATTGGCGAGGGTGCTAGGGGGAGTGCAGCGAGGGGAGTTTCGGCTGTGCGCGTCTCGCGCTGCGCATCGCGGCTATGCCAGCATCGCGATTGGAGCGAGCGAGAGCGAGGCGATGCTGGCGACGAGGGCACCGAGGAAAGCGGAAGGAACGAACTTGGTCATGATGTATCTCCATTCGGGTCTTTGACATTTGGGTGATGGGCTATTCCATCGCCTCGACCCCGAGATACGCGCCCGCCCTATCCCGCGCTAACACTGTTGTTGCGGATGTGTTATGCAAAAACGCATAGCCTCGAATGGCCGGAGATTCCGCGATGCTGGACTGGAACGACCTGCGCTATTTTCTCGCCGTCGCGCGGACGGGGAGCACGCTTGCCGCGTCGAAAGAGCTCAGGGTGAGCCAGTCGACCGTGTCGCGCCGCGTCACCGCGCTCGAGGAGGAGATCGGGGTCAAGCTCTTCGCGCGCAAGCCGAATGGCTATGACCTCACACCGCGTGGAGAATCGGTGCTGCCCACCGCGGAAAGCGTCGAGGCGGCAATCCTTGGCTTTACCGACGGCATCGAAGCGGAGTCGCGCAGGCTGGCCGGAACGGTGCGGCTGACGACGGTGGAATCGGCGGCCAATGCCTGGGTCATTCCCGCGGTCGGCCTGTTGCGGGCCCGCCATCCCGATATCCGGGTCGAGATCATCACATCGGACCAGTATCTCGATCTTGCCCGCGGCGAAGCCGATGTCGCGATCCGCTTCGGCCCGCAGCCGGGACAGGACAGCCTCGTCATCCGGCATCTGGTCGACATGCTGGAGAGTTTCTACGCCAGCGAGGCGATTGTTGCGGAGCTCGGGATGCCCGACGGTCTGGCGCATTTGTCGCGCTATCCCATCGTCGCCTCCACCAACGACAATAGCGGCATCAATCGCTGGCTGAAGGACAATGTGCCCGATGCGGAAATCGTCCAGCGGGCGAATTCGATGTCGAGCATCATCGCCAGCGTCCGCTCCGGCCTCGGCGCATCGATCCTGCCGTGCATGATGGGGGACGACATTCCCGGGCTGGTCCGGCTGACGGACCCGATCGAGGAACTGACCACGCCGGGCTGGATGGCGACGACCGACGAGGCACGGCGCCAGCCGCATATTCGCGCCGTCATCGATTTTGTCGTCGAACAGATCCAGCTTTCGCTCGCGCGCCGCCCGCCCCATCTTTCGATCGTGCAGGCCGCGTAACGCCTGTCAATCGGCGAGGATCGCCTGCATCCGCGCGTCGAGCACCGGCGAGATGTCGAAGCTCTCGGCCGCCATTCGTGCCCAATATTCCGCACTCTCCTCATTCGCTTCCACGCCGTCACCTTCGGCATAGCGCATCGCGACGATCGCCCTCGGCACCGTGTAGCCGGCGCGCGAGGCGGCGAGGCAATGGTCGAAGCTCCGTTCGACCGGGAAGCCGGCAAAGGAGAGTTCGCACAGCCAGTTATGGCCTTCGTCGTTGCCGGCCTCGGCCAGCGCCGAAAGCGCCGCGATATGCCCGGCAACGTCCTCGCGCCGCAGCGAGAGCGCATAATGCGCCCAGGCATGGCCGCGCTCGGCCGCCGCTCTGTAGAGCCGTGTCGCTTCGGCCTCGTCCTGCATCGCATATTGCGGATCGAACATCATCGCGCCGAGATGCGACATCGCCTTGGCATAGCCCTGGTCCGCCGCAGCCCGGACGAGTTCGACGGCCCGGCTGCGCTCATCCGGCTCGCCGTAACGCGTCAGGAAATAGCCGAGTTCGAGCTGCCCCGCCGGATGCCCGCTCGCCGCCGCCCGCTCCAGCCAATGCCTTGCCTGTTCATGATCCTCGGGCAGACCGGCGCCATAGCCGTACATATAGCCGGCGAGATATTGCGCGACCGGATCGCCGCCCTCGGCCATCGCAAGGATCTGTTCGGCGCGATAGCGTTCGAGCACGCGGACGATCAGAATATTCTCGTCGAGCGTGCTCATCATTTCGAGCGGGATATCGAGCGAGGCGGGCGTCTCGCTGCTCCGCGTCGGGCCGAGGCGCAGGCGAGCGGAGGCTCCTCCCGGCAATACCGCCACCGGGGCGAAATCCTGCATGCTGGCGGGCACGAAATAGAAGGGGCGCGACCAGCTGCCGGTGAAGACGGGCTGCTGCTTGGGCGAGTAGATTTCGGTGGCGCGCAACACCGCGTCGCGCACCGCGCCGAAGACATAGGGCACGTCGAGCCCGGGATAGCTGATCGCCTGCCCCACCGCCGTCGCGAACGGGCTGAGCGGCGAATCCTCGGGCGCCGCGTCATAGGCGACGTCGCCCATCGAGGTCGCATAGAAAACGACCGATTGCGGCGCCTCGATCGCGCCGAAGAGCGGCGCGGGATTGCCCTCGACATAGCTCGACCGCGCGACGACCGGCCCCGGCGACCGGCAGGCATCGAGGAAATAGACATTGAAGCCGTCCGCGCTCGCCGCCCCGGTGATCTCCGCCATGCTGACGAAATGCATCGCGAGGTCGTTCTGCGAAACGCTCTGCGGCGCGTCGATGGGGACAATGTAATTCTGGTCGGCAAACTGGAAGCCGTGGCCGCTATAATAGACGACGGCGACGGCCGCCTCCTCCGCGAGCCCGCCGAACCGTTCGAGCGCGGCGAGCAGATCTTCCTGCGTTCCGTTCTGCACCGTGACCGTCTCGAACCGCGCCTCCCCGCGCGCCGGGTCTTCGAGCAGCCGCGCGATATAGGCGGCATCGTTGGCGGCGTTCGGAAGGTCCGACCAATTCGAACCATCGGGATAGTCAGAGTTTCCGATGATCAGCGCGACGCGGCGGCCGTCCACCGGATCGCCGCCGATGCCGGGCGGGCGGTCGATCGGCTGCGCGGCAATACCGTCCGGGCCGAACGTGAATGACAGTGCAATGATGAAGATCAGGTGATCGATCCAGCGCCGCATGATGATTCCTCCCTCTGGCCGGGGAAGAGTAATGCGGGCTTCGTGTCGCGGCAATCGGTATGCGGTGGTGTACTTGAGTCGCCGCGGTACCACCTCGCTATCGCTCGGCGAGTTATCGCGGAAATCGTCCCCCGGACGACTTCGGATTCGCGAAAACTGGTCGGGGAGAGAGGATTCGAACCTCCGGCCCCTGCCTCCCGAAGACAGTGCTCTACCTGGCTGAGCTACTCCCCGACCCGGTGCGTCCGGGCCCGCATCGCGGGCCGGTCCGGAGGCAGACGCGGCTCTTTAGCGATGCGGGCGCGTGCTTACAACCATGAATGCATGGCAGTGGTGGCGGCCACGGTTAACCGGCGCGTAACCGGGCTTGGCGAGATTCGGGCAAGGGGCGTCCGGGCATTATGCCGTGATGCGCGGGATCGGTGCCCTTCTTCTCGACCGTCTGAACGGTGCGCTGCACGGCCTGGCCGGTGCGGCGATGATTCTCGTCTTCGCCGGCGTCACCGCCGGTGCGGGCCATGCCGCCGACCGCTATGTCACCGTCACCACCACGACCGTCGAGACGATCGAATATTGGGATGACGGCTCGGGCCCGGTCGATGACTTCGATGACGACTGGGGCGACGGCTGGGTCACCGAGACCGTCTATTACGAGGGCGGCGCAGCGCAGGCGAGCGACGCCATCGCCAGCTACGGCCCGTTCAACGTCATCTCCGCCGACCGGGTCGAACTCGTCGGCGACACCGACAGCTATTCGCCCGGCGAATTCCGCCGCCTGCTCGCCGATTTCCCGAACATCCGCCGGATCGACATCGTCGAATGCGGCGGCACCGTCGACGACAACGCCAATCTCCAGCTCGCCCGGATGATCCGCCGCGCCGGGATCGCCACCCACCTGCCCGCGCGCGGATCGGCGCGGTCGGGCGGGGTCGAGCTATTCCTCGCGGGCGTGAGCCGCACCGCCGAGCCGGGCGCCGAATTGATCGTCCATAGCTGGCGCGACAATTTCGGCCGAGAGGCGGGCGACTATGCCGCAAGCGACGCCGTCCACCGCCCCTATCTCGATTTTTACCGCGAAGTCGGCATGGCGCCGGAGCGGGCGCGAGCCTTCTATGCGCTGACCAACAGCGTGCCGAACTCAAGCCAGCGGCAGCTGACGCTGACCGAACTGGCGAGCTTCGGACTGCTGAATTGATGCGGAAACCTTCTCCCACCGGGAGAAGGATAGGGAGACTTGCGAGCGCAGCGAGCTAGTCGAACTTGGATGAGGGGTTCCGCGCTATCGACAGGTGCGATCCCCTCAACCAACTCGTTCTAGGCTCGTTCCTCGCCAAGACCTCGATATCCCTCTCCCGATGGGAGAGGGTTTGGATCACTCCGCCGCTTCGAGCATCTCCACCTGCTGCGGGCCGCGGATTAAGCCGCCGGGAACCGCCCCCGTCATCTCGCCCTGCTTGAAGGTCACCTTGCCCGACTTGATCGTGTAATCGTAGCCGGTGGCCTTTTGCAGCAGCCGCTTGCCGCCCGCCGGCAGGTCGAAGGCGAGCCAGGGCTTGTCGAGTTTCAGATTCTCCAGATCGATCACATTGACGTCCGCCAGATAGCCGGGCGCGAGGACGCCGCGATCGTTGAGGCCGTAGAGCCGCGCCGTATCGTGGCATTGCCGCTTGATCGCGTTTTCGAGGGCAATCGTTCCCCGCTTCCGGTCGCGCACCCAATGTTCGAGCATGAAGGTCGGCGAAGCGGCATCGCAGATCGTGCCGCAATGGGCGCCGCCGTCGCTCAACGAATTCACCGTGTCGTCGCGGTGCTGGAGCGGGTGCAGGAAATCGAGATTGCCGTCGGCATAGTTGAGGATCGGGAAATAGATGAAGCCCCTGCCCTCGTCGCGCATCAGCAGCTCATAGGCATATTCGTCGCCCGGCTTGCCCGCCGCCTCGGCGCGCGCGGCGACGCTTTCCTCGGCGGTCGGCTCGTAGTTGAAGCCGTCCATCATCTCATATTGCGCCGCCCAGCCTTGCGTCACGACCATGATCAGCGGCAGCAGGTCCGGATTGACCTCACTGTAGTCCGATTCCTCGGCAATCATCCGCGCCTTGAAATCCTCGTCCTTGAGCTTTGCCAGCTTCTCGTCCCAGGGCAACTCGGCGATCTCGCGCCAGGCCGGCTTGAACAGGAAGGGATGCACTGTCCCCTGCCAGGCCATGACGATGCCGTTGCCGCGCAGCGCGATTTGGGCGACGATGTTGGCACCCTTCGCATTCTCCTCGGCGGTCGCGGCGATCTGTTCGTCAAGCGTCATTTCCTTGGCGATCGATTGCAGCGCGGCGAAGGTGCAAGGGAGGCCGGTCTCGCGGCTGAGGTCCCCCATCCAGCCGAACTCGTCCCAGTCCTTCTTCATGTCGGACGCCATTTCGAACACGCCATAGCCGACCCGGCCCATCGCCCGGCCGATCGCGATCAGCTCTTCCTTGGTCGCGGTGGTGCCGGGGACGAGCTCGCCCTCGACATCGCGGTGGAGGATCGTGCGGCTGGTCGAAAAGCCGAGCGCGCCGGCGCGCACGCCGTCCTCGACGATCGCCGACATCTTCTCGATATCCTCGTCGGTCGGCACGGCTCCGGGCTTCTCCCGGTCGCCCAGCACATAGGCGCGGACCGCGCCATGCGGCACATGCGTCGCGACATCGACGGTGCGCGGCAGTTCTTCGAGCGCGTCGAGATATTCGGGGAAGCTCTCCCAATTCCACTTCATCCCCTCGGCAAGCGCGGTGCCGGGAATGTCCTCGACACCCTCCATCAGGCCGATCAGCCACTCATGCTGGTCCTTGCGCGCGGGCGCGAAGCCGACGCCGCAATTGCCCATGACGACGGTGGTGACGCCATGCCAGCTCGATGGCGCCATCTCCTGATCCCAGGTCGCCTGCCCGTCATAATGGGTGTGGACGTCGACAAAGCCGGGGGTGACGATCCGGCCGGTCGCATCGATTTCCTCGCGCCCCTCGCCCTCGACCGTGCCGACCTGAGAAATCAGATCGCCGTCGATCGCGATGTCGCCGGTAAAGGGTTCGCCGCCCAGACCATCGACAATCGTGCCGCCGCGAATGACCAGATCATGCATGGGTATCTCCTCTCATAGCGGGCCCGTTTGCCGAGTCCCTTTACGTGCACGTTAACATGTCCGCAAAGCGCACGAAAGCGCGATGGCTCGTTCCAGCGCTATAGAGAGTGATTTAAGCGCCCCGCGCCGCGATCATATCCTCGATGACGACGAATTTTTCGCGCGGGGATCCTTCTCGGGCGTTGCCGATTTCGGCTTGCTCGATCTTTTGCCAGTCACGGAAGCTGACGACATCCACGCCCCGCGCTTCAAGCAGCGCGTCGAGACCGACCCGGCCCTTGCGGCCCTGCCCTTCGCCGATATCCTCCGCGATCAGGTCGACGACCGCATAGCCGTCCGGGCGGTTCGTTCCGATCGTGCCGGTCGGCCCGCGCTTGGCCCAGCCGACGCAATAGAGGTGCGGCATGATCCGCCCGTCCTCATTGGCGAAGCGGCCGCGGCCATGTTCATAGGGCACGCCATCGATCGGCGGCGTCTGGTAGCCGATACAGGTGACGACCATCGAGGCGGGGATGGTGTAGGTCTCGCCGGTGCCGCGGCTGCGCATGTCGGCATCGAGTTCGGTGCGTTCGACGACCACGCCCTCGACCTTGCCATCGCCCACGATCCGGACGGGCGATGCGAAGAAATCGAAATCGATCTCGATACATTTGTCGGCGCGGTGCGATTCCGGGATGGCGGCGAATTCGCGCAGCAGCGTCACCGACTTTCGCATCCCCGGTTCGAGCAGCGCATCGGCTTCCTCTTCCGGCAGATCCGCCGGATCGACGCGCGGACAGGCGCGTTCGAGCCGCCCGAGTTCACCAAGCTCCTTGGGTGTCATCGCGATCTGGTGCGGCCCGCGCCGACCGAGCAGCGTGACCCTTTCCGTCGCCGCTGTTTCCAGCGCGTCATAGGCATGGCGGACGATGTCGGACTCGCCCAGTTCGTCGAGCGTCTTGGCAAGGATGCGCGCCACGTCGAGCGCCACATTGCCATTGCCGACAACCACGACATCGGTGCCGTCGAGCACGGGATCGATCCCGGCGAAATCGGGATGGCCGTTATACCAGCCGACGAACGCGGCGCTGCCGAAGACGCCGGGCAAATCCGCCCCGTCTATGTCGAGCGTGCGATCGTGCGGCGCGCCCGTCGCAAGCACCACCGCGTCGTACAGGCCGAGCAGCTCCTCGATCGAAACATGCTCGCCGACGCTGACATTGCCGACGAAACGGACGTTATCGCTGAGCGCCACCTTTTCGTAGCGGCGCGAGACCGCCTTGATCGACTGGTGATCGGGTGCGACGCCGAAGCGGATCAGGCCATAGGGCACGGGCAGCCGGTCGATGATGTCGATGGCAACATCCGCGCCGAACAGCTTTTGCGCGGCTTCGGCGGTGTAATAGCCGGCGGGCCCCGATCCGATGATGGCGATCTGGCGCATTCAGGCGGCTCCTCTCCCTCTCTCGCCGGCCACTGCTAACGCGGTTTCGCCGCGACGCAAGCCGCACCATCCACCGCATCGCGTTCGCAATTACCTGTGGTTTCGGTCACATAAGGTACAGGCTCCGTGTTGTAGCCGGGATGCAACAGGGCTACACAGAGCATGGATAGCCGGGTCGCGAACGCATTGAATTTGGGCGGGCATTGCCGTAAAAAATGCCTGCAAACCGGGAGAATGCCGTCATGTTTTCGAAGTTTGGAAGCGGCGCCGTTATTGCCGCTACCGCCATTTCCATGGTCGCGGTCACACAGGCATCCGCCATGCAGTTCGGCGGGATTTTCGGCCGCAGTTCCAACTCGTCGGAACGTGCGTCGGAGTGCGACACGGTTGGCGAATCCGCCGGTCGTTCCATCATCGGCGGCGTCCTGGGCGGCGCTGCGCGGAGCCTCGGCATCCCGACCTTCGTACCGGTGGAGATGTTCTCCGACACGCTGGCGACCGAAATCGCCTGCCGCCTCGATCCCGAGGAGCAGGAGAAGGCCGCCGAAGCGAATATGGCTGCGACGCGATCGGGCGAAGTCGGCACGACGGTGCAGTGGGAAAGCGAGACGCGCGAGGATGTGCGCGGTTCGTCCACCGTGCTGGCGCGCAACGAGGAAGCCGACGGCACGACCTGTATGGACGTGAACGACGTCATCATCGTCGGCGGCGAGGAAACGACCGTGACCCAGCGCATGTGCCGCGGCCCCGGCGAATCGCGGTTCACGCGGGCGGCATAAGCAATGCCCCGTTTGCGTAATCTCGTCGCGACCGTCGCCATGGTCTGCGCTACCGGCGCGCAGGCGCTCCAGATGGATCCGCAGAACCCGACCTGCCCGGCCGAACCGAGCTGGTCGACCAACCGGACGATGGAACTGACGCCGGTCGAACGCGGCGGGCAGAAGATCCTGCTCGCCGAAGGCCGCGTCGACCAGGGCTTGCCCGGGCGTCTGCAAGAGGCGCTCGAGGAAAATCCGGACGTCACCGAAATCTGGTTCAGTTCTCCAGGCGGCGATGCGTTGTCGGGTAACGATGCCGGCCGGCTTCTGCGCTCGTCATTCCCGGGCATCATCACGCGTATCCCCGAAGGCTGGACCTGCTTCAGTGCCTGCAACTTCGTCTTCATGGGCGGACAGCTGCGGATCATCGAACCGGGCGGCACCTTCATGGTCCACATGTTCACGCATAGCGGCAACCGGGCGGTGCGCGAGAGCCTTGCCAGCGGCGGCGACGAGGCGCGCGAAACGATCGGCGCGATCGAACAGTCTAGCGCGCAGCTCGCGACCGAGGACAACGACTTTCTGATCCGCATGGGCGTGTCGCGCCGGTTGCTGACGCAGGTCATGTACGAGACCGCGGCGGTCGGCGACGGCGAGGTCCGCCGCTGCCTGAGCCAAGACGAAGCCTATGAGTATAACGTCGCCAATGTGCGCGAATAGAAAGTAGCGAGATCCTCTCGCCGACGGGTCGCAAAACGGGAGCGGGAACGAGATCATGAAAAGATTGCGACCCATATTTGCGGTGCTGGCATTGTGCTGTGCGAGTGCGGTTGGGGCGGCGGAAGCGCAGCCCTCCGGATCGACCTGTCCGGCGGAACCGAATTGGTCCGACAACGAGGTGATGGAGCTGACCACCGCCCGGCGCGGCGGGCGGAGGGTGCTGCTTGCCGAGGGATGGGTCGACCAGCAATTCCCCGCCCGGCTGCAGACGATGCTCGACCGGCATACCGATATTGAAGAGATCTGGCTCCGATCGCCCGGCGGCGATGCGATGGCCGGCAATGAGGCGGGGCTGATGCTGCGTACCATGTACTCTGGCATCACGACGCGCATTCCGGCCGGATGGACCTGCGCCGGGGCGTGCAATTTCGTGTTCCTGGGCGGGTCGGTACGCCATGTTGATCCGGACGGCGTCTTCATGGTGCGGATGTTCACCTTTTCCGGCGACGAGGCTCTGCGCGAAGGCGTCACCCAAGGCGGCGGTAGTGCCGCCCGCGCGTCGGGCGAAGTAGAGGGATCGGCAAGGCAGCAGGCGACCGCCGATGTCGACTTCATGATCCGCACGGGCATTTCGACCGACCTGCTCGATATCATGTACCAGTCCGGCAATCTCGAAGAAGGCGCGAGCCGCTGCCTGACGCGGGAAGAACTGCGCGATTTCAACGTGGCTGAGATACGCGACTAAGCGCACTTGTTCGCGGGCTGAATTACCGCGAGTGGGTGGAGAGGGAGCGTAGCCAGCTCGACTAGCCAGCAGGCACTGCATCGGAGGCCGCGAATGCGCGGGCGAGGTTGATGAATGCCGCAAATGCAGCCGGCGGGTTTCGGCGGCTTGGATAGTATAGGCACAATGGTTCGAGCGGCGGCGTCCAATCGCCGAGTACTTGAACAAGGCGCCCGGCCGCGATGTCTTCGCGTACGTCCGGCTCCATGAAAAAGCCGATGCCGATTCCATCCAATGCCGCTATTCGGGCGAGACTGGCCTCGTCCAACGTGATCGGGCCATCGACGTCCAATTGGTGCAGTTCCCCGTCCTTTTCGAAATGCCATCGATACAAAACGCCGTTCGGCAGCCGGACGCGGATGCAGGAATGCTCCAACAGGTCCGGAGGCGTCAGGGGCTCGGGATGCTCATCGAAATAGGACGGCGCAGCCGCGACGGCAAACCGTCGGCCCTCGCCCAACGGCAAGGCGATCATGTCGCTGGGGACCAGGTCCCTCGTTCGAAGGCCGAGGTCGAAGCCTCCATCGACAATGTCGACGAGCCGTCCTTCGGTCACGAGATCGATGTGGACTTGCGGATAGCGTCGCACGAACTCCAAAACCAATGGTGAGAGAATCTCCCGTGCCCCCGTGGGAAAAGCGTTGATCCGAAGGACACCGGTTGGCTCGTCCTGCTGTGAGCGCACATCGCTTATTGCGTTATGGATCGTTCCAATCGCCGGTTCGATTTGGTCTACAAAAGCCTTTCCTGCGTCCGTGAGCGAGACGCTGCGTGTCGTGCGGTTGAAAAGACGAACCCCCAGCTTTTGCTCCAGCTTGCCGATCATGTTGCTGAGCGCGGACGTCGAAACACCCAGTTCAACGGCTGCCGCACGGAAGGTGCCACGCCGCGCGATGGCGAGAACCGCGTCCAGCTCGATCAACACATCCTGGGTCATTGTCCCGCCCTTCGAAATGCCACGTCCCGCTTTATCACGATTATCACAAGAGCGGCGCCGATCTAATTTGCCGATCAGCGACGGAATGGTCCGGGATCGGACTGGGTTCGGTTTCAGCCTGACCCCGATAAACGGCCGTTCCGCCGGACAACCGAATAGCGAGGATGAATGACATGACCATCGAACTCCCCGATATTATTGCCGATTATTTCGCTGCCGACAGCAAGAAAGGTGCCGGCGCAGTGGCGGCCTGCTTCGCCGATGATGCCGTCGTCCGTGACGAGGGGCATAGCTACAACGGGGTCGAAGCGATCCGGCAGTGGAAAGCCGATGCCTCGACCAAATATACGTATACGGTCGAGCCATTCGCGATCTCCCGCGAGGGCGACCGAACCGTCGTGACCAGCCATCTGGAAGGCGATTTCCCCGGCGGGACAGCGGATTTGCGATACTATTTCCGCCTCGAAGGCGGAAAGATCGCTGATCTGGAGATCGTCCAATGAACGCCCAGCCCATGCCGAACAGCCTGCAAGCGGCCACTTCGGAGATACGAGGCCCCGTCCCCTTCCTGTCTTTGGAAGGGAAGCGCGCGCTTGTCACATCGGGCACGCGCGGCGCGGGGGCGGCGACTGTCGAGCTTTTCCGCCAGCTGGGCGCAACGGTGCTCACCTCGGCGCGCACGAATCCCGGTATATTGCCGGACGACATGTTCGTTGCCGCCGATTTGACGACCGTAGAGGGGTGCAGGTCGTTGGCCAGTACCGTCAGTGAGCGTCTGGGCGACGTGGATATTGTCATCCATATGCTGGGCGGCTCCTCCGCTCCTGCGGGCGGCTTTGCCGCGCTGACCGACGAAACCTGGCGTCAGGAGCTCGATCTCAACCTGATGCCGGCCGTTCGCCTCGATCGGGAACTCGTCCCGGCGATGGTCGAACGCCGCCAGGGCGTCGTGGTCCATGTATCCTCGATCCAGCGCAGGTTTCCCCTGCCGGAATCCACGACCGGCTATGCGGCTGCCAAAGCGGCCCTAGCGACCTACAGCAAAAGCCTCTCGAAGGAAGTCGCGCCCCATGGCGTCCGCGTGGTCGGGATTTCACCCGGATGGATCGAAACCGAGGCGTCCGTCGAACTCGCGCAGCGACTTGCTGCGGAGCGTGGTGCCGATGTCGAGGAAGGAAAGCGGATGATCATGGCATCGCTCGGTGGGATTCCCATTGGCCGGCCTTCGACGCCCCAAGAAGTCGCAAGTCTGATCGCATTCGTCGTATCCGATCATGCTGGCAGCATCACGGGAACCGAGATAACGATCGACGGTGGAACCGTTCCGACAGTCTGAAGGGAGACAAATCATGCCTTTTGTGACGACCCAAGATGGTGTGGACATTTTCTACAAGGACTGGGGTCCCAAGGATGCACAACCAATTCATTTTCATCACGGCTGGCCTCTAAGCGCAGACGATTGGGACAATCAGATGCTCTTTTTCCTCCGACACGGATACCGGGTCATTGCGCATGACCGGCGCGGACACGGCCGTTCGGCCCAGGTCAGCGAAGGCCACGATATGGATCACTACGCTGCAGATGCCTCCGCCGTCGTCGAGCATCTGGACCTGAGAAATTCGACCCATATCGGCCATTCGACCGGTGGTGGTGAGGTGGCGCGCTATGTCGCCCAGTATGGCCAGCCTCAGGGACGAGTCGCCAAGGCGGTGCTCGTAAGTGCGGTTCCGCCGCTAATGATCCAGACGCCCGGCAACCCGGACGGAACCCCCAAAGAGGTGTTCGATGGATTCCGGGAGGCGCTGGCGGCCAATCGCGCGCAGTTCTTTCTCGACGTGCCGTCAGGCCCTTTTTACGGCTATAATCGCGATGATGCGGAGCCATCGGAAGGCGTGATCAGGAACTGGTGGCGCCAGGGAATGATGGGCAGTGCGAAGGCTCACTACGAAGGCATCAAGGCATTTTCCGAGACCGATCAGACAGACGACCTCAGGGCCATCACCGTGCCTACATTGGTGATGCATGGCGATGACGATCAGGTCGTTCCCTATGAGGCAGCCGCCCTCAAGCAGGACAATCTCCTACGGAACAGCGAATTGATCATTTACGAAGGCCTTTCTCACGGCATGCTGACCGTGAATGCCGATATCGTGAATGCCGATTTGCTCAAGTTCGTGACGGGTTGATTTGCCCATGGCGTGACTTTGCCAGAAGTGATTCAATGCCATAGCGCCAACGCCATTTTTGGGTCGATTTCAGACGTTGGCGACTCCCATGGGCTCGTGATGTTGGCTGCCACGATACCGCATTTCCCCTTTCCGTTTACGTCAATTGCCGCCATGCTGCGGGCAAAAGAACAGAGGCTGGGAAGGATTCGCCATGAAGGATTTTTCGGGAAAGATTGCCGTCGTCACCGGCGGCGGATCGGGGATCGGGCGCGCGCTGGTGCAGCAGCTCGTCGCCGAAGGCTGCTCGATCGCCATGTGCGATATCAGCGAAGACGATATGGCGGAAACGAAATCGCTCGCCGAGGCCGAGGCGACGCAGGGCGCCAAGGTGATCACATGCCGCGCCGATGTCGGCAAGGAGGAGGAGGTCAACGCGTTCCGCGATCATGTGCAGGCGGAAACCGGCGAGGATCATATCCACCTGCTCTTCAACAATGCCGGGATCGGCGGCGGCGGCAGCTTCGTCGCGGGGGAGCGCAGCCAGTGGGAGCGCACGTTCAACGTCTGCTGGTACGGCGTCTATTATAATTGCCGCGCCTTCCTGCCGATGCTCGTCAAGGCGAGCGAGGGGCACCTCGTCAATGTCAGCTCGGTCAACGGTTTCTGGGCCAGCATCGGGCCGGAGACGCCGCACACCGCCTATAGCGCGGCCAAGTTCGCGGTGAAGGGCTTTACCGAGGCGCTGCTGACCGACCTTCGCCTCAACGCGCCGCATGTGAAGGCGAGCGTCGTGATGCCCGGCCATATCGGCACGAATATCGCGCTCAACAGCTTCCGCGAACATGGCGAGAGCGCGCTCGATCCCGAGACCTCGCCCGAAGAAGCCCGCGCGAGAGGCGAATTCTTCCGCGATCACGGCCTTGCGCCAGCAGAAGCGGCAAAGATCATCCTCGACGGCGTGAAGGCGGAGACATGGCGCATCCTCGTCGGCCAGGACGCGCAGCTGCTCGACGCGGCGGTGCGGACCGACCCAGTCGCCGTCTACGCCCCCGAATTCGCCGCGACGATCTTTCCCAACATGGGGATCGAGGGCGACGCGCCGGAATAGTCTCCGCATTCATCGCGCGGCATTGCCGCTTTCGCCCACCATGCTAAACGCCGCGCGATGAACGACCTGTCCCACATCCGTAACTTCAGTATCATCGCGCATATCGACCATGGGAAGTCGACGCTTGCCGACCGGCTGATCCAACAGACGGGCGGGTTGACCGAGCGGGAGATGTCTGAGCAAGTCCTTGATAACATGGACATCGAGCGCGAACGCGGGATCACGATCAAGGCGCAGACGGTGCGCCTCTCCTACACCGCGAAAAACGGCGAGATCTATGAGCTGAACCTCATGGACACGCCCGGCCATGTCGACTTCGCCTATGAGGTCTCGCGCTCCCTCGCCGCGTGCGAGGGCGCGCTCCTCGTCGTCGACGCGGCGCAGGGCGTGGAAGCCCAGACCCTCGCCAATGTCTACCAGTCGATCGAGCACGACCACGAGATCGTCGCCGTCATCAACAAGATCGACCTCCCCGCCGCCGAACCCCAACGCGTCGCCGAGGAGATCGAGGAGGTCATCGGCATCCCCGCGCTCGGCGACTGGCATGAGGGCGGCGCCGTCCTCGCCAGCGCCAAGACCGGCGAGGGGATCGAGGACATCCTCGAAGCCATCGTCACCCGCGTCCCCGCCCCCAGCGGCGACCGCGCCGCGCCGCTGCGCGCGATGCTCGTCGACTCCTGGTACGACCCCTATCTCGGCGTCGTCATCCTCGTCCGCGTCATCGACGGGTTCATCAAAAAGGGCCTGCCGATCAAGTTCATGCAGGCCGGCACCACCCACCTCGTCGATCGCGTCGGCTGCATGCGCCCCAAGCGCACCGATCTCGACGAGCTCGGTCCCGGCGAAATCGGCTTCATCACCGCGCAGATCAAGGAAGTCGCGGACACCAATGTCGGCGACACGATCACGACGCAGAAGAACGGCGCCCCCGCCCCGCTCCCCGGCTACAAGGAAGTCCAGCCGGTGGTCTTCTGCGGCCTCTTCCCCGTCGACGCGGCCGATTTCGACAAGCTCCGCGAATCCATCGGCAAGCTCCGCCTCAACGATGCCAGCTTCAGCTTCGAGATGGAAACCTCCGCCGCGCTCGGCCAGGGCTTCCGCTGCGGCTTTCTGGGCCTATTGCACCTCGAGATCATCCAGGAACGGCTGACGCGCGAATACGACCTCGACCTCATCACCACGGCGCCGAGCGTCGTCTATAACATCGAAAAGACCGATGGCGAGACGATCGAGCTGCACAACCCGGCCGACATGCCCGAAGTGACGCAGATCAAGCGGATCGAGGAGCCGTGGATCAAGGCGACCGTCTACGTCCCCGACGATTATCTCGGGCCGATCCTGAAGCTCTGCCAGGATCGCCGCGGCATCCAGAAGCAGCTGACCTATGTCGGCGGCCGCGCGCAGATCGTTTACGAACTGCCATTGAACGAAGTGGTGTTCGATTTCTACGACCGGCTCAAATCGATCAGCCGCGGCTATGCGTCATTCGATTACGAGGCCATCGGCCATCGCGAGGGCGACCTGGTGAAGATGAACGTGCTGGTGAACGGCGACCCCGTCGACGCGCTGAGCATGATCGTGCACCGCGACGCCGCCGAAGCGCGCGGCCGCCATATGTGCGAGCGCCTGAAAGACCTGATCCCGCGCCACCTCTTCAAGATCCCGATCCAGGCCGCTATCGGCGGCAAGATCATCGCGCGCGAGACGATCGGCGCAATGCGCAAGGACGTGACCGCCAAATGCTATGGCGGCGATATCACGCGGAAGAAGAAGCTGCTCGAGAAGCAGAAAAAGGGCAAGGCGAAGATGCGGGAATATGGGAATGTGAGCATCCCGCAGGAGGCGTTTATTGCAGCGTTGAAGATGGGTGACGAAGGCTAATTCGGATCAAAGTGGTACTTTGATCCGGTGGAAGTGGATACGTTCTCCCAACTCCGTTTGCCCAGAGCTTGTCGAAGGGCTGTCCTGACCTTTTCACGTGTAGGAAGCAAAAGGCAGGGCTTCGACAAGTGATGTCTGCGGCTTCGCCGCAGGCCACATCGGCCCGGCCAAGGGCCGGGTGGCCGAGGCGAGCGTTACGGAGGGGGCGAGGAGCCGCGACATCAGCGATGTCCATGACGCGGCGGGGCAGGTGCTGACGCGCAGCGAGGCGGTGACCCCGACGGGCGGGGCGACCGCGACCGAGCAGCAGTTCTACTATTATTTCAACGGCAGGCGGGTGGCCTCGGTGGGCGCGCTCGACCATCAGGCGCTCAACTATGCCGACACCGCGGCCGGGTGGATCGACGGCGGTTTCAGCAGTTGGCCGTGTTGCCTGCACGCTTTGTTGGGCTATAGCGCGCGCATGCGCAGCGCCACGATCACGCGAACCACCGGCGAGACCGATATCGCCGTCACCGTCAATCTCGACGGCAGCGGGGAATATGCCGTGTCGACCGGCATCGGCTTTCTCGACCATATGATCGAGCAGTTGTCGCGCCATTCGCTGATCGATATCGATTGCAAGGTCGACGGCGATCTCCATGTCGACCAGCACCACACAACCGAGGACAGTGCGATCGCGATCGGCGAGGCGGTGGCGAAGGCGCTCGGCGACAAGGCGGGGATCCGCCGCTACGGCAGCGCCTATTCGCCGATGGATGAGACGTTGAGCCGTGTCGCTCTCGATATTTCGGGGCGGCCTTATCTGGTGTGGAACAGCGATTTCACGCAGGAGCGGTTGGGCGAGATGGACACCGAGCTGTTCAAGCACTGGTTCCACAGCTTTGCGGGATCGGCGGGGATCACCCTGCACGTCGAGACGCTGTATGGCGAGAACAACCATCATATCATCGAAAGCATCTTCAAGGGGCTGGCCCGCGCGCTGCGCGACGCCGTCGAGATCGACCCGCGCAAAGGCGGCGCGATCCCTTCGACCAAGGGGACGCTTGGCTGATGGCGGAGCGCATTGCGCTGATCGACTATGGCGCCGGCAATCTCCGTTCCGTGTACAATGCCCTGATGGCTGCGGGAGCGTATGCTGTCGAAGTGACCGCCGACCCGGACTATATCCGCAACGCCGACAGGGTCATTCTTCCCGGTGTGGGGGCTTTCGGAGCATGCATGGACGCATTGCTCGAAATTCCAGGAATGCCGGAATTGCTTGAAAATGTCGTTTTTTCGGACCGTCGACCGTTCCTTGGTATCTGCGTGGGAATGCAGTTGATGGCGGAATATGGCGATGAATTCGGACGGCACGATGGCCTGTCATGGGTGGCAGGAAGTATCGAGCCGATCCGGCCAAGGACGACCGACGTGAAAATCCCTCATATGGGCTGGAACGAAGTCACCCCGGTGAACGAAGATAGTTTGGTAGAGCGGGGAGAGGCCTATTTTCTCCACGGCTATGCCTATGTGGACAACCAAATCCCGAGCGCTGTACGTGCTGTTACGTGGCATGGCGGCGAAATCGTTGCGGCCATACAATCGGGCACCGCAATCGGCGTCCAGTTTCACCCGGAAAAGAGCCAACGATACGGCTTGGATTTTCTGTCCCGCTTTTTGAAATGGAAACCATGACCCTCATCGTTTTCCCCGCCATCGATCTGAAGGGCGGCGAGGTAGTGCGCCTTGCCGAGGGCGATATGGGGCGGGCGACCGTCTATGGCGACGATCCGGCGGCGCAGGCGATGTTGTTCGCAGAGGCCGGCGCCGAACACGTTCATGTCGTCGATCTTGACGGCGCCTTTGCGGGCGAAGCGAAGAATGCCGATGCCGTCGAGGCCATCGTCGAGCGTTTTCCCGGCCATGTGCAGCTTGGCGGCGGCATCCGCACGCGCGCGGCAATCGAGGGCTGGTTCGATCGCGGCGTGGCGCGGATCGTGATCGGCACCGCGGCGATGGAAGACCCCGATCTCGTCAAGGGCGCCGCGAAGGACTTCCCCGGCGGCATCGTCGTCGCCGTCGATGC
>NZ_CAKZNF010000020.1 GCF_937129435.1 uncultured Parasphingopyxis sp. | reverse complement strand
GTGTGCGGGAAGTGCGGCGCGAAGGCCTGGCTCGAATAGCCGCTCGCCGAGATCGGCGGCTGCTGCACATAGATGCGCTCGCGGTTGATGTTGGTTGAGGACAGGATCAGCGCCGAGCTGGAACGGACGGGCGCGATGATATTGCCGCTGGTGTCGCCATGAATGCCGAGCTGGAACATCTGGTCGCGCGCGACCTGCGGGTTGTAGGTCGCGAAGTTGCGGCTTTGCAGCCCGTCGTAATGATGGCTGGAGTTGAGCGCGTTGGCCTCGATCGGCAGGTGACAGCCACCGCATGACGTCGTCCAGGAGAGATGGCAGGTGAAGCAGGCCATCTCGTCCTCCTGATGCGCGCGATTCTCGCGGTCGATCCCGGGACCGAATTCATAGACGCCGCTGTCCGCTCCGGTGCGCCCCACAAGCTTCGAATAGGCTGCTTCCTCGTTGAAATCGGGATGGTTGCGGTCGACACTGTCGCGGACGAGGCTGACCTCCCATTCGAGATCAGGGTCCATGATAGACCGCTGGATCAGGTAGCGGCGCCCGGACATATCGCGCACCCATTCGAAGCGGCGTTGGCCGTCGGGGTTACGCAAAAGCTCGAGATTGTTGCCCGATGGCGGCGCGGCGGGACCAGAGGTCCTGAGCGTCGGATATTCGTCGACCGTGCCGTGGCAATCGACGCACTGGATTTCGACCGCGCTCGCGACCTCGCCATAGATCAGGCCGTTGCCATGGCTGTCCTGCGCGAAGTGGCAGTCGGCGCATTGCATTCCGACCTCGGCATGGATGTCCATCATGTGCACGGCAGTGCCCGGATTGGTGCCGGGTTCGACGAACTGGCCTTCGCCGTCACGGCGGAAACGCTGGCGCCATTCGTCGGTATCGGGTTCGATGACCTCGCCGTCGCCATTGAGCAAATTGCCCTCGCGGTCGCGCGCGAAGATGGCGCGGAAATTCCAGCCATGGCCGTGATAATCGGCGAATTGCGTATCCTGCGCCTGCGGATTGACCAGGTCGTTGACGTTACGCATGAAATCCTCGTCGCCCCAGCAGCCGCGCACGGCGGCCATTTCGGGGTTGCGGTCGAGGATCGCGTAAACCTGTTCAGCGGTGCGATAGAGCTGCTGCGCCGGCCACATCAGCGGGGCGTCGCTCTCATAGTCCCACATGGTATAGCCGAGATAGGTGTTCAGGAACATGTTCGGCTGGTGCATGTGGCAGCTCATGCACTGGGCGGTCGGGATCGACCGGGTGAAGGCGTGCTGGATTGGATGACCGCGCTCGCGCAGCTCGAACGGGGCGGGGCCGCTGCTCCCGTGACCGTCATCGCTATGGGCTTCGTTGTCGAGCGGGCCGCCGACGCCGCCATGCTCGTCGGCATGATCGTCGGTGCCATGCCCGTCATCGGCATGGCCCTCGCCATGGTCTTCATCGTCGTGATAGCCCGCACCGCGAATGCCCTGCTCGCGCAACTGTTCGGCGACCAGATCGAAGGCGGCGCCGCACTGACCCGGCTCCATCGAGACATCGATCTCGTGCGTGTCGTCGTTGACCTCGCCATGGGGCTCGTAACTGCCGGGGCGGTGATAACCCTGTCGCAAACGGTTGATCGTCGGGTCGACCGTCGCCGTTTGTCCGTCGCGACCATATTGCGCCCATTGCATCGAATGGCGCGGCTCGCGGTCATTGGCATAGACGACATGGCAAGACGCACAGCCCGAATGGCGATAATCGCCCGGCTGGTCGTTGGTGCCCATGAACCACATCAACGGATCGTTCAGACGCGTCTTATGGATGTTGAGAATCGGAATTGCGACGCGTAGCCCGGTGGCCGGGCCGCGGTTCGACTGGCGCAAATCGGGTCGCCCCGGCTCCTCGAGCCGCTGGATGATGCCACCGATATTGGGGATACCGATCTCCGGGAATTGCGAGTTGATGTTGCGGCCGCCTCGCTCGAACACGCGGAAGATGTCGCCAGGCGGAATCACATGCCAAGTCGGTAGCGGATAGAGTTCGCCGAGCGCGCCGCGCGCCGCCTCTTCAGGCGTCACCGTGCCATGCGGCTCGCCTGCCGACAGCAACCGGGCCGGCTCGCCATTCTCGGTATAGGCCTCGCCAAGCCCGTAAACCTTGAAGGGCAGGATGCCGTTATTGTAGGCGGCACCGCCCCAGAACATCGCCGCCGTCGCCATCAGCGAGCGCTCGGCCGCCTCGATCACCTCGATATGGCAGGCGCCGCAGGCCTGGCGCACGACGCGATAGTCGGACGGATTGACGAAACGGATGAATTCGGGGCTCTCGCGGTTGAGCAGCGTGTAGCTGCGCCGCGGATTGGCACTGGCCGGATTGTGCCAGCTTTCCGGATAGAGCGGCAGGACATGGGCGCGGTTCTGCGTGGCGATATAGTCGGGATGCTCGAAATCGAGATCGGGATCGGCCAGCGCGACCTCCGGGTTGCCGCCATGGCAATCGGTGCAGCCAAGGCGCACGGCGGGCGTTGCATGCATCGTCAGCTGGTCGGTATTGGTGTGGCAGGAGACGCAGCCGGCGCTCTTGCGCTCCATTTCCTCATCGCTCTGGTTGCGCGGGGCAGGGGCGGCGATGACGCCCGCCTCTTCATAGTTGCGTTCGACGGCGACTTCGCCGCCGGCCGCGATGATCGGTTGCGCGAACAGCGCCGCCAGCACGAGCAGTCCGGCGAGCATGAGCGCAATGCGCGGGAGGGACAAAGAGCGGATCATCTCAATAGTTCAGAATCGCGTTGAAAAGGACGGAATAATAGGTGCTCGAGCGCCGGTCGTTGGCGAAGAGGTCGGCAAAGCCGTCATTCGCCTCGAACAGTGCGCCTGAGAGGCGGAAGATGATGTTCTGCGTCGCGAAAGGCCGCCAGATCGCCGCCAGCGACAGGTCGTAGCCAATGGAGGTCGGGATCGAACCTTCGTTGCGAAGTGCCTGAAGCGTCGACGTATTCTCGAACCAGAGGTGATTGGCATTGGCCGACAGACGGAATGTGGGAGTGATATCGAAATCGGCGCCGACACCGAGCAGGATCGTGCCGGGGTTGTTGAAGTTGGACTGGCCCTGTTCCTTCGAGCTCCGCAGCGAATTGAGGATGCCGTTGCGGCCGTTGACCCCGATCGCGCGGCCGCCACCGGCAAAGGGGATGACCTGCCGGATCCAGTAGCTGGTGTCGGCACCGGCGAAGATCGGGTTTTCGAAGATCGCGTCAAAGCCCCGCTCGGTACTGTCATAGGGATCGCCGTCGCCCGACGCGTAGAGCCCGGAGAGGCGGAAGCGCATCCAGTCGACATCGTAGCTGAGCTCGGTGGCGCCGAAATAAGCGAAAATATCTGCCGGCTCGTCGGTGAAAAAGCTGTTCCGATCCTCGCCCAGCGCCAGATAGGCCGATGCCGTCAGGTTGAAGCGGCCGACGCGCCCATCGGCGTTGTAGCCGAGATAGACCACGTCATAATTCCTGCCGCGTAGGCTGCCGAGCAGTGCGGGGCGCACCGGAAAACCGTTATCGTCGATTTCGACGTCGGTACGCTCGCGATTCATGTTGTAGGTGACGCTGACCTGGCTCGTCAGGCCCGGAAAGGGCAGATCCTGACGGAAAAGGTTGGCGTGAAACAGAAAATCGGAACGCGGCGTCGCGAACAGGTCGTTGAGGCCCGAGTTCGTGTCCTTTTCGAGCCGGGCGAAGGCGGCGAAATTATACTGGAAGCGGTTGTTGTCGCGCGTACCGAAGACGCGGATGCCGGGCTGGTTGTCCTGGAACAGGAAGCCGCGGAAATCGGCGTTGAATGGCTGGATGCCGACGCGGATGGAATCGAAATCGTACCGCCGCGAGGTGTTGCGGAAGTGATAGTCGATGAAGAGTTCCTGGACGCCCGTGAACCAATCGAAACGGTGGCTGGCGCGGCTCGGCTCGACGAACAGGACGCGGCGCTCGTTGACGTCGACATAGTTAAACTGCGTCGCCAGCGTGAAGCGATATTCGACATCCGGCGGACGATAGGCCGTCGATCCCTTGATCAACGCCACGCCAGTGATGAAGGTCTGCGCGAGGACGAGGCTGTCCTGCTGGCCGAACACGTCGAGGCTGTCTGGCTCGGTCGTCGTCTGCACACCGACCGGGGTCGGGAAGCTGCGCGGCTCGATCACCGTGTCGGACGTTGCGTTGACAATGAAGAACCAGTCGTCACCCTCGATCGGCAACCAGTCGAGCCAGCCGGGAAGGTCGTCGACCGGGATCGGGCGGTCGCCCTTCAGCGTGTTCTGGTTGTACGGATCGAGATAATCCTCGTTGACGAGGTTCAGCGTCTCGACGATCCGCCAGCGATCGGGGACCGGAAAGTCGTCGCCCGGAAAGGCGCTGGGCGGCGGCGCGCGGACCGCGCCTTCATTGTCCTGCTCGATGGCGTCGGGCAGCTCGCGCTGCGGCACGCCGGGGCGGCGGCGGCCGTCGATGATCACCTCGCCAGCATCGCCGGGTTCGGTCTCGATCTCTTCCTGCTGGCACTGGTTCAGGCCCGTGGCAGGATCGATGACTTCGCCGTTTTCGCAGATCACATTCGATCCCGGCACGCGGCGCGGTGCGGTTGCACCCTGAACGGCGGCCAGCGCGACGGTCGGCCCGTATGGCATGGCTTGCGGCGGGTGGGCCGCCGTGACCATCAGCATCAGGGGGACCGCAACCGCCATCGCCTACAGCCCCTGACAGACATTCTGTTCGTCGGTGTCGAGGAACGGCGCGAACGGGCAGTTGACGTAGCGCAGCCGGACGCCATTGCCGATATCGACGATGATCCGGTCGGCGCGGATATCGGGCGCGGCGTTGTTGATACCGGTCTGGCGTTGCGCGCCGTTATGCAGGCCGAGGAAGCTGACCATGTCGTCCTGATCGATGCCGTCACCCGACACGCCGATGCCGCCGATCAGCGTGTTGCCGCGGTAGATCGGGACCGATCCGGGGAAGATCTGGATGCCATTTTCAAGCGGGTTCTGCCCGGGCGCGACATCGGGCGTTGCGGTGCAGCGCGCGGGCGTATCGGCGTTCATGCCGAAGATGAAGCCGACATGCTGGACGATATTGTTCAGCACCAGCGCCGATTGCAGGCCGGTGGAGAAGGGGTTGAAGCTCTCGATCGGGCGCGAAAGCGGGCCATGAGGGCGCCCGACTTCGCCGTCCGGAAAATAGGGGCGCGAGAGGTTGCCGCCGGCGCGATCGGAAAAGGCGAAACCGCCGGTCAGCGCGGTCGGATCGTCGAGAAAATCGCGCGTCGCCTGGACGAATTGCTGCACATCCGGGCTCGGATTGGCCTGCAGCGAGGCGGCGGCGCGCGCGCTCGAAAAGAAGCTCGCCGTGCGGGCCTTTTGCAGCGACACGTCGATACCGAACATGGGCGCGTCGGGCGACCGGACGATGCCAAGGATTTCGCCGTGGGTGTCGACGACCGAGATCGACGCCTCCATCCGGCTGTCGAGCGGGCGGCGGATCTGCGCGCGGGCGCGCGTCAGCACGACGAACGCCTCTTCGAGCACGGCGCGGACTTCGGCGGCCGTCAGCGGCGATGTGACATCGGCACCATCGGTGCCGGCGCGGATCGGAAAGCGGTTATTGCCCGATCCGTTCGAAAGGACGAAGGCGTCGCGATAGAGGAATTCGCCGGCGGTCGAGGCGCGAATGCCTGAAGCCTCCGTGCCAAACGCGGTGCCCGCTAGGATGCCGCCCGCATTGTCGAAATAGCCAGGCACCGGCACGAGCGAACCGGCGACGGTGTTGAGCGGTGGCGCGCTGGCCGGGTCGCTCTGGAGGTCGCTCTCGCGAATATCGCTATATTTGAGCGTCGTTCCATCGACCGGAATCCGGTTGGCGACGATGGCGGCGGGGGGCTCGAAGCCGCGCGTCGCGGCGAAGGCGATCGCTTCCTCGTCGTCATTTTCGCGGTCGAGCCGGTTGGGATCGAAGCCATATATGCCGTCGCCCATGACGCCCACGCCGCCGATGACGACCCCGTCGCGATAGAGCGGAAAACCCCCGGGATCGGCCGAGAGGCCGAGCGGGGTGCGCTGCGGCCCGATCCGCGCCCCGGGTCCCCCGCCTGCATTGAACCGGCTGACGAGATCGGAACAGGGAAGCGAGCTGAACTGAACGCCGAAGAGCGGACCGCTTTCGAGGCCCACGGTGGTCGGTGCGGGCGGGAAATGTTCCTGCACGATCTCGCTCGCCGTGCGCGTGCTGAATGCGTTGCCACCCGAGGAGAGATAGGCGCCGGTCACGGCCTTGGCGATCGCGCCGGCGCGAGCGGCGGGAGCGGGCAGGTTGAGGCCCTGCAGGTCGAAATTGGGGCCGGGCGGCTCCGGCACGCTCAGCGATTCGTTGGCGCCCGTCATCCGATAGACGGCGAGGACATTGCCGACCCGGTCGGTGACGGCGATGACCGACGGCAGTCCGCGCGCACTCGCTTCGGCGGCGGCCTGCGCGATGACCTGCCGGACATCGGCGGCGCTCAGCGCTTCCTGCGCCGGCACGTCATAAAGCTGCGTCGAACCCGGTGGCGGTGGGGGAGGGGGCGGCGCGGGGTTGCCCTGCTGGTTGCCCGGCGTGCCCCCGCCACCTCCGCCGCAGGAGGCCAGAATGAGAGCACTCGCGGTAAGCAGCGAGGTCAGTCGGGATTTACGCATTACCTCAATCTCCGGATCGCCGAAGCGGCACGGCCGAGCGCCGCGCGAAACTCCGCGGGGCGATAGGCATTGGGTTCGCGGACGGCGGCATAGGCGGCATTGATATCGGTTCGGATCGCCTCGGCGGCGCCTTCGCTGACCGTGCCCTGGCTGACCATGGCGTTGAGCAGCGTATCGGTCGCCATCACCGCCTGGACGCTGCCCTCATAATCGGTGAAGCGGGACCGGATCGCTTCCGAGGCGATCGTGTCGACGATCGCGAAGGTCTGTTCGCGGGTGAAGGCGGCATTGGCGAAGACGCTTGCGAGATTCGCCGCGCTCTGCCGCAAGCGCCCGGCGGCCTGGACAGAGGCACTCCGTCCCTGTGCCATGGCCGAATGGAAGGCGCGGCTGTTGCGATCGAATTCGCCCGCAGCACCCGGCGCAAGGACGCGTGCGGCCGCCGAGAGCATGATCATGTTCTCGTCCTGATAGGACGGATAGCCGTTGGGGATCGGCCGCGAAGGATTGGCGGTGCCGGTGGGCCGCGCATTGGGATCGTCGTAAATCCGGCGATGGCAGGTGTGGCAGTCGAAGAAATAGAATTCGGGGAACATCCCCTCGACGCCGAGCCGCGGGCTGGCGAACAATGTCAGCGAACGTTCCAGTGCCGTCGCCTGGCCGACCGCCCAGAGCTGGACATGGTTGGTCGCGCCCTTGCGCTGCCGATAATCGTCGTCCTCGTCCCAATGCTGCTGCAGCGTCGAGAACAGGTCGAGCTCGAAGACGATGCGTGGATGGCCGGCGGCCATGATCCGGTGATTGACGAACTGGCCTGCATCGGTGCTGCCGAAATGGCAATCGAGGCACACCGAAGCGCGGGCGCGCGGATTGTCGAGCGGCGTCAGGCCGCGCGAGACATTGGCGGCGTGGCTGTTGCCGACCGCATAATGGCTCGCAAGCCAGCCGCCTTCTCCACCTGCGGGGCCGTGACACGATTCGCAGCCGACGCCATCGGTGAGCTGGAAGCGCGGTCCGCGGGCGCTCGTATAGGTGGCATGGCAGCCGAGGCACATCTCGGCGCTCGATGCATCGCCGATGCCCAGTTCGCGTGCGATATTCTGCGAGCGGGCGCTCGTCAGCACGGCATAGGCGCGGCTGTGCGATCCGGCGGCGGTCGACGGTTCCTGCCATTGCAGAATCTCGTCCTGGCGGACGATTTCGCCGTCGGCTTCCTGGCGGCCATGACAGGTTGTTCCGCCGCAGCTTGCCACGCCGACATGGGTGCGGCCGGACGATTGCGCCGCTGCGGCGGTCGCATTGTTGGTTTCACCGATTCCGAACAGGATTCCGGCCAGCGCCGCCAGCGCTGCCAAGGCCATCGTCCAATTCGCCCTCAACGACATAATCGTCCCCCGGGTTCGGCGCCACTTTTGCGTGCGCGTCTCCGCTGATTATGCAACCCCATGTTTTGCGAAACTTATGTTCGTTTCGTTCCGCGCTGGCAAGCGTTCGCCATCGATTTCCGCCGAATTTCGGCAATTTGACGTCGAATCGAGGCGATCGGGTTACAGTTCGAGATTGGCGCTGAGTTCCTTGATCTCGTGATTGAGAATCCGGTCGTTATCCGAATAATCGACCGGACAATCGATCAGGTGAACGCCGTCTGTATCGAGCGTATGCCTGAGCGTTTCGGCAAGATGCTCGGAGCTCTCGATGCGGTGCCCATATGCGCCATAGCTTTCGGCATATTTGACGAAATCCGGATTGCCGAAGGTCAGCCCGTAATCCTCAAAGCCCATATTGGCCTGTTTCCAGCGAATCATGCCGTAGCTGTCGTCGCGCAGGATCAGCACGGTGATGTTGAGCTTGAGCCGGACGGCGGTCTCCATCTCCTGGCTGTTCATCATGAAGCCGCCATCGCCGCAGATCGCCATGACCTTGCGATCGGGATAGACCATCGCCGATCCCATGGCGGACGGCAGGCCCGCGCCCATGGTCGCCAGCGCATTGTCGAGCAGCACGGTGTTGGGCTGCCGCGCGGCATAGTTGCGCGCGAACCAGATTTTGTAGACGCCATTGTCGAGGCAGATGATCCCGTCGGCGGGCATTACCTCACGCACGGCCTTTACCAGGTGCGGCGGGTAGATCGGGAAGCGCACGTCATTGTCGAGCGTTGCCGTATGCTCGACCTCGGCCTGCCGGGCCTTCATCATCTTGTCGAAGTTCCAGTGACCCTGTTTCTGGATGTCTTCCTTGATCTGCCAGACGGCGTTGGCGATGTCGCCGATCACCTCGATCTGCGGGAAATAGACGGGATCGACTTCGGCCCGGTTCATCGAGACGTGGATGACCTCGGCTCCGCCCTGCTTCATGAAGAAGGGCGGCTTTTCGATCACGTCGTGGCCGACATTGACGATCAGGTCCGCCGATTCGATCGCCCGGTGAACGAAATCGCCCGCCGACAGCGCCGCGCAGCCCAGATAACCGTCCGTCGTCTCGTCGATGACACCCTTGCCGAGCTGGGTCGTTGCCCAGGGGATGCCGGTCTTTTCAACGAACTGGGTGAGCATCCGGCTCGTCATCGTGCGATTGGCGCCGCCGCCGATGACGAGGACCGGGCATTTGGCGTCCTCGATCTTCTGCCGGGCAGCCTTGATCGCCTTTCCTTCGGCCACCGGCCGGCGGTTGACGCTCGGCGTGATCGGGTGCGAATCGGTTTCCTCGTCGGCGATGTCTTCGGGCAGTTCGAGGTGAACCGCGCCCGGCTTCTCCGATTCGGCGAGGCGGAAGGCTTCGCGCACGCGGCTCGGAATATTGTCGCCGCTTGCGAGCTGGTGCGTGAATTTGGTGATCGGCCCCATCATGTCAACGACGTCGAGAATCTGGAAACGGCCCTGTTTCGACGATTTGATCGGCTTCTGGCCCGTGATCATCATCATTGGCATCCCGCCGAGTTGCGCATAGGCGGCGGCGGTGACGAAGTTCGTCGCGCCGGGCCCGAGCGTGGCAAGGCAGACGCCGGTCTTGCCGGTATGCCGCCCATAGGTCGCGGCCATGAAGCCCGCGCCCTGCTCATGCCGCGTCAGGATGAGCTTGATATCGGACCGCGACAGGCTGTCGAGAAAGTCCAGATTTTCCTCGCCGGGAACGCCGAACACATATTCGACGCCCTCTTCTTCGAGGCACTTGATGAAGAGATCGGAAGCTTTGGCCATCGCGCGAATTTCCCCCTTGGAGCGATAAAAGCTGCGACCCGTCCCTTTTGCCAGCGACCTTACACAGCCCGATGGGCCGCGTCACGCGTCAATAGCCGAGATCGAGATCGACGGCAGACAGGAGCGGTTCGCCGCTGCGATACCGCGACAGATTGTCGAGGAAACGCTGTGCCGCGCGTTCGAACATGCGCGTGGTGCTGTTCCCCGAATGATGCATGGTGATGAACGTGTTCGGCGCATCCCAGAGCGGGTCGTCCTTGGGCAACGGTTCGGGATCGACGGTATCGAGGAATGCGCCGCCGATCGTGCCGTCGTTGAGCGCGGCGACAAGCGCCGCCTGATCGACGAGGCTGCCGCGCGCGATGTTCACGAGCCAGGCGCTTTCTTTCATCGCGGCGAGTTCGTCGGCACCGATCATATGCTCGGTTTCATCGGTTGCGGGTGCGGCGAGAATCACCCAGTCGAACTCGCCGAGCCGCGGCTTCCACTCGTCCGTGCCGATGATCATCGGATCCGGGTCGGCGCTGCGGCGCACGGCGATGACCTCGGCATCGAAGCCTTTGAGCCGCTTGGCGACCTCATGGCCGATGGCGCCGAAGCCAATGATCAGCACCTTGCTCTCGAACAGTTCGGCCTGGCCCGGCGATCCCTGTTGCCAATCATGCGCGCGCTGGCCCTCGAGAACCTTGTCGAGCCGCTTTGCCGCCGCCAGCATCCCCATGACGACATATTCGCCGATCGGAATCGCATTGATGCCGGTCCCGTTAGTGACCTTCGTCCCGCGTTCGCGCAGCAGCTCGAGGGGGAAATGCTCGACGCCGGCATAGATCGAACTCAGCCATTTCAGCGATTCGCCCGCTTCGATCGCCTTGGCCATGGCGGTCTTGTCATACATGTCGAGCCAGCCGATTTCCGCGTCACGCGCCATTTCGGCGGCTTCCGCGCCGCTGGTGAACCAGGACACGTCGAGCCCTTCGAGGCGGCTCTCGATCAACGGCTTTGCCATGGCGGGGAGGACGGCTTTGATGGGGTCGGTCATGCGTTGTCCTTTCTTCACCCCTCTCCTTCAGGGGAGGGGCCGGCGGTGGGGGCTATCCATTTAGCGTGGCGCTCTTTGGACGTCCCCACCCCAACCTCTCCCCTGAAGGGGAGGGGCTAATTTGCTTCAATTATCCAGTCCCAGCGCAGCGGATCGCCGTCCATGACTTCGACGCCGTTCGACGCGAGCTCGTTGCGAATAGCGTCGGCTGCCGGGAAATTCTTGTTGCCCTTCGCCTCATCACGCAGGTCGAGCTGGTGCTCGATTAGCGCCTCGTCGACGCGCGCTGTGGATGGTCGAACGCGAATGTCCTGCCGCGTCAGCGTGACGAGTTCGAGGCCGAGCACGGCATCGATCAGTGCGACGGTCGCCAGCCGTTGCGCCGGATCGATTTTCTTCTGGCCAAGCACGTCGTCGAGCACGGTGAGTGCCTTGGGCGTGTTGAGATCGTCGGACACGGCCTCGTCGAAAGCTGTCAGGAGTTGCTGCAATCGAGGATGATCGATGTCGGTCGTAGGTGCCTCGACGCGATCGCGGAGTTGCTGGGCAGCCATCACCATCCGCTTCAGCCGGGTCAGCGCGGCGAGCAGGTTCTCCCAGCTGAATTCAAGCTCGCTGCGATAATGCGCCTGCAGGCACATGAGGCGATAGGCGAGGGGGAGGACGCCTTTGTCGACCAGCGTCTGCAAGGTGAGGAATTCGCCCGCCGACTTGCTCATCTTGCCGCGCCGGTCGACGAGGAAATTATTGTGCATCCAGATGTTCGCGCCGGTGTGCGCCGAGCAGCTATGGGCCTGGTTTTGTGCGATTTCGTTCGGGTGGTGGATCTCGCGGTGATCGATGCCGCCGGTATGGATGTCGAATTGCTCGCCGAGATATTGCTTGCTCATCACCGAGCATTCAAGATGCCAGCCCGGCGCGCCTTTGCCCCAGGGCGAATCCCATTCCATCTGCCGCGTCTCGCCCTCGGGCGTCTTGCGCCAGATCGCGAAGTCGCTTTGATGACGCTTGCCCTCGACCGTATCGATCCGGCCTTCGCCCTCTTCGGTGACGGCACGGGCGAGACGGCCATATTCGGGCACGGTGGACGTATCGAAATAGAGGCCGCTGTCGAGCTCGTAGCAATGCTTGTCGGCGATGGTTTTGGCGAAATCGATCATCGCCTCGACATGCGCGGTGGCGACCGTCCACTTTGCCGGGGGGCGGATGTTGAGGCGTGCGATATCGCCCTTGAACACGCCGGTATAATATTCGGCGATGTCCCATGCGGATTTGCCGCTCTCGCTGGCCGCCTTTTCCATCTTGTCGGGACCGGCATCGGCGTCCGAGGTCAGGTGCCCGACATCGGTGATGTTGATGATGTGGGTGAGGTCATAGCCCTTCCAGCTCAGCACGCGGCCCAGTGTATCGGCGAAGATATAGGCGCGCATATTGCCGATATGCTGGTAATTATAGACCGTCGGCCCGCAGCTGTAGACCCGCGCCTCGCCTTCGTGAATCGGGCGAAATTCCTCGATCTCGCGTGTCAGGCTGTTGAACAGCCGCAGGGGCGCGCCGTCGTTCGTCATGGCGATGCGATGCAGCGCGGCGGCGCGCAGGTCAACAGGGTGAACGTGGCCTCAGGGCCGTCGGCCCGGCTGCCCTAATCGTTCGCAGGGAGGGTCGCGTCGGGCGGCGGATCGCCCTCGCATTCCTCGCCATCGGCATTGTCTACCGCGCATTGCTCGTCGGCGCTCCACAGATCGTCATTGCCCGCCCCGGTCACCGGATCGTCGATCACGGGACCCTCTTCATCCGGCGAGAAGACCGCGTTTTCGATCAACGGCGGACTGGTGGTGTCACCCATATTGGCGTCCGGATTCTCGACCTCCTCTTCGACCAGATCCTGCACCGGGAAGTCCGGGTCGCCCGGCTCGTCCACCGGTGGAGGTGGCGGCGGAGGTGGCGGCGGCGGAGGTGGCGGTGGTGGAGGCGGCGGTGGTGGCGGAGGCGGCGGTGGTGGAGGCGGCGGTGGTGGAGGCGGTGGCGGTGGTGGAGGCGGCGGCGGCGGTGGTGGGACCGGCACGCAGCTTGCCGGATTGGCAATCACGCAACCATTGATCGTCGATGCCGGATCGAAATCGCCGGTGATGGAAGTCAGAGCGATCACATCGATGCCGGTCGTCGTGCTGCCGGCGTCGCTTTGCACGCCGTTGATGACGATCCCGATCGGCTCGGAACCGATGCCCGTGATCGACAAACCACCCGCTCCGACGACATAGCCGCGCCGATCGTCGAAATCGACGCCGCTCGCGCTATTCTGGACGTACAGCGCATCTTCGACCGTGAAGGCGATGGCCGCGGCCTGGAAGAATCCGTCCGCGCGGCTGATGCCGTCGCTGTCGGCTAGCCGCGTATCGATATCGGCAACGCTGAGGCCCGCGATATCGGCCGCCGCTGCATCGGTGACGGCCAGGATGACGGGCGCATTGACCGACAGCATGCCGCCGGCACCGCCGCCGGTGTCGGTCACCGCCAGATTGCCGGCAATCGCGTCCAGCCGGATAGCGTCGCCTGCCTGCAGGAACAGCATGTTCGTGTTCGCGGCATTGCTTAGCAAGAACGCCCCGTCGATACGCATATCGCCTTCGGTGAACAGGCTCAGCGTGCCCGCCGTGCCGATCGTGGTTCCGGCGTTGGCCGTCGCATCCTGTATCAGGAGGTCGGGATCGCCGCTGCCGGTCTCGAGCGCGAAGATCGTGACGTCGCCGCCGGATGCGATCCGCGTGAACTCGGCGGCGTCGAGGCTGTAGGCACCGGTCGTACCCGAACCGCCGAGCACGAACTGCCGAGAACCATCGTTGCCGATCTCGATGCTCGTTGTGTTTGCCTGCTGTCCGACCCGGCCTGTTGCCGAGATCTCCAGATCGGCACTTGTCAGCGAGATTGTCCGGGCGGTTGCCAGCGCGTTGATGGCGATCATGTCACCTGAGGAAACCGACAGGGCATCGACACCAAGGACATCGCCGTTCAGGGTTGCGCTACCGGCAGCGCTGATCGCGATGGTGCCGGGGCCGGGCGAGCCGACGACACTGCCATTCGGAAGGACGGCGCCGGGACCGAAATTCGCTGGCGTGACGGTTGCGAGCCCGGCCTGCAGGCTTCCGGTCGTTATCGACGAATCGGTGCTTGTCAGCCGGATATCGCCGACCGACTGTGCTAGGTCGACGGAGAGCGCGCCGGCGGCGATGACATCGATATCCCCGTTGGTCGCGCGTACATCCGAAATGCCGAGATCGCCCTGCGCGTTGAGCAGAATCGCCGCGCCGCTCGCGAGCAGGCTGCCATCGACCTGGATGTCGTTGTTGACGACGATCGCACCATTGGC
>NZ_CAKZNF010000019.1 GCF_937129435.1 uncultured Parasphingopyxis sp. | reverse complement strand
ATGACCTTGGGATCGATGCCATAAGCGAGCATGTGGCCGTGATCGCGATAGCCGGTGATCACGCTGTCGCGATCATTATCGAGCGCCGATTGCAGCCCGATGGCGACCGCTTCCTGACCGATATAGAGGTGGCAGAAACCGCCGATCAGGCCGAGCCCATAAAGCTGGCCGGCCTTTTCCTCGAAGCGGCGGATGAGCAGCATTTGCTTGTAGAATTCAAGCATCTGTTCGTCACTGGCATCGAAGCTCTTCTTTGCCTCGAACTCTTCCTGCAACGAGTGAAGGATGAAATCGGGATCATCCAAGGGTGCCTGCGCTTCGGGCGACTTCGCTTTGCTTGCGCTGGTTGTCCGTTTGGCGGCGGGCTTCGCTGTTGCGGGTTTCTTGGCCAAGTTGGGTGATCCTTAATCCGGTATTTCAGGCAGCCAGACGAGCAGGCGCCACGCGTCTTCTCCTCTGCTCCTGTTGCTATAGTCGGCACGGTTCGGGTTACGCAACGTCAACCGGACGAAACCCGTGCGTTTTAGCCAAAACGGTTAATATTCAAGGTTTGGGAAACCGCGATTGCGCGGAATTGCCTACTCGTCTTCGAGCGTGATGACGATCTCGTCAGGGTGAATAACCCCGAGGTCCTGTCGGACGAGCTCGCTGATCAGATCAGGGTCGGCGCCATCGGGATCGAGCAGTTCGACCCGGTTCTTGAGCGCATCGCGCTTTTCGGTGAGCACGGCGATGCGGGCCTGACGCGCTTCGAGCGCTTCGGCATTTTCAGCCCATGCGAGCAGCCCCGTAGGCCCGGCAATCGCGCTCACCGTCAGGGCGACAAGCAACGCGAGCGCGAGGCCCTGCCTGATATGGTCCCTTGGTGGTTTACGCATGAAAATTAGCCCCGTGTTCTGTTGCCACAGAATCATAGTTAACCCTGCACCGCAAGCGAAATGCGGTGGATGCGCGAAATTCCCGTTCAATAGGAGCGCGGAAGCCCCAATACATGCTCTGCAAGATAAGACAGGATGAGATTGGTCGAGATCGGCGCGACGATATAGAGTCGCGCTTCGCGGAATTTGCGTTCAACGTCGTATTCCTCGGCAAAGCCGAAACCGCCGAAGGTTTGCACGCACATGTCGGCTGCCGCCCAGCTCGCTTCCGAAGCAAGCAGTTTCGCCATATTCGCCTCTGCGCCCGGATTGCCGCCCTGATCGTAAACCTGCGCGGCGTGATGGACCATCAATTCCGCAGCGCGCATCTGGGCATAGCAACGCGCGATGGGGAACTGGATGCCCTGGTTCTGGCCGATCGGGCGCGCAAAGACGTTGCGGTCGCTGGCATAGGACTTGGCCTGTTCGATGAACCATTTGGCATCACCGATACACTCTGCCCCGATCAGGATGCGCTCTGCATTCATGCCGGACAGAATGTAGCGAAATCCCTTCCCTTCCTCGCCCACCAGACTGCTCGCAGGGATTCGCAGATCGTCGAAGAAAACCTCGCAAGTCGAATGGTTCATCATCGTGCGGATCGGCTTGATGCTCATGCCGTTTTTCAGCGCCGCCTGCATATCGACGAGGAAGATCGACAAGCCCTCGGTCTTCTTCTCGACCTGATCGCGCGGCGTCGTGCGCGCCAGCAGCAGCATGAGATCCGAATGTTCGGCGCGGCTCGTCCAGATCTTCTGGCCGCTGACGACATATTCGTCGCCCTCTTTCACCCCGCGGGTCTTCAGGCTGAGCGTATCGGTCCCGCTGGTCGGCTCGGACACGCCAAAGGCCTGAAGCCGCAGCTCGCCGGTGGCAATGCGCGGCAGATATTCGCGCTTCTGTTCATCCGATCCGTAACGAAGCAGCGTGTTCATGATATACATCTGCGCATGCGCGCTGGAGCCATTGCAGCCGGTCGCCTGGATTTCCTCCATAATCACGGCTGCCGCATCGAGGCTGAGCCCGCTACCGCCGAATTCTTCAGGGATGAGAGCGGCGAGGAAGCCTGCCTTGGTCAGCGCATCGACGAACTCGCCCGGATAGTCGCGCGCGGCGTCCTTGGCGCGCCAGTACTCGCCCGGAAAGTCCTCGCAAAGCGCCCGCACAGCGCGGCGAATTTCGGCCAATTCCTCGGTTTCAAACTGCATTGATTTCTCTCTTACCCTTGCGCGGGGGCTGCTTGCCCCTAGGTTTAGGGAGAGTCCAGCCTTAGAAAAATATCACGGGACATCAATAATATGCTCGACACTCTGATCGACCAACTCAACGCCATGGGCACGGAATTCGTTCGCGCCCTACCCTCGCTCGCGATTGCCTTGGCGATCATCATTGTGACCGCAATCGTCGCCAAAGTGGCTGTCAGCGTGGCCGACAAGGCGGTGGGCAGAACCGATCTGAGAGCATCGCTTCGCACGCTAATCCAGACCGTTATCAAGCTCGGCATCTGGATTCTCGGCCTGTTGATCGCGATGATCGTGGTGT
>NZ_CAKZNF010000018.1 GCF_937129435.1 uncultured Parasphingopyxis sp. | reverse complement strand
AGAGGGAACGGTAGGCGTGGTGATGACGTACAGCCTCGATATAGCGGAGATGCTTGACCGGCTGAAGGCGATGCCGGAGCCGCCGGGGCTGGAAGCGGTGTTTTCGGCGTTCAAGGGTCCCGACAGCGCATGACGTGCCGGGGCCCATCTTCTACCGCCGCTGCGGCATCAGGAGCTTCTGCCAGCCCTGCTCGCGCCACGAATGCTGGAGCGGAACCTCCGCGCTCTCGACGAGGGGACAGGTTGGATGTGGACGTAGTGCCGTTCGATGGACGCGATTGGGAGAAGGCGAAATTGTCGGCGGGAGAAATAAAAAATGAGAAACGGGTATAAATTGATTGCGGCATGTATCGTCGCGCTGCTCATTGGTGTTGCCACTGGTTGGTGGTGGCGTGGTGGGCAATTGCGTCAGGCATGTATAGACTCAGGCGGCCAGTGGTTCGAAGCGGGTGGCGCATATTGCTACGGTGCGGTTTGGGGACCGCCCCAATGATCTTCGAATGTTTGCCCGATTGAGCGACGCTGAATATTTCTAGCGTCATTGCGAGGAGCCGAAGGCGACGCGGCAATCCAGAGCGTGTCGCGATACACCCTGGATCGCTTCGCTTCGCTCGCGATGACGTCAAAATGCTTCACGCGCGATCGGTGAAACGCTCACTGGATGGCTTTTAATCGCTCCAACAAGGGGCGTAGTTCAAATTTTTCGATGTTGTTAGATCGAGATGCGTGGAGCCGCTCGATCCACTCGGCATCCTCTTGCTCTATCGTATTGGCAAGCGCTCTAACCGACACTTTTCGCACGGCCCATGACATGGGTTTCTCATAGGAAGTCTCGAGAAAACGACGCAAGATATCTATGCTTCGCCGTCCGCCCCATTGGCCGAGGACTTGGATCGCAAGCGATTGATCTCCTTCCCACTTTGACTGCAACGCCCCTTGGATAATGTCATATCGCTTGTCAGTCGGCTTGCGTCCAGCAAGTCGCTTCAGGTCTTCGGCTCTCGATTGCAGCTCGTCCATATCGGCCTATCCGATCGCAAATCTATTCGCCGTCAAACAACTCCCGCAAAAACACCGTCTCCACCGCCCGCCGCAAATCGTTGTTGGGCTTCTTCCGGAATCCGTGTCCCTCATCCGCGAACACAACATACCAGGTCGGCACACCTGCCTCGCGCAGGCCCTCAACCACCTGATCGCTCTCCGACAGCGGCACGCGGGGGTCGTTGGCGCCGGCCATCACCAGCATCGGTTTCGAAATCCGCGACAGGTTGTTCATCGGGGCGATCCTCTCGAACACGGCGGCCATTTCGGGGTCGCGCTCGTCGCCATATTCGCCCCGGCGCATGTCGCGGCGATAGCTTTCGGTGTTCTGGAGGAAGGTGCGGAAGTCGCTGATGCCGTAGCGCTCAACCCCGCCGACCAGCCGGTCCGAATAGTGGATCATCGAGGCGAGCGACATATAGCCGCCATAGCTCTGGCCGTAGACGGCAACGCGGCTTTCATCGAGGCCGGGCTGCGCTGCGATCCAGTCGAGCAGCGCGCCGATATCGCGGACGCTGTCTTCGCGCAGCGGGCCGTTGTCGAGATCGCGATATTCGGTGCCATAGCCGTCGCTGCCGCGCACATTGGGCAGGATCACCGTCGCGCCGAGCGTATCGGCGAAATATTGCGCGCCGGGGTTCCAGCCGGGCCGGGTCTGCGCTTCCGGCCCGCCATGGATGTCGATGATCACCGGCGTCGGCACCGCTTCGCCGGACTCGCGATTGGGGCGATAGACGAAGGCCGGGATCGAGCGGCCATCGAAGCTTTCGAAGCGTACCAGTTCGGGCTCGACCAGCGTGGCAGGGTCGAGCGGCCCGCGCTCGCTTTCGGTCCAGCGCTCCAGCTCGCCCGATGTAGCGCCCCAGACCCAGACGTCGCCGGCCGAGGTCGCGCTCTCCAGCCCGATCGCGAGCCGTGCATTGTCGGGCGCGAAATCGAGCGCGGTGAGGACGCCGTCGGGCAGTTCGGGTTGCGGCAGGGCGCGGCGCGTCACGAAATCGGTCACGCGGACCCGCGAATAGCCGTCCTCGTTGGTCGACCAGGCGAGGATGCGGCCATCGTGGCTGAGGTCGAACGTTTCGACATCCCATTCGCTTTCCGGCGACACCATGGTCATCCCGCCGCCGTCGCGGGCATATTCGACGAGCCGCCGCGTATCGCTCGTGCGGTTGGTGATGGCCAGGATCGCGGTGTCGTTTCGCGCGAATTGCGGCTGTTCGTCGGTGCCTTCGCCATCGGGCGAGATCCGTGGCGCCTCGCCCGAAGCGATGTCGAGCAGGTGGATCGTGGCGTTGCTGTTCGACACATAGTTTTGCAGGATCACCGTGGCGCCGTCCGCCGAGATATCGGCCGGGAACATCGGCGTGTCGAACACCGCGATCTCGCGCCGGCTCGCGGGATCGGCCGGATCGGCGGCGTAGATCGTATAGCGGCCTTCGCGACCGGTCGACGACCAGACCATCATGCCGCCGTCCGATGAGAAGACGGGCGCCGTGTTCCGTGTCGTGGGCTCGGTAAAGCGCACGGGCGTGCCGCCCACCGGCATCAGATCGATCTGATACCATTCGTCTCCGCCGGTATCGCGGTTGAGCGCGAAGCGCTGATGCCCGGGTTCGGCCGTCGCACCGGTGACGGGTTCGGCGAAAAAGGTCAGCTGGCTGCGCTGGCCATAGGGTTCGGCGACGAGATGCACCTGGCTCGTCGTGCCGAAGCGGGTCGTGATCAGCATTGTGCCGTCCTCGAGCCAGTCCTCGAACTGCGCGCTGCGATAATTCTGGTAGCGCTGAACCGCTTCCTCGATCTCGGCGGGGATGGCGGGGACGTTCTGCAGCGTTGCGCTGCCGACGGTGCGCTCCTCGACCTGTTGGGCGGCGAGCGGCACGGCGGCCAGCGACAGAACGGCGGTGAGCGAGAGTGTTGCGGCGATGCGAAACATGTGCGGACCCCTTCGATGTGCGTGGCGCGAATATGGCGCGAGGCGAAGCGCGAGGGAAGGGGGATCCGGATTCCTCCCCGGCACGGGGAGGGGAACCATGCAGAGCATGGTGGAGGGGCACCATCCACAAGCGCATCGCTATTGGCGGGTGCCCCTCCACCGCCTTCGGCGGTCCCCCTCCCCGTGCCGGGGAGGATTGCGCAGCGCGCCAATCCATCCCTAAAAGCGCGAAAGAGAGGGAGGAGGCCGCATGGCCGAAACAGCAATATCGGGCGCCGCCATGCGCGAACCGACGCCCAAGGAAATCCGGCTTGTCATCGCCGCGTCCTCGGCAGGCACGGTGTTCGAATGGTATGACTTCTTCATCTACGGCACGCTCGCCGCGCTGATCGGGGCGGCGTTCTTCCCGGCGGGGAACGAGACGCTTCAATTGCTGCTCGTCTGGGCGGGGTTCGCCGTGGGCTTCGGCTTCCGGCCGTTGGGCGCGATCCTGTTCGGCTTTCTCGGCGACCGGCTGGGGCGCAAATACACCTTTCTCGTGACGGTCACGCTGATGGGCATCGCGACGGCCGGGGTCGGCATGATTCCCTCGGCCGCCTCGATCGGGCTGGCCGCGCCGATCATCGTCATCGGGCTGCGTATCCTTCAGGGGCTGGCGCTGGGCGGCGAATATGGCGGGGCGGCGATCTATGTCGCCGAGCATGCGCCGCCCGAAAAGCGCGGTTTCTACACCAGCTTCATCCAGGCGAGCGTCGTCGGCGGGTTCGTGCTGTCGATCGCCGTCGTGCTGGCCTGCCGCTTCCTGATCCCGGCCGACGATTTCGCCGCCTGGGGCTGGCGAATCCCGTTCCTGCTCTCGATCATCCTGCTCGGCATTTCGCTCTGGATGCGCTTGAAGCTCTCGGAAAGCCCGGTCTTCCAGGCGATGAAGGAAGCGGGCGAGACGGCGGCCAATCCCTTCGCCGAAAGCTTCAGCTATCCCGGCAACAAGCGCCGCATCTTCGTGGCGCTGTTCGGGATCACCGGCGTGCTGACGACAATCTGGTACACCGCGTTCTTTTCCGGCCTGTCCTTCCTGCGCGGGCCGATGCGGGTGGACGAGTTGACGGTCGAGCTGATCCTGTTCGCCGCCGGCTTCGTCTCGATGAGTTTCTACGTCATCGTCGGCAAATGGTCGGACCGGGTGGGGCGCAAGAAGCCGATCATCATCGGCGCGATCGCGGCGCTGGCGCTGCTCTTCCCGGTCTTCTGGGCGATGGGGAGTCTTGCCAATCCGGGGCTGGCACGGGCGGCAGCGGAGAACCCGGTCGTCGTCGCGGGCCCGGAATGCACGACTGATCCCTTCGCCGAACTCTATGGCAGCGCGCAGAGCGATTGCGGCAAGCTGCTCGAAACGCTGACGGCGAGCGGCGTGCGATACGACGTTCAGGCGGCTGACGCGGTTTCGCTGACCGTCGGTGGCGAGTCGATCGCGATCGCGCCCGAATGGATGGAGGACGGCATAGCCCGGCGCGAGGGCATCCAGGCCGCGCTCGGATCCTACGGCTTCGATTTCACGCCGCAGCAGCTTTCTGCGGGTGCGATTGTCGGGATTTTCGCGTTGCTCCTCGTCATGGGCGTCCTCTCGGCGCTGACCTACGGCTCGGTTGCCGCGCTGCTTGCCGAGATGTTTCCGGCAAAAATCCGCTACAGCTCGATGTCGATCCCCTATCATGTCGGCGCAGGCTATCTCGGCGGGTTTCTGCCGCTGATCGCCGGCTATATCGTGGCGCGGACGGGCGATCTCTATGCCGGGCTCTGGTACACTTGGGCCGTCGTGGCGTTCGGCGTGGTCGTCGCCTGGTGGGGCATCCCGGGCGGTCTGCCGACCGATTTCGAAGAGCAGCCATAGATCCGGACCATCAGACAAGCCTCCCCAAGACCGGGAGTTTTGGCTAAGGCCGCGCGATGTCTTCGAGCGACATCTATATCCGGCAGCACGAACCGCCGCCGCCGCCCGGCGCTGCGGTGCTGCTCGCCTTCCCCAAATCGGGCCGCACCTGGGTGCGCTACATGCTCGATCAACTGGGCGCCGATTTCCATGTCAGCCATGGCGGTGCCGCGCATATCGCGAAACAGCCCTTCGAGGCCGTCTTGTGCGGCCCCGCCGTCTATCGCGCTTGCCGCGTCCTCTTCCTGCTGCGCGATCCGCGCGACACGGCGGTTTCCGGTTTTTTTCAGGCGACCCGCCGCAAGCGATTCTACGAAGGCGACATGGCGGCCTTTCTGCGCGATCCGTTGCACGGTCTGGAAAAGATCATCCGCTTCAACCTGCTCTGGTCGCGCGCCGGCGAGACGATCTCCGACTTTGAAGTGATCCGCTACGAGCGAATGCGCCGGGATGCGCACGAGGAGTTTGCGCGCGCGGCGCGCTTCGTGCTCGAGCGCGATTCCGACGAGGCGGCGGTCGAGGCGGCGGTCGAGGCCGGTAAATACGACAACATGCGCCGCGTCGAACGTTCAGGTGAAGGACAACGCCTCTATGGGGCCGGGCTGCGGCCGCGCGATCCGGCCGATCCGGACAGCTACAAGGTCCGGCGCGGAGTCGTTGGCGGGTGGCGCGATTATTTCAGCGATGCCGATACGGCCTATGCCGAAGAGCTGTTCGACGAGCATAGCTATCGGTCGCTGCTCGCAGACGGTGGCGCGGCGTGATGGCGATTCTGGAGGCTCCCCTGCGGCTCCGGCTCGACGGCGATGCGCTGGCGCGGAACTGGCGCGCGCTCGACCGGCTGTCGGGCGATGCGGCCTGTGGTGCGGCGGTGAAGGCGGACGGCTATGGGCTCGGCGTGACGCAGGTCGTGCCGCGGCTGATCGATGCCGGGTGCCGCGATTTCTTCGTCGCGACATGGGCCGAAGCGCTCGAGATCGCGGAGATGACCGAGGGGCTGTCGCTGACGGTCTTTCACGGCGTGCGCGCGGCGGATATGCCGACGGCGAAGGCGGGTCATGCGCGGCCCTGCCTCAACTCGCCCGAACAGGTGCAGCGCTGGCAGCAAATGGGCGGCGCGCCCTGCGACGTGATGGTCGATACCGGCATGAACCGGCTCGGCCTGACGCCCGAACAGGTGTCGGGGGGCATCCTGAAGGGCCTCAACGTACACACACTCATGAGCCATCTCGCCTGTTCGGACGAGCCGTCCCATCCGCTGAACCGGCAGCAGCGCGAGGCATTGGCCTGGATCGGCGAACGGGCATCGGCTAAGCGCTTGAGCCTCGCCAATTCGGCCGGCGTGGCGCTGGGCGGCGATTATGCCTTCGGCCTGACGCGGCCCGGCCTGTCGCTCTATGGCGGCATTCAGGTGCCGAGGCTGGAAAACGAGATCGCGTCCGTCGTGGCTGTCGAGGCCGAGGTGATCCAGCGGCGCACGGCCAAGGCGGGCGAAACCGTGGGCTATGGCGCGACCTTCCGGGCGCCCGCGAACACCGAGCTCGCGATCCTCCATATCGGCTATGCCGACGGCTATCTGCGCGGCTTTTCGGGAAGCGGCATGGCGCACTTCGGTGAGGTCGAGTGCCCCGTGGTCGGCCGCGTCTCGATGGACCTGATCGCCGTGTCGGTCGATGCCTGTCCGCAGGTCGCCGAGGGCGACTGGATCGCCGTCGATTACGACCTGCCGACGGCTGCCGCGCAATCGGGTCTTTCGCAATATGAGTTGCTTACCGGGCTGGGCCGCCGCTATCAGCGCCTCTGGATATGAGCGAGAGCGGGACACAGAATACGGTCGTGACGGCGCTGGCGGCGATCGGCCGGCCGGTCGTCAACGGCTTTGCCGGGGTCGGCAGCGCGGCTATCTTCGCCGGGCGCACGATCAGACGCGGCCTGACGCCGCCTTACTATCCCACGCGGCTGATCGAGCAATTCTTCCAGATCGGCTGGCTTTCGATCCCCGTTGTCGCGCTGACTGCGATCTTTACGGGCGCCGCGCTGGCGCAGCAGATTTACACCGGCGGGTCGCGCTTTAACGCGCAATCGACTGTCCCCGCCGTGGTCGTCATCGGCATGGTCCGCGAACTGGGGCCGGTGCTCACCGGTCTGATGGTGGCGGGGCGGGTGTCGAGCGCGATGGCCGCCGAACTCGGCACGATGCGTGTGACCGAACAGATCGACGCGATGCGGACGCTGCGTACCGATCCCTATCGCTATCTGATCGCGCCGCGCCTGTTTGCCGCGATCATCGCGATGCCGCTGCTGGTTTGCCTCGCGAACATTCTCGGGATCTTCGGTGGCTATCTGCTCTCGACGGCGAAGCTCGGCTTCAACCCGGCCAATTATCTGAGCATGACGGCGGACATTCTGGAGGCGGACGATATCGTCATGTCGCTGGTCAAGGCGGCGGTCTTCGGTTTCTTCATCGCGCTGTCGGGTTGCTATGCCGGGCTCAGCGCCAGCGGCGGCGCGGCGGGCGTCGGGCGGGCGACGACCAACGCGGTGGTCGCCGCCTTTGTGACGATCCTTGCCGCCAACCTCGTGCTCACCGTGGCGGCGTTCGGCTGATGGCGGAGACGCCCAAGCTCGCGCTCGACCATGTCGCCAAGCGGTTCGGCAGCAATCAGGTGCTGCGCGATGTCACGCTCTCCGTCGCACCGGGCGAATCGCTTGCCATCATCGGCGGTTCGGGGTCGGGCAAGTCGGTGATGCTCAAATGCATTCTCGGGCTGGTCGAACCCGATGCCGGAACGATCCGTGTCGATGGCGAGGACATGACCGCGATGCGCGCCGCCGACCGCGAACGGATCCGCACGAAATTCGGCATGCTGTTTCAGGGCGGCGCGCTGTTCGATTCGCTGCCCGTCTGGCGCAATGTCACCTTCTCGCTGACACAGGGACGTATGCTGCGGAAGCGCGAGATGCGCGATATCGCGCGCGAAAATCTCGAACGCGTCAATCTGGGCGGCGATGTGCTCGATCTCTATCCGGCCGAGCTGTCGGGCGGGATGCAGAAGCGAGTCGCGCTCGCCCGCGCCATCGCGCCGCGCCCCGAGATCATCTTCTTCGACGAGCCGACCACGGGGCTCGATCCCATCCGCGCCAGCGTGATCAACGACCTGATCGTCGAGCTGGTCGAGGATCTCGGCGTGACGGCAGTGACGATCACCCACGACATGAAATCGGCCCGCCGTGTCGCGCACCGCGTGGCGATGCTCTACGAGGGCGAGATCATCTGGACGGGGCCGGTCGACACGCTCGAAGATTGCGGTAATCCGCATGTCGAACGATTCGTGAAAGGCGTCGCCCAACCGGCCGAATGACCTTGCTGCATTGCAGCGTTGATCGGGATTTCCGATCACGAAAAACGACCAACTCACTTTGCCTTAATGGACAGAATGCATTATTGTGCGTTGCACAAATCGAAACCGTCGATTAACAAGGAGACAATCTTATGATCGGTCGTGAAATCCCTCACGTCACCCTGAAAACCCGCACCCGCGACGAAAGCCTGAGCGGCGACAATCCGTTCCGCTGGGAAGAGGTCGAGACGAAAGACCTGTTTGCCGGAAAGCGCGTCGTCGTCTTCTCGCTTCCGGGCGCGTTCACGCCGACCTGCACCAACGAGCAGGCACCGGGCTTCGAGCGTCACTATGACGACTTCAAGGCCGAAGGCGTTGACGAGGTCTATTGCGCCTCGGTCAACGACGCCTTCGTCATGTATCAATGGGCCAGGTTTCTCGGCATCGAGAAGGTGAAGATGCTGCCGGACGGTTCGGGCGATTTCACCCGCCGCATGGGCATGCTCATCAAGAAGAACCATCTCGGCTTCGGTGATCGTTCGTGGCGCTATGCCATGGTCGTCGAGGACGGCAAGATCACCGGCTGGTTCGAGGAACCGGGCATCAACGATGTCGGCTCCGATGACGATCCCTATGGCGAAACCGCGCCGGAAACCGTGCTGAACTGGCTGCGCGAAGGAAGCATGCAGAAAGCCGCATAGCGCGGAGCGAAGCAAATAGCCCGGAGGCAACGTCTTTCGGGTCGCAAGAAGGGGAGGGGCTTCAGGCCTCTCCCCTTTTTTGCGTCAGGCGCCCTTGGCGGTCAGCCGTTGCAGCGCGTCGAGCGCCTCGCGCAGCGCGCCATCGGTGGTCGCGGCTTCCGGTGCGGCGGCTTCGGGCTGCGCCTGCTTGTTGAGCCGCTCCCGGCGATGGGCAAGGCCGGCTTCGAGCCGGTCTATCAGTTCGCCCAGTTCCGATTGCACATCGCGCTGCGGCGGAGCCGGTTGCGGTCCGCTCGCTTCGGTCGCCGGTTCGCCGGCAGCCGGGCGCGGTTTGAGCGGAACGGTGAAGACGGGTTCCGGCTCCTGCTCCTGGGCGACAGGTTCCGGCGCAGGTTCCGGCTCGGGCGCAGCGGGCGTTTCGGCCTGTTGCGGATTATGTGCCGGCGGGTCGAAGGCGGGCGTTTCGAACGCCGGCGGCTCGAAGGACTGAGTCGACTGTGCGGGCTCGGGCTGCGGCGCAAACGGCTCTTCCCAGCTCGGCGCGTCGGGCGCGAAGCGCGGGCTCTGTTCGGCAGGCGGATCGAACGCGGCGGGCGCCGGCTCGAAGGGCTGTTCGGGCTCGCCGAACGCGGGGGCGTCGGCGGGGCCGAAATCGGCGAAGTCGTCTGAGGGCTCGTCGGGCGCCACGGTGACGAGATCGAGCGGCGCGCCCAGGTCATGCGCCATCAGCGGTGCGCGGGCCGGGTGGTCGGGATGGCTGTCGGCGCGGCGTCGCGGCGGCAGGCCGTTTTCTTCGTCATGGCCATAGCCGTACGCCGTATCGCCGCCGCGATCGCGCAGCAGGATCGACAATGCGACCCAGGCGCCGATCGTGACGATGACGGCGGCGATCAGCGCGAACACGATCCGCGCCTTGGCACCGAGCGGCGGCGCGGCGGCGTCAATCATGCCGGGAAGGCCGGTCTGGACGATGAACGCTTCGAACAGCGTGTTCGGCGTCATCAGGATCAGCGCTGCCACGATAAGGCCCGATATGGCGGAAGCCACCGGCACCTTCGGCAGGCGGGCGAGGAATGCCGGCTTACCGGCTCTGAGCGCATCCAAATTCATGTTCATGGCTATACCGCCTTGCCCGTAAGTTTTTGGTAAACAGGGGCATAACGGGAAATGTTTGACGACCAGTTACGATCTTTCTCGACGAATTTCCGCGCGGTTTCCCGCCGTTCTTCCCATTCCGACCGGTTGGCGAAGAGCCCGGCGAGCGCAGCGGCGATGGCGCCCGGGTCTTCCGGGGCGAACAATGTGCCCGTCACCCCGTCCTCGATCAGCTCGCGATGGCCGCCGACATCCGAGGCCGCGACGAGCCGCCGCTGCGCCATCGCTTCGAGCGGTTTGAGCGGCGTGACGAGATCGGTCAGCCGCATCTTCTTGCGCGGATAGCAGAGGATATCGATGAGGCTGTAATAGCGCTCGACCTCGTGATGCGGAACGCGGCCGGTGAAATGGATCGCATGGGCGACGGGCGAGGCTTCGGCCTGCGCCTTCAGCGCCGCCTCCATCGGCCCGCCGCCGACGAGCAAAAGCCTTGCGTGCGGGCGGATCGCGATCAGGGCGGGCATCGCGTGGATCAGGTCGTCCAGTCCCTCATAATCGTAGAAGCTGCCGATGAAGCCGATGACCTCGCCGTCCTCGAAGCCGAGTTCGTCGGCCAGCTTTTCGTCGCGCGGCCCCGGCTCGCCGAACAGCGCCATGTCGACGCCATTAGGCGAGACGATAATCTTGTCGCCCGATACGCCGCGCTTGATCAGGTCCTGCCGCAGCCCCTCGCAAATCACGGCGACCGCATCGGCTTGCTTGGCCGCATGCGTCTCCATCATCTTGGTCGCGAGATATTTGGCCGATCCCTCGCGGCCCGTGCCGTTGCCCACGGCCGCATCTTCCCAGAAGGCGCGAATCTCGTAGAGCAGCGGAAGCGTGTATTTGTCTGCCGCACGCTGCGCCGCGAGCGCGTTCAGCACCGGCGAATGGGCGTGGAGCTGATCGGGCTGCCACTCCTCGATCACCTCGCCGATCCGTTTCGCCAGCGCGCCGATTTCGCGCACCTCGCGCAGCGGGCTCGGCACCCTGGCGATCGGCGGGGTGCGGTAGAAGGTGAGGCCGTCGACCTCCTCGACCGGCGGGCCGTCTTGCGTGTGACGCACGCCGGTCACTCCGGCGACGTCCCAGCCGCGCGCGATCTGCGCTTTCAGGATGGCGCGCGTGCGAAAGGTATAGCCGCTGTGCAGCGGCATCGAATGGTCGAGGACGTGCAGGATCCGCATGCCGGCTCTCTGCCACGAACTGCTTAACGGCCCGTCAACCGCTCGGCGCTAAATGGCACAGACGCCCAGGGTCCGCATGCGGCCCGACGCCCGGAGACCGGAACACGCCATGATCGACCTTTTCTCGCTAGCGCTGAGCCATGGGCTGATGCTCATCGCCGCCTGGCGGCTGGCGTTCCGGCCTGATGTCGATGACGACGCCGCCGATCCGGAGGCAGCGCCGCGCGACATTTTCGGCCGGGCGCCCAAGGCGGAGGGGGACAGCCAGCGTGCGTGACCTCGGCTTTGTCGGCTTTCTCGGTTCGCTGTGCCTGCTCGGGCTGAAGCGGCCGTTCATCTTCATCCTCGGCTATATCTATATCGATACGGTCTCGCCGCAGCGATTGTCTTACTACCTGCTCAACAACATCCCGGTGTCGCTGGTGATGTTCGTGCTGGCCGTGGGCGGATGGATCGTGGCGGACAAGAAGGACGATGTGCGGATCGCGCCGCGGCAGATCCTGATCGCGTTGCTGCTGGTCTATTGCGCGCTGACGACATATTATGTTGCCGCCTTCCCGATCGAGAGCTGGGCGAAATGGGACTGGGCGTGGAAATCGCTGCTCTTCGCCATCTTCCTGCCGCTGACGCTGCGCACCAAGCTGCGGATCGAGAGCGTGCTGCTGTTCATGTGCCTGGCGCTCGCCGCGATCGTGATCGGCGCGGGGATCAAGACCGCGCTCGGCGGCTCGGGCTATGGCAGCTTCGCCATGATGGTCGACGACAACAGCGGCATCTACGAGGATTCGACGCTGACGACGGCGGCGATCATGATCATTCCGATTCTGCTCTGGTTCACCAGATGGGGGACGGTCTTCAAGCCGGACTGGCGCGTGTCGGTATTCTGCTATGCGCTGATCTTCGCCTGCCTGCTCACGCCGATCGGGACGCAGGCGCGCACCGGGCTCGTCTGCATCGCCTTTCTCGCCATGCTCCAGCTGCGCGACGTGAAGCGCAAGGGAATGTATATCGCGGGCGCGGCGCTGCTGGGCCTCGTTTCCCTGCCCTTCCTCCCCTCCGCCTTTTCGGAACGGATGGGGACGATCAGCAATTTCCAGGCCGACGAAAGCGCGGGTACGCGGCTCGCCGTGTGGCGCTGGACGTTCGAATATGTGCAGGATCATCCGCTTGGCGGCGGGTTTGAAATCTATCGCGAGAATGCGATCGTTTATCATACGACCGAGGCGACGGAGACAGGCGGCGGGGCGACCAGCGTGACCCGCCGGCTGGTTGTCGATCAGGGCCGGGCCTTTCACTCGGCCTATTTCGAGATGCTCGGCGAACAGGGCTGGATCGGCCTCGGTCTATGGCTGTTGATCCATGGCATCGGTATCTTGCGGATGGAGTGGCTCAGGCGGCATTATCGCGGCGATCACATCCCGGATGACGAAAAGTGGGTCTCGCCTTTGGCGACGGCGCTACAACACGCACATCTGACGTTCTTGCTGGGCGCCGCCTTTGTCGGCATCGCCTATCAGCCCTTTTTCTGGATGCTGGTATCGGTCGAGATCGGCTTCGACACCTATCTCGCGCGCAAACGCAAGGCGCAGGGGTTCAAGCCGATGATCGAAGAGCTCGAGGCGCCGGGCGCAAGCAAGCTTGCGCCCGGCTATTGATCGAGGCTAGGCGGCTTCGGCCATCGCCTTCGACGTGACCGCTTCGATGATCGCATCGGTGAAGGCGGGAATGTCGTCCGGGTTGCGGCTGGTGATGATATTGCCGTCTACGGCCACTTCCTGATCGACGACGTTCGCGCCGGCATTGGCGAGGTCCGTGCGGACCGAAGGCCAGCTCGTCGCGGTCTTGCCGTCGACCAGATCGGCCTCGATCAGCAGCCACGGAGCATGGCAGATCGCGGCCACTGGCTTGTCGTCATTGTCGAACGCCTGGATCAGCCTGACCACGTCCTTCTCCATGCGCAGCGTGTCGGGATTGCCGACCCCGCCGGGCAGGACGAGCGCGTCGAAATCTTCGGCCGATACCTCGCCGATGGTCGTGTCGGGCTTCACCTTGCCCTGCGGCTCGCCGCCGCTTTCGCCCTGTATCTCGTCGGTGTCGAGCGAGGCGAGGGTGACGCTGGCGCCCTTGCCGGCGAGGATATCGCGCGGCTTGGTCAGTTCTGAATATTCAAAGCCGTTGGTGGCGACGATCAGGATTTTCGCGTCTTCGATGGACTTGGGCATGCTTTTACTCCTCAATTCAAACGGGTTGTCCTCCAACCAACGGTGCGGGCGCCGACATCGTTCCGGAACCGCGCGGCGGGATGTGGCGTTTGTCCGATGCGGCAGCGATGCCGACGCAGGAGCGCCGCTTACCCATGACCAAGATCGCCTATGTCGATGATGACCTTCCGGGCATCACCCGCCGCCGCTACGGCAAGGGATGGGGCTATACCGATCCCGATGGCGAGAGGATCGAAGATCAGGACGAGATCGGCCGGTTGAACGCGCTCGCCGTTCCCCCTGCCTGGAGCGATGTCTGGATTTGCCCCTCGCCCGACGGCCATATCCAGGCGACCGGCTATGACGAAAAGGGCCGCAAGCAATATCGCTATCACGAGGAATTCCGCGCCCAGCGCGAGGCGGCGAAATACGAGATGTGCGCCGAATTCGGCCGCAAGCTGCCGCTGATCCGCGCCCGCGTGCAGAGCGATATGGCGGAGGGCTCGCTACAACGCGATTCGGTGCTCGCCGCGGTCGTGCGCCTCCTCGATCTCGGCAAGGTCCGGATCGGCAATTCCATCTACGCCAAGTCGAACAAGAGCTTCGGCGCGACGACATTGCGCGATCGCCACGCGCATTTTGCGCATGGCAAGCTGCGGCTCGAATATCGCGCGAAATCGGGCAAGGAGCGCAACATCACGATCAATGACGGCACGCTGGCCCGTATGGTCCGCCGGTGCCGCGACGTGCCGGGGCAGCAGCTGTTCCAGTATCTCGACAGCGACGGCCAGCGCCACGGCGTGTCGAGCTGCGACGTCAACGACTATATCCACGAAACGATGGGCGGCGATTTCAGCGCCAAGCATTTCCGTACCTGGGGCGCTAGCGCGCTTGCCTTCGAACTGCTCCATGACGCGGGCGAAGAGCCCATGACTCTTAAGGCCTTGCTCGATCCGATCGCCGAATCGCTCGGCAATACACCGGCGATCAGCCGCAAGAGCTATGTCCATCCCGCGCTCATCGAACTCGCCAAGGATGGGGCGCCCGAACACTTCGGGGGGTTGAACCTGCCCCGCAAGACCAAATATCTTTCACGGTACGAACGCGGCCTGATCGAATTTCTCGATACGCTCGAAGCGCCGGCCGCGCCTGCCAAAGCAGCCTGAACGGGGATTTATGACGACGACGAATACAGCCGGCGACGCGGCCATATCGATGCCGAGCAGCGATGCGCTGGCCGATTTCTGGACGAGCACCTCGGAATGGGTCTCGAACCATTATGTCGAGCTTCTGATCGCCGCCGCAGGCGGGCTTGTCGTCTATCTGATATTGGAAATGATGCGGCACTTCGGCCGGCGGCTGCGAGATCGCAACCCGAACGAAACGACATTGTCCAGTGTCGTCGGTCAAGCGCTCTGGAAGACCAAGCACTGGTTCATGCTGATGGTCTCGGCGAAGATCGTGACGACCTTTGCCGAAAGCCCGGAACGGCTCGATGGCGTCGTCACCTTCCTGTTCACCGTCACCACCGTGCTGCAGGTCGCGATCTGGGTACGCGAGATTATCCTCGGTTTCATCCTGATCCGGGCCGAGACCGACGAGGACCACGCCGAAACGCTGGGCACGGCGATGACGCTGATCCGCATTTCGGTGACCGTCGCGGTGTTTGCCGTGGCCCTGATTGTCGTGCTCGACAATCTCGGCGTCGATGTGACGGGTCTTGTCGCGGGCCTCGGCGTCGGCGGCATCGCCATCGGTTTGGCTGCGCAGGGCATCTTCGAGGAACTGTTTGCGGCGCTGTCGATCATCTTCGACAAGCCCTTCAAGAAGGGCGACAGCATTCATTACGACAACACCTTCGGCACGGTCGAAAAGATCGGGCTGAAGACAACGCGGATCCGGTCGGTGAACGGCGAGGAGAAGATCATCTCCAATTCGCTGTTGCTGTCGAAGGAAATCTCCAACAACACCCAGCTCGAGCGGCGGCGCGGTATCTTCAACGTCGGCGTGATCTACCAGACCCCGCCCGATCTCGCCGCGCGCATTCCCGAATTCCTGCAGGAGGAGGTGGAGAAGCTCGGCAACACGCTGGCCCGCGCGGGCTTCACCGGCTTCGGTGCGTCGAGCCTCGACTATGAGGTGCTGTTCGACGTCCCGAGCGCCGATTATGCCGATTTCATCAAGGCCCGGCACGAGGTCGGCATCGCCATCTTCCGCCGCTTCTCCGAAGAGGGCCTCGAATTCGCCTATCCGACGCAGACCACCTTCACGGCCGCGCCCAGCGGAGAGGCGATCATGCCCTATCCCAGCGGAGATGGCGAAGGCGCGAACCCGGTGGTGACAGGGAGTTAGCTATGAAGGCCGTCATGCTGAACTTGTTTCAGCATCCATATGCCTCACCGCTCATGGCTATGGAACGGCGGCCGCACCTCAAACCGGATCGAACCGCCAATCCGCCGCAATGTCGTGCCAATCGGGATTGTCGCGTTCGATAAGGTTGCATTTCCAGTCGCGATGCCAGTTTTTCAGCTGCTTCTCGCGGGCGATCGCGCTGGGCATATCTTCGAACTGCTCGAAATGGACGAGGCATTTGATGGAATGCCGTTTCGCATGACCGGGTACTGCTCCGGTGCGATGTTCATACAGCCGCTTTGTCAGATTTGACGTTACGCCGATGTAGAGCGCGCCGTGTTTCCGCTTGGCGAGGATGTAGACGCAGGGCTGTTTGGGTTCGGTCACACGCTGCCATATAGGATGAGGCATATGGATGCTGAAACAAGTTCAGCATGACAGATAATGCCGTGCTGTGTCACCTATCCGCGTGTCAAATCCCCATCCCCGCTTCCTCCAGGCTCAGCAGCGTCGCATTGCCGCCGGCACTCGTCGTGTCGATCGTCGTCACCCGTTCGGCGCAGAAGCGGGGTAGGTAGTGCGGGCCGCCGGCCTTGGGGCCGGTGCCCGACAGGCCTTCGCCGCCAAAGGGCTGCGAGCCGACGACGGCGCCGGTCATCGTGCGGTTGACGTAGAGATTGCCGACGCGGGCATGCATTTCGACGATCTCGCCGGCCCGCGCGATGCGGCTGTGCAGGCCCATGGTGAGGCCGAAGCCCTTGGCGTTGATCCGCGCGACCGTCTGTTCAAGCTTGCCCGATTTCCATGTCGCGACATGCAGGATCGGCCCGAACCATTCGGCGGTGAGGTCCTCGGCACTGTCGAGCCGGATCAGTGTCGGCGGCACATATAGCCCTTGTTCGGGCACATCGCAGGTCGCAAGAATCCGGTCGGCCATCGTCTCGCGATAGCTCATCAGCTTGTCATAGGACGCCTGGTCGATGACCGGTCCGACATCGCTCGCCGGGTTTTCCGGTTGTCCGACCTGCAGCGTCGCCATCGCGCCTTTCAGCATCTCGATCATCTTTTCGGCGACATCCTTCTGGATCAGCAGGAGACGAAGCGCCGAACAGCGTTGCCCGGCCGAACCGAAAGCCGAGGCGACGGCATCGGCGACGACCTGTTCGGGCAGCGCCGTGGAATCGACGATCATCGCGTTGATGCCGCCCGTCTCGGCGATCAGCGGGACGATCGGCCGGTCGTCGTCCTCGAGCAGCGACTTGGCGATGGCCTTGGCCGTGCCGGTCGAGCCGGTAAAGGCGACGCCGGCAATGCGCGGGTCGCCGGTCAGCGCCGCGCCGATTTTCGGTCCGCCGGGGGCGAGCAGCAGCGCATCCTCCGGGATCCCGGCGACATGCGCGAGCCGAACGGCGGCCGCCGCGATGCGGGGCGTCTGCGGGGCCGGCTTTGCGATCACTGCATTGCCGGTCACGAGCGCGGCGGCCACCTGCCCGGTGAAAATGGCGAGCGGGAAGTTCCAGGGCGAGATGCAGCACCACACGCCCTTGCCCTCCATCCGCAGGACATTGGTCTCACCCGTCGGGCCGGGCATTTCGAGCGGCTGCAATTTCTCGCGCGCTTCGGCTGCGTAATAGCGGCAGAAGTCGATCGCCTCGCGTATCTCGGCCAGCGCATCGGGGATCGTCTTGTTGGCTTCGTGCACCGCGAGCGCCATCAGCTCGCCGCGATGTTCCTCGAGCAACTCGCCCAGCCGGGCAATCCGTGCAGCGCGCTCTTCGACCGGGAGCAGCGACCATTTGGCATAGCCCTTGCCGGCCTTCTCGATCAACGCATTCACGTCCTTTGGCTGGGCCGGCGGATCGCCGATATCGCCGCGCTCGACAATGCCCTCGGTCACGCGGTTGAGCACGCGCCAGTCGTCGAGGTCCAGCCCCTCGCTGTTCTTCCTTTGCGGCATGAACAGGTCTTCGGGCAGCGGGATCGACGGATGGCGCGTCCCGCCCACTTCCGCGCAGCGCTCCACCGGATCGCGCAGCAGGTCGGCATCGCTCAGATGCTCGTCGGCAAGCTGGTGGACAAAGCTCGAATTGGCGCCGTTCTCAAGCAGGCGGCGGACGAGATAGGCGAGGAGGTCGCGATGGCCGCCGACCGGCGCATAGATGCGGCAGCGATAGCCCTGCTCCCGCACGAGATCCTCGAACAGCCCTTCGCCCATGCCGTGCAGCCGCTGGAATTCGAAGCTTTTCGGGTCGGGCGCCCATTCCATGATCGTCGCCGCCGTCAACGCATTATGCGTGGCGAAGGCGGGGCGGATCATCTTGGCTTCGAGCATATCCTTCGCGCAGGCGAGATAGCAGGTGTCGGTGTTCACCTTGCGCGTGAAGAGGGGGTAGTGCCGCAGCCCCTTTTCCTGCGCGTGCTTGATCTCGCTGTCCCAATAGGCGCCCTTGACGAGACGGACGGGGATGTACCGGTTCGTGCGCTCGGCCAGCGCCTCGGCCCAGCCGATGGTGCGCTGGCAGCGCTTGCCATAGGCCTGGATCGCCATGCCGAATCCGTTCCAGCCGGCAAACTTCGGCATCTCGGCGACATGCTCGATAATGTCGAGGCTCATCTCGAGCCGTTCCGATTCCTCGGCATCGACGGTCAGGCCGATCTGCGCCTTCGCAGCCGCCTCGGCCAGCGCTTCCAGCCGGTCGGTGAGTTCGGGCACGCAGCGGCCCCATTGCGCCACCTCGTAGCGCGGGTGGAGCGCCGACAGTTTGACCGAGATCGAATGGTTGACCTCGGTCGACCCCTCGGTCCGCGCGGCGCCGACGGCTTGAATCGCGCGCATATAGCTTTCGAAATAGCGATCGGCATCGGGGAAGGTCCGCGCTGCTTCGCCGAGCATGTCGAAGCTCGCGGTAAAGCCCTTGTTTTCCGGCCGCTTCATGCGCTTCAGTGCTTCGTCGATCGTCCGGCCCATGACGAAGATCTCGCCCATCAGCCGCATCGCCGCGCCGACCGCTTGCCGCACGAACGGTTCGCCCGTACGGCTGATCAGGCGGCGCAGGGCGTTTGCCGTCGTCTTCTCGCCCACGAGCGCGCGACCGATGACGAGGCCCCAGGTGGCCGAATTGACCATCCCCGAATGCGATTTGCCGGCATGGCTGCGCCAGTTTCCTTCGCCGATCTTGTCGGCGATCAGCTTGTCCGCGGTGTCGGCATCGGGCACCCGCAGGAACGCCTCGGCGAGACTGAGGAGCGCGACGCCCTCCGATGTGTTCAGGCGATATTCCTGGAGGAACTGGTTGACCCAGCCCGTCCGCTGCCCCTCGCGCAATTCGGCGAGCAGGCCCAGTGCGCGGTGCTCGATCCGTTCGCGTTCGTCGGGCGCGAGTCGGGCGCGCTCGATCAGCGGCGCCAGCACCTCGTTTTCGGGCGCGCGGTGCACCTCTTCCATGTGGAGCCAGGCGGCGGACGTTAGGGAATCGGGGTCGTGTTTCGTGCTAGCCATGGCGCGGCCCTATAACGCCTTGCGGACACGCCGCATAACGATAAGGTGAGGCTTCACCGTCACCCTGAACTTGTTTCAGGGTCCACCTCTCCCATCGCACGGACCATGCGGAATGAAAGGTGGATGCTGAAACAAGTTCAGCATGACGATCCGAAACGAGAGGAGCGACGGGATGGCAACGATCAGCATCGACGAAATGATGGGCAAGGTGGGCGAAACGCTCGGCACGTCCGAATGGATCACCGTCGATCAGGAGATGATCGACAAGTTTGCCGACGCAACCGGCGATCACCAGTTCATCCACGTCAATCCCGAAGCCGCGAAGATGACGCCCTTCGGCCAGACGATCGCGCACGGCTTTCTGACGCTGTCGCTCTTCCCGCGCATGATGGCGGAGAGCGATTGCCCGCGTCCCGAAGGCGTGAAGATGGGCGTCAACTATGGCGGCAACAAAACGCGTTTCCTCGCGCCGGTAAAATCCGGCAAGCGCGTGCGCGGCCATTTCAAGCTGCTCGAGCTCACCGAAAAGCGCCCCGGCCAGTATCAGCAGACGCTCGAATTTTCCGTCGAGATCGAGGGCGAGGACAAGCCCGCCCTGATTGCCGAATGGATCTCGCAGTTTTTCGTTTGAGGAATTGACTCACGCGAAGACGCGAAGACGCAAAGAATAAGCGTGAGCCATTCTGTCGAAGAGCTTGCGCGGATTGCGGTCGATGCGGGGTTTCACATCCACAAGGAATTGGGGCCGGGACTGCTGGAATCGGTCTATGAAGCGGTGTTGGCCTTCGAACTGGAAGAACGTGGTTTGAAAATCGACCGGCAAAAGCCGGTCGGGATCCATTTCAAGGGACTGGCGATCCAGGAAGGGTTTCGCGCTGATATTCTGGTCGAAGACCGGCTTCTGATCGAACTCAAATCCGTCGAACGCCTGCAAGCGGTTCATGGCAAGCAGGTGCTGACCTATCTGCGGCTTCTAGACCTGCCCCTGGGTCTCTTGATGAATTTCGGCGCTGCCACCTTCAAGGAAGGCATCAAGCGCATCGTGAACAATCATACGGATTTTGCGTCTTAGCGTCTTTGCGTGAGTCAAAATACCTCGCTAGACAAACCGCAAAACAGAACAGAATCACTGAAAGGAACACCCACAATGTCCCGTGACGCCGTTATCGTTTCCACCGCCCGTACGCCGATCGGCAAGGCCTATCGCGGCGCGTTCAACAATACCAAGGGGCCGACGCTCGGCAGCTTCGCGGTCAAGGCGGCGGTCGAGCGCGCCGGGATCGAGGGCGGCGAGGTCGATGACTGCATCATGGGTGCGGCGCTGCAGCAGGGCACGACCGGCACCAATGTCGCGCGTCAGATCGCCTTGCGGGCCGGGCTGCCGACCTCGGTTGCGGGTATGTCGATGGACCGGCAATGCTCTTCGGGGCTGATGACGATCGCGACGGCAGCGAAGCAGGTGATCGTCGACCGGATGGACTGCGTGGTCGCCGGCGGGCTCGAATCGATCAGCCTCGTGCAGACCAAGGAAATGCGCGTCATGCCCGATCCGGAGCTGATCGCGATGCACGGCAATATCTACATGCCGATGCTGCAAACGGCCGAAGTCGTTGCCAAGCGCTACGACATCAGCCGCGAGGCGATGGACGAATATTCGTTGCAATCGCAGCAGCGGACCGCCGCCGCGCAGGAGGCCGGCAAGTTCGACGACGAGATCGTCGAGACGACGACGGTCAAGCTCAACACGAACAAGGAAACGGGCGAAACCAGCGAGGAAACCGTCACCATCGCCAAGGACGAGGGCAACCGCCCCTCGACCACGCTCGAAGGCTTGCAGTCGCTCCAGCCGGTGATCGGCGAAGGCGGCACGATCACCGCCGGTAACGCCTCGCAGCTTTCCGACGGTTCCTCGGCCTGCGTCGTCATGGAAGCCTCGACCGCCGAGAAAAAGGGGCTGACGCCGCTCGGCCGATATGTCGGCATGGCCGTCGCCGGAACCGAGCCCGACGAGATGGGCATCGGCCCGGTCTTCGCGATCCCGAAACTGCTCGAACGCTTCGATCTTTCCGTCGACGATATCGGCCTTTGGGAGCTGAACGAGGCCTTCGCCGTCCAGGTGCTCTACTGCCGCGACAAGCTCGGCATTCCGGACGAGCTGCTCAACGTCAATGGCGGCTCGATCTCGATCGGCCATCCGTATGGCATGACCGGTGCGCGTTGCACCGGCCATGCGCTGATCGAGGGCAAGCGCCGCGGCGCCAAATACGTCGTCGTGACCATGTGCGTCGGCGGCGGCATGGGCGCGGCGGGGCTTTTCGAGGTTCTCTAGCAACGGCATTCTGACTTTTCGTCATTGCGAGGAGCCGAAGGCGACGCGGCAATCCAGAGCCGCGAGCGGCAAAGCATGTGGCTCTGGATTGCTTCGCTTCGTTCGCAATGACGCCAGATGGGCGAGCCGAGGGCAGAGCTATCTGTCCGGCTCGGCGCACGTTCCATTCGTCGAAGACTCGAACTGTTTCCCGAAACATTTCAGACGGTTCGCCCGTTGATCTCCCACACCCCAAGTCAAGGAGTTCAACCGATGACCGACGCCCCCAGCCCCCGCGAAATGATCGACATGCTCTGGGAGAAGCTCGACGACAGCCCCTATGCTCTTGTCGGCATTCCCTCGCAGGATGCCCATAGCGAACCGATGGCGCTCAAATTCGACGACGATTTCCCGAACAGGCTCTTCATCTACACCAACACCGACAATCGGCTGACCCAGGGCATGGCGACGGACCCGAACGCCATGATCCAGTTTGCCGCCAAGGGCCATGATTTCTTCGCCTGCATGAAGGGAACGCTGTCCCGCGTGACGGACCCCGACATGATCGACCGCTTCTGGAACAACACTGTTGCGGCTTGGTATGAAGGCGGGCGCGACGATCCCAAGCTCGCGATGCTCTGCGTCGAACTGCAGCATGCCGAGATGTGGGAAGCCGACATGTCGATGGGCGGCGTCATCAAGATGCTGTTCGGCGGCAAGGTCGACGAAAGCGAGATGGGTCACCTCGAAACGGCGATGTAGCCCCCAACATCTTTACCCGTCTTCGACGGTCAAGGCTTCGAGGAGGATGCGGCACCCCGCATCCTCCTCTTCGCGTTCCACGACATCGATATCGACGAGCAAATGGCGGCCGAGCTCGAATTCGGCGTGATCGAGCCCGTCGCACATCCGTTCAGCAGATGCCGTCGAGTCCGGCCCGGAAAAGCGCAGCGCGATCCGGTGTCGCGCGCCGGTGAAGGTGATGCTGGCCCAGGGGCGCGAGCCGATCTCCTCGATATGCGGCATAGCACCCGCGCGCCGGGCGAGGGCGCGGATCAGTGCGCCGGCTGCGCCGCTCAGTTGCATGGTGCGCCCTTCCGATAGGCAGCGATGAAGGCGCGGACGCGTGCGCTAACCCGCTTGCCCGGCTCGCGGCCCCGTTTGAGATCGAAGACGAGGCGGGGATCGTTGACCGCCCGGCGGCCGAATGTCGCCGGCGCCATATCGGCGCTGTCGAGGAAGCGGGTGATTTCCATCAGCAATGGCATATGGCCCTCCTGTTGCCCGCCCGGCGCGATCCCGAATCGCCAAGGCTTTTTGTTCCTGAGATGTTCTACATCATCGGCGATTTCCTACTTGTCTAGGAAAAATCCTATCCTATATTGGCGCCATGGTGGAGGAGACCCCGAGACAGGCGCTCGAACGGCTGGCGGGCGAACGCGGCGACGATCTTTCCGCGCTGTCGCGGCTGATCGGGCGCAACCCGGCCTATGTGCAGCAGTTCATCCGGCGCGGGACGCCGAAGAAGCTGGCCGAGGACGACAGGCGCGTGCTCGCCGAATATTTCGGCGTCGCGGAAAGCGTGCTTGGCGCGCCGGAGCGAGCAAGCCGTGTGACCCCGGGAGATTTCGGCGGCGACCTGACCGCGGTCGCGCGTTACGCCGTCGGGGCGTCGGCGGGGGCAGGGGCGCTGGCCGAGGAAGAGGCGGAGCTGTCGCGGATCGCCTTTCCGAAGCGTTGGTTGCGCGACATGGCGGCGAGCGACCCGAACGAGCTCTCGATCATCGCGGTGCAAGGCGATTCGATGGAGCCGGTGCTATCGGACGGCGATGAGATCCTCGTCGACCGGGGCGACGGGGCCGAGCGGCTGCGCGACGGTATCTATGTGCTGCGGCAGGACGATGCGCTGATCGTCAAGCGGATCGCGATGAACCCGGCGCGCCAGCGCGGCACGCGGCGCTTCACGATCAAGAGCGACAATCCCGGCTATCCCGACTGGCCCGATTGCGGGCCCGGCGATGTGAATGTGATCGGCCGCGTGGTCTGGGCGGGGCGGAAGATCGCGTGATTGTCGTCAAAATTTTCCTGGCGGAAAATCGCCGCACCAGCCCGCACCCCCACCCGGCCTCCCATCTAGGATATAATCAATGGGAGGCCGGGTGGGGGTGCGGGCTGGTGCGGCGCCGAGCCGAAGGCGAGGTCTGTCAAACTAACGCGTCATCAGCCAGGTCAGGACCGCCAGGGCCACGCCGATCCCCAGCCCCGCCAGAAACCCGATGCTCGGCTGGCCCAGCGCGGCGCCGGCGATCACGCCGCCGATGACGCCCATTGCGATGAATATGCCGCCGCCGGCGACCTTTGATCCGCTGCGTTCTTCCATGGGCCGGGCCTATGGCATTGCCGGGCGGCGCTGTCATCCGCCGGTTTGGTTGGCGGCGCAAATTACACCTAACGATCGGTTGACCAGTTTCGCGCGGCCTGCCGTTAAGGTGTCGCTGCTATCCGCCCATCACCGCGCAATCGGGCCGCACGCCCCCAGATCGAGAGCCCCATCCATGGACGACATTGTGTATATCGCCGACCGCCAGGCGGCCGAGCTGGCGACGCAACTGCTCGACGAATATGGCCATGCCGCGCCCGCCGAGGCATCGGCGCGGGCGGACCGCAGCCGCGACCTCGGCAATGTCATCCATTTCTGCCGCTGGCGGCAGATCGAGCGGTTCGTCGCAATCATGGGATCGGACGACGTGATCGGCACGATCCACTGATCGCCCCAAGTCTTTCTCGCGCCTCGGAAATTTTCGTCTTCAACGCCAAAAAGAGCGCTAATTCGCCCTAGCGCGGCTCCTGCATTGCAGCTATCGAACCCGCATGACCGGGTTGCCGAAGCCGGGCCGGGCGTTTTTCGGGCCGCTCGCCACGCTGTGCGCGCTTGCCGCGCCGTACCCGCTTGCCGCGCAGACGGGAGCCCAAAGCGACGCCGCCGAAGAGGTGGAGGAAGAGGTCGCCGAAGAGGTCCAGTCGCTCAACACCAATGAACTGGGCCCGCTCGATCGCGCCGATGAACTGGGCGCCGCCGCGCCGTTGACCGATGTCGCGAATTTCGGCGTCGAATGGCCGGATATGTCGGAGGTCGGCGACAGCGTCGTCGGCGATGCCGAGACTGCGACCGCCTTCAATGCCGAACAGCGCTACGAGGTCGTACTCAACGGGCTCGCGGACCTTGAGGGCGAGGACGAAGACGATATTCGCACCCAGTTCAACGCGCTCTCCGTCCTGCGCGAGAATGACGGCGATCCGGCTGTCGTCGCCCAGATCGATCGCCGTACCGAGACCGATATCGAGCTGATGCGCCAGATCCTGCGCTCGCATGGTTATTATGATGCACAGGTGGCCGCCGATATCGTCGGCGAGCAGGGAGGTGACGGCGTCGATGTCGTCTTCGATATCGAAACCGGCCCGCTCTATCGCTTCGAGCGCGTCGAACTGCCGGGCCTCGCGTCGGCGGGCGAGCGGACCGATGAACTGCGCGCCCAGTTCGACGTCGAGGCCGAGGATCCGGTCGATGCCGCAACGGTGACGACGCAACAGGCGCGGCTCAGCACCGAACTCGGCAACCGCGGCTATCCCTTCGCCCGGGTTGGCGAGGAAGAGGTGGTCGTCGACCACGCCAACCGCATCGCCATCCTGACCCAGCCCGTCGATCCGGGCGGCGAGCGCGATTTCGGCTCGATCCGCGTCACCGAGGGCGAGGAGGCGATCTTTGGCGCCGAGCATGTCGCGACGATCGCGCGTTTCCGCCAGGGGGAACTCTATTCGACCGGGATGGTCGACGACCTGCGCCGGGCGCTCATCCAGACCGGCCTGATCTCGCGCGTCGAACTGACGCCGGTCGATGCCGGCAATGGCGAACTCGTCGATATCGCCGTCGCGATGGAGCCGGCGCCGCCGCGCACCGTGGCCGGTTCGCTCGGCTACGACACCGGGCGCGGCGCCCGGGTCGAGGCGAGCTGGGAGCACCGCAACCTGTTCCGCCCCGAAGGCGCGCTGACGATCCGCGGCATTGCCGGCACCGAGGAGCAGCTCGCCAGCATCGCTTTCCGCCGCAACAATTTTCTCGCGCGAGACCAGGTGCTGACGGCGCAAATCTACGCCAACAATCTGAACCGCGATGCCTATGACGCCCGCACCGCCGGCTTCACCGCGAGCTTCGCGCGCATTACCAACCAGCTCTGGCAGAAGGACTGGTACTGGTCGGTTGGCGCCGAATTGCTGGCGTCGGACGAGCGCGATATCGTGGGCCCGGCGGGTCAGGTCGGGCGCCGGACCTTCTTCATTGCCGCATTGCCGCTCGGGCTCAATTTCGACAGCACCAACGATCTGCTCAATCCCGAACAGGGTTTCCGCCTCGGCGCCTTCATCTCGCCCGAGGCATCGTTGGAGGACGGGTTCGTCGGCTATGCGAGGGTGCAGCTCGACGGCAGTTTCTATTTCCCCGCGACCGACGCGCTGACGCTGGCGGGGCGCGTGCGCGTCGGATCGATGCCGGGGGCGACGACGCTGTCGATCGCGCCGTCGCGACGCTTCTATGCCGGCGGCGGCGGATCGGTGCGCGGCTACAGCTATCAGTCGATCGGCCCGCGCGACGCCAATAACGATCCGATCGGCGGCCGCAGCCTGTTCGAAGTTTCGCTCGAAGGCCGCTATCGCTTCGGCAATTTCGGTATCGTGCCCTTCATAGATGCCGGCGCGATCTATGACGATATCTATCCCGACTTCTCGAACCTGCGCTTCGGCGCCGGGCTGGGGCTGCGCTATTACAGCAATTTCGGGCCTATCCGGATCGATGTCGGTACGCCGCTGAACCCGCAGCCCGGTGACGCCGTCGTCGCCGTCTACGTCTCTCTCGGCCAGGCCTTCTGATGGCCAGCCAGCCGGGCGACCTGACCGACGCTGAGCCGGTAGCGACCGAAGAGCGCGTGCGCGTCCGCAAGCGCTGGGGCTGGAAGCGCTGGACGCTGGCCGGTTTCCTCAGCCTGATCGGGTTGATCATCGTCGCCTTGTTTGCGCTCGATACGCCGCCGGGCCGCCGCTTCATCATCGACCAGATCGAGGCGATGGAGCCGGCGAACGGGATGCGCATCCGCATCGGCCGGATCGACGGGTCGATCTATGGCGAAATGCAGATTTCGGACCTGCGGCTCTACGATCCCGACGGCCTGTTCTTCGAGGCGCCCGAGATCACCGTCGACTGGCGGCCCTTCGCCTATCTCTTCCGCAACCGGCTCCACATCGAAAGCGCGTCGTCCGAGTTGGCGATCCTGCACCGTGCGCCGGCGTTGATCCCGTCGGAGGACCCCGATCAGCCGCTGCTGCCGGGCTTCGATATCCTGCTGCGAGAACTCGATATCGAACGGATGCGCTTCGGCGAGGCGATCACGGGCGAACAGCGCGATCTCGCCATTGCGGGCAATGCGGATATCCGGGGCGGCCGCGCTCAGGTGAACCTCAACGCGCGTGCCGTGGATGGTGGAGACCGGCTGGCGCTCGTCCTCGATGCCGAACCCGATGGCGACGTCTTCGATATCGACCTGCAGGTGGCGGCGCCCGAAGACGGGGTGATCGCGGAGCTGTCGGGTTTCGGCCGCGCGCTGGCCATCGACATCGCGGGATCAGGCGCCTGGGAACGCTGGGACGGCCGCGCGATCGTCGATAGCGGCGAGCAGCGCGTGATGGCGCTCGACCTGTCCGCGCGCGACGGCGAATATACGCTGGGCGGCCGCGTGCGGACGCAGCCGATCTTCGACCCCGGACTCGTCAGGCGGCTCACCGCGCCCGAGGTGATGCTGACGGCTAGCGGGACGTTCGAGGAGCAGCGGCTCGCCGGGCAGTTCAACGTCCGGTCCGCCGCCGCGGTGATCGACGGGCGCGGCGCGCTCGATCTCGGCAACGGTCATTATGACGGCCTCGTCACCGATATCCGCGTGCTCGAACCGCAGGCGCTGGCCGAGGATATGAGCGGACAGAATGTGCGCCTCACGCTCCGGCTCAACGGCCCCTATGCGCAGCCCTCGTTCAACTACCGCCTGACCGCGCCGCGCGCGGCCTTCGGCGAAACGGGCTTCGAGAACCTCGTCGCGGTGGGCGAGGGCCGGATCGGCGATCCGCCCTATGCGCTGCCGATCCAGGCGCGCGCGACCCGCGTTTTCGGTGCCGGGGCAGAGGCGGAAGAGCTGCTGGGCAATCTGTCGGTCGACGGCGTGTTGATGATCACCGAAGAACAGATCGTCGCCGACGATGTCGCCGTCCGGTCCGACCGGGTCAGCGGCAGGGCCTCTGCGGTCTACGATTTCGATAGCGGACGCTATGTCGTCGGGCTCGATGGGGAGATTCGCAACTATTATGTCGACGGTCTCGGCCTTGTCGACCTGCGGACTGACGTCGATGTACGCCCCGGCGCGCGCGGCGGGTTCGAGGTTGCGGGCAATGCGCGGATCGTGACGCGCAGCCTCGAGAACGGGACCGTCCAGGGCCTGACGCAGAGCCTGCCGGTCATCGACGCACAATTCGCCTATGGCACCGACGGGCGCTTCCGCTTCTCCAATGCGCGCGTCCGCTCGTCCGGTCTGAACTTCACCGGCAGCGGCAGCTACGACACCCAGGCCGGGCGGATCGATCTGCGGGGATCGGGCAGCTCGGCGCAATATGGCGCGTTTACCGTGCGCGCGCAGGGCGCGGCCGCGCGGCCCGCCGTCGCGCTGGCGCTTGCCAATCCGCTGCCCTCGGCACGGCTCGAAGACGTGACGCTCAATCTCGATCCGACGCGCGCCGGTTATAACTACCAGGCCGAGGGCAGTTCGATCGCCGGCGCCTTCACCTCGCAGGGCGTGATTGCCTTGCCGACACAGGGGCATGTGGTGGTGAACGTCGCGCAACTGCTCGTCGCCGATACGACGACGACGGGTCAGCTGACGCTCGCCGAAAACGGGTTTATCGGCGCGTTCGACCTGACGGGCAGCGGCCTCGACGGCGATATCGTGCTCGAGCCGGTGGGCGGCGTGCAGGCGGTGCGCGTCGATCTTGCCGCGGACGAGGCGCAACTCGGCGGCGAGATTGCGACGACGATCCGCGAAGGCATGCTCGATCTCGACGTGCTGCTCTACGACGATGCGCCGCAGATCACCGCGACGGTGCAGGCTGTCGGCGTCTCGCGCGGCAGCCTCTCGATCGCGCGGCTTGCAGGCAATGTGGATTATCGCGGCGGCTATGGCGATGCGACCATCAGCGTCGCGGGCGCGCGAGGCCGCGAATTCGATTTCACCGCCAATGCCGAACTCGCGCCCGATCAGTACGTGATCAACGGCGGCGGCGAGTTTGAAGGCGAACCGATTGAGCTCAGCGAAGTCCGCATCCGCCGCGAAGGCGATGACTGGGTGATCGACGAATCGACGATCCGCTATGCCGGAGGCGGCGCCACCGTCGCGGGCCGGATCGGCGAAGAGACGGTCGTCGATGCCTCGATGGATGCGGTGCCGCTTTCGTTGATCGACATCTTCTATCCGGAAACCGGCTTCGGTGGCGAGCTGACGGGATCGCTGGCCTACCGCCTCGCGCCGGGCGAAACGGTGCCGACCGCCGATGCCGAAATCCGCATCCGCAGCCTGACGCGCGAAGGCTTTGCGCTGCGTCCGCGCCCGGTGAATGTCGGGATCAACGCGCGGCTGCGGCAGGACCAGCTCGCCGCGCGCGCGATCATGGAAACCGAAGGCGAAGAGGTGATGCGCGGCCAGGTGCGGCTCAGTCCCTTCTCGGGATCGGGCAGCTTCGGCGAGCAGATCGCCGCCGCTCCGCTCTTCGCCGAATTGCGTTACAGCGGCCCGTCCGAAACCATCTGGCAGCTGACCGGCAATGAAGCGTTCAGCATCTCCGGCCCGATCGTCGCGCGGGCCGATGCCGGCGGAACGCTCAACAACCCGAACTATTCGGGATCGATCCGGACCGAGAATGCGCGGCTCGAAAGCGGGCTGACCGGCACCGTCGTCACCGGCATTACAACCGAGGGCTTTTTCGACGGCTCGCGCTTCAGCCTGCCGAGCTTCACGGGCGCGACGCCGGGCGGCGGCACGCTGTCGGGCAGCGCGGTGTTCGATCTCGGCCTTGCCAGCGGCCTCGGCATGGATATCCGGCTCGAGGCGAACGGGGCCTGGCTGCTGCGCCGCGACGACATCTCGGCTCGCGTTTCGGGTCCGATCGCGATCACGCTGCAGGCGCCGCCCGGCACGGTGGCGGGGAATGAAGCCGCGATTCCGCAGGGCAGCATCACCGGCGATCTCGACCTGATCGAGGGGATTTTCGAGCTCGGCAACGTTACGCCTTCGACGACGGTACCGCAGCTCAACGTCACGGAGATCAACGCGCGCCGCGATCTGCCCGTAGAGCCACCGCCGCCGATCAACTGGGAACTCGCCATCGATGTCGATGCGCGCAACCGTTTCCTCGTCCGCGGTCTCGGTCTCGACAGCGAGTGGAGCGCCGATCTGGAGGTCTCCGGCAGCGTCGCCGACTTCCGCATCCTGGGGCAGATGGACCTGGTGCGCGGCGGCTATGAATTTGCCGGCAAGCGCTTCGAGCTCGAGGAAGGGCGGATCGATTTCTACGGCAGCAGCCCGATCAATCCGGGGCTCGACATCGTCGCGGCCGGCGACGTCGAGGGGCTGAACGCGCAGATCAATATCGGCGGCACGGCGAGCGAGCCCGAAATCGCCTTCACCAGCACGCCCGCGCTGCCGCAGAGCGAATTGCTGAGCCGCCTGCTCTTCGGTACCTCGATCACCAACCTGTCCGCGCCGGAGGCATTGCAGCTCGGCGCGGCGGTTGCCTCGCTCCAGGGCGGCGGGGGTGGCGGGCTCAATCCGATCAACGCCGTGCGCGACGCGATTGGGCTCGACCGGCTGCGCGTGCTCCCCGCCGACCCTGCAGAGGACCGCGAGACGGCGGTCGCGGGCGGGCTTTATGTGACGCGCAACCTCTATGTCGAGGTGATCACCGACGGGCAGGGCTATTCGGCGACCGATGTCGAATTCCGCGTCACGCGCTGGCTCTCCTTGCTTTCGACGATCAGCTCGATCGGCCGCGCCGGCGCCAGCGTCGAGATCAGCCGGGATTATTGATCCTCCCGAATCGGTCGTAATCTGCTACAAGGTCGCCGTCCGCGCGACTGGCGATTCGAGATGGGACACCATCGGGGAACGCGGACCAAGACAGCCGATCGCCTGGGCATCACCTGAAACGAAGGAGAATGCCCATGCACATCGTCATGCTCGTCTTTCCGCAATTCACCCAGCTCGACCTCACCGGCCCGTTCGAGGTGTTCGCGCGGATGCCCGACACCAAGATCAGCCTTGCCTGGAAGACCACCGATCCGGTGACCGACGGCAACGGCCTCAGGATCGTGCCGACGGTCGATTTTGATCATTGCGCGCGTGCCGATATCCTGTTCGTCCCCGGCGGCTTCGGCCAGATGGCGCTAATGGAGGACGAGGCGACGCTCACCTTTCTGCGGCGGCAGGCGGAAGGGGCGCAGTGGATCACTTCGGTGTGCACGGGATCGCTGGTGCTGGCGGCCGCGGGCCTGCTCACCGGCTATCGCGCTACGAGTCACTGGCAATGGATCGATCAGCTCACCTTGTTCGGTGCCGAGCCGGTGCGTGAGCGCGTCGTCATCGACCGCAACCGAATCACCGGCGCGGGCGTCTCCAGCGGCATCGATTTCGCGCTGACGCTGGCCGCCCAACTTCATGGCGAGCGGATGGCGCGCACGATCCAGCTGTCGATGGAGTACGATCCCGCACCGCCTTTCGACGGCGGATCGCCCGGCAAGGCGGACCCGAAGATCGTCGCCTATCTCAACGATCGCCTCGCCGGTATTGCCGGCGAACGGCAGGCGGCTGCGGAGCGTGCGGCGGCGCGATTGCGGGATGGAGCCGATTAGCGCTTGACCGATCACTGACTACATAGCATGTAATATAACGTGTTATGTAATAGGGGTTGAGCGGATGGCGGACGTGATTGCGGCGATGGGACCGGCCTTTCTGGGCAGCCGGCTGAAACGGCTGGCGGAGCAGTTCCAGGCGGGTGCGGCGCGCGTGATCGAGCGGACCGGGATGCCGGTCCAGCCGGCCCATATGCCGCTCATCGCTGCGCTGCAAGGCGGCCCCATGGCCGTGGGCGCGTTGGCCCAGGCCGTGGGAACGAGCCAGCCCGGCGTGACGCGATCGATCCGGCAGCTTGCCGATCTCGGTCTCGTCCGTTCGGAGCGTGCGGCGGATCGGCGCGAACGCCGCGTGGCGTTGACCGAGGCGGGCGAGGCGCTGGTGGGGCGATGCCGGAAGATCATCTGGCCTCCGGTGGAACGGGTGGTCGAGGCGATGTGCGAGCAACTGGACGGACCGGTCATCGCACAGCTCGCGTCTCTGGAAGCCCAGCTCGCCGACCGGTCGCTCGACGCCCGCGTTGCCGCGATCCTGCGCGACGAGATCGCAATTTGCGACTTTGCCGATGACCTCGCGCCGGATTTTCACCGCATCAATGCCGAGTGGATCGAAAGTATGTTCGTGATGGAGGAGACGGACCGCCGCGTCCTCGAACATCCGCGCGAGACGATTATCGATCGAGGCGGTGCGATCCTGTTCGCCCGGTCGCCGACGCTCGGCGTGTTGGGCACCTGCGCTCTCAGGAAAACCGGAAAGGGCGCGTTCGAGCTGACAAAGATGGGCGTGGTCCCGGAGGCGCGCGGGCTCCGCGCCGGCGAAATGCTCCTGCACGCCGCGCTCGACAGGGCGGAAGCGCTCGGCGCGCGAAAACTGTATCTTCTGACCAGCTCCAAATGCGCGACCGCCATCCATCTCTACGAGAAGCACGGCTTTCGTCACGACGCGCAGATCTTGGAAGAGCATGGACGCGAATATGGCCGATGCGATGTGGCGATGCGCTACGCCGGGTGAGCGTCAGCGTTCGAAATTCCCCGCCAGCGGCACCGGGCCGAGATCGTAGAGCAGGCATTCGTACGTGATGGCGTCCATGCCGCTCCGGGTAGTCGCCGGGGTCGTCGCGCGCGCATTTTCACGCGTGCATTCGGCGTCGCGGCGCGCCTGTTCCTCAGCGGTGCGTTCGCGGACCGGATGGCCACTCAGCAGCGGACCGGGCAGGTAGATACGCGAGGGGTAGCCGTAAAAGGCGCGGAACGCGTCGAGCGCGGCGCCGTGATAGATGCTGGCATGGGTCTCGCTGTCGCCCTGCTCGACGAACTGCCATTGGAACCCTTGCGGAACGCCATGTTGCAGCGCCTGGACGAGCAGCCCGACGCCTTCCTCGTGCCGGTATCCTTCATCGGCCAGCGTCAGATAGAGCCGCCGGTCCCCTGCAGGAATCGCGTCGAGATAGGCGCGCGCCTCGCGGCCATATTTCATCTCTTCCCACCACAGCGACGGCGAGACGGCGATATAATCGTCGAACAGTTCCGGCGCCTCGAACAGCGTCTCGACGACGAACAGCCCGGCCAGCGATTCGCCCATGACGGCGTCGCGCCCGCTCGTCCGGTATCGCGCCTCGACCCAGGGCTTGATCTCCTCGGCGATGAACCGGCGGAACTGCGCCGATCCGCCCGGGCTCGCGCCGAGTTCGGCCTCATAGGCGGCGACATCGGTTGCGGGCGGGACGATCTCGTGGCGCCGGTTCACCGTCTCGATGCCGACGAGGATGAACGGTTCGAACGTCCAGTTGATATCGCCGCTTTGCGCGATGCCGGCGATATGCGGAAAATCCTGCTCGGGCCCGCCGTCGATCACATAGATGACTGGATAGCGGCGTTCGGCATTCTCCTCCGCATCGTAACCCGTCGGCAATCGCACGGCGATGCGCCGTCCTGCGCCCATCACGGTTGAGTCGAGCGTGAACGATTGCCCGATGGTGATCGGCGTCCCCGCCTGATCCGTGCGTTGGGCGAGGGCAGGCGAGGCGGTACAAAGAGAAAGGGCGGACGCTATCGCGCCCGCCCCCGTCAATAGCTGTCGAAACATAAGCCGGTCTTAGGCCGGCTCGCCGACGATCGATTTCACTTCCATGAATTCGCGCAGGCCGTATTTGCCCATTTCGCGGCCGTTGCCCGACTGTTTGTAGCCGCCGAAGGGCGCGTCGGGGATCGGGCCCCAATTGTTGACGCCAATCAGGCCGGCGCGCAGCTTGCCGGTGAAGGCCTTCGCCTTTTCCGGCGGGCCGTAGACGCAGGCGGACAGGCCATAGGCGGTGTCGTTGGCGATCTCGACCGCCTCGTCATCGTCTTTATACTTGATGAGCGTCACAACGGGGCCGAAGATCTCCTCGCGCGCGATCGTCATGTCGTTGGTCACGTTCGAGAACACCGTCGGCTTGACGTAGAAGCCCTGGTTGACGCCGTCGGGGCGCCCGGTGCCGCCGGTTTCCAGCTTGCCGCCTTCGTCGATGCCCTTCTGGATCAGATCCTGGATCTTCTCATATTGCTTGGCGTTCACCACCGGGCCGATATGCTGGCCCATCTCCTTGGGATCGCCGACCGGCACGCTCTCCATCACGCTCTTCGCGACCTGCACCGCCTCGTCATATTGCGATTCATGGACGAGCATCCGCGTCGGCGCGATGCAGCTCTGGCCCGAATTGATGATCACGCCCTGCAGGCCGTTCGGAATGGCCTCGGAAAGGTCCGAGCCTTCGAGCACGATGTTCGGGGTCTTGCCGCCGAGTTCCTGATGCACGCGCTTCACCGTGTCGGCGGCGTTCTTGGCGATCATGATGCCGGCGCGGGTCGATCCGGTGAAGCTCACCATGTCGACGTCCTCATGCTTGGTCAGCATCGTACCGACGCCCGGGCCGTCGCCCTGCACCATGTTGAAGACGCCCGCCGGCACGCCGGCGGCGTCCATGATCTCGGCGAAGATCGCGGCAGATCCGGGGGTCTCTTCCGAAGGTTTGAGGACCATGGTGTCGCCGGCGGCGAGCGCCGGGGCGACCTTGGCGGTGATCTGGTTGAGCGGCCAGTTCCACGGCGTGATCATCGCGACGACGCCGATCGGCTCGTGCACGACGCGCGCAGCGCCGACCTGCTCTTCGAATTCGAAATCCTTCAGCACCTCGGCGGCCTTCAGGATGTGACCGAGGCCCGCCGGCGCCTGCGCGGCGTTGCCGATGGCGACGGGGCAGCCCATCTCGTCGGCCATCACGGCGGCGATATCGGGCATGCGTTTCTTATATTCGTCCGCGATCCGCTCGAGCAGCGCGACCCGCTCCTCGACGCTGGTCTGGGAGAAGGTCTTGAAGGCTTCCTTGGCGGCGGCGACGGCCTTGTCGACATCGGCCTGGCTGCCGAGGGTGATCTCGGTACAGGCCTCTTCGGTCGCCGGGTTGATCACCTCGTGGCGTTGGCCGCCATCGCTGTCGACCCATTCGCCGTTGATATAGTGCTGCAGATAGCTGTGCATCGGGAAGCTCCTCTCGGTTCGGATTCGGTTCGTGTTTGCAACGAAGATAGGCGCGGGCAAGGCTCGGCGCAATCGCCGATGAGATCCACCGTCTCGCTTATGCGCCGGTTAGCAGCGGGTCGAGAAGCCCGAACGGCCGTCGGCATAGACGAGCTGCAGCCGGTCCGGCCCGGCCTGGACGAGCGTCACCGTGATGCTGCCCCCGCCGCCCGACATGGTGAGCTGATCGCCGTTCAGCACCCAGTTGCCGCCGGTGCCGTCGGCGTTGATGAAGCGGCCGTCGGGCGCCATGGTGATCGCGCTGGCGCAATTGCCGTCATCGGTCCACTGGCCGATGAACCAGGAGCGCAGCGCGGCGTTGTTGCCCTGATTGTTGTTCTGCGCCGTCTGGGCATTGTCCTTGGGGATGATCGGGCCGGCATTGGTGTTGCCCGCATTGTCATTGCCGAAGCCGCTGCCGAGCCCGGCGCCGTCATCTTCCTCCTCGTTCGCCGCGGCCTCTTCCTCGTCATCGCTCTGCTGCAGGCCGAGCTGTTCGCAGCCGGCCAGCGCGAGGCTTCCGGCGAAAATGGCGGCGATGGCGAATTTCCTCATGACAAGACTCCCCGATGTCTTTCCTACCCCGATGGTCACGGCGGATATTGCGACGGTCCGCGCAGCATTGCAAACGCGATCAGCATCGGTTGAGCGAAAATCGTCGCCGCCGTCGCGATCGAAAAAGGGCCCGGCGTTTCCGCCAGGCCCTTTCCCCTTTTCGATATCGCCGTCGATCAGGCGCTGTAATACATGTCGTATTCGACCGGGCTGGGGGTCGTTTCCCAGCGCAGCTGCTCTTCCCATTTCAGCTCGGCATAGGCCTCGATCTGGTCGAGATAGAAGACGTCGCCCTTCAGCAGGAAGGCGTGATCTTCCTCGAGCGCCTCGAGCGCTTCGCGCAGCGAACCGCAGACGGTCGGCACATTGGCGAGTTCGGCCGGCGGCAGGTCGTAGAGATTCTTGTCCATCGCGTCGCCCGGGTGGATCTTGTTCTCGATCCCGTCGAGCCCGGCCATCAGCAGCGCCGAGAAGGCGAGATATGGATTGGCCAGCGGATCGGGGAAGCGGAATTCGACGCGGCGCGACTTTTCGCCGGTGCCGTAAGGAATGCGGCAGGAGGCCGAACGGTTGCGGCTTGAATAGGCGAGGAGCACCGGTGCCTCGAAGCCCGGAACGAGCCGCTTGTAGCTGTTCGTCGTCGGGTTGGTGAAGGCGTTGAGCGCCTTGGCGTGCTTGATGACGCCGCCGATATAATGGAGGCAGGTTTCGCTGAGCCCGGCATAGCCGTCGCCCGCGAAGGTCGGCTTGTCGCCGTCCCAGATCGACATGTGCGTGTGCATGCCCGACCCGTTATCTTCCTTGATCGGCTTGGGCATGAAGGTCGCCGTTTTGCCATAGGCATGGGCGACCTGCTGGACGACATATTTGTAGACCTGCACCCGGTCGGCCGTCTGGGTCAGCGTGCCGAAGGTCACGCCCAGTTCGTGCTGCGCCGCGGCGACCTCGTGATGATGCTTGTCCATCGGCATGCCGAGTTCGAGCATCGTCGAGACCATTTCGGCGCGCACGTCCATCGTGCTGTCGACCGGCGGCACCGGGAAATAGCCGCCCTTGGCGCGCGGACGGTGGCCCATATTGCCTAGCTCATATTCGCGGCCCGTATTGGTGGGCAGCTCGATATCGTCGATCTTGAAATAGCTGCGGTCGTAACCGTCCTCGAAGCGAACGTCGTCGAACATGAAGAATTCGGGTTCGGGGCCGACATAGACGGTGTCGCCGATGCCTGTGGTCTTCAGGAACGCCTCGGCGCGCTTCGCCGTCGAGCGCGGATCGCGGGCATAGAGCGAACCGTCGCCGGGTTCGACGATATCGCAGAACACGGCGAGCATCGGCGTTGCGGAGAAGGGATCGGCATAGACCGCGTCGAGGTCCGGCCGCAGGATCATGTCGCTTTCGTTGATGGCCTTCCAGCCCTCGATCGACGATCCGTCGAACATCAGGCCTTCTTCAAGCTCGTCCTCGCCCAACACGCCGGAACACATTTGCAGGTGCTGCCACTTGCCACGCGGATCGGTGAAACGCAGATCGACCCATTCGATCTCCTCGTCCTTGATCCGTTTGATAATGTCTTTCGCGGTCGTCGTCATGAAATCTTTCCTTCCTCTTCTGGGAATCACGCGCAATAAACTCTAACGCAACGCCACGCAGTGCACAAATTATTTTTGCGCTGCAGCATAGGCGGGGGCGGCCGCAACATGTGATCGGGCGGAGCGGCAAGCCCCCGTGTACGCCAGCGATGCCGTTGCGACCGTCCGCCACGACGGTCGCCAGGCCGACATGACCATGCTCTCAGACCGCGTCCTCGTCGCGCTCGCCCGTGCGGATGCGGATGGCGTTGTCGACGGGCGAGACGAAGATCTTCCCGTCGCCGATCCGCCCGGTCTGCGCCGCATTCTGGATCGCCTCGACACAGCGTTCGGCAAGCCCGTCCGCGACGACCACCTCCAGCTTCACCTTGGGCAGGAAGTCGACGATATATTCGGCGCCGCGATAAAGCTCGGTATGTCCCTTCTGCCGCCCGAAGCCCTTCGCCTCGGTCACGGTCATGCCGGTCACGCCGACCTCGTGCAGCGCATCCTTCACTTCGTCGAGCTTGAACGGCTTGATGATCGCTTCGATCTTTTTCACGGGACGATGCTCCTGCTTTCGAGCCTCGCAGCATAGGCAGACTTTGGACAGACTCAAGGATGGCGAGCCGTGCGCGCCGCGTTGCGGCCTTACCGTCGGCCTTGCAGCGAGATGCGACGGTCACGACCGGATCGGCAGGGGAATTCGATCACAATGGATTGCAACTGCAAATAAGTCGCATTAGAGAACAGCGCCAGCTTGGTACGCTTTCGCGAGCCAGTAGCAGTTTTGCGTTTGTTGGGGGATTCCTTGTGTTCCGTTTCCATCTTTCCGGTGCCAGTGCCCTTGCGGTCGGCATTGTTACCGCGATGCCTGTCCACGCCGAGGCAATCGCCGACACCGTGCCGACACAATATGCCGCAGCCGCGATGCAGCCGATGATCATCGTTACGGGCGAATATCAGCCGCCGGCGATTATCAGTGCAACCAAGACCGAGACGCCGCTGATCGACGTGCCGCAGAGCCTGTCGGTGATCTCTCGAGAACAGCTCGACGATCAGATGCTGACCGACATCGCCGATGTCATGCGCTACACGCCCGGCGCCTCGATCGGGCAGGGCGAGGGGCATCGCGACCAGATCACGATCCGCGGGCAGAACACGACGGCCGATTTCTTCGTCGACGGCCTGCGCGACGACGTCCAGTATTTCCGGCCGCTCTACAATCTGGAGCGTGTCGAGATCCTGCGTGGCTCGAACGCGCTGATCTTCGGCCGGGGCGGCGGCGGCGGCGTCATCAACCGCGTCACCAAGACGGCGCAGTTCGATACAATCTTCGGCGGGGGCACGGCGAGCGTCGACACCTTCGGATCGGCCTATCTGTCGGGCGATGTGAACCTGTCTGCCTCCAACAGCGTCGCGGTCCGCCTCAATGGTTATTACGAGGCGCTCAACAACCATCGCGATTTCTACGACGGCGGCCGCTGGGCATTCAATCCGACCGCCTCCTTCGCGCTCGGCCCGTCGACGCGGATCGAGGCGTCCTACGAACATGTCGACGACAGCCGCACCGTCGATCGCGGTGTTCCGTCGCTGCGCGGCGAACCGCTGATGGGTTTTGACAACACATTCTTCGGCTCGCCCGATTTCAACCTGACGCAGTTCCAGGGCGATATCGTCCGCGGCCGGTTCTTTCACGATTTTTCGGATAGCCTGTCGTTCAACACGACCGTGCAATATGCCGATTACGACAAGCTCTACCAGAATCTCTATCCCGTCGGCTTTGACGATGTGGCGGGGACGGTGTCGCTCGACGGCTATCGCGACACGACGCAGCGCGAGAATTTCATCGTCCAGGGCAATCTGATCTGGGAGGGGCGGACCGGCGCGCTCGCCCATACGCTGCTGCTGGGCTATGAATATGGCGACCAGCAGACCGCCAATGCGCGGCGCGACACGTTCTTCGATGTGAGCCAGGACGACCAAGTCACCTTCGCCTTTTCCGATCCGCTCGCCATTCCGTCCTTCGGCTTCCCGGTCACGGTTCGCAGCACACAGTCTGACGCCGAATTCCTCTCCTTTTATGCGCAGGAGCAGCTCGAGATCGGACAGCACATCATCCTCGTCGGCGGCGTCCGCTACGACCGGTTCGACATCGACGTGATCGATGCGATTGAGGTCGCCGACGGCGCGGGCGACGGCAATGACGGGTTCCTGAGCCGCACCGATACCGAATGGTCGCCGCGCGTGGGCCTCATCGTCAAGCCGATGGATAATCTCTCGCTCTATGCGAGCTTCAGCCGATCTTTCCTGCCGCGATCGGGCGATCAGTTCCTGTCTCTGACCCCGACCGACGAGACGCTCGCGCCCGAACGCTTCGATAACTACGAGATCGGCCTGAAATGGGATCCGATGCCGCAGCTCAGCCTGACGGCGGCCGTCTTCCGGCTCGATCGCGAAAACGGCACTACGCCCGATCCCGCCAATCCGGGGAACAGCATCCTCACCGGCAGCCGCACCGAAGGCTTCGAGGTGCAGCTGGTCGGCGAGCTCCTGCCCGGCTGGCAGGTCAATGCCGGCTACAGCTATCTCGATGCCGACGAGCGCGGCCGCGTGGTCGGCGCGGCGCTCGCCAATCGAACGCTGGCCCAGGTGCCCGAGCACATGTTCTCGCTGTGGAGCCGCTATGACGTGTCGGAGCGCTTCGGCTTCGGTGCCGGTGTCACGCACCAGTCCTCGCAATTCGCCGCGATCGACAACAGCGTCCGCCTGCCGGGCTATACCCGCGTCGATGCCGCGCTCTATTATGTGCTCAGCGAGAATGTGGAGCTGCAGCTCAACGTCGAGAACCTGTTCAACGAGGATTATTTCCCCGCCGCGCACAACAACGACAACATCTCCACTGGCGAACCCCTGAACGCGCGGCTGACGGTGCGGGTGGGGTTCTAGAAAGCAGCTATTTCTTCACACGCCAGTCCCGGCGGTAGGTCGATTCATCGGTGTATTTGCGCGCTTTCGCCATTTCCTGTTCGGCAAGTTCGTCGTCGGTAGACGCGCGGGCGGTTGCCTGCTTGATCATCGCGTCGCGGCGGATCGGGATCAGCTGGGCAATGGGCGTGCCGGCGGGGAGGACATGTTCGCCAGTCGGTCCGGTCCAGGCGAAGGGGAGGTTCACCGTGGTGTCGAAGCGATCGCCATCGACGAGGCCGGAAAAGCAGGTGAAGGGCAGGTCGGGGCGGCTCAGCGGCTGGGTGAAGAGCAGCGAATAACCATCGGGCATCTTGATCCGCCACGGGTTGATAAACTTCAGCGGCATCGTGTGTTCGAAGGGCGGGGCAGGGGCGCCGATCTGCGCGGGGAGGTGCTGTTCGATCGGCTGGAACGGCGTATCGGCCGCCCAGCCGAGCTGGATCGACACCCGGTCTTCGGGCACCAGCAATTGCACGTCGAAGGGCAGCGGGATGACAAAGCCGAGCGCGAAGGCGTCGGTCATCGGCAGGCAGGCCTTGGCCGTCAGCCCCGGCAGCCCGTGCGCATCGGGCATACCGAGATCTCGCTCGAGCCGCTTGAACCAGTCCGGCACGAACCGCACGGCGCGATCGGGCGCGGGAATTCGGCCGTGGAGCGCGGGATCGCAGAGGAATTCGATCAGCGGCTGGTCGGGATCGGGTGCCGGGTTAGGCATGTCGGCAGCAGGGCGCATTGGCTGCGGCGCACCGCCGAAGCTGAAGCGAACGCTATACTCGCCCATCGCGCTCCCCTTTCGACCGATCAGCCGTCGTCGGCAGCCTCACCGCTCTCCGCCTCCTCGCGCCGCGCGCGGAGTTGCTGCAGGTCGTAATTCGCCTTGTCGATCACATAGTGGCGGATCGCTTCGGCGCGGGCGCGGTTCAGGACTTCGCGAAAGCTCGGCATGCCGTTCTCGGCGAGGTTGCCGCCCAGGATCACGCCACGCCATGCATCGGCATCGCGCAGAAAGCCCGAGAAGCGCAGGTCCGGATTGACGCCGCCGCCGATCGCGCCTTCGCCGTGACAGACGAGGCAGTAGCGAGCGTAGAGACGCTGGCCGGTTGCGACCTGCTCGGGCCGGCCCGTCGATTCGGGCGGGTCGAGCGTCATCTGATCGACCGGCGGCGTTTCGGGCAGGATACCGTTGCCGCCGAGCCGAAGCACGATCAGGCGCGGTACGTTCGGCACGCGGCCGGCCGTGATGTCGGCGGTGCCGGCGGTGATGGTGAAGGCGCCGCCGCGCCCGGTGGTGAAGGCGATATGCTGCACCCCGTCGATGGTGAAGGTCGACGCACCCGCGAGCACGCCGGAACCCGTATCCATCGACCAGAGTTCCTCGCCGGTCGCCGCATCATAGGCTTTCAGCTCGCCGGTCGCGGTGCCCTGGAAGATCAGCCCGCCCGCCGTCGCCAGCGTGCCGCCGTTCCACGGGGTCGGATAATCGACCGTCCAACGCGCCTCGCCCGCCACCGGATCGAAGGCAACGAGCTGGCCGCGCACCGAGGCCAGCGCCTCGCGCACCACGGCTTCGTCGCGCGGCAGCATGCCGTCCTCAAGGTTCGTGCCGGTGTTGAAGCCGATTGGGCTCTGCGCGCGCATCCGTTCCTCGGTCGCGGGCAGGAAGGCCTGCGGCACGATATTGGCCGGGATGTAGACGAGGCCCGTTTCCGGGCTGAACGCCATGGGCTGCCAGTTGTGCGCGCCGATCGGTCCCGGCATCGCGATGAACGGGTTGCCGGTGCGGTAGAAACGCGCCTCGGGATTTTCGATGGGCCGGCCTTCCTCGTCATAACCGGTCGCCCAGTTGACATTCTCGACGAACGGCTTGGCCGAGATCAGCTCGCCCGTTCCGCGATCGATGACGAAGAAGAAGCCGTTCTTCGGCGCGTGCATGATCACCTGCCGCTCCGCGCCGTCGATGGTCAGCGTCGCGAGGATCATCTGCTGGGTGGCGGTATAGTCCCAGGTCTCGCCCGGCGTTTCCTGGTAATGCCAGAGATATTCGCCGGTATCGGGGTCGAGCGCGACGATCGAGGAGAGGAAGAGATTGTCGCCCTCGCCATCCGAACGCACGCCATGGTTCCACGGATTGCCGTTGCCGACGCCGATATAGAGCTGGTTCAGTTCATGATCGTAGACGATCGAATCCCAGACCGTGCCGCCGCCGCCGCTCTCGCGCCAATTGCCCTCTTCGGACCAGGTCCGCGCGGCTGTCCGCAGCACCTCGTCCGATGCCGCATTGTCGGGTTCGCCGTCGGGATTGGGGACAGTGTAGAAGCGCCAGACGAGCGCGCCGGTATTGGCGTCATAGGCGGAGACATAACCGCGCACGCCGAATTCGGCGCCGCCATTGCCGATGATGACATGATTGTTGACGACGCGCGGCGCGCCGGTGATCGAATAGGGGCGTTCGCGGTCGGTCGTCTGCGTCGACCAGAGCTGGGCACCGGTATTGGCGTCGATCGCGATCAGCCGCCCGTCGAGCGTGCCGACGAACAGCTTCCCGCGCCACACGGCAACGCCGCGGTTGACGGCGTCGCAGCACAGATTCTGGAGGACCGAGCGCGGCACCTCGGGATCGAATTCCCATAGCGGCTCGCCCGTTGCCGCATCATAGGCGAAGACCTTGGACCAGGGACCGGTGAGGTACATGGTGTTGCCGACGACGATCGGCGTCGCTTCCTGCGCGCGCGCATCGGGAAGATCGGCATACCAGGCGACGCCGAGTTCATCGACATTGTCGGTGTTGATCTGATCGAGCGGGCTGAAGCGCGTTTCGTCGTAGTTGAAATTGACCGCCGCCCAGTTGCTGCCGTCGCCGCCCGTGGTGAGATAGTCGCCATCGACATCGGCGGCGCTGAACGACGCATCCGCCGCAGCCGCCTCGTCGAGCGGTTCGCTCTGGCAGGCCGCCAAGGCCATGGCGCCAAACGCCGCGATCGTTGCCCAGATCCGCATGACCGTCATTCCCTCCCTCGATTCCCGCCACATTGGCGCAACCGGGGAAGCGTTGCAATCGGGAGATCGGAGCCCGGTGCCCCCGGTCGTCAGGCCGAGGCGGAATGCTGCATGATCGAGACGACCTCGGTCATCATCCGCGCGCGGTCGCGATCGATTTCGAGCCAGCCGATCATCTGCTCGACGACTTCGCGCTCCAGTTGGCCGACATAGCCGTCACAGAAGATCACGCGGACGGCATGGACGAAGGCGGTCTCGCAGAGCGCGCGCGACAGCTGTTCGCGTGCAGCCCGGCAGGCGTTCTCGAGTCCGAGATCGTCGATGATCCGGATCGCGCGGCCGACCAGCATCTCGTTCTGCGTCAGCGAATTGCGCTCGTAGATCGGGCTGAAATCGCACACGGCATGGATCTGGGCGAGCTCCTCGTCCTCCACCATGCCGTCCGCGACCATGGCGGCGACGATCGGCAGCATCACGGCGATCTGCGTATCGAGCTCGCCGCTCACACCCTTGCCGCGAAGGCCCGCGAACAGCCCCTTCACCGCGCCGGCGGTAGCCGACACGGCAGACCCCCTCTCACTCTCTGTCATAGCTCCAAGTCTCCCTGTTATCCGGTTCGCCCAGCAGTAGACCGCGTCCGAGTGCGATATCGTCGGCGCCCATATTCGCGAAATATCCAGTCCAGAACGCGCGATGGGCATCGGTTTGCAGCCGCGCGAGTTCGGGTCGGCGAAGATAGTGGATCCGCAGGTGCACACCGGCCATCTCGCGTTCGAGATGGTCGAGGGCCGGCGCGTCCGGGTCGAGCAGGGGTGCCGCGCCGTACTGGCTGGCGATATCGCTGTGCTGCGCCATATCGGACAGCAGGATCAGTCGGCGATCCGCCACGTTGCGGCCGAAATTGGTACGGTCCATCGCGATCGACACGAATTCGGCGATCGGCGACTGTTCCTGTTCCGGCGCCACGCTGAGCGCTTCGTAAAGCTGTTGCAGACGCTCTCCCGCGATTTCGTCGAACCGCTGCTGTATCATGCGCGGGTTGTCGATGATGCCGTTCGCATTCGATCCATCCTCGATGCGGCAGAAGACGATGTCCTCGGCCAGATCGGGGTTGCTGATGACGTTGCGAACCGTCATCCGGCCGCCGATCGGAAGCCAGCGATATTCGTTGTAGATGACGTTCTTGGCATATTCGATCGTGTCGGGATTGAGCGCGTCGGTCTCGTCGACGAGGATGATCGTGTGCGCCTCCGGCATCCGGCCGTTCGAAGGGCAGCCGGTGATTTCGTCGACCTCGACATGCTCGATCACGAACGCGTTGAGCCAGACCAACAGGCCGACTACCAGGACGCAGACGGCGATCACGATCCACCAGCGCTTCTCTCCGCCACGTTCCCGGCGCGGACGCGAGCCAAGGGACCGCGCCATCCTCCGCCGGTCGCGCCCGCTTCGGTCGCGCCGTTGCGAACGGCTGCGTGTCATGCCGATCTCGGCGCGATCGCCGCCAGCTCACTGTCGATCGGCCCGGCCTGTTCCGCCATCGCCCGTTCCGCTTCCTCCCGGATGGCAAGGCCTTCAAGTTCGATCCGGGCATCGACCCGGTCCATGGCATGGGTGATGTGGCGGCCGATCTCGCGCAGCACGTCCTGCCCGGCTTCGGCAATATCGTGCGCCTGCTTTTTCAACGCCTCGATCTCGGCGAGCGCCGTCTGAACCGCCTTGGTGCGCTCGGCGACGTCCTTCTTCGCCGGGCTGCCGTCGAAGTTGTTCTGGCGGTAATCGGCGGCGGTAGGGAAGTGTTTGAAGTAAGACGGCGTGGTGTCCTTGTCGCGGATATCGGTGTTGATTTCACGATAGGTGCGAAGCAGCCGGTTGCCGCCATTGACCCATTCATCCTCGCTGTCGCGTACTTCCGCCCGCCGCTGCTCGGCTTGATCGAGCAGCATCGCCGCGTCGCGCTCGGCCTGCTGGGCCAGAGCGACGGTGTTTTTCGCGCGCGCCTCGATATCCTCGACCCCATCGCGAATATCGTCGCGCAGGTCCGCCATTGCGAATTCGAAATTCTCCCGCGTACGCACGGCTCTCTGGTCGGCCTGCTTGTAGTCGGGATAGCGATCGGCGATCTCGTCCCAGCCTTCGCGCGCCGAAATGAAGTGGATGATCACTCCGATCAGCAGCAGCGCCCAGGATTGAAGCGAATCGATCCCGAGCCAGCCGGTCGCCTCGATATGATTGAACGTCGCCTCGCGCATCTGGCTGAAATCGAAGCTGATATCGTCGCGCGCGACGATGATCTCGGCTGCTTCGCGAAAATGGGCGACGAGCAGGTTCCACGTCATCGCGGCGCTGTGGCAGGCCATGGTGACGAAAACGCCGATCGACTTCTGCAGCGGCGCAACATGACCGGAATAACGCCAGCCGACATAGCCAGCCATAAGCCCCAGCACGATATTGATGGCGCTGATCATCCCGGCGAAGACGGCGCCGCCCATCAGGCCGGTCGTCGATATTTCGGCGAACAGCGATCCGTTGATCAGCGATTCGCCGAGGAACATCGCGAACAGGATGGCGATCAGCTTGATCAGCGATGCAGGATAGTCGGCCTCGTGATGAATCCGGTTCTTGTGCCGGAAAAAGCGCAGATATCGCCCGGCTTCCAGCTCCTTGCGCTTGAGTTCGACGAGATGGCTATGCTCGTCGCCGAAGACGCGGTTGATCTCGCGTTCGCATTCGTCCTTGACGCTTTCCGCATCGAGCCGGTCGGGCATCATCGCTCGGACATGCTTGAGCGCCAGATCGACCTGTTCGGCGAGAAACTGGTTGAGCAACAGGATGCCCGAATAGACCTTGCTACAGAGATCGAGCTGGATCTCGTTCAGCCTCGTGTCGCTAAGCGGCGGGCGGTTGTTGCGCCCGTCCTCGGCGGCGCGCGCCTCCAAATCGGTTTCGCGCTTTATTCGTTCGATTTCCTCCTGCGCGACTGTGTCGAGCTCGGGAATCCAGACCCGGTTGGTCTTCCGCCAACGCCCCTCGCCGGCCATTTCGCCGACCGGCTCGGGCATGTCGCCTGCCATGATTCAGCCCCCCTGAACTATGGGGCGAATTCACCAGCCTTTTGGTGAAATGAGAATGCCGAGTGGGTCCGTTATGGAGTGTTTCGCCCCTCGGACCGGACGGATTCGGAGCGATCAGCGGTAAGGCGGCTTGTCCAGCCCGGCCGGGCTCTTTGTGAAGATCTCCACCCCGTCTTCGGTCACGCCGACCGAATGTTCGAACTGGGCGGAGAGTTTGCGGTCGCGGGTGACGGCGGTCCAGCCGTCTTCGAGCACCTTCACATGCGGCCGGCCGATATTGATCATCGGTTCAATGGTGAAGAACATGCCGGGCTTGAGCTCCGGCCCCGTTCCAGGATGGCCGGCATGGATCACCTCGGGCGCGTCATGGAACAGCCTTCCGAGCCCATGGCCGCAGAAATCGCGGACGACCGAATAGCGGTGACCCTCGGCGAAGCTCTGGATCGCGTGGCTGACATCGCCCAGCCGCGCGCCGGGTTTTACCTGTGCGATACCACGCATCATGGACTCATAAGTCACGTCGATCAGCCGCTCGGCCTTGATCGGCACCTTGCCGACGGTGAACATCCGGCTGGTGTCGCCGTGCCAGCCGTCGAGGATCGGCGTGACGTCGATATTGACGATGTCGCCCGATTTGAGCGGCTTGTCCGCCGGGATGCCGTGGCACACGACATGGTTGATCGAGGTGCAGCAGCTTTTCGTATAGCCGCGATAATTCATCGTCGCCGGAATGCCGCCGCCCGCGCGCATCCGTTCGAGCACGAAATCGTCGATCTCCTCGGTCGTCACTCCCGGCTCGACCATCGGCACAAGCGCGTCGAGGATTTCCGCCGCCAGCCGCCCGGCCGCACGCATGCCTTCGAACCCGCTGGCATCGTGCAGCTTGATGGAACCGTCGCGAACGACCGAATCGTCCGCCGTGATCGTCTGATATTCGTTCATGGGGCGATATATAGATGCTTATCGCTGCGGTTGCGACCCTTGCCCCGGGCATCCGGTCCGTGCAGATTGCCTGCCGGTCGCGAAGTAGGAGGGCGTCATGCGCCGCGTACACAGGATCGCGATTCTTGCGGCATCGCTGATGTTCGTCGCGTCATCGCCTGCGCCGGCGATGCAGGGCGATGCACCGGAGCTCGGCGAACTGTTGCGCGCCGGGCGTCTGGCCGAAGCCATCGTGCTGGCGGAAGCCTATTATGAGCAGGTTCGCGGCGCCCGCAATCACCAGCCGCTGCTGGTCGCGCGTGTCGCCAACAATCTCGGCACGCTTTATGCGCAGGCCGACAAGCTTGCCGAAGCGGCGGACATGTATCGCGACGCACTGGCGGTCCGGCGCGAGCAGCTCGGGGATAACGATCGCGATACGCTGGCGACCGAGGCCAATCTGGGTTTCATTCTCTATCGCCAGGGCCGGCTGTCCGAGGCCGCCGGGCTGCTCGACGCCAATCGCGACCGGGCGATCGCGGCGCTGGGCCCCGATCATGAACGCGCGCTCGTCGCCTCCAATCATCTCGGTCTGGTCAGGATCGCACAGAGCCGGCTCGCCGAGGCCGAAGCCATTTTCACCGATCTCGCCGAACGGCGCGAGCGGATCGACGGCGCCGATAGCGAGGCCGCCCTGTCGGTCCTCGGCAATCTTTCGGCGATCCTCTGGGAGCAGCAACGCAATGCCGAAGCCGCCATCATCGCCGAACGCGTCCTTGCGGGACGCCGGCATTTGCTGGGCGACGATCATGCCGAAACCGATTTTGCGAAGATCGCCCTTGCCGCGATCTATGCCGATCTCGGCCGTACCGACGAAGCCCTGACGCTGTACCGTGCCGTGTTCGACGCGCGCCGCCAACGCTATGGCGATATCGATCCGCGCACCGCGCTGCCGGCCAACAATGCCGCCGGTATCCTGATGCGATCGGGCCGCTTTGATGAGGCCGAGGATCTCTACGACCGGGTGATCGCCATTCGCGGCGCAGCGCTGGGTGAGAACCACCCGTCGACGCTGATCGCGCGGAGCAATATGGCGCTGCTCCAATTCCGGCGCGGCGATCTGGACGAAGCCAACCGCATCGCGGCGGACGTTTTGGCGGGCCGCCGGGAATTGTTCGGCATGACGCACCCTTATGCCCAGTCGAGCGCGGCGATGCTGCTGCGCGGGCGGTTGCAGGCGGGCGAGGGCGCGCAAACCCTCGCCCCCGGACGTGCGTTGGTGGCGGGCATCCGCGAGCGCCGGTCGGCCGAACGATAGGGTAGCGGAAATGGACAGAAACGCAGTGCGCCCTTGCTCCGTGGCCGTCTTGCTGGCGATGCTGCTGGCTGTGCCGCTGGCCGCACAAGAAAAGCCCCTGGCGTCGAGCGCGCCGCCGGCGTCCGCGCAACCATCGCCGCAACTGCCTTCGATCGTTGCCGAGAGCGCCGCCGAAATGGATCGCGCGCGGCAGGTCTTTGCGCGCGGTGACTTTGCCGAGGCCGAGCCGATCGTCGTTACTCTGATCGATCGGTTCGGCGAGGCGCTAGGCCCGGACGATCCCTACACGCTGGCCTGGGTCGATTCGCTGGGACAGGTCTTTGTCGGAACCGGGCGATTCGCCGAGGCGCGCGACGCCTTCGAGCGCGCCATGGCGGGAAGAGAGCGCGCCTTCGGGCCCGATCATCCGGAAACGCTGATGTCGCGTTCCCGGCTTGGCAATGCCTTGCTCCAGACGGGGGACTATGCGCGCGCGGCCGGTGTCTACGAACAGCTGGTCGATGCGCGCCGCCGGACCGATGGCGAGCGCGCCGCCAATACGCTGATCTCGATGAACGGGCTCGCCCTCGCCTATGAACGGCTGGGGCGTATCGGCGAAGCGGTGACGCTGATCGAGCAGGTCCATGCCGGGCTGGCCGAAACGCTGGGCGCGGACCATGAAGCCGTGCTTCGCGTACGCGCCAATCTGGCCTCGATGCTCGAGAGCGCCGGGAGGGTCGACGAAGCAGTGGCCATCTTTGCCGATACGGTCGCGCGGCAGCGGCAGAGCGCGTCGGGCGTTTCGGCGACGGCGCTCAACAATCTCGCCCTCGCCTACGGTATGCAGGGCCGATATACCGATGCGACGAGGCTGCTCGAAGAGGCGCGGGTCCTGGCCATGGAGCGCGGCGGACCGGACCATCCCGACGCGATCACCGCGATCGGCAACCTCGCCTCGCTCGCCGTCAATCGCGGCGATTATGCCGGGGCGGAGCAGCTGCAGCTTGAGGTGTTTTCCCGACGCGAGGCGCTGCTCGGTCCCGATCACCCGTCGACGATCGATTCGATGACCGGCCTTGCCCGCACGCTTTACCGCCAGGAACGCTATGCCGAGGCGCTGCCGCTGACATTGCGGGCGCGCGACGCGGCGATCCGGCGCTATGGCGCCGATCACCCCGATACCTTTCTCGCCCATGCCAATCTGGCCGCCATCTACGGCCGGCTGGGCGACTCCGAACAGGCGATTGCGAGCGCCACGCTCGCCTATGAAGGTGCGCGCGACCTACTGGGCGCCGACCACCCGGCCACGCTCAACAACGCGAACAGCCTCGCCGTCGCCCTGTCGACCGGCGGGCGCGGGGAAGGGGCACGGGCGCTCTACGCCGATACGCTGTCGCGGCGCGAACGCATATTGGGTCCGGCGCATCCGGATACGCTACTCAGCCGTTATAACCGGGCGTGGCTCGATCTTCGCGCCGGACGTTTCGAAGAGGCGCACGAGGATCTGGCCGCCGCATTTGCGCACCGCCGCGAGGCACTGGGCGATCTCCATCCCGACACGATCTTGGCGGCCGCCGACCTGACCTGGCTCCGCCTTCACCAGCCCGCGCTCGGCCAGCCGATCGAGGCCGCCCGCGCGATGGTCGCGGCGATCAGGCAGCGGCGGCGGCAACTCGGCGCGGCGCCATGAGGGCCAAGGCAATAGGGATTGGACGCGGACGGCAATGGATATAGAAACGATTTCAACGGGTAGGGGGAAGCGATGAACAAGTTGATTCTGAAGACGGGTATCGCCCTGGCGGCGTTCGCGCTGCCCGCCGCTGCGGCGCACGCACAGGGCCGCTTCGCCGAGGCGCAGGCCGAGCGGGAGGCGGCTTCGCAGGCCGAATATTTCGCGCTCTTCGCCGATGCCGCCTGGGCCGCGGCTGAGGCGAATGTCGAGCCCCGCGAAGGGCTGCGCGCCGAAGCCTATACCGCGCTGCAGGATGCAATGGCGGGCAGCGCCAACCGCGCGATCGTCGAGATGGCGGTGCGCCGCTTCGCCGATCAGGCGGGCGAGGGGCTCGGTGCGCTGGTCCGCGAACGCCAGTCGCTGTCCGAGCAATGGGCCGCGAACAACGAACGCTATGCGCTGACTTTCGGCGGATCGAGCGAATCCGATGAGGAACTGCGCGAGCGGCTCCGCACCGAGCGCGGCGAGATCGAGGCGCGGATGGACGAGATCGACGCGACGCTGCGCGCCGACTTCCCCGACTATTTCGCGCTCGTCCGCCCCGAACCGCTGACCGTCGAACAGACGAGCGCGCTGCTCGGCCCCGACGAGGCGATCCTGCTCACCGTCCCCACCGAATTCGGCACCCATGTCATGGCGCTGACCAGCGACGGCGCGACCTGGGCGCGCAGCGACTGGACGCGCGAGGAGATCGGCGATGCCGTGCGCCGGCTGCGCTGGGATGTCGGCGCCAGCGTCGAGACGTCCGAGGAGGAACTCGCCGAATGGCGCGCCGCGCAGGCGGACGGCTTCGCCTTCGACCGTGCGACCGCGCACGCGCTCTACAACCAGGTCGTCGCCCCGGTGGCGGGTGCGCTCGAAGGCCGTAACCAGCTCTTCATCGCGTCCGGCGGCGCGCTCTCCAGCCTGCCCTTCGCGATGCTCGTCGTCGAAGAGCCGCAAGGCAGCGACAGCAACGGCGCGGACCTGCGCGCCACCCGATGGTTCGCCGACGATTTCGCGCTGACCCATATCCCCTCGGTCCAGTCGCTGCAGCTTCTGCGCCAGTTCGAGGAACGGCGCGGCGATGCGGGCGAAGCGCAGATGTTCGCCGGCTTCGGCGATCCCGCGCTGCAAGGCGTCGCGCAGACGCGCGGCCTCAACCGCGGCAACAGCGCCCCCGATGCGGCCGAGATCTTCACCCAGCAGCGCACCCGATCGGGCGGCGGCATCGCCAATGTCCGTGCGCTCCGCAACATGGCCCGGCTCCCCGGCACCGCGATCGAGCTCAACAATATGCGCGCCGCGCTCGGCGCCCCCGAAAGCGCGATCAAGCTGGCCGAACAGGCGACCGAAACGGCGGTGCGCACGGCGGACCTGTCGAACACCCGCATCATCGCCTTCGCGACCCACGGCCTGACCGCGAACGACCGCAGCGAAATCGTCGAGCCCGGCCTCGTCTTCACGCCGCCGCGCGAAGCGACCGACGAGGATGACGGCTATCTCGCCGCGAGCGAAGTCGCGACGCTGCGGCTCAACGCCGACTGGGTGATCCTGTCGGCCTGCAACACCGCCGCCGGCGACGGCAGCGAAGGCGCGCAGGGGCTGTCCGGCCTCGCCCGCGCCTTCTTCTACGCCGGCGCGCGCAACCTGCTCGCTTCGCACTGGCCCGTGAACGACGACGTCGCCGCCGAAGTCACCGTCCGCACGATCGAACTGGAACGCGACAACGAAACCCTCACCCGCGCCCAGGCCTTCCAACAGGCGATGCGCGAAGTCCGCATGGACGAAAGCCACGACACCGACCGGACAAGCTGGGCCCACCCAGCCTTCTGGTCGCCGTTCACGCTGATCGGGGATGGGGCGCGGTAGAACGGAGCGCCGCGGCGTCCTACAAACCATTGCCCTTTCCCGTCCGTCGCCGCTAAGTCTTTGCGACGGGGAGGCGAGTTTGCGTGGCGACGACTGAACACACAATCAACGACGCGATCGCAAATCTATTGCGTGCGACGCGGCGTAATTGGCGAAAAGGCGATACGATTCGTTCGGAGCACACAGGCAATTTCGCCGGGAGCACAAAGCGGCCCGACATCCTTGTAACCGAATTCGGCGTGTCTCCCGTGGTCGTCGAAAATGAAGTGCTTCCTGCTCTGACCGTCGAGGCTGAGGCACGCGATCGTCTTGGCGAGGTGCTGGCCGAGAATGGACGGTCGATTTTGTCTTCCGTCGCCGTGAGAACGCCGGAACGTCTGCGCAACCTGTCGGGTCAATCGTTAACAGACGAGTTGCGGAGTGCGAAAGATATCGAATGCGCGCTCTTTACCGGGACCTCGCCCGACGCTGCCGAGCGTTGGCCTTCGGAGGGCTGGCTTACCGGTACAATCGACGACCTTTCGATCATCGTACAGGCGGCGACCGTCCCTCCCTCGATAGTCGAAGAGGCTGCCGATCAGCTCATGACCGGCGTGCAACAGGCCGCCGGTCAACTGGCGGGTATCGAGCACAAATACGAGCCCGCTCTTCTCAAGATGGCAGAAGCCCTTTGCCAGGAAGACAGCGAACAGACCCGGCGGATGGCAACGACCATATTGGCGAATGCCTTCATATTTCACGAAACCTTGGCGCACGGTCCGGGCGGTTTGGCATCGATCCGCAATCTCGAAGAAATGAGAGGAGCCGGGCAACTGACCAGAAGTCAGGTTCTGCACGAATGGCGCGCCATCTTGAAGGTCAACTATTGGCCCATTTTCGATATCGCGTGTCGAATTTTCGATGTCATTCCGTCAATCATCGGTAACGGGCTCTGCAATACGCTCGCCGACACCGCGATCAAACTGGTCGAGAACAGCCTGACGCGCAGTCACGATCTGACGGGTGCCGTTTTCCAGAAGCTCATCGCTGATCGCAAATTCCTGGCCGCCTATTATACGACACCGGCATCGGCCGCGCTCATGGTGGGATTGGCGCTGAACCGGAATCACACGCCGAGCGGGGATGACTGGACGGACATAGAGAGCGTCGAAGGATTGAAGGTTGGCGATTTCGCCTGCGGCACCGGTACGCTTCTTTCGACGGCCTATACGAGGCTGGGCCAATATTTCGAACTGAGAGGTGGTGATTCGGAAGTCATCCACCCGGCAATGATGGGATCGGTTCTCGTCGGCGCCGACGTTCTGCCTGCGGCCGCCCATTTGACCGCTGCGATGCTATCGGGCGTTCACCCGCAAACGACATACACCGACAGCATGATCATGACCGTGTCCTACGGCGCCCAGCCGGACAAGACCGTCGCCCTCGGATCGCTCGATTTGCTGGCACGTCAAAAGGCAATGGATGCCGTTTCCGCGACAGGGATCGGCGCCAAGGGTGCGAAGGAAAAGAATGTCTTTGTCGACGTGGCCGACAAGAGCTTCGATCTGGTCATCATGAATCCGCCGTTCACGCGTCCGACCGGTCAGGAGGCCTCAAAAGTCGGCGTACCCAATCCGATGTTCGCCGCCTTCGCCGCTGACAAGGACGAACAGAAGGAAATGAAACGCGCGTTCGACAAGCTGTTGAAGTCGTTGGATGGCGATCATTGCTATGACGGTCAGGCGGGCGAGGCGAGCGGCTTCATCGAACTGGGCCATCGCAAGCTGGCGTCGGGCGGCACGCTCGGTCTGATTACGCCATTGAGCCTGATGTCGGGCGAGGCCTGGGACAAATCGCGCAAGCGATTGGCCGAAGGCTATGAGGATGTGATTGTCCTTTCGATCACGGGAACGCAGTCGCGTGAAACCTCGTTTTCGGCCGATACCGGCATGGCGGAAGCATTGACTGTAGCGAAAAGACGGGAAGACGACAGCACGGATGTGCGTCCCGCGACGTACATCGTGTTGAACGACCGGCCCAGCTCGCCGCTCGACGGCTATGCAACGGCCAAATCGATCAAGCGGCTGATCGAGGGCGGCGCCATCAATAAGATTGACGATCCCCCGCATGGGGGTTCGCCGATCATGATCGGCGCCGACAAGGTCGGCGAAGCGATCGAGGCGCCGCTGCCATCGGACGACACGTGGGACATTTGTCGCGTTGCCGATCTGTCCTTGGCGCAATCGGCCTGGCGATTGATTACCGAAAAATCGCTGTGGCTGCCCGGAATGCCCCAGGCATTGGCCGATGCCCTGCCGCTTGCCGAAGTGCGCGATATGATTGCCCAGATCGGACCCTATCATGCGGACATCAATTGGAATGGGGCTGGCGGAAAGATACGCGGACCATTCAAGGTGGAGCCCACGACCAAACCTGCGTCGGTGACCTATCCCATTCTCTGGAGCCATAATGCCGATCGCGAGAGATCGCTCTGCTTCGAGGCCGACAAGGAAGGTCGTGTCAGACCTGGCAAGAATGCGGAGGAAAAGGCGATCATCCTCGACAAGGTGAACGAGGTCATGGCCAGCGCCTCGCATCTGCATTTCAATCAAAATTTTCAGTTCAATAGCCAAGTGACCGCAATGCAATATTGTGCGCGCCGCACGATTGGGGGACGCGCATGGCTATCACTCCGTTTCGCGTCGTCTGAGGAGGAGGCCGCAATCGCATTATGGGGGAATTCTTCAATTGGCCTTCTTCTGCATTGGTGGCAGGCCAACAAGCAGCAGAAGGGCAGAGGCAATATGGGCAAGGAGGCTTTGGCAAACATGACCATGCTCGATCCTGCTCAGCTGACCGAAAAGCAACTCGCCGACAGCGCAGCGCTTCTCCAGGAGCGCGCCGATATCCCCATGCGGCCCTTGCATGAAATTGATGTGGATAACACCCGCACCGCGTTGGACGCGGCATTTCTGATCGATATATTGGGGCTGCCGGGCGCGTTGGCGGACGAAGGCGGCGCGCTCGATCTGTTGCGGAAAAAGCTGGCCGCCGAACCGTCTATCCATGGCGGCAAGAAGCAATCCGGTTGACGAGCATGGAGGAGGCCTTGATGGACGAACAGATCGGTTTCGATCTCGACGAACCGGAAGCGCCCAAGTTCGTCGGTTCGCACGCGGTGCGGCTGGAACTGCACGAGCTGCTGGAAACGGCCAAGGCGGCGCGCAGCGAATCTCCGTGGGACGCCTCGACGCTGCGTCATCACCGCAACAGCTTTCCGATCAAGGCGAAAGTCCTGCCGCCCGAAGAGGCGACTTTCCTGTGGCGCCAGTTCGAACTGGAACTGGAACGGATCGAAACGCAGCTGGCGGCCTAGACGGCACCCGCGCCTTCTCGCCGCCCCCCGCAATCCCCGTCCAACATTCCCTGCGAAAAATGCCGCATGATGCACCGAAAGTGTCACGCGGGCGGGGATATTCGGGGCGAAGCGGGGCGAAAGTGTCGCCAGAGGACGCGTTTTGCAGCGGCCTTCGCTAAAATCGCCCCGAAAACCGCCAATCCACGAAAATTACCACCCCGTGTCGCGGCACTTTCGGCAACTTTCCAAATTGCGATTCCGCGCCCATCCGCTATGCCTTGCCGCCATGTCATCCTCCCGCATCTGGACCGCCGCCATGCTCGTCATCGGGGACGAGATTCTCTCGGGCCGTACGCAGGACAAGAATGTCGCGGCGCTGGCGAAGTGGCTCAATGTGCAGGGCATCCGCCTCGCCGAGGTGCGGATCGTGCCCGATGTGCTGGAGGAGATTGCGGACGCCGCCAACGAACTGCGCGGGCGCAACGATTATCTCTTCACTACCGGCGGAATCGGACCGACGCATGATGACATCACCGTCGATGCGATCGCCCATGCGCTGGGCGTCGAAGTTGTTGTCCATCCGCGCGCGCGGGCGATGCTGGAGCGCTATTATGGCGACAAGGGCGGGGCGACCGAGGCGCGGCTCCGCATGGCGCGCGTGCCCGATGGCGGCGAGCTGATCGAGAACAAATATTCGGGCGCGCCGGGCATCCGCCATGGCAGCGTCTTCATCATGGCCGGCATTCCGCA
>NZ_CAKZNF010000017.1 GCF_937129435.1 uncultured Parasphingopyxis sp. | reverse complement strand
GCCGAGGCCGTCGCCGCCGGCGGTCTGACCGAGCCCACCATAGCCGAATGCGGTCGCCGCATAATCGCCGACTTCGATCATCCCGCCATCGCTTGTGACCATGCCAGCCTGGCCGCCGAACCCGTCGCCGCCGATCGCGCCGCCGCCGCCCTGCGCGTAATCGGTCAGGGTGATATTGTCGGCGGTCAGCAGACCGCCGCGGCTGGCGACCAGAATGGCCCCGCCCCGCGCTTCACCGCCGATACCGGTGAGGATTTCCTCGCCGTCGACCCCGCCCGTGCCACCAAGCGCAAAGCTGAAGGCAGCAAGATCGCCGAAGGCAGCGCTTCCCAACCGCGGACCACCGTCCACAGGGTCGAACACACCGACAAAGACATCGCCGCCGAATGCCGCGCCCCCCGGACCGGCGACAGCCCCGATCGGAGCATCGCCGCCGCTGCCGCCCAGGCCGATCGAATATACGCTGGTCGCACCGGCTACGAGGAGTTGGCCGTAATCGGCATTCACATTGATGTAGCTGCCGGTTCCCTAGCCCGAATCGACAAGGCTCGCAAAATCGTTGCGTCCTCCCCGTCCGGTGCCACCAGCGCCCGCCGCGTTCTGGTCGCCATCGCCTGCGCCTCCATCGCCGCCCGCGCCCGATACGAACATGTCGAGCGTGCCCTGCACGCTCATGCTGGCAGCCCGAAGGGCATCCCCCTGCACAAGCAACACCGCGGCGCCGCCATAGCCATCGCCGCCATCACCGCCCGGTCCATTGGCATCGCCGCCCTCGCCGTCCGCCACAATCGCGAGGCTCTGATCGAAACCGGCATCGCCCCGGGACACGATGACCCCCGCGATCCCACCATAACCATCACCGCCGCTGCCCCCGGACTGCCCGCGCCCACCCGAACCGCTGGCAAGGATGTTCACGGGCCCGCTGGCGGTCAGATTGCCGCCCGACAGAACTATTTGCGCGCTGCCGCCCAGCGCTTCGCCGCCCAGCTGATTGCCATCGCCGCCTTCGGCCGACGCAGCGAGGAAGACCGCGGCCAGGCTGGCCGTCGCTTCGTCGCCAACTTCGACGCTTGCCGTACCGGCAAAGGCATCGCCGCCGATTTCACCCGCTCCGCCATCGGCATAAGAAGTGAGATCGACATCGCCCGTGGCGTTGAACTCCGCACCCGCGACAACCCCGATTGCGGCCAGACCGCCGCGTCCGACACCGCCATTGCCCGTGCTCGATCCGCCACCGCGACCGTTGCTGGCGAAATTGACCGCGGCGACGGTCGCGCTACCGTCGACATTGAGCGAGGCCTCGCCCCCGGTGCCGTCGCCACCATTGCCCGTCGATCCCGTGCCACCGTCGCCATGCGCCGAACTGGCGAGCGTATCGGCGATCAGCGTACCACCGACAACGCCGAAACCCGATGCGCCCCCCGTACCGTTTCCGCCGGTCGACCCATTGCCGCCCAGTCCATCGGCCAGAGTGGTGATGTCGCCTGCGCTCACCAGAGAACCATTGGCGAAGACCGCAGCGAGGCCGCCAGTTCCGGCGCCGCCCAGACCAAGGCCGGATGTGCCGGCGCCGCCTGCCCCGCCCGTTCCGTTGGCTTCGAGAATGAGCGCGTCGTAGATTGCTTGCCCGTCGCCGAGCGCGCCGCTGCCCTGACCGGCAAACGTCCCCGCTTGCGCAGTTCCGCCAGTGCCGGCGCCGCCAGTGCCCCCCGCTTGGCCTGTGCCGCCGGTTCCGCCCGCACCGCCGAAGCCGTTGGCAACCAGTATCGTTTCACCGCCGATCGAGAGCTCACCGGTATCGCGGCCGGCGATCGCGAATGCGCCTCCCGAGCCGGGCGTGCCCTGGTAGGTTCCCCCGGTGCCGCTGCCTCCGGAGCCCGCCGCAATGGCGCCACCGTCGCCCGCGCCGCCGACACCGCCGCGACCCGAGGCTAGCATGGTGGCGTCTCCCGCAATCGTCAGACTTGCGCCTTCTTCCTCCGAGCCGTCAGCCTGGACATAGGCCGTGCCACCCAGCGCGTTGCCGCCATTCCCGCCAAAGCCGACAGTGGCATCGCCGCCGATCGCATCGGCCGACAATTGTACCGAACCGTCGACTGCAATGGTGCCGAACATGGCATAGACACCCGCTTCGCCACCGGTGGCGTCGCCTCCCGACTGCCCATCGCCGCCGCTCGCGATCGCGTCGAGTGTGGCGCTTCCGGTCAGCGAGATATCGCCAATGCCTTCGGTGAGAATGAAGACACGCCCCCCTTCGCCCGAACCGCCAATCCCGTTTGCCGCCGATCCGTTCGCGCCTGTTCCGCGCGCGAATCCGGTGACATCGGCCAATGATATGGCCGCAGTATCGGTGGCGAAGACCTGGGCCAGCCCGGCAACGCCATCGCCACCCGAGCCGCCATCGCCGCCTGTCCCGCTTGCCGAAAGCGAGGTGAGGCCGACCACCGAAATGCTTCCACCCTGCAAGGCATTGAGAAGCGCGCTGCCACCCCCGCCTGACCCGCCCGTGTCTCCCGGACCGCCACCAAAGGCACTTGCGCCGCGGCCGCCGAAGCCTTGTGCATCGAGCGCAAGGCTACCGCCGAACAGAATGGTGCCGTCATCCGCCTCGACATTCGCGGTTCCGCCATTCCCCACGCCGCCGTCGATGATGCCCAAGGCCCCGTCGGCGTCTCCGCCGACGCCATTTGCGGAAAGCGTCACGTCGCCGGAAATGTCGACCAGGCCCCCGCTTTGCGCGGCCACGGTGCTCTGGCCGCCGAAGGCGTCGAAGCCGCCCAGGCCTGCGGCGGATGCGCTCGTGTCGACCAGCAGCGTCCCGGCGATCTGCACCTGCCCGCTGTTCTGAGCGAGCAGAGTGGCGGTGCCGCCGTTGTTGTCGCCACTCGCCGCGGCCAGATTGTCGTTCGCCTGTGCTCGCAGAACGACATCGCCGGTATCGCCAGCGCCAAGGGCAACGTGCTCGGACTCATGCCGCACCCGGAGAACGCCGTGGAGGCGATGCACTGCTGCACGGACGGGCTCGGGTTGTTCGAGAGCATCTGCGCCGCGGCGTGACCGGACGGCCCCCGGTGCGCGTGCCGCGCCGCGGCCCGCGGCGGCGGCGCCGCGTCATGGAAAGCGCCGGGTTTTCATGGGCCTCGACGGGTCCTATGCTCGCGCGCCACGCCGCAATGCTTCAACGGAGACGGTGTCCGCATGTCTGAAGAGCTGCAACCTCGCCGCGGAATGTTCGAATCGTTGTGGCCCTGGCCCGGCGTCATTCTGCTGGTCCTGCTGGCAGCCTGGTTCTTCTACATGGGCTCGATGGCCGCAGTGGACGACATCAGCACCGCCTTCCTCGGGCTGGGCGGGGTGACCTCGCTGCTGGCGCTGCTCGGCCTGCGCGCGGCAAATCTCGGCGGCATGCGGGCAATTCGCACACGCGACCGAGAGCCCGTCGACGATCTGGACGATGACGACGACTTCGACGACGAGGAGGAGATGCTGCCCGTCCCGCAGCGTGCCGCCATCGCCTCCGAGGTCGAGGAGCCACAGGACGCTGTCGGCGCCATGGGCGCCATCGGTACCATTAGCACCAGCGGTACCAACGAGCCGATCCCGCTCCACCCGCCCGTCCGCGAGGAGAGCGCGAAGGAAAAGCGCGCTGCACGTCGACGCGAGAAGGCGCTGGCCGCCGAGAGTCCCAGTGTGTCTGACGATATGCCCCGTTCGTTCAAGGATGTCAGCGAGATTGCCGCGGCAATCGAGCATCTCGAGGTGATGATCAATCGCGAGAAGGCCGAACGGGGCGCCGCGCTGGCGCGCCTTGGGTCGAGCGCGCCATCCGGCGGCGGCGCAGCGCTTCGAGCGCAGCGATCTCGCGCCGGGCGAGATGGAGCAGCAATTCGACCCGGCCCGCGAAACAGTTATGCGCCTGCGCCTCGCTGATCCCCGCCGCCTGCGCGACGCGCCGAAGCGTGACCGCCTCGACCCCCTCGGCGGTGGCGAGCGCGGCGGCATGATCGGCAAGATCGTCCTGCCGGTCCTTGGGCGAAAGGCGCGTGCGCGGACGCACGGACGCGCGCTGGCGTTCACCGAAGACCACCGATTCGTCCGCGCCTTCGGGTGCCGGACCGAGCGGGGTGACCGGTGGCCGGTCCGCCGCATTGCGCGTCCAGTAAGAGCGCGGCGGGCGGGGGATTGCCAGCCGGTCGCACAGTTTCGCCAGCCCGTTCGCGCTCATGCCGACGCTGGGTGCGGCCTCGCCCAATGGTTTGCTCCAGACGAACTTGTGCAGCTTTGCGCGTGTCGTCCGCGTGTTCGCCGTCTTGCCGCTCATCCGCTGTTCCTCAGCGCCGTGGCGATCGCGTTGATCGAAAGCTGGATGCCCTCGGCGATCCGGGGGTCGTCTTCGCCGGCGCGATGCCGTTTCATGAGCTCGATCTGTAGCAGGTTCAATGGCTCGATATAGGGGAGGCGCAACCGAATGGAGGTGTCGAGCCGGGGCGTCTTTTCCAGCAGCCGCGTCTGCCGCGTCGCGTTGAGCAGCGCGTCGTGCGTCGTCCACCAGCCGTCGCGGATGCGACCGAAGATCGCCGTGCGCAGATCTTCGTCCTCGACCAGCCCGGCATAGCGTTCGGCAATGCCGATATCGGACTTGGCGAGCACCATCTCCATATTGCCGAGCGCGTTTTTGAGGAACGGCCATTGCAGCGCCATTTCGCGCAGCAGCCCCTTGTCGTCGAACCCGTGCAGCGCCTGGCCGACGCCGTACCAGCCGGGAAGCATGACCCGCGCCTGGCTCCACGAGAACACCCAGGGGATGGCGCGCAGATCCTCGATCGCGTCCGATTTCTTGCGGCTCGCCGGGCGCGAACCGATCTTGAGGCCGGCGATCTCGGCGATCGGCGTCGCCTGGCGGAAGAAGGTGGTGAAGCCATCGGTTTCGTACACCAGCCCGCGATAAGCGGCGAAGGCGTCGGCCGAGAGCATGTCCATCGCCTCGGCGAAGCGCGCGCGATCCTGCGGCGACACGCCCTCGGGCTCCATCGTCGCCAGCACGGTCGCCGCCGCCATCGTATCGAGATTGGCGCGGGCGGCATCGCGCGTCCCGTATTTCGCGGCGATGACCTCGCCCTGTTCGGTGATGCGGATACGCCCGTTGACCGTACCGGCGGGCTGGCCGCGAATGGCGTCGAAGGCGGAGCCGCCGCCGCGGCCGACCGATCCGCCGCGACCGTGGAAAAGCTGCATCGTCGTTCCCGCATCGGCGAAGACAGGGGCGAGCGCCTCGCTCGCCCGGTTGAGCACCCAGGTCGAGGTCAGATAGCCGCCATCCTTGTTCGAATCCGAATAGCCGATCATCACTTCCTGATGCCCGCGCGCCGTGGCGAGCGCCGCGATTTCGGGGAGCCCGAACCAGGCGCGCATGACGCCCGGCGCATTGTCGAGATCGCCGATCGTCTCGAACAGCGGCACCGCCATGATCGCGGCTTCGGGCGGGTCACCGGGACGGTAGAGCCCGGCCTCCTTCAACAGGATATGCACCTCGAGCAGGTCGGACACCGATTCGGCCATCGAGATCACGTAATTGGTGATGCAGTCGGGGCCGTAGCGGCGATGCGCGGCCGCCGCCGCTTCGACGATGGCGAGTTCGCTCGCCGTCTCGTCCGAATAGTCGGCCCAGGCGGTGTGCAGCGGGCGGGGCGAAGCGAGTTCTTCGCGCAGCAGCGCGACGCGTTCGTCTTCGCCGAGCGTCGCATAGTCTTCGGTCACCCCCGCCTTTGCCAGCAGCTCGCCGACGACGCGTTCGTGAACGGCGCTGTTCTGCCGCATGTCGAGCGTCGCCAGATGAAATCCGAAGGTCCTCACGGCGCGGATCAGCCGCCCGAGCGCCCCGGACGAGGCCAGCGTCTCCCCGCCCTTCGCCGTCAGCGCGCGCGCCAGCGTGCGAAGGTCGTCGCAGAATTCGGTTGGATCGGCATAGGCCTTGCCGGGCACATGCGAGGGCCGGGCGGGCGCTTTGCCGACCAGCTCCTCATGCGTCGCGGCGAGCCGGGCATAGATGCCGATAATCGCGCGGCGATAGGGTTCGTCGGCGCGGCTCGGCGCTTCGTCTCCGCTCGCATCGGCCAGCGCCTGCACCGCCGGATCGACGTCCGACAATTCGGTCGAGATCGACAGTTCGGCGCCCAGGCTGTGCAGCGCGTTTAAATAGAAGGAGATCGCCGTTTCGGCCGACCGGGCGAGCGCGTGGCGCAGCGTTTCGGCGTTGACGAAAGGGTTGCCGTCCCGGTCCCCGCCGATCCAGCTGCCGAGCCGGAGAAAGCTCGCCGGCCGGTCGCCGAGCGCCTCTTCCCAGCGATTGTAAAGTCCCGGCAGCATCGGAAGGAAAATCTCGCGCAGATAGGAGAGCGCATTCTCGATCTCGTCGGCGACGACGAGCTTGTCGCGGCGCAGCGTGCGCGTCTGCCAGAGCAGGGCGATCTGCCGCATGATCGAGGCTTCGACATCGTCGCCCTCGGGCGTGCGTGCGCGGCCCGCATCGCGCATCCGCATCAGCTCGGCGATCCGGTTCTTGTGGTCGATCATGCTCTTGCGCCGCACCTCGGTGGGGTGGGCGGTCAGCACCGGGACGATCAGCGCGCGGTTCAGCATCTCGACGACGTCGGCGCGCGAAATCCCGTCGGCCTTGAGCGCGGCGAGCGCATCGGCGAACCCGCCTTCCTCGGCGCCGACATCCTGCCGGTCCTCGGCGAGGTTGGCGAGCATCGAGAACAGCATGAAGCCGCGGACGAAGGCGAGCGTCTCGTCGAGCGTCAGCGCGTCGAGCCCGGGATCGATCGCGTCCGAACCGGCGACGCCGCGATGCCGGTCGACCGAGGCAGCGCGGATATATTCGGTGCGCCGGAACAGTTTCTCGCCGCCATAGGCACGGATCACGTCGCCGAGCAGCTTGCCCAGATAGCGGATATCCGGATTCTGCGAGATCGCGGGGCGGGGCGAGCCTGTATCGGGCGGCATGGATGAATTGTGCAGTGCAAAAAGCTCCAAGGCAAGGTTGGATTCAGCAATCGACGGCCGGGTTCCGGCGTCAATGATTGCGCGGCAGAGGGCGATTGCCCCCTAGAAACTGCGCGGCCGACGCGATAGTTCGGCCCTCCTTCTCTTTCTCGCAGGACAATACGCCCCATGAAGACCCGCGCCGCTGTCGCCTTCGAAGCCAAGAAGCCGCTGGAGATCGTCGAGCTCGATCTCGAAGGCCCGAAGGAGGGCGAGGTGCTGATCGAAATCATGGCGACGGGCATCTGCCACACAGACGCCTATACGCTGGACGGGCTGGACAGCGAGGGTCTCTTTCCCTCGGTGCTCGGCCATGAAGGTGCGGGGATCGTGCGCGAAGTCGGCAAGGGGGTGACCTCGGTCGCGCCGGACGACCACGCCATCCCGCTCTACACGCCCGAATGCCGCCAGTGTAAGATGTGCCTCAGCGGCAAGACCAACCTGTGCTCGGCGATCCGGGAGACGCAGGGCAAGGGGCTGATGCCCGACGGCACGAGCCGCTTCTCCTACAGGGGCGAGACGATCTACCATTATATGGGCTGTTCGACCTTTTCGAACTTCATCGTGCTGCCCGAGATCGCGGTCGCCAAAATCCGCGACGACGCGCCGTTCGAAACGAGCTGCTATGTCGGCTGCGGCGTGACAACGGGCGTGGGCGCGGTGGTCAACACCGCCGATGTGCGGCCGGGTGACAATGTCGTCGTCTTCGGGCTGGGCGGGATCGGCCTCAACGTGCTGCAGGGCGCGAAGATGGCCGGGGCCGACCGGATCGTCGGCGTCGACATCAATCCCGACCGGGAGGAATGGGGCCGCAAGTTCGGCATGACCGACTTCGTCAACCCCAAGGATGTCGGCGATGTCGTCGAGCATATCGTCAACATGCTCGACGGCGGCGCCGACTTCACCTTCGATTGCACGGGCAACACGACGGTGATGCGCCAGGCGCTCGAAAGCTGTCACAAGGGCTGGGGCACCTCGATCATCATCGGCGTTGCCGAAGCCGGGGCGACGATCGAGACACGGCCGTTCCAGCTGGTGACGGGGCGCAACTGGCGCGGCACCGCATTTGGCGGCGCCAAGGGCCGGACCGACGTTCCCAAGATCGTCGACTGGTATATGGACGGCAAGATCCAGATCGATCCGATGATCACCCACACCCTCTCGCTCGACGAGATCAACAAGGGCTTCGACCTGATGCACGCCGGCGAAAGCATCCGCAGCGTCGTCGTCTATTAAGGCCCGAAACCAAGGAGAAGAACATGTTCAATCACATCATGGTCGGATCGAACGACCTGGAAAAATCGAAAGCTTTCTACAAGGCCGTGCTCGGCACGCTCGGTTTCGAGGGCGATCCGATCGAGAATGTCACGGACAGCGGCATCACGCGCCACTTCTACATCCATGACGGCGGGACGTTCTGCGTCAGCGAGCCGATCGACGGCCAGCCGGCGACCTTTGCCAATGGCGGCACGATCGGCTTCAAATGTCATTCCGCCGAGCAAGTGAAGGCGTTTCACGATGCGGGCGTCGCGGCGGGCGGCACCTCGATCGAAGACCCGCCGGGGCTTCGCGAGAGCCAACTCGGCGCGATGCAGCTTTCCTATATCCGCGATCCCGACGGCAACAAGCTCTGCGCGATTCACCGGGTCGAGGGATGAGCGAGCGCCATGATGTGCTGATCGTCGGCACCGGCCATGGCGGTGCACAGGCGGCGATCGCGCTTCGCCAGCAGGGGTTCGAAGGCTCGATCCTGATGGCCGGGCGCGACAGCCATCCGCCCTATGAACGCCCGCCGCTTTCCAAGGAATATCTGGCGCGCGACAAGGCGTTCGAGCGCATCCTGATCCGGCCGGAGAAATTCTGGGCCGACCGCGATATCGCGTTGACGCTGGAGACCGAGATCGTCGCCGTCGACCCAGAGGCCCATCGCGTGACGACGGCGGGCGGCGAAACGATCGAATATGGTCATCTGATCTGGGCGACGGGCGGCGATCCGCGGCGGTTGACCTGCGCCGGCGGGGAGTTGGCGGGCGTGCACGCGGTGCGCGACCGGGCCGATGTCGATGCGCTGATGGGCGAACTCGATGGCGGCGCCAAGCGGATGGTCGTGATCGGCGGTGGCTATATCGGGCTCGAGGCGGCCGCCGTTCTGACCAAGCTCGGCTGCAAGGTCGTGCTGCTCGAAGCGCTCGACCGCGTGCTGGCGCGCGTCGCGGGCGAAGAGCTGTCGCAGTTCTATGAGGCGGAGCATCGCGCGCACGGCGTCGACCTGCGCACCGGTACGATGCTCGATTGTCTCGAAGGCGACGGGACGCGCGTCACCGGCGTCAGGCTCGCCGATGGCGAAGTGCTGCGGTGCGATGCGGTGATCGTGGGGATCGGCATCGTTCCGGCGGTCGAGCCGCTGCGCGAAGCCGGCGCGACGGGCGAAAACGGCATCGATGTCGACGAACATTGCCGATCGAACCTGCCCGACATCTTTGTGGTGGGCGATTGCGCGGCGCATGCGAATCGCTATGCCGATGGGCAGACCGTCCGGCTCGAAAGCGTGCAGAATGCGAACGACATGGCAACGACGGCGGCGAAGGCGATCTGCGGCAATGCCGAACCCTATGACGCGCTGCCCTGGTTCTGGTCCAACCAGTACGATCTAAAGCTGCAGACGGCGGGGCTCAATCTCGGCTTCGACGAAACCGTGTTGCGCGGGTCGCCGGACGAGCGCAGCTTCTCGATCGTATATCTGCGCGGCGGCAAGGTGATCGCGCTCGATTGCGTCAATGCGACCAGGGATTATGTCCAGGGCCGAAAGCTGGTCGAGGCGGGCGCAGTCATCGATCGCGCCCGGCTTGCCGATGCATCCGTGCCGCTGAAAGAAATGCTCGAATAGCCAACGACTTGCTCCTGCCGGGCAGTTCGGTAAAGCGCGCATCATGGGGGACTTAGCTTTAATCGCGGGACCGGCGCTCGGCCATTTCGGGCGGCTTTACGAGGTCGCGATCCGGCTGCGTGAGCTGACCGATCACCGGATCGTCTTTATCCGCCCCGATTTCGATCGCTTCGACCCGGCGGTGTTTACCGAGCGGTTCGATACGATCCGGCTGCCCACCAAACGCGAAAAGCCCTGCCTGCCCTGCCTGCCCTTCGGCGATGCGCTGGAAGAGCTGTTCGCCGATCGCCGCTTCGACGCCATCGTGCAGGACTGCAACCCGCTCGGCTGGCTGGCGACGGCGCGGCTGCCGGACTGGACGCGCATCAACGTCACCAACGTCTTTCTGACGCGCGCGGCGGGCCTCTACACGCAGCAGGCGCGTAGTTTCGAACGGCAGGTCGACCATATCAACGCTGCGCGGGCGGCCAAGGACATGCCCCCGGTGCGCGACGTGCACGAGCTCTACGAGGCGGACGCCGTGCTCTATGCCGATCCCGGCCCGATCCTCTCGCTCTTTCCCGACCTTCCCGAACACCATCATGGCTGCGGCGGATGCTGGTGGACCTACGAGGGCGATGTGCCGGGTGAGATCGCCGGGCTCGACAATTTCCTGCTCTGTTCGCTCGGTTCGACGGGGCGGATGCCGGAAGTGGAGCTGTTCGAAACCGTCGCGGATTTGTTCGACTGCGGTGATATCGTCTGCGTTCATACGGAAACCGAGGGGAAGCGCCCCGTGACGGCCAGTTCACGCCGCATCCACTATTTCGACCGGCTGCCGCTCGCGGCGGTCATGGCGAAGGCAGGCGCCGTGCTTTCGCAGGGCGGCGCGGGATCGACCTATCAGGCCTTGGCTGCGGGCAAGCCGATGGCAATCAAGCCGACGCACATCAATCACGCCATCCTCGGCGACATGGTCGAGCGGCTCGGCGCGGGCATCGCGGCTGACAGCCGGGGACGGCTGCCCTATGCTGATCGCGACATGGGGGAGGAATTTCGCCACGGCGCCCAGGCCGCCGCGGCGGCAATGAGCGATGAGGACGGGGCCTCGGAAATCGCAAGGAGGATTGCGGAAATTGCCGCGGTTTGAGGGGATTGAAAGGCTGGTCGTGATTGTCGGTTGCCAGCGCAGCGGCACCTCGCTGAGCGGCGAGGTGATCGGCGCGCATCCGAACGTGTTGCTGATCGACGAGACCGACGGGCTGATGCGCTGGGCGGACGCCTTGCTGGCCGGGAGCGAGGAGGCCGAGGCGCTCTACGGCCCGACGCTCGCGCGCGCGGCGGAGAAATACCGGCGCCCGAAAGAGCGCGTAGCCGGACGCGATGGCGTGGCCGTCCCCGCGCCCGGCATCACACACCTCGCGCTCAAGGCGCCCAACCTCACCTATAACGCCACGCAGCTCGCGGCGCTCGATATTCCGGTGAGCGTGATCTACCCCGTGCGTGATCCGCGTTCGGTCGTCGTGTCGATGGCAGCGATCGGCAGTATCGACATGGTCGCCAACCAGCTGGAACGGATGAAGGGCGATCCCGCCATAGCGGCCGTCCATGCCGAGGATATCGCCTATATCGAGGATCCCGCCACGCCGATGCACCTGAAGCGCGCGCGCGTCTGGCGCGCGAAGTCGACGGCGCAGGCTTCGTTCGAACGGGCGGGGCTCGACCCCTATGTCTTCCGCTACGAGGATTTCGTCGAGGATGCCGGGCCGTATACCGTGCACCTCGCCAACCATGCCGGGCTGGTTTGGCATGAGGATATGATCGAGCATCCGCGCGTCATGCGCGGCCAGGGTCCGGGCTTGCTCAATCGCAATCGCGGCATCGACACGCGTTCGGTCGAAAAATGGCGCGACCGGCTCTCGATCGAGCAGGAGCGCAACATCCTCGCGCTGTGCGGTGAAGCGATGGCGCGGATCGGCTATACCCCGACGCCCGCATTGCGAACGCCGCCCGCGCCGCGCTTTCCCGACGATGTCCTGGCATCACCGGTCATCGTGACAGGAAGGGGCGGAAGCGGGACGCGGCTGATTTCGGACATCGTCGCGGGAAGCGGCGTGTTTCTCGGCAACCGGCTGAACAAATCGTCCGATTCGCTCGAATGGGTCGACATGATTTACGAGATGGCGATCAAGGCCCATGCCGCGCATTATACGATCGAGGCGCGGGAGATCGAGGCGTGGCGGCACCTCTTCCGGCTGACGGCAGACAATATCCTGCAAAAAGGCGGCTTTCGGGAAGGCGGGCTGTGGGGCTTCAAGCTGCCCGAAACGGTGCTCGCGATCCCGCAACTGCTGGACGTGTTCGACAATGCGAAGATCGTCCATCTGGTGCGGCATCCGGTCACCTGCTGCGCCCGCCGCACGCATATGACGTCGCGCCCCGACAATCTGGTGGGACGGACGGTCTGCCACGCCGCCTATCGCGCGGCCGGCCGCGAGGCGGCAAAGCTGCGGACCGATCACGATTTCATGCGCAACGCGCTGACCTGGCTCTACCAGGTGCCGCCGGTCGCGCGGCTCGGGCGCGAGCTTGGCCCCGACCGTTATCTCGAAGTCCGGTTCGAGGATATCATCGGGCAGCCCGATATCGTGGCCCGTAACGTACGCGACTTTCTCGGCGATGGCGCCGGTCTCGCCCCGGCACCCGAAATCGACGACAGCCGCACGAGTTTCGCGATCGATCCCGAATGGGAAGAGAGAATCTGGGCGGTCTGCGGCGATGCCGCCAGGGAAATCGGCTATTCGCGATCGTTCGATTGCCAGGGCGATGGGCAGGAAAAGATGTTGCGGGAAGACAGGCGCGATGTCCGCTTCCCTTGATTCCGCCGCCGCTTTGACCGAGCGTGTGCGCGAAGGGCAGGCATGACAGTTGACACGCAAGGGCATCATTCTCGCCGGCGGGACCGGTAGCCGGCTCTATCCGCTGACCCGATCGGTCTCGAAGCAGCTGATGCCGGTCTATGACAAGCCGATGGTCTATTATCCGCTGACGACGCTGATGCTGGCCGGAATCAGGGAGATACTGGTCGTCACGACGCCGCATGATGCCGGTGCGTTCCGGCACCTGCTCGGCGATGGCGGGCAATGGGGGTGCCGGATCGACTATGCCGAGCAGGCCGCGCCCAACGGCATTGCCGAGGCGCTGCTGATCGCGCGCGATTTCCTGGACGGCGCGCCATCGGCGCTCATTCTCGGCGACAATCTGTTCTACGGCCAGGGGCTGTCCGGGTTGCTGCAAAAGGCGGCGGCGCGCGATGGGGGGGCGACGATTTTCGGCTATCAGGTCGGCGATCCCACGGCCTATGGCGTGATCGGCTTCGATGCCGAAGGAAAACCGGCATCGATCGAGGAGAAACCGGCCCGGCCCGCCTCGCGCCATGCGGTGACCGGCCTGTATCTCTACGACGCGATCGCGCCCGATATCGCCGCCTCGCTCGCCCCTTCGCAGCGCGGCGAGCTCGAGATCACCGACGTCAATCGCCACTATCTCGAACGCGGGACGCTCGAAGTCGAGCGGCTGGGGCGCGGGACGACCTGGCTCGATCTCGGCACGCCGACGGCCTTGTTCGACGCGGCGAACTTCGTGCGGATCGTCGAGGAGCGGCAAGGCCTCAAGATCGCCTGCCCCGAAGAAATCGCCTGGCGGCAGGGCTTTATCGGTGATGCCGATCTTGAAGCGCTCGCCGCGCCGTTAGAGGGCAGCGAATATGGCGCCTATCTGCACGACCTGCTGAGCGGCGCGGTCTCGTGAGGGCCGAGGAAACCCATATCCCCGGCGTGCTGCGGATCACGACCGCGCGTTTCGGCGATGCCCGCGGCCATTTCGAGGAAATCTGGCACAGTGCCAAATTCGCCGATCTCGGCCTCGATGCGCCCTTTGTGCAGGTCAATCACAGCCGTTCCGATATCCATGTCCTGCGCGGCCTGCATTTCCAGCAACGCAGTCCGCAGGCGAAGCTCGTCATGGCGATGCGCGGCCGCGTCTTCGATGTCGCGGTCGACCTGCGCCCGTCCTCGCCGACCTTCCGGCAATGGCATGGCGAGGAGCTGGGGGAGGGCGCGCCGTCGATGCTCTACATCCCCGAAGGCTGTGCGCACGGTTTCCTGACGCTCGATGGCCCGGCCGACCTGATCTACCTCTGCTCGGATCATTTCGATCCGGAGGACGACCATGCCGTGGCGTGGAACGATCCCGATATCGGCATCGACTGGCCGCTGGCGGGTGCGAAGCCGATCCTCTCCGAACGCGATGCAGAGGCGCCTTCGCTTGCCGCTTTCTCATTGGCGCCGTGAGCGGGAGGCGCGTTCTGATCACGGGCGCCGGCGGGCAGCTGGGGCGGGCCGTCGGACATGCCGCGCCGGACGGCGTGACGGTTGTCGCCAAGACGCGCGCCGATCTCGATATCGCGGCACCCGAAGCCGGGCAGGCGATTGCGGACATTGCGCCCGATATGATCGTCAACTGTGCCGCCTTTAACGATGTCGACGGTGCAGAAAGGGACGACGCCCCGGCGATCGCAGTCAATGCCAATGCCGTTGAACGGCTGGCGCAGACGGGCATTCCGCTCGTCCATATCTCGACCGACTATGTGTTCGACGGCAATGCCTCGCGGCCGATCCCTACCGATGCCGAGCCCGCGCCGATCAACGCCTATGGGCGTTCGAAACTGGCCGGAGAGCAGGCGGCGCTGGCGGCCGGCGCGCTCGTTATCCGGACGGCCTGGCTCTATTCGGGCGGAAGCGGCGATTTCGTCGGCAAGGTGCTGGCGATGGCTGGGACGGGCGATCCGATGCGCATGGTCTGCGACGAGACCGGCACGCCGACCCGCGCCGACAGCCTGGCGCGCGCGATCTGGGCGCTCGTCGATGCCGGGGCAAGCGGCCTGTTTCACTATACCGATGCCGGGCTCGCCAGCCGCTACGATTTCGCCGTTGCCATTGTCGAAGAGGCGCGGGCGCTCGGCCTGATCGACCCGGTCCCGGACATCGCGCCGATCCCGGCCAGCACGTTCGAAAGTGCGGCGGCTCGCCCCGCCTATTCGGTGCTCGATTGCCATGCCTGCTGGGCGATCACGGGCACGCCCGGCCATTGGCGCACCAATCTCCGCGCTGCCCTGTCGGAGTTCTCGGAATGACGATCCTCGTTACCGGCGGCGCCGGGTTCGTCGGCATCAACCTCGTGCATCATCTGCGCCGTGCGCGGCCCGACGAAGCTGTCGTCGTCCTCGACAAGCTGACCTATGCTGCCCAGCCCGAAGCCATCGAGGGCGTCGACGGCGTCGAACTGGTGGTCGGCGATATCGGCGATACGGCGCTGGTTCGCGAGCTGCTCGTCGGACGCGGGATCGACCGGCTGATCCACTGCGCCGCCGAAAGCCATGTCGACAATTCGATCGCCGCGCCGGCGGTGTTCGTGCAGACCAATGTCAACGGCACACAATCGATGCTCGACGCCGCCAAGGCCGCCTGGCTCGATACCGGGTCGGGGCGCCCGCATCGCTTCCTCCATGTTTCGACCGACGAGGTCTATGGCGCGCTCGGCCCGGACGATGCGCCTTTCACCGAGGCGCACGCCGCCGCGCCCAACTCGCCCTATGCCGCGTCCAAGGCGGCATCGGACCATCTCGTCCGCGCCTGGCACAAGACCTATGGGCTCGACGCGGTCGTCACCCGCTGTTCGAACAATTACGGGCCGTGGCAATTTGCCGAAAAACTCATCCCGTTGTGCATCACGCGGGCGCTGTCGGGCGGCGAGCTGCCGATCTATGGCGACGGGCAGCAGGTGCGCGACTGGATCCATGTCGGCGATCATTGCGCGGGGATCGCCGCGGCGCTCGATCGCGGGGAAAGCGGCCGGACGTACAATCTGGGCGGCGAGGCGGAATGGGCGAATATCGATCTCGTCGAAAGACTCTGCGCCGCCATCGATCGCGCCTTTGCCCGGAATGCCTCGCTAAGTGAACGCTTCCCGGATTGCCCCGCAGCGGGCGGCGATGCGTGCGCGTCGCTGATCCGGCATGTCGCGGATCGCCCCGGCCATGATCGCCGCTATGCCATCGATGCGAAACGGGCGAGAACCGAGATCGGTTTCCGTCCGGCAACCGAATTCGAGACCGGACTGGAAGCAACGGTGGCGCATTATCTCGCCCGGGCCGAATCTCGATCGATCTAACGCAATCGGATTGGCAACCGGTCAGCTGTCCTGCTTGCGCCGTCCGCGAAACTCCCGATTGTACATCGCGACGGACCGGGCCGGCAGGTTGGTGAAATCCGACAGCCATCGCTGCTCGAGAATGTCGATATAGTCGCGGGTCATGGCTTCGATCCGCTCGCGCACCGGCGCTGCCGGGTCGCCGGTTTCGATGGCCGGGCAGATATCCATCGCGATCGCGCCATCTTCCTCGCAATGCATGAAGACCGGCAGGCACCGCGCGCCCGAGGCGATCGAGAGGAAGGCGAAGCTGTCGGTGAAAGGCCGCTCGGACTCCAGAAACGGATAGACGTCCTTGCCTCGGCCGCGCAGCCCGTCGCCGGTGGTGGTCACGATCCCGCCCGCCTGCAATGCCTGTCGTGCCGCACCCAGCGGTGCCAGCCCGGCATTGCCCGCCAGCGCGACGACGTCGATCCGGTCGCCGCAATCGACGCCGATCATCGGCAGGAAATCGTGCGGTGCCAGCGACGTTACCTGCCAGCCGAGCCGCGCCACGATCAGCGGGACCAGCCGGCCCGGTCCGATATGGCTGTTGAGCAGCAGCACGCCTTCGCCCGCCGCAAGGGCATCTTGCACGAGGTCTGCCCCGGTCACCGAGACGCGCGTATCGAATTCGGCATCGGGCATCGCCGATAGCGCGCGCAGCAGATAGAGCTGCATGATCCGGTCGGTCAGAATGCGCCGCGCGGCGAGCGCATCGGCGTCCGGCTCGTCCTCGATCATCGCGCGCAGGGCGCTGTCGTCGATCTCTTGTACTGCCATGAAAGGATAGGCGGGCCGGCCGGCGGCGGCCTCGCGGACGATTGCCGTCACCGCGTCATAGGGCCTATCGAGCAGCGCGAGGAAATCGTCGCGCTCGACGCCCGCGACCTGCATCATGCGATCGAATTCGGGATCGATTTCCTCGGGATCGCGGCCGAGCGGCCGGACCGTAGGCGCGAAGGACGCACGAGGCGTTCGGTTCACGCCGCCATTTTCCCGGATTTCGCCAAAAGGTCGCGCATCAGCCCGACGGCTTCGATGTCGCGGACATTCTCGCTGTAGAGCCGGCCGGAGAAGATCTCGGCGATGTCGCCGCGATGGCTGAAATGGGCGAGGCGCAGGAAGACGAGCGGAAATTCCCAGAAGGTGCGGATGACATATTCGACGACCGCTTGGGCGCGGCTCACCGCTTCGGCATAATCGTCGAGCGGCGCCATTTTCGCCGGTGCGTCGAGCCAGCGATTGAGCGCCGTGGCGGCGAGCTTCGCCTCCTGCAGCGCGATCAGCACACCGAACGAGAAGATCGGATCGAGGAAGCGATGCGAATCGCCGACGCAGATAAAGCCCGGCCCGGTGAAATCGCGGACATGGTAGGAATAGTTGGAGATCGCATGGACGTCCGACACGATTTCGGCATGCTGCGTCCGCGCGATCAGTTCGGGGTTCACGAGCGACAGGCTCTCGGCGAACTGCTCGGCCTTCGACCGGTCGTTCCGGTCAAGCTTTCCCTTGGGCAGCACGATGCCGACGCTGGTCACTTCGTCGTCGAGCGGGATCGACCAGGCCCAGTGATGACGGCGGCCGTAGAAGATATGCGTGCTGCCGTCATTGGGTTCGGGATCGCGGCGCATGCCCTTCACCTGCGCGAACAGCGCGACCTGATTCTCGTATCCCGTCCGGTCCTTCGGGCCGATCACGCCCTTGCGGCAGAGAAAGCCGTGCTGGCCCGAACAATCGGCTACGGCGCGCGCTTCGATATTCCGCGTCGTTCCGTCCGCCTCGCGTATCGTGACGCCGCAGACGCGATTCCCTTCGCGCAGCACGTCGACGCATTCGCCTTTAATGTGGAGCGCACCGCGTTCGACTGCCGTATCGAGAAGCTTCGCGTCGAATTCGTCACGCCGCACCTGCCATGTCGTCGCGGGAAAACGCGTCCCGTCCCCGGCCAGACCTTCGACCGGCACCCAGAATTGCGCCGTCGCGCTGGCGCCGCTAACCATGACGCCGCGTTTCACCGGGAAACCGGCCCCGTGCATGAAATCGCCGAGGCCAAGTTCATCCAGCAGGTTCGCGCATTCGCCCGTCAGCGATTCACCGATATGGTAGCGCGGGAAATCCTCCTTCTCGACGATCAGCGGCCGCCTGCCGAGCGCCAGCAACCGCAGCGCGAGCGAAGCGCCTGCCGGCCCGCCGCCGACAATGGCGACGTCGACGGGACCGTCGGGCGAAAGCGTGGTCACGCGGCCCGCTCACGGGCGCGTTCGACGAGCGCGACCACACGGTTCACATCGGCAAAATTCTCCTCGACCAGTTCTTCAAGCGGAATGCTGATGCCAAAAGCGGATTCCAGCTCCATAACCAGCTGAAGCAGCTCGACCGAATCGAGCAGCTGGCGTTCGAGCAGCGGCGTGTCCGGTGTCAGTTCGGTGTCGCCGTCCACCGCCTTGCCGACATGGCGGACCTTCTCGATCACCACGGGTTCGATCGTATCGCTCATGCGTCTGTCCCGCCGGCGCATTCCGCAAGCGCTTGCATGTCGACCTTGCCCGACGAGGTTGTCGGAAACGCTTCGTGCATTTCGACACGGTCGGGAAGAGCATAGCGGGGCAGGCGTTCGGCGAGCGCCCGGGTCAGCGCCGATGGGGCGAAGGCCTTCGGATCGTGCGCGACCACGTGGAGGCAGAGCGCGCCGTCCGCGACCGTCGCCGCGGCGCCTTCGACCAGTCCGGTGTCCATTGCCGTCAACTCCACTTCCTCCAGCTCGACGCGATAGCCGCGCAGTTTCGCCTGCCGATCGCGGCGGCCGAGATATCGTAAATCGCCCGCTTCGTCGAAATAGCCATAGTCGCCCGTATGATACAAGCGATCCGGCGCATCGGAAAAGGCCGATGCGGTCAAATCGGGACGCCGCCAATAGCCCTGCGTTACCGTCGGCCCGGCGACGCAGATTTCGCCTGTCTCGCCCGTGGCAAGTTTGTTCCCATGCTCATCGCGGATCGAAATATCGCTGTGTGGGCACGGCAACCCGACATTCGGCTTCTCGCCAAGTTCTGGCGCGGCGTCCAGCAGCTTGCACGACACGACATTGGTTTCGGTCGGGCCGTAGAGATTGGCGTAGCCCGGCTCCGGCACCGCCTCCATCAGCGCGGCGAGTACCGGGGCGGGGAAGACCTCGCCCGCGAAGAGCAGCCAGCGCAGCGCGCCGAGGTCGCGATCCGCCAGCCCGCCATGGCTGAGCAGCCGTTGGAGCGTGGTCGGGACGCTATAGAAGACGGTCGCGCGCTGCCGCTCCAGCGCCATGGCGACGGGGCCGGGAAACAGCGCCTCGGTCTCGCCGACGAGATAGACGGACGCGCCGAGCCGCTGGCTCGTCAGCACGTCGAGCAGCGACAGGTCGAAATGCAGCGGCGCGAGGCTGAAGAAGCGATCCTCGCGCGTCAGGCCGAATTGCCCGATCGCCCAGTCGGAAAAGGCCGCGAGATTGCCATGGGTGAGCACGATGCCCTTGGGCGTTCCCGTACTGCCCGACGTCATCAGGATCATCGCGGGATCGTCTTCGCCGATGGCTTTGCGGGCCAGCGGATCGCCGCCGGGTTCGCTCCCTTCCATCGCATCGGTCACCACGACGCGGCTCCGCTCGACCGCGCCGCCCGCCAGCATGTCGCGCCGCTTGCCATCGGTGACGAGCATCGCCGGTCCGATCTCTCCGAGGACGGCGGTCGCCCGCGCGGCGGGAAAGCCGGGATCGATCGGGACGGCAATCGCGCCGTTGATCATCACCGCGAACAGGGTCTCGACGGTGGCTGGCCCTTTGGGCAGCCAGATTGCGACACGGTCGCCTTGGGCGACGCCGGACCTGCTCAGCGATTCGGCGCGTCCTGCCACGCCGTCCCAGAAGCGGCGGCCCGGGATCGCGCCGTCTTTCCAGGCCAGCGCCGCCTCGTCCCCCGCCGCCTGGGCGCGGGCGATCAGATCGTCGACGATCCGGCTCACAGTTCGCGCTGGAGCTGCGAATAGATCATGTTGAGCTGCGCCTCGCTCGTGCCCGAAGCGGAGAGCGTGCCGATCGCATCGTTCAGCGCTTCGGCAAGCCCCAGCCCGCCTGTCCAGCCATGGCCGGCGGCGAGCCGCTGCAGTGCCAACCCGCATTCGACGAGCGTCTCGCTTGTCGCCAGCTTGCTCATCGCCGCAAAGATCAGCGATCCGCCATCGCCGTCGAGCTCCGCCGCCGCCCGGTACATCAGCCAGCGCGCGCTCTCGATCTCGACCCGGACGCGCGCCAGCGCATGCGACACGGCCTGGAATTGCGCCGCCGCCTTCTCCGCACTGCCACGGCTTTCGAGATAGCCGGTCGTCGCGACGAGGTCGCGTTCGAGCGCGCCGAGCAGCCCGGCGAGAATGCAGCTGCGTTCCCAGCGCATGATGTCGAGCAGCACGGCCATCCCGCCGCCGACGCGCCCGAGAACGGCATCCGCGGGCAGACGGCAATCGGTCAGTGTAATCCGCGCGGGGTGCGTCTGGTGCAGGCCCGTGACCCCCTGCAGCGGCTCGATGGCCAGCCCGTCCGTGTCGCGCGGCACCAGTACGACCGACAGGTTGAACGGCGGCTTGCGGTCATCGGATGCGGCGAGCACGACAAAGACATCGGCATGGGCACCGTTGGTGACGAAGGTCTTGCTGCCGTCGAGGCGCAGTTCGTCGTCCTCGACGCGGATCGCCGTTGCGCATGCGTCGAGATTGGAGCCGCCGCCCGGATCGGTAAAGGCCAGCGCGCCGACCGCCTCGCCGGCGGACAGGCGGGGGCACCAGTTCTCGCGCTGCGCGTCGCTGCCGTGCCGGGCGATCCCCACCGTGCAACCGAACAGATGCGCGCCGACGGCGAAAAGCTGCCCGCGCGGCACACCGGCCCGGCCCATCGCCTCGAACGTCAGCACCGTCGACAGCGCATCATGGCCCATGCCGCCCAGCGCCTCGGGGATGCAGGCACCCAGCCATCTCTGCTCGCCCCAAAGCGTCCAGAGGTCGCGGGGCATATCGCCAGCGTAGTCGGTCTTCGCCGACAGCTCGGCGGCGAAAGCATTGGCGGCGCCGACAAGCGCCTTTTGATCGTCGGAAAGCCGGAAATCCATCGCCTCGCCCTGTCCTCCCGCGCCACCGTTGGCAGATGTGCCTACCCGCTGTCGATGCCTTGCGTTTAAGCGCGTTGGCTTTCGGCGAAGGCCATGGCGGCGCCGTAGAGGCCGGGCTCGGGATGAGTGATGAGTTTGACGGGCAGCGACCGCATCAGCGACTGGTAGCGCCCCTTGGCCGCGAACCGTTCGGCAAAGCCCGATTGCGGTAGTGCGTCCGCGAGCCGCAGGCCGAGCCCGCCGGCGATGACCACGGGCCCCGGCCCCTGCGTCAGCGCGATATCTCCGGCGACCGCGCCGAGGCATTGGCAGAAGCGTTCGAGCGCGGCGGCGGCGAGGCTGTCGCTCCCATCGAGCGCGGCCGTCCAGAGCGCGCGGTCGTCGCCCTGCGGCATCTCCCGCCCCTCGATTTCCGCCAGCACGGCATAGATCGTCCGCAAGCCCGGTCCGGCAACGACGCGTTCGACCGACACGCGGCCATGCTGTTCGCGCAGCCGCGCCAGCACCCGGTCCTCGATCCCGTCGAGCGGGGCGAAGTCGCTATGCCCGCCCTCGGTCGGGATGACGATGTTGCGCCCGCCGCGCCGGACGAGCTGCGCGACGCCGAGCCCGGTGCCCGGCCCGATCACGCTGACGACGCCATCATTGGGCAGCGGCTCGTCCGGCCCCGTGACGGGGATGAAATGCTCCGGCCCCGCGCTGCCCACGGCATGGGCGACGGCTGCGAAATCGTTGATCAGGACATGGCTGTCGAGGCCGAGTTGCCGGTCGAGCTGCGCCGGCTGCACCGTCCAGGGGTTGTTCGTCATCTTGATGACCGTGCCGCGGATCGGCGCGGCGATCGCGATGGCGGCGGCGCGGGGAAGGTCGCGGCCGAGCGTCCGGCCGAATGCCTCCCAGGCGGTCTGCAGGCTGGCATGATCGGCCGTCGCGAGCTTGACGGGTTCGCCGAGCGCCGCCACGCGCCCGCCCTCGATCGTGGCGATCGCGAAGCGGGCATGGGTGCCGCCGATATCCGCCGTGACAATCTCCATCGCGTCCTTATTCCATCGCTGTAGGCAAGCTCTGTGCGGGCCATATCACGAATCCCCGGCTGGACAATCGAGGCGGCCGGTGGAGCGGGCGTTCGTGTCCGGTCCCAAAACTGTTGGGGCACCAGTTTCGCGGTCAGGCGCTAGGCCAGCCCGATCTCGCGCAGCCGCTGCTGCAGATAGTCCTGCGCGGTGACCGGTTCGGGATAGCGGTCGGGCTGCTGCGGGGCGATACATTCGGGCAGCGTCTCGATGAGGTAATCCGGACGGAAATGCAGGAAGAAAGGCATCGAATAGCGAGCGCTTCCGCGCCGCGCCTCGGGCGGATTGGCCACTCGGTGGGTGGTCGAGGGGAGGCGGTGGTTGGTCAGCCGCTGCAGCATGTCGCCGATATTGACGACAAGCTCGCCCTCATCGGGCGATACGGGGATCCAGCGTCCGTCGCGGGTCCGCAGTTCGAGCCCCGCCTCTTCCGCGCCGAGCAGCAGCGTGATCGGATTGATGTCCTCATGCGCCGCCGCGCGAACCGCCTCTGCGCCGTCGGGCACGGGCGGATAATGGAGCAGGCGCAGCACCGAATTGCCGTCCTTCACCGTGTCGTCGAAGAAATCGGGCGCGAGGCCGAGATAGCGCGCGATCGCGGTCAGGATCCGCAGCCCCGTCTGCTCGAACGCCGCGTACAGCGCCAAGAACGTTTTGCGAAAGCCCGGCACCTCGCCGGGCCATATGTTGGGGGGCATCACGCTCGCGAACCGGTGCCCCTCGGGCAGCGGGCGGCCGACATGCCAGAATTCCTTCAGGTCGCGGGTCGTCGCGTCCCGGGCCTGCTCGATGCCGAAGGGCGTATAGCCGCGCGCGCCGCTTCCGCCCTCGACATGATAGGCACGTTTCGCCGCTTCGGGCAGCGCGAAGAATTTGCGCATCTTCGCCTCGGCCTCCTCGATCAGCGCGGGATCGATGCCATGATCGGAAACCACGGCGAAACCGTAACCGGCGAATGCGGACCCGATCCGGTCCGCAAATCCCTGCGGATCGTCATCGGCGGAGGAAAGCGGGACGGCGGAGAGCATGTCGGTCATGCGGCCATCCTAGCGGCGGTAGATGATGGGGTCATGACAGATCGGTCCGGGCGAGATGGGTTCGGACGGGTAGGGACACGAGGATCCGGTGGCGGTCCCGGCGGAGCGGCCTTGCAGTTGAGTTTGCGCGAGAAAACCCCATATATCGGCAGTCTCCACTCCTAGCACAAAGCACCGACCCCCATGGCTCGACAACGGCGTCTCCCTCCCCTGAATTCGCTCAAGGCATCCGATGCCGCCGGGCCAGGTGGCGGATTGCCGGCTGCCGGGTTGGAGCAGTCGGCCAGGCCAATATCGTCATGGGCGGGAACGCCATGGTGAGACAGCCGATGCTGCACCAGGTCCGCAAGATCGAGCCGGATGCACGATATGGTCGAGACTGATTTTCGTCTGGCGATGCGCCGGCTTGCGGCCACGGTGACGATCCTCACTCTCGAGGATCAAGGGCGGCCTATGGGCATGGCCGCCACCGCGGTCTGCTCGCTGTCGATCGATCCTCCCAGCATTCTGGCGTGTATCAACCAGGCGGCGCGGTTGCACCCGCTTTTGGTCGGGGCCGATCGGTTCGGCCTCAACATCCTTGCCGATGACCAGGACGACATCGTTCGCCGCTTTTCCGATCCCCGCTTTCGTAAAACGCGGTTCGACGATGTCGACTGGCATTTCGAGAGCGGCGATGTTCCGGTCATTGCCGGCTCGCAGGCGTCGCTGGTCTGCGCGCGGAGCGAAGTCCTCCAGCATGCAAGCCACTCCATCGTGATCGGCGAAGTCATCAGTGCGAACGTGTGCACCGACATCCGCCCCTTGCTGTATGTCGACGGCGGTTTCGCCCGCCATGTGCGTGCCGATAGCTAGGCCGGTGCGGAAGCGCCTGGGCGCCGAGGGTTCCCGGGGGGTGTCCAGCATAGACCATCTCGCCGTTCAGCTTCGCCAATATCTCGTCGAGATGTCAGCGCCGCTGCCGTAAGCCGCGCATCCCAGGGTTTTGCTATCTTTTGTCGCTGATGGGTTCTCGCCAGTCCTGATTTTCGCGGTCAAAATGCTCTGTTTGTCCAGCTGTCAGGTTCGGCAGATTGTCCCAGCCGTGCAACCGCTATGAAGCCCCGATAAGCAATGGCTCCTGCGACCGTTTCGGGCGGAATCCCGAGTTCCTGCTGGCGCTTTTCAATCGTGTTTCGAATATCGGCGTCACCGATGGTTTTACTGAAACCGGTTGCGACAAAACCAGGCGACACTTCAGTAACCCGAACATTGGGACTTTCTTGTCGCAACGCCTCACTCACCGTGCGGACCGCGTTTTTTGTTGCGCCATATCCTGCCAAGCAGCTCGATGAGCTGCTGCCGTGGAACTGGAAAGCTGAGAACACCGTCAAGCGATAGCGATGTGCAGCGGCCGTACGCTTACGGGAGTGATGCTGTGATGAGCGGGGTGCTGACGGTCATTGATGAGTATACCGTACGCTTCGGGCCGCTCAGTCGGGCGACCACAACTATCGGAACGCTAACCTAACCGGTGGACCACCCAAATGGGGAGGTCCCAAAAATTGGGGATGTCAGAAGTCTCTCAATGCTTTTCCTTTCGACAGTAGGGTTTCGTGTCTCGCGCTCCAAAGCGGGCGCATTGGTCTTATTGTCTGGCCGCCCCGATCTCGGGCCAGTAGAGCGCCATCGGGTTGTCTACGAGGAGCAGCTCTTGCGCCTCTTCGGTCGGAGCGATGCGCGGAATGATGTCGACGAGGCTTCCGTCGTTGGGCAGCACGTCCTGCTGGTTTGGATGCGGCCAATCGGTGCCCCAAAGGACGCGCGTCGGATAGTCGGCGACGAGCGGGCGGACCGCTTCGACGAAGGCGTCATAGGGCGGGCCGGCGGGGTCGAGCCGGTCGGGGCAGGTGACCTTGGTCCAGATATCCTCGCGGCTGCCGAGCAGCGCCCGGAAGGCGCGCATATCGGCGCCGTCGGGCCCCTGCGTCACGTCGGGCCGGCCCATATGATCGATCACGATCGGAACCGGGATCGCGTCGACGAAGGGGCGCAGTTCCTCGAGGATATCGGCCTCGAAATAGATGACGACGTGCCAGCCTTCGGGCAGCCGTCGGCTCAGCGCGAGGAAGCGGTCCTTGGGCGCATCGTCGACGAGGCGCTTCAGGAAATTGAAACGCACGCCGCGCATCCCGCCCTCGTGCAGCCGCGCGAGATCGTTTTCCGAAATCGCCGGGTCGACGACGGCGACGCCCCGCGCCCTGCCGCCGGACCGCGCGATCGCATCGAGCGTCGCGGCGTTGTCGGTGCCGTGGCAGCTCGCCTGGACGATGACGTTGCGCGCAAAGCCGAGCTTATCGCGCAGCGCGAAGAGCATCTCCGGCCCCGCATCTTTGGGCAGATATTTTGCCTTGGCACTGAACGGGAAGCGCGCCATCGGGCCGAAGACATGGCAATGCGCATCGACCGCGCCCGGCGGCGGCGTGTAGCGGGGTGTCGACGGGTCGGCATGCCAGGAGACGATCCGCTCAGGCATAGACTTCTCCGGTCATCAGCTTGCGTGCGGTGCGCAGCAGCGCAGCCGAGACGACATCGCCGGCATCGCCCACTTCGAGGATGCAGCTCATCTCGCCGCTCGGATGTTCGATGCTGATCGTCTTGCGCTTGCCCTCGGGCAATATCGCGACCCCGGCGGCGGGCGATCCGTCGATCAGGCAGGCGGTCGCGGCGGTGACGGCGCCGAGAACGCCGATCGAGGCGTGCGCGCGGTGCGGGATGAAGACGCGCACGCTGATCGCGCCGCCATCCCTGGGCGGGGCGACGAGCGTCATCTTCGGCACCGAAGCGTCGGCGACATCGCCCAGCTTCATCATCGGCCCGGCGGCGAGGCGGATCGCCTCGATCCTTGCGCGGATCGGCGCATAGGCTTCGCTCTCGAGCTCCTCGCGGGTCTCATGGCCGGTGGCGCCGACATCGCTCGCCCTGAAGACGGCGCAGGGCATGCCGTTGTCGATCAGCGTGCAGGCAACGCCCTCGACCTCATCGACCGGATTGCCCGTCGGCAGCAGCGCGCCGCAGCTCGATCCCGCCGTGTCGCGAAATTCGAGCGGGACGGGCGCGTGCGTCCCGGTCACCCCGTCGATCCGTGCATCGCCCGCATAGGTGACGATGCCGCCCGGCGTTTCGACCGTTGCGATCCCGGTCTGGCCGGTATTTTCCATGTGGATCGCGACGCGCGTTCGATCGCCGGTCGGCGCGACGAGGCCGCGCTCGATCGCAAAGGGGCCGACCCCGGCGAGGATGTTGCCGCAATTCTGCTGGTCCGAGACGATCGCCTGATCGACGAAGACCTGGAGGAAGAGATAATCGACATCGATGCCTGCGCGCACCGATGGACTGACGATGGCGACTTTGCTCGTCAGCGGGTCGGCGCCGCCCATGCCGTCGATCTGGCGCGGGTCGGGGCTGCCCATGATGCGCAACAGGAACGCGTCGCGTTCGGCCCGGTCGGTCGGCAGGTCGTCGGCGAGGAAATAGGCGCCCTTCGACGTGCCGCCGCGCATCCAGATCACGGGTGCCGAGGCTTGCATCAGACGTATTTCAGCCCTTCGGCCTCGAGCCGTTCGCGCATCGCGTACATGTCGAGACCGAGGACGCCCGAGGCGAGCGTCTCGCGCTTCTTGGCCTCGTTCGCCGCGCGCGCGCGGGCCCTTTCGAGGACCGAGGCCGCATCGGCGCATCTGACGACGCACACGCCGTCATCGTCGGCGACGACGACATCGCCGGGTGAGACCGTCGCGCCGGCGCACACGACCGGCACGTTGACGCTGCCGAGCGTGTTCTTGACCGTCCCCTGTGCGAAGATCGCCTTCGACCAGACGGGGAATTGCATTTCGGTGAGGTCGCGCACGTCGCGCACCCCGGCATCGATGATCAATCCGCGACAGCCATGCGCCTTGGCGCTCGTCGCGAGGAGATCACCGAAATAGCCGTCCTCGCAGGGGCTCGTCGGCGCGAGCAAGAGCACATCGCCCGGCTGCAGCTGCTCGATCGCGACGTGCAGCATCCAGTTGTCGCCGGGCGGGGCGCTGATCGTGACGGCGCTTCCGGCAATTCGAGCGCCGGGGTAAATCGGCCGCATATGGCTGGCGAGCAGACCGGCGCGGCCCTGCGCCTCGTGCACCGTGGCGACGCCGCATTCGGCCAGACCGTCAATCACGGCGGCGTCGGCGCGCTCGATATTCTGCACCACGATGCCCATTCGTCCTTGCCTCCGATCGGCCGTTCCGCGTTCGGATCGCTGCATGCGACGACCGCGCGAGGGCCGCCAATGCAAAGATATGCCGGGACATAAATATTTGCTAATCGAACCGCGTGATCGACCAGCTTCCGAATATCCGGCACATCGCCGCCGTCGCCGCGACGGTGGCGCACGGATCGGTGACGCGCGCGGCGCGGGCGGTCAACCTGACGCAGCCTGCGCTGACCCAGGCGATTGCGCGACTGGAAAAGGATCTCGGCTGTCAGCTCTTCGATCGCGAGCCGGGGGGCATGCGACCGACCGAGTCGGCGCTGCTGCTCGCCCCGCGCGCCGAACGAGCGATCGCCGAGATCGGCTCGCCGCGCGTCACCGCAACGCAGATCCGCGCCTTCCTGTCGCTGTCGCGCGCCGGCAGCTATGCGTCCGCCGCGCAGCGAACCGGGCTCAGCGCCGCCTCGCTGCACCGGGCTGTCAACGATTTGTCGCTGGCGCTCGGCGAGCGGCTGGTCGAGCGCCGGGGCCGGCATATCGCGCTGACGCCGAAGGGCGAAGCGCGCGCGCGGCGCTTCGGCATCGCCATTGCCGAGCTGCGCAGCGGCTTTGCGGAGGTTTCGCTCTGGCTCGGCAAGGCGGGCGGCAAGATCGTGATCGGCGCGATGCCGCTGTCGCGCGCACGCTGGCTGCCGCTGTCGATCGCGCGCTTCGCCGCCGATCGGCCCAATGTCGACATCGCCGTGATCGAGGGCAGCCATAGCGAGCTTGCCGGGCCGCTGCGCGATGGCGAGATCGATTTCCTGCTCGGCGCGCTGCGTGAGGAGGAGGCGCTCGACGATCTCGAACAGGCGGCGTCGTTCGAGGATCGGCCGCAGCTCGTGATGCGTCAGGGCCACCCGCTATCCAAGGCGCGAACGATCGGCGTCGCCGACCTGCACCGATATCCCTGGATCCTGCCGTCGCTGCACACGCCGCTGCGCGGCTATTGGCGCGGCATGATGGGCGGAGAGCACGCCGATCTGCCGCATGTGTCGATCGAGTGCGGATCGGTGCTGACGATCCGCGAGCTGATCCGCGAAAGCGATGCGCTGACCTTGCTCTCGCCCGATCAGCTGCGCGTCGAGATCGAGGCCGGGCTGCTGATCGGCCGGGCGCCGCCGGTGCCTGTCCGCCGTACGATCGGCATCACGACGCGGCGCGACTGGCGGCCGACGGCGCCGCAGCGCGAGATGATCGCCATCCTGCAGGATATCGCCCAGCAGATTTCGTAAAAAATTATCGCATCGCCGCGCTATTCATTGGAGGCCGGCCGGGGCGCGGGGCAAGAGGGCCGGATGAACAAGCAACTGGCGCTGATCGGCTTCGGCGAGGCGGGCGAGACGTTCGCGACCGCCGCGCAATGGGGCAAAACGGCGGTTGCGTTCGACATCGATCGCGCGCGCGAGCACGCGATCGAGGCTGCTGGACTGTCGGTGGCCGGCGATCGCGCGGCGGCGCTCGGGGGGACGCCGCTCGCGTTTTCGTTGGTGACGGCGGACAGCGCGCTCGCGGCGGCACACCAATGCGCGGCCGAAATGGGAGCGCAGGCCCTCTGGTGCGACATGAACTCGGTCGCGCCCGACACCAAGCGCCGCGCGGCGAAGGCCATCGAGGCGGCGGGCGGACGCTATGTCGACGTCGCGATCCTGGCGCCGGTGCGGCCCGGCGCGCTGCAGGTGCCGCTGCTCGTATCGGGGGCTGCGGCGGAGGATGCGTGCGCGCGGCTGTCCGATCTCGGCTTCGCGAATGTGCGCGCGGTCGGCGATGCGGTCGGCCAGGCATCGGCGATCAAGATGATCCGATCGGTCATGGTCAAGGGGATCGAGGCGCTGACCGACGAGATGATGGCCGCGGCCGAAGCGGCGGGCGTTGCCGAAGAGGTGCTCGCCTCGCTCGACGCGAGCGAGCGCGGCGATGGCTGGGCGACGCGCGCGGCCTATAACCGCAAGCGGATGCGCGTCCACGGGGCGCGGCGCTCGGCCGAGATGGAGGAGGCGGCGGCGACGCTGAGCGCGCTCGGCGTCGATCCGGTGATGACGCGCGGCACCGTGGCGCGTCAGCGGGCCGCGGCCGGCGGCAAGCGCGAGGAAAGGGACGCGGCATGACGCTCGTGATCGATTGCCACGGCCATTACACGGTGCTGCCAAAGGCGCATGACGCCTGGCGCGAAGAGCAGAAGGCGGCGTACGACGCGGGCCGCGAGCCGCCGCCCTATCCCGAGATTTCCGACGACGAGATCCGCCAGACGATCGAGGACAACCAGCTGCGGCTGATCCGCGAACGCGGCGCCGATCTCACCATCTTCTCGCCGCGCGCATCGGCGATGGCGCATCATGTCGGCGACCAGCAGGTCAGCGCGACCTGGGCGACGCATTGCAACGACCTTATCCATCGCGTGACGCAGCTGTTCTCGGAGACCTTCGCGGGCGTGTGCATGCTGCCGCAGAGCCCCAACGCCGATCTCGCCGCGAGCGTGACCGAGCTGCGCCGCTGCGTCGAGGAACTGGGCTTTGTCGGCTGCAACCTCAATCCCGATCCAGGCGGTGGCCGGTTCGATCATCCGCCGCTCACCGATCCCTATTGGTTCCCGCTCTACGAAGCGATGTGCGATCTCGACGTGCCGGCGATGATCCACGTGTCGGGCAGCTGCAACCCGGCGATGCACGCGACCGGCGGCTTTTATCTCGCCGCCGACACGGTCGCCTTCATGCAATTGCTGCAGGGCGACCTGTTCGCCCGCTTCCCCACACTGCGCTTCATCATCCCGCATGGCGGCGGCGCGGTGCCCTTTCACTGGGGCCGCTATCGCGGGCTCGCCGACATGCTCGGCCAGCCGAGCCTCGACACGCATCTGATGAACAATGTGTTCTTCGATACCTGCGTCTATCACCAGCCGGGGATCGACCTGATGGCCGAGGTGATCGATACCAAGAACATCCTGTTCGGCAGCGAGATGGTCGGCGCGGTGCGCGGCATCGATCCCGAGACCGGCCACTATTTCGACGACACCAAGCGCTATATCGACGCGCTCGACATCGGCGACGAACAGCGCCACGCGATCTTCGAGGGCAATACGCGGCGCGTCTTCCCGCGGCTTGATGCGCAGCTGAAGGAGAGGGGGCTGTGAGCGGCCCGCGCGACATCCATTCCTATCTCGCCGAGTTCGAGGATATCCCCGGGACGCGCGTCTACACCGCCAAGCGTGCCCGCGCGGGCTATCACCTCAACCAGTTTGCGATGAGCCTGATGAAGGCGGAGAACCGCGAACGCTTCAAGGCCGATGAGCGCGGCTATCTCGACGAATGGCCGATGAGCGAGGCGCAGAAGCAGGCCGTACTCGATCGCGACTATAACCGGCTGCTCGATCTTGGCGGCAACATCTATTTCCTCGCCAAGGTCTTCTCGACCGACGGGCTGAGCTTCGTCGAGGCGGTCTCGACGATGACGGGGATGAGCGTCGAGGCCTACCAGGCGATGATGCAGGCCGGCGGCCGTTCGCCCGAGGGCCAGCGATCGAAGAAGGAGGGGCGCTGACATGGCGCGGATCACCGCAGGCATCGCCTGCAGCCACATCCCCGTGCTCGGCTATGCCGCCGATCAGGGCAAGGCCGACGAGCCCCCTTTCAAGCTCGCTTTCGACGGGTTCGAATGGACCCGCAAATGGATCGCCGAGGAGGGCCGGCCCGATGTCGTCATCCTCGTCTACAACGATCACGCCTCGGCGTTCGACATGAACATGATCCCGACCTTCGCCATCGGCTGCGCCGAGCGCTTCGGCATCGCGGACGAAGGCTTCGGACCGCGACCGGTGCCCGATGTGATCGGCCATCCCGATCTTGCCTGGCATATCGCGCAGAGCCTGATCCTCGACGAATTCGACATGACGATCATGAACGACATGGCGGTTGATCACGGGCTCACCGTACCGCTGACGATGATGTTCGGCGCGGGTGTCGAGGCTTGGCCGGTCAGGGTCGTCCCGCTTGCGGTCAACGTCGTCACCTATCCGCCGCCCTCGGGCAATCGCTGCTGGCTGCTCGGTGAGGCGATCGCGCGCGCGGTGGCGAGCTTCGATGAGGATCTGAAGGTCCATGTCTGGGGCACGGGCGGGATGAGCCACCAGTTGCAGGGGCCACGCGCCGGGCTGATCAACCGTCAATGGGACAATGACTTCCTCGACCGGCTGATCGGCGACACGCAGGCGCTGCGCCACGTCCAGCATATCGAATATCTGCGCGAGGCGGGCAGCGAGGGAATCGAGCTCGTCATGTGGCTGATCATGCGCGGCGCGCTGGGGCGCGAAACGCGCGCGCTGCACCGCCATTATCACGTCCCCGTCAGCAATTCGGCGCTCGGCCATCTGGTGCTCGACCCGGTCGATCCGACCGTCCCGCCCTCGCCGACGCTCGAAGGCAATAACGAAGCCGCGCAGGCGGCCATCCGGTAAGCGCAGCGCGCCCTAGGGCGCCGCGCCGCACGCAACAGACACAGGAGAATTCACATGGTTCGCATCGCACTGGCCGGGGCAGGCGCCTTCGGGGAAAAGCATCTCGACGGGCTTGAAAGGATCGACGACGTCGAGGTCACCTCGATCATCAGCCGCACGCGCGACCAGGCCGAGGCCGCGGCGAAAAAGTACGGCGCTGGGCATTTCGGCACCGAACTCGGCGAGGTTCTCGAGCGTGACGATGTCGACGCGGTGATTCTGTGCACCCCGACGCAGATGCACGCCGAGCAAGCGATCGCCTGCATGGATGCGGGCAAGCATGTCGAGGTCGAAATCCCGCTCGCCGACAGCTGGGCCGATGCGCAGGCGGTGATGGACAAGCAGCAGGAGACCGGTCTCGTCTGCATGGTCGGCCACACCCGCCGCTTCAACCCGAGCCATCAATGGGTGAAGAAGCGGATCGAGGCCGGCGAGTTCACGATCCAGGCGATGGACGTCGAGACCTTCTTCTTCCGCCGCCAGAACATGAACGCCAAGGGCCTGCCGCGCAGCTGGACCGACCATTTGCTCTGGCACCATTCGGCGCACTCGATCGACATCTTCCAGTATATGACCGGCAGCAAGGTCGTGAAGGCGAACATCCTGCAGGGGCCCAGGCATCCCGATCTCGGCATTGCGATGGACCAGTCGATCCAGATGAAGACCGAGGACGGCCAGATCCTGACGCTGGCGCTGTCGTTCAACAATGACGGGCCGCTCGGCACCTTCTTCCGCTATATCGGAGACACCGGCACCTATATCGCGCGCTACGACGACCTCGTCGACGGGCGCGAGCAGCCGATCGACGTGTCGGACGTCGATATCAGCATGAACGGTATCGAGCTGCAGGACCGCGAATTCGTCGCCGCGATCCGCGAAGAGCGCGAGCCGAACAGCTCGGTCGCACAGGTGCTCGATTGCTACCGGGTCATCGGCGAACTCGCCGAGAGCCTCGAGGCGCAGGACGGGTGGAGCTGATGAAACGCCAAATGGCGGGATGCGCGGTCTGGCCGGTCCGGCTGCGTTACCCGGCTGGTTCCTGAGCCGTTGCGGCTGGCGCCTCCGTACCGGAGTCGCGAGCAGCGCGCTCCTCGGCGGAAATATTGCGATCCTTCCAATCCTCGCCCTTGGGCACCATGCCCTGGAACGACATCAGCGTCGCTTGCGGGACCACGCTGCCCACCGTGCCGATGGCTGGCTCGCCCTTTTCGACGGCCTGCGCGGCGCGATACATAAGCGTGCGGAAGGTGAAGATCGCCTTGTCGCTGGTGCCCAGATTGTCCTCGCTGCGATCGGCGATCGTGCCCATCGATTCCCACATCGCCATGTCCTGCGCGGGGATGCCGTAGATGCCGGTGAAGTCGCCGGCCTTCATCGCCGCGCGATCCTGCAGATAGTTGTTCTCGTAATTGCGCATCTTCTTGAAGGTCACGGGCTCGACATCCTTGCCGATCTCGGCGCCGCAGAATTTGCGCCACGCGTCCTGGTCGATGCCCTTGTCGGCATCGCTATGCCAGGCGATCCAGTAGAAGGACGTGTTCTCGTCGTCGATCGGGATCAGCAACTGGCTGAGATGATATCGGTCGTTCGACGGGATGACGACGGTGAACGGCGCGATGAACAGCGTTGTGCGGACATAATCCTGCTTGTCGGCATCCTGGATCGGCTTGCGGATCGCGGCATAGCGGAAGCCGAAAGACGTCTTCTGCACCTCGATGCGCGGCGATTTGTCGGCCGAGGGGCGCAGCCAGGCGGTCTCGGTCGCGGTCGATCCGCTAACAGTATCGGCGGTCGGCATGTTGGTCGAATGCAGGCTCGAACTGTGCGAGGAATCGATCGATCCTTCCAGGATCTGCGCCCAGTTGCACGCGCCGTGCATCTTCACGATCGCGATCTTGTCGGCCGGTGCGCTCGACCAGTTGGGCGCATTGAACGCGCCGACATCGTCGGGATCGCCCATCCAGACCCAGACGAAGCCCGCCGATTCGATCGCCGGGAAGGCGCGCGCCTTCACCTTGCCGCGCATGTGCGAATCCTCGGGCTCGGACGCCATTTCCAGCACATTGCCGTCAACGTCGAACTTCCAGCCATGATAGAGGCAGCGCAGCCCGCATTCCTCGTTGCGGCCGAAGACGAGCGAAGCGCGCCGGTGCGGGCACAGCTCGTCGAGCACGCCGATCCGCCCCTCGCTGTCGCGAAAGACGACCATGTTCTCGCCGAGCAGACGCACGCGCAGCGGCGTGCAATCGGGATCGGCGACCTCCTCGATCATGCAGGCCGGGATCCAGTGCTGCCGCATCAGCTTGCCCATGGGGGCATCGCCCTCGACGCGGCACAGGAGGTCGTTCTGTTCAGGCGTCATGCCGGCCTTTCCCGTTCACATTGCCTGCGGGTCGGACGCAGGCTTCATACCATCGGGACCGGGAAAGCCCCAGTTGCAATTACTTCTATACCGAAGTATCTTTCGATGCAAGCGAGCATCTCGGCCTTGAGCCCGAGCGGATGAATGGCGGGCGATGGAAACGATCAACCTCGGAATTGTCGGCCTAGGACGCGGCTTCATGCTCACGCTGCCGGCGCTGCGCGACAATCCGGCGATCCGGCTGCGCGCGGCCTTCTCGCTACGGCCCGAGCCGCGCGCGCACTTCGCCGAACAGTTCGACGCCCTCGCCTACGACAGTTTCGACGATCTGCTGGCCCGCGGCGATATCGACGCCGTCTATGTCGCCACGCCGCATGAGCTTCATGCCGAGCACACGATCGCGGCTGTGAACGCGGGCAAGCATGTGCTCGTCGAAAAGCCGATGGCGATCGGCCTTGAAGACTGCATGGCGATGGACGCCGCGGCGCGGCGGGCGGGCAAGGTCATCATCGTCGGCCCCAGCCACGGCTTCGATGCGCCGGTGCAGAAGGCGGCCGATCTCGTCGCTTCGGGCGATTTCGGCGCGATCAGGATGATCACGACCTTCAACTTCACCGATTTCATGTATCGCCCGCGCCGCCCCGAGGAGCTCGATACGGCGCGCGGCGGCGGCGTCGTCTACAGCCAGGCCGCGCACCAGATCGATCTCGTCCGCCGGATCGCCGGCCTGCCGGTCGCATCGATCCGCGCGACCGCCGGAAACTGGGACGAACGCCGCCCGAGCGAGGGCGCCTATTCGGCGCTGATGACCTTCGAAGGCGGCGCCTGGGCGACGCTCAGCTATAGCGGTTATGCGCATTACGATGTCGACGAACTGGTCGGCTGGATCTCCGAACTGGGGTTCGAAAAGGACCCGGAGGCCTATGGCGCGGCGCGGCGCAAGCTTGCCGGCATGACGCCGGAGGACGAGATCGCCGCGAAGATCGGCCGCACCTACCGCCCCGGCAGCGAAACCGACAGCCCGCCGCGCGCCCCCCATCACGAACATTTCGGCTTTCTCCTCGTCAGCTGCGAGAAGGCCGATTTCAAGGTCTCGCCTACGCAGATCACCGTCTATGGCGATACCGAGCGGCGCACCGTCGCCATCGCGCCGCCCCGGCTGCCGCGTGTCGAGGTGATCGACGAATTCGTCGGCGCCATCGCCGGCGACCGGCAGCCCGTCCATGACGGGCGCTGGGGCGTCGACACCATGGCCTGCTGCGAGGCCCTGCTGCAATCGAGCCGGACGCAGCGCGACGTCGCGCCGGCATCGCTCATCGACGCCATATTGGAGAAGAACCGACCGTGACCCGCCTCAACCTTTCGCTCGCCTGCTGGGCCTATGACCGCACCGAAGCGCTGCAAACGGGCGCGGTGCGGCCCGACGGCATCGATCTCAATTTCCAGGCGCTCGAGGTCGAGGAAACCTTTTTCCGCATGGCGAAATTTCAGGAATTCGACGTCTCCGAAATGTCGATGTCCTCCTATTGCGTCACGCTCGCGCGCGACAATCCCCCCTTCATCGCGATCCCCGTCTTCCCGTCGCGCTTCTTCCGCCATTCGTGCATCTTCGTCTCCGCGAAGAGCGGCATCGAACGGCCCGCGGATCTGGTCGGCAAGCGGATCGGCGTCCCCGAATATCAGATGACGGCGCCGGTCTGGATCCGCGGCATCCTGCAGGACGAATATGGCGTCGATCCGTCGTCGGTAACCTATGTGACCGGCGGCGAGGAATCGCCGGGACGCGACGAGAAGCTCAAGCTCGACCTACCCGACAAGTTCCGGGTCGAACCGGTCGGCCCGACGCAGACGCTGACGCGGATGCTGGCCGATGGCGGGATCGACGCGCTGCATACCGCGCGCGCCCCCTCGACCTTCTACAGCGAGCCCGACAAGGTCCGGCGGCTGTTCCCCGACTTCGTCGATGTCGAAAAGGCCTATTATGCGAAGACCGGCATCTTTCCGATCATGCACGTCGTCGCGATCCGCCGCGAAGTGTATGAGCAGAACCGCTGGATCGCGCAGGCGCTCTACAAGGCGTTCGTCGAGGCGCAGCAGCAGACCTATGAACAGCTCAAGGTCTCGGCCTCGCTGAAGACGATGCTGCCCTGGCAGATCGCGATGGTAGAGGACACGATCGCGACGATGGGGTCGAACTGGTGGCCCTATGGCGTCGAACCCAATCGCGCGGTGATCGAAACCTTCACCCGCTATCACCACGAACAGGGGCTCTCCGGCCGGCGACTGACCGTCGAAGAGATGTTCGCGCCAGAAACCTTCGCCGAATTCGTGATCTGAGGCGATGGCCGATCGAGTCCGGACAATACCGCCGTCGTCCAGCCCCACGCCCGTCAGCCCGGAAGCGAGTGCGGGATATCAGGTCCGCCGGGCGCACCGGCGCTTCGACCGATTTCTCAATGCCTGTCTTTCGCGGCAGGGGGTCAAGAGCGGCTTCTGGTATTATCTGCGTGTCTTGTGGATTCGCGACGGCGTGAGCCAGAAATATCTGAGCGATATGACGAACGTCGCCGAGAACACCACCGCGACGATCGTCAATTCGATGGTCGAGGACGGACTGGTGACCCGCAAACGCGATACCGAAGACCGGCGCCGCTTCAGTGTCCTGCTCACCGATCGGGGAAGGGCGCTCGAAAAAAAGCTGATGCCCTATGCCGCAGAGATCAACACGGTCGCGACCGAGGGCATCGCCGAGGCCGATCTCGAGCTGTGCCTGTCGGTGCTGAAGCGGATGTCCGAGAACCTTGCACTGGGCTTCGACGAGCACGACAAGCGGCCGTCCGAAAAGGCATAGCGTTCGCCGCGCCGGTCAACCGTCCGTGGTCCAAGGCTGGCTGGATCGCGCGAAGCGCTACTGTTTCAGTTCCTCGCGCACCAGCGCGGCGCCCTCGGCCATCGCGGCCAGCATGGCGAAGGCGTTTTCGCGGCTGTGATATTTCATGCCGCAATCGGGCGCGGCGATCAGCCGCTCGGCATCCATGTGGTCGAGAGCCTCGCGCAATCGCGCGGCCACCTGTTCGGCCGTTTCCACTTCGGGGTCGTTGAGATCGAGAACGCCGTACATGATACGCTTGTCGGGAAGCTTCCGCAGGATCGAAGGATCGAGATCGGGCTGGGCGGCCTCGATCGAGATGATGTCGATGCGCGACACGTTGAGTTCGGGCAAAAAGGCGTAACCGCCCGGTTTTGCCGCGCCACGATGGACATGGGCATAGCCGAAACAGATGTGCAGCGCGGACAAGCCGTCGGTACCTTCAAGCGCGCGGTCGATGGCGGGAATGGCATATTCGCGGGCGGCGTCGGGCCGCGCCTGGAGATACGGTTCGTCGAGCTGGACGATATCGATACCGGCGGCGAACAGTTCGCGAATTTCCTCGTTCAACGCTTCGGCATAGGCCATCGCCAGCGATGCTTCGTCCGGATAGTGATCGTTCTGCGCCTGCTGCGTGAGCGTGAAAGGGCCGGGGAGCGTGATCTTGATGACCTCGTCCGTGCGAGCGCGAAGCTCCCGCGCCTCGTCGACCTCGATGGAGCGGGCGCGGCGGATTGCGCCGGTGACACGCGGCACCGGATTTTCGGCACCGGTCCGGTCGATCGCGGTCCCCGGGTTGTCGATGTCGATCCCGTCGAGCGCATTGGCGAGCCTGTTCGAATAGCTTTCGCGGCGAATTTCGCCATCGCCCAGAATATCGATCCCGGCAGCCTTCTGGTCGCCGATCGCAAGCATCGTCGCTGCATCCTGGGCTTCGGCCAGATCTTCGCCTTCGAGCCGCCAGAGCTCGTCCGCGCGGGTGCGCGGCGGCAGCCGTTCGCCCAGCCGCTGCCGGTCGATGAGCCAGCCGGGCTGCGGATAGCTGCCCACAATGGCCGTCGGGATTTGCGGCAGGGACGAAAAGCGCGAGGCCATTGATTTCTCCAGAATCCTTAGTGTTCTAATCTATTGTCGTTGCTTAGGCGCTGGTCAAGTGCGATGCAATGCGCTTCGACACACACAAACGGGCGACGTAAAACGGACGCCCTTGTCACAGGAGAGACGTTGGTGATCGATCATTCCAGGATCCGCTTTTTCGGGGATATTCCCTATGCACAGGAGGAACTGCGGGGCGACAGGCCGGGGCTCGAAAGCGGCGACCGGCGCTGGACCTTCGCGCAACTCGCCGATCGCACGCGCCGGACGATTACCGCCCTGAAGGCTGTCGGCATTGGAGAGGGGGACCGCGTCGCGTGGCTTGGTGCGGGCGGCCTGCACTGGTTCGAGGCCTTTTTCGCCACAGTGGGGCTGCGCGCATGTTTCGCGCCTCTGAACTTGCGTCTCGCGCCGGCCGAACTGGCATTCATCCTGGACGACAGCGAAGCCTCGCTGCTGCTCGTGACCGAGGATCAACTGGCGTTGGCGAAGGCTGCGGTGGCGGAAATGGAAAGCCCGGTCCGCATCGTCACGATCGGCTTCTCGCATCCCGATCATGACCGGCTCGGCAATGACGACGCCGCACCCTCAGAGCCGCTCGCGCAGCGGCCCGAAGACGACATCTTCCAGCTTTACACCAGCGGCACGACCGGGCTGCCCAAGGGCGTGCGCCTGACCAACGCCAATTACGAGGCGTTCCTCAAATACAGCCCGCAGGTCGAGGGGTTCGATTACGACGCCAGCGAAACCGCGCTGATCGTCATGCCGATGTTCCATGTTGCGGGGACGAACGTGTCGCTTGCCGCGCTGGCGCATGGCTGCCGCACGATCATCGAACCCGCCTTCGATCCGGCGAGCGTCCTGCGCAGGATCGGCGAGGAGCGGGTTGCGCAGATATTCCTTGCGCCGACGCTGATCCAGATGCTGCTCGATGCGCCGGGCGCCGGCGATGCCGATTTTTCGAGCCTCCGCACCGTCAGCTACGGCGCATCGCCGATCCCCGAAGCGCTGCTGCGCCGCGCGCAGGAGACGATGCGCTGCCAGTTCGTGCAATATTACGGGATGACCGAGAGCGCGGGCGCGGGCACCTATCTCGCGCCGAGCCAGCACCAGCCCGATCTATTGCGGTCATGCGGCAAGGCCTGGCCCGGCATGGAAGCCCAGGTGCAGCGCGACGACGGCAGCGAGGCCGATGTCGGCGAAGTCGGAGAGATCGTGCTGCGCGGTGCGATGGTGACGCCCGGATACTGGAAGCGCGAAGAGGCGAGCGCCGATGCGCTCGAGGGCGGCTGGCTGCACACCGGCGATGCGGGCTTTCGCGACGCCGACGGCTATTTCTACGTCCATGACCGGATCAAGGACATGATCGTGACCGGCGGCGAAAACGTCTATCCGGCCGAAGTCGAGAACGCGATTTCGGGCTGCCCCGGCGTCGTCGAGGTCGCGGTGATCGGCGTGCCGTCCGATCGCTGGGGCGAGGAGGTCAAGGCGATCGTCGTCTGCGCCGGCGATCCGGTCGATCCCGACAGCGTCATTGCCTGGACGAAGGAGCGGATCGCCGGGTTCAAGGCCCCCAAATCGGTCGACATCATCGATGCGCTGCCGCGCAACCCCTCGGGCAAGATCCTGCGGCGCGAACTGCGCGCGACCTATTGGGAGGGCCGCGACCGGACCGTGGGCTAGGGCTGCTCGTCCGAACCGTCATTGCGAGGAGCCGAAGGCGACGCGGCAATCCAGGGCCACAAGCGTTGTCCTGCTTGGCTCTGGATTGCTTCGCTCCGCTCGCAATGACGCAGAGGGTCGATTCGCGTCTCAGCCCGTCTTGACCGCAGGCCCCGCAAGGCCGCTGACCGGCGTCCCGTAGTGCGCCGGCTCGAGCAGCATCGTGTCGCCCGCGAAATGCAGCGGCCCGCCATAGGTCTGGCGTTCGTGCAACCGCTGGTGGCCAATATCGGGGTCGCGCTGATAGGCGCTCATCGCCGCATCGCGCGCGTCGAAACTGTCCCAGGCAAGGAAATAGACGAGCTGCGGCGTCGTCCAGCCGAACCAGACCTGGAACACGCCGAGCACCTCGGCGCCGCGCGATGCGAGGAAGGGCAGGTCGATCTCGCCGAAAACGCGCTGTCCCTCGGCCGCGTCCTGCGTGTTCAGGGGCAGGAAGCAGAGCTCGTGCAATCCGCCGACGGGTTCGGGCTCGCCCTCGGGGCGATGCGCGTCCCAGGCGGGGGAGGGGCGCAGGAACATGATGTCGGCGCGGTCGATCATGTGCTCGCCCGCGTTGCTCGCGATTCGCTGCGCATTCCAGTCGGGGTCGGCGTAGAATTTGCCGAACGCCTCGAACCGTTGATCGAGGCTGTCCCAGCGATGCAGATAGACATAGGCCGGCGCGAACGGCCCGGCATGGCCTTCCCAATAGCCGAGCGGCCGGGTGGCGCCGTGCTTGTCGAACAGCGGCCGCGCCTCGAAGCCGAACCGGTGGTGGAGATCGGCCATGCGGCCCGGCGTGCCGCGATAGATGCGCAGCTCGTAATAATCGTCGAAGCCGCTCATGCCGCGACTCCCTCGGCGGCGAGACCGAAATTGGGCAGCGGCTTGCCATAGTCGAGCGGCTTGAGCAGCGTCTGTTCGACATGGCGGATCGGCGAATCGCCGAGTTCCTCGCGCCATTGCCGCCGCCGCTCGCGCACCCGCGGCTCGAGCTCGAGGCGCCGCGCCGCGGCCTGCTGCGTTTCATAGTCGGGCCAGCCGATGAAGCTGATGATCGCGGGGATGTCGGGGCCGATCTTGACGTCGAACACGCCGATTACGCGCCCGCCCATCACCTCCATCTGCCGGTGCTCGATCTCGGCGAGATAGGCGGTGACGTGATGGCCGTCGCCGGCCATACAATGGTGGATCCGCATCTCGTGCAGCCCGCCGATCGGCTCGCCCTCGCACCCGCCCGACCGGTCCCAGGCCGCATTGGGGCCGATCACCCAATTGTCGAAATGATCGACCAGTGTGAAGCCCGCATTGGTCCGTTCGCGGACCTCGGCCCATTCGGGCCCGGTCCAGAAGGCGGGAAAGGCGGTGTCGCGCTGCGCGAAGCTGTCCCATTGCAGGATATAGCCGAAGACCGGCTTGCGCCGTCCGGCGACCGACGACCAGGCGCCGATCGGGCGCGGGATGCCGTATCTGTCGAAGACGCTTTCCTCGCCGCCCTTCCAGCCGGCGATCGCGACCTCCTCCATCCGGTCGATTTCCTCGGCGAGCCGGCCGGGCGCGCATTCGTACCAGCGATATTCGAAGAACATCGGCGCTACTCGCCGGCGCGCACGACGCGGTTCTCGCCGGCGCACGCATCGTCCTCGACCAGCCCGACGACGCCTGCGGCCAGCGCCGAGGGCGGCAGCGCCTCGTTGTCGCGCAGGATGCGCTCCATCCAGTCGGCCTTGCCGCCATCGCCGGTCGTGTTGACGATCGGCGTGTCGACGAGCCCGGGAAGCACGCTGCACACGCGCACGCCATGGCTCTGCTCGAGCTGCGCGCAGGCTGCGGTGAAGCCGAAGACTGCGGCCTTGGTCGCGATGTAGAGGATGTCGGGGAAGGTGGTGCTGTTGTACGAGGTCGAGCCGGTGTTCACCACGACCCCGCCGCGCCCCTTCATATGGTCGATGGCAAAGCGGGTTCCGGCAAAGACCGCGTTGATGTTGATGTCGGTCATCGCCTCGATCCGCGAGACCGGGCCGTCGGGAAACAGCGGCGCGCCGGTGACGATGCCCGCATTGTTGTAGACGATGTCGAGCGGGGTTGCCGCATTGGCATCGGCGAAGGTGGCTTCGAGTGCGGCGAGATCGCCGACATTGCAGACATGGACCGTGCACTCGGTGCCCTTGTCGCGGCACAGCCGGGCGGTCTCCTCGAGCCCCTCGGCATTGACGTCGACGAGATGGATATGCGCGGCGCCCTTGTCCGCAAAGGCCTCGCACGTGGCGCGTCCGATGCCGCTTGCCGCGCCGGTGACGAGCGCGTTCTTTCCCGCGATATCCATAGTCTCTCCCTTTCGAATGATCGGCGTTGCGGTGCTACTCCCGCGGCCCGGAAATGACGGCGGGCGGCGGCAGGTCGTAATCGGGCAGCCGGTCGCGGATCAGCTTCTTGTCGATCTTGCCCGTCGCGCCGAGCGGCACCTCGTCGACGAAGACGACCGCGTCGGGCATCCACCAGCGCGCGATCTTGCCTTCGAGGAAATCGAGGAATTCCTGCGGCTCGGCCTCGACCCCGGGCTTGAGCTCGACGAGCAGCACGGGGCGCTCGTCCCATTTCGGGTGGGTGACGCCGATCACGGCGGCGAGATGCGCCTTGGGGTGGCCGACGGCGATATTCTCGATATCGATCGAGCTGATCCATTCGCCGCCCGACTTGATGACGTCCTTGGCGCGGTCGGTGATCTGCATGACGCCGTCGGGCGTCAGCGTCGCGACGTCGCCGGTATCGAAAAAACCTTCGGCGTCGAGCGCGTCCCCGTCCATGCCGTAATAGCCCGACGCGATCGTCGGCCCCTTGATCATCAGCTTGCCCGGCGTCTGCCCGTCGTTCGGCAGGCGGTTGCCCTCGTCGTCGACGATCTTGAGGTCGATATTGGTGATAAGGCGGCCCTGCTTCAGCTTGAAGCCCATCTGCTCGTCGAGGCTCTTGCCGTACAGTTCGGGCCCCGGCGCGGCGAGCGTCGCCAGCGGCGACGTTTCGGTCATCCCCCAGCCCTGGATCACGTCGACGCCATATTGCTCGCCGAAGACGCGGATCAGCGATTCGGGGCAGGCGGCGCCGCCCACCGTCACGCGTTCGAGCGTCGTGAAGGTGTTGCCGCTTTCCTGCAGATAATCGAGCAGCATCTGCCAGACGGTCGGCACGGCGGCCGAATAGGTGACGCCTTCCTGTTCGATCAATTCGTACAGCGATTCGCCGTCGAGCCGCTGCCCCGGCAGCACGAGCTTCGCGCCGACCAGCGGCGCCGAGTAGATCACGCCCCAGGCATTGGCATGGTACATCGGCACGACGAGCAGCACCGTGTCGCGCTTCGCCAGGTTGAGCGCGTCGGGCTGCAGCGTCTGCATCGCGTGGATATAGTTGGAGCGGTGGCCATAGAGCACGCCCTTGGGATTGCCCGTCGTGCCGCTCGTATAGCAAAGCCCCGCCGCGCTATGCTCGTCGAAGTCGCCCCAGGCGCATTCCTCGCTCCGATCGGCGATCCAGCTCTCGTAATCGCTCGCGTCGTAACCGTTGTCGGGCATCCCCGCGGCGTCGGTCAGGAAGATCACCTTCTCGACGCTCGGCGTCTGCGGCAGGATGTCCGCGAGCAGCTCGGCGCAAGCCGGATCGGCAAGGATCATCCGGTCTTCGGCATGGTTGATGATATAGACGATCTGCTCGGGAAACAGCCGCGCATTGAGCGTGTGATGGATCGCGCCGATGCCGACCGTGCCGTAGCAGGTTTCGAAATGGCGCGAGCCGTTCCAGGCCATCGTCGCCACGCGGTCGCCCGCCACGACCCCTTCGTCGATCAGCGCGTTCGACATCTTCTTCGCACGCGCATGGAGCTCGCCATAGGTCGATCGGACGATCTCGCCATTGTTGCGGCGGGTGACGACCTCGCGATCGGCGTGCCATTTGGCGGCGTGATCGAACAGCCGGTCGATCGTCAGCGGATAATCCTGGATCAGCGCTTTCATTTGTGTTCGCCCGTCAGTCCTGGTTCCAGGCGCTGCCCGCCCAGTCGGCCGCGAGACCGCCGCCATCGGGCGCCGGCACCTCGCGGATCCGCTCCTCGACATTGTCGTATTCGAGCTTCAGCGCGCGGCACATCGTCGCATGGCCGACATAGCCGATGACGTGATAGGTGAATTCGAGGATGTTCTCGTCCGACAGCGCCTTCTTCACCGCCGCGAACAGCCCGTCGGACACGCGGCCGCGCTCGAGCACGATCGCATCGGCATAAGCGAGCAGCGCGCGCTCGTTCTCGTCATAGACGTCCGACACCTGCCAGTCGGTCACGTCGCGTATCTTCTCTTCGGAGAGCCCGTTCTTCCGCGCCGCCTTGCAATGCTGCGAGAAGACGAACTGACTGCCCGCGACGTAGCCGGCGCGCAGGATGCCGAGCTCGCGCACGTCGCCGGGCAGCGTCGAGACATTCTCGTTCGAAAACATGCCGAACATGCCGAAATGCGACACCGCATGCTCGAAGACATGCGGGGAGAGCGCATAGGTCGTCCACCAGTCGCCCGGCGTGCCGGTGGCCGTGCCCGGCTCGGCGACCGGGTCGCGATCGCCGAACAGCCGGTCGTAATAGGGAAGCACGCTCTCATCGGCTTCGGCGCGCGAAACCTGTCTCAGCCTCGGCATGATATCTCTCCTTTTCGGCCGCGGGCGTCAGGCCCGTTCGGCGATCCAATCGGCCATCAGATCGGCGACGGCGTCGCGCTCCTCGACCGAATCCTCGAAATAATGCTGACCCTTGACCATCTCGAGCTGCTTGTCCTCGCAGCCGAGGAAATCGTAGAGCGCCTGCGCATCGCTCGGGAAGACGCCGGCATCGCCGAGCCCCTGCACCACGAGCGACGGGTTATCGAACTTGGCGAGCTGCCCGCCGCCCTGGCATTTCGAGGTTTCCAGGCTCCACATCGACAGCCACGCCTTCAGCATGTTGAACCGGCCGATGCTCGGCGACTTGTTCGCCTGGGGCGGATAACCGCGATAGCAATGCTGCGGCTTGCGCTCGGACGGGTCGATCGCGGGATCCATGAAGCGAAGATCGCCCCAGCATCGGAAGAGCGGGAAGAGTCGATCGGGAATGCCGGCGTCGTTGACGCGCTTCAGCTCGGCCTTGGCCCAGTCGGTGATCTTCTGGTTCCGCGCGCGCTGCGCCTTGCGATAGCGGGCGATGAATTCGTCCGAATAGGGCGGGCCGTTGTCGGGGTTGAAGGGGTTGAGCGATTCGTCGGTTTGCACCGGGTCCCACTCGTCGACCACAGAGGCATCCATCCACGCGGTCAGCACTTCGGGCCGGCCCTGGTGCGCATTGAGCGCGATATAAAGGTCGGCCTTTCCGAGATTTGTGATAACCTCGGCGCCGGGCCCTTCCATATCCTTGTCGAGCGTCGGTGCGATCGCCTCGGCCTGATAGGCGCCCATCAGCGATCCGCCGCCCGAATTGCCGAGGATGACGAGCGTCTCGACGCCCTGCTCGCGCAGCCAGTCGACGCCGACGCCGATATCGATCAGCGCATGTTCGAGCGCGAACAAATCCTCGAACCCGCGATAGCGTGTGTTCCAGCCGAGAAAGCCGTAGCCGCGCGCGGCGAAATAGGGGGCGATATAATGTTCGGTGAAATCGACATTATAATGGGTCGCGATCAGCGCGACCTTGGGATTGGGGTTGCCCTTGGGCGTCCAGTAGATGCCCTGGCACGGATGGCCGCCGGCCTGGATCCGCGGCGCGGTGGGCGAGGGGAAACCGATGAAGCGACGCTCCACCTTGTCGAGGACGTGGCTTTCGTCGAGCATGTGCCGTCTCCTGTCTGGTGTGTTGGGCTCAGTCGAGCGGCTTGAGCAGGTCGATCTCGGGCGCCTTGGCGAGATGTTTACCGAACAGTTCGGCGAGCGGCTGGAAATGCGCGGTCTCGCGGTGCGCGGCGAGCGCGGCCTGGTCCTCATAGACCTCGAACACCTTGAACACATTGGGATCGTCGGCAAGCTGCGTCGGCTGGTAATAATGGCAACCGGGCTCGGCATCCGAACGGCAGGCCGGCGCGGCCTTGTTGAGCGCCGCGGCGACCTCGTCGGCGGCGCCGTCCTTGACGGTCAGGGTGGCGATAATCGCGATCATATGCTCTCCTCTCCTCCGGGCTGTGTGCCGCGTGATTTCAAAAACGCCTAGAATACTAATTATTTTGGCGCAACCTTGTCCCGCGGCTGGTGCGACGATAAAGTTAGAATGCTAAGCATGGGAGGAAGGATGCTCGATCGGCCGAGGCTCGAAGCGGCGTTGCGGACGCAGGGGCTGGCGAGTCCGGACGAGGAGATCGTCCTCGAACCGCTCGCCGGCGGGGTCTCGTGCGACGTGTTCCGCGTCGCGCTCGATTCGGGCGACTATTGCGTCAAATGCGCGCTTCCCAAGTTGCGGGTCGAGGCGGACTGGTTCGCCTCGCCGCGCCGGGCGCATGTCGAGGCGCAATGGATCGACACCGCGGCGCGGATCGGCGTGCCCGCGCCCGCGCTCGTTTTCGAGGATCGTGAGGCGAACTGCTTCGTCATGCGCTTCGTCGCCGATGCGCCCGTCTGGAAGGCCGAGCTCATGGCCGGCCGCGTCGATCCCGGATTCGCCGAAGCGCTGGGCCGCGTGCTGGGTCGGATGCACGCCGAAACCGCCGGCGACCTCGCCATCGCCTCGCGCTTCGCCAATGCCGACCTGTTCGAGGATCTCCGGATCGCCCCCTTCATCCTGTACTGCGCCGATCGGCATCCGGCGCACGCCGATCGGCTGCGCGCGATCGCAGATCTGACTCGCCAAAGCGCTGGCGCGCTGATTCATGGCGATTTCAGCCCGAAGAACATCCTCGTCACCGATGAGGGGCCGGTGATTCTCGACGCCGAGTGCGCGACCTGGGGCGACCCGGCCTTCGACGCCGCCTTCTGCCTTACCCACTTGCTGCTCAAGGCGCGGGCGCGGCCCGATAGCGCGACCGATCTCGTCGCGGCGGCGCGCCGTTTCGCATCGGGCCATGCGGCGGTCGCGGGCGACGACCCGGCGCGCGAGGCGCGCACCGTCGATCTCGTTTCGGCGCTGTTGCTGGCGCGCGTCGACGGCAAATCGCCGGCCGAATATCTGAATGAGCCCGCGCGGGCCGATGTCCGCGCGGCGGCGCTTGCCATGCTCGATGCGCCGCCCGCGAGCCTCGACGCGCAGCTGGCGGCATGGACGATCACCGAGGAGACTGCATGAAGACCGAAATCACGAACATCGCCGCGCGGCAGATCTGGGATTCGCGCGGCCGGCCGACGGTCGAGGTCGATGTTACGCTCGCCGGCGGCGGGCAGGGCCGCGCCGCGGCTCCCGCCGGCGCATCGCGCGGCGATCATGAGGCGATCGACCTTCGCGACGGCGGCGAACGCTTCGGCGGCAAGGGCGTCGACAGCGCGGTCGAGGCCGTGCGCACGATCCTCGCCCCGGTGCTGCTCGGCGCCGATGCCCTCGACCAGGCGGCAATCGACGCGGGGATTTCAGAGGCCGACGGCACGCCGAACAAGGCGCGCTGCGGCGGCAACGCCACCGTCGCGCTCTCGCTCGCGGTCGCCTGGGCCGCGGCCGCTGCCGAGGGGCTCCCGCTCTGGCGCTACCTTGCCGGCGACCGCCCCGTGCGATTGCCGATGCCCGAGATCCAGATTTTCGGCGGCGGCGCGCATGCCGGGCGGCGCACCGACGTGCAGGATTTCATGGTGATGGCGCCGCGCGCCGGTTCGGTTCGCCGCGCGCTCGAGATCACCGCCGACGTCTATCACGAGGCGGGCGCGCTGATGGAGGAAGCGGGGCTGCTTGCCGGCACCGCTGACGAGGGCGGCTGGTGGCCCAATTTCGACAGCAACGAACAGGCGCTCGACATGCTCGTCCGCGCGATCGACCGGTCGGGGCACGAACCCGGCGAGGACGTCTTCATCTCGCTCGATATCGCCGCCAACGAGCTGCGCAACGGCGATGGTTATCTGCTGCCGCTCGACGATGCGCGGCTCGACGGCGCGGCGATGGTCGATCGCGTCGTCGACTGGGCCGAACGCTATCCAATCCTCTCGATCGAGGATCCGGTCGGCCAGGACGATCTGCCGCACATGGCGCAGGCGACGCAGCGGCTCGGCGCGTCGGTGCAGCTGATCGGCGACGACATCCTCGTCACGAGCGCCGATCGCGTCGCCACGGCAGCGGCGGCCGGCGCCTGCAACGCGCTGCTCGTCAAGGTCAACCAGGCCGGCACCGTCAGCGAGGCGAAGGCCGCCTTCGATGCCGCACGCGCGCGCGGCTGGGCGACGATTGTTTCGGCGCGCTCGGGCGAGACCGAGGATCTGTCGATCGCGCATCTCGCGACGGGCTGGGACGCGGGGCAGATCAAGGTCGGCTCCTTCGCCCGCTCCGAGCGGATGGCGAAATGGAACGAGCTGTTGCGGATCGAAGAGGCGATGGGCGGCGAGGCCCGTTTTGCCGGTGCCGATGGGCTGCCGGCATCGGTGGCGGCGGCGCTGCGGCGATGAAGGCGCTGCTCCACTATCGGGCGAGTCCAGGCTTTCGGGCGGCAATCGAACGTGCCGCGCCCGATTGGCTAGAGGTGGCGATCGTGGATGAGGACCATACCGAGAGTTTTTCGGAGGAATTGCCGGACACCGCTGTGTTGCTGCACGTTCTCGAACCGGTGACGGCGGACATGATCGCCGCCGCACCCGAGCTCAAGCTGATCCAGAAAATCGGTGTGGGCGTGAACACCATCGACCTCGACGCGGCCCGATCGACGAACGTTGCGGTCGCCAACATGCCCGGCACCAACAGCCGGGCCGTGGCGGAAATGACGCTGGCGCTGATGCTCGGCGTCTTGCGGCGGCTGACTTATCTCGATCCGTTGACCCGTGCCGGCGATGGCTGGTCCCCCGATCCCGAGCAGATGGATGGCATCGGAGAGGTGGCGGGGCGCACCGTGGGCCTCGTGGGATTCGGCGAGATTCCGCAAAGGCTCGCACCGATCCTCGAGGCAATGGGCGCCGAGGTGATCTTCGCGGCTCGTGAGGACCGGGAAGGCGATCAGCGGCAGGTCGATCTGTCCGAACTCGTCGAACGGTCCGATATCGTGTCGCTCCATATCCCGCTGACCGCGGAAACCGAGCGGATGTTCGATGCCGAGATGCTCGCGCGGATGAAGCCCGGGGCGGTCCTCATCAACACGGCGCGCGGCGGGCTGGTCGACCAGCCGGCGCTGACCGAGGCGCTGGTCGAGGGCCGGCTCGGCGGCGCGGGGCTCGACGTGTTCGCGCGAGAGCCGGTCGAGGCCGGCGATCCCCTGCTGACACTGCCCAATGTCGTCGTTGCACCCCATATTGCCTGGCTGACTCCCGAGACGCTCGAGCGGAGCATGGGCGTCGCCTTCGAAAATTGCCGGCGCGTGCGCGACGGCGAACCGCTGCTGCACCGTGTCTGCTGAGGCGCTGCCGCTGGTGCTGGTGCATAGCCAGCTGCTCACGGCCGAACTGTGGCGCGCGGTGCGTCCGGCGTTCGAGACGCGCGGGCCGGTTCATTGCGCCGACGTGACCCGGGACGAAACGATCGGAGGGATGGCGGAGCGGTTGCTCGCCGATGCGCCGGAACGATTCGATCTCGTGGCGCTGGGCATGGGCGGATTCATCGCCTTCGCGGCTCTCCGCGAGGCACCCGAAAGAATCCGGCACCTTGTCCTCACCAGCACGCTGCCGGAAGCGGACAGCGACGCGCAGACACGGCGCCGCGCCGGCTATTCGGCGATGGTGGAGAGAGGCGAATTCGACGCGGTCGCCGAGGAGCGTATTCCGCTGCTCCTCGGCAGGGAGGCGCGCGATGGCGATATCGCCGCAGCCGTACGCGAGATGGCGCGTGCGGTGGGGCCGGAGGCGTTCTTACGGCAGCAGAGCGCGATCATGGCGCGGCCGGACAGCACGCCGATGCTTGCTGGCATTGTCCAGCCCACGCTCGTCCTGCGCGGCGAAGAGGACGGCATCATGTCCGACGCGCATTTCGAAATCCTGAGCGGCACGATTCCGAACGCGCGCGGTTTCGTCGTCCCGCATTCGGGCCATCTGATTCCGCTCGAGCGCCCCGAGGCCTTTGCCGATGCCGTGATCACGTGGCTCGATCGCAAGGATCGTGTGTAATGCACTGGTCAAGACGGTATCGGGCCGACTAGTCTGACCCTGAAGGAGTTCGAGCGCGCATGGCAAAAAGAAGAAAGAAGAAACCGGCATCCTATTACTCCGATCCCAATAACAGCATCGGCTACCTCGCGCGGGTCGCGTTTCGCTCCTTTTCGCGTCTGCTGGAAAAGAAGACACTCGAACACGGAGTCTCGGCCGGGCAGTGGCGTTTCTTGCGCCAGCTGTGGCAGAAAGGTGGCGTGACGCAGCGTGAGCTCAGCGAGATGGTCGGCATGCGCGAGCCGACGACGGTCATCGCGATCAAGAGCCTCGAAAAGAGCGGCTTCATACGGCGCGAGAAGAGTACGACCGACCGGCGCAAGATCCACGTCCACCTGACCGACAAGGCCAAGGGGCTCGAGGGTCGGCTCAATCCCTATGTCGAGGAAATTCACGCGATGGCGACGCGCGGCATGTCGGACGAGGAGGTCGAGCAGTTGCAGGCGCTCCTGCGCCGCGTGATCGACAACCTTGCCGAGGAACAGGAGAAGCTGACCGAGCTTTCCAACCCGACCGCCTGACGCGCCTTTACCCGGTGCCGTGCGCGCCCTAAATGCATAGCATGCTAAGAAAGTGGAAGAGGGCGAGATGGCGGTGAAGATCGGAATCATTGCGGGCAGCCTGCGGGAGGGGTCGTACAACGCCAAATTGGCGAATCTGGCGGCCGAAGATGCCCGGACGCTCGGCGCCGATGTCACGGCGATCGACCTCGCCGAATTCGATCTTCCCATCTATCATCACGCTATCGAGACCGACGCCTTTCCCGATGCCGCGCTGCGGTTGAAGGAGACGTTGAAGGCGCAGGACGCACTGCTCATCGCATCGCCGGAATATAATGGTTCGATTCCGGGCCTGTTGAAGAACACCATCGACTGGGCCTCCCGCCCCACCGACGGGGAAGGCCTGGTGGCGCTGAGCGCTTTTCGCGACAAGGCCGCGGGCATCATGTCGGCATCGATCAGCCCGTTCGGCGGCCTGCGCGGGCTTGCGCATCTCCGCCAGATCCTATCGACGATCCAGATGGTCGTGCATCCGGCCCAGGTCTCGGTCCCCGTCGCGCATCAGGCGTTCGACGGCGATCGCCTGGTGGACGATCTGCCGCGACAGCTGCTTGCCGACATGGTGGGCAAGGTCGCCGCGATGGCCGAGGGCCTGCGCGCCTCGAACTAGCCAGCGGGCCAATGTGCGCTATCGTTGGCAAAGTTGCGGTTGCCCCGCCCGGCCAAAACTGCAATAACTTAGAAAGCTAAGTAAATGAGCGGGCCGAAGTCCGCATGGGAGGTAGCGGTGCCGGGACCGTTGGCAGGACTTCGCGTCATCGAATTCGGTCAGCTTATAGCTGGACCCTTCTGCGCACAGCTGCTGGGCGACATGGGCGCCGATGTGATCAAGGTCGAGCCGCCGGGAGCGGGCGATCCGATGCGTCAATGGGGTCGCGGCGATCCGCCGGTCTGGTGGGAAGTGATCGCGCGCAACAAGCGCTCGGTCTCGCTCAACCTGCGCGAGCCCGAGGGGCAGGAGCTGGCCCGCCGCCTCGTCGCCGATGCCGATATCCTCATCGAGAATTTCCGCCCCGGTACGCTCGAACGCTGGAATCTCGCGCCCGAGACGCTGATGGCCGACAATCCCGGCCTCATCGTCGTGCGGATTTCCGGCTATGGACAGAACGGTCCCTATGCGCAGCGTACGGGTTTCGGCGGGATCGGCGAAGCGATGGGCGGCTGGCGCGGCCTGGTCGGCGACCCCGATCGGCCGCCTTCGCGCCTCGGCGTTTCGATCGGCGACAGCCTTGCCGGGACGTTCGGCGCGCTTGGCGCGCTCGCGGCGCTTCGGGAGAGGGAAAGCAGCGGCAAGGGGCAGGTCGTCGATTCGGCGCTTTACGAGGCGGTGTTCCAGATGATGGAAAGCCTCGTGCCCGATTATGACGCAACCGGGTTCGTGCGGGAGCGATCGGGCCCGATCCTGCCGGGCATCGCGCCGTCCAATGTCTATCGCTGCAGCGATGGCGAATATCTGATCGCGGCCAATCACGACCAGGTGTTCGCGCGGCTCGCCGCGGCGATGGGTCGCCCCGATCTTACCGACGATCCGCGCTATGCCACCCATGCCGCGCGCGGGCAGCATCAGGACGAGCTCGACGCGCTGATTGCCGACTGGACCCGCGACAGGACGGTTGCCGATGTCGAGGCGGTGATGACCGAGCACGCCGTACCCGCAGGCCGGATATTCACCGCCGAAGACATGCTCGCCGACGCGCATTTCAAGGCGCGCGAGGCGATCGTTTCGGTCATGACGAAAAACCATGGATCGCTGCAGATGCAGTCGGTCTTTCCGAAGCTGTCGCGAACGCCGGGCGCGGTGCGGGCGGCGGCACCGGCGAGCGTGGGCGCGGACAATGCCGAGATCCTCGGTGCGCTCGGCCTCGACGACGACGAGCGCGAGGCGCTCGCCGCCAAGGGCGTCATCTGAGGCCGTGTCCGGCCGGACGCTCTACGACAAGATCTGGGACAGCCGCATCGTCGCCGAGGATGCGGGCGAGACGCTGCTCTATGTGGATCTCCATCTGCTCCACGAGGTCACTTCGCCTCAGGCCTTCGAAGGGTTGCGGCTGGCCGGGCGATCGGTGCGCCGGCCCGAACGCACGCTGGCGCTCGCCGATCACAACGTCCCGACCGAGGGGCAATCGGCCGGGCTCGACGCGCTTTTCGATCCACTCGCCCGCGCACAGCTCGAAGCGCTGCGCGACAACAGCGCGCGTTCCGGCATCGAACATTATGCGATGGGTGATCCACGCGGCGGCATCGTCCATGTCGTCGCGCCCGAGCGCGGACGCACGCTGCCGGGCATGGTGATCGTGTGCGGGGACAGCCACAGCTCGACGCATGGCGCCTTCGGGGCGCTGGCTTTCGGTATCGGCACGTCGGAAATCGAACATGTGCTCGCGACCCAGACGATCCGCCAGAGCCGTGCGCGCAATATGCGCATTCGTGTCGACGGTGTCTTGCCGCACGGCATAGGCGCCAAGGACCTTGCGCTTCACATCCTGGCCCGGATCGGCGTCGACGGCGCACTGGATCATGTCGTCGAATTTTCCGGCAGGGCTGTTGCGGCGCTGTCGATGGAGGGCCGGATGACGCTCTGCAACATGAGCGTCGAGATGGGCGCACGAGCAGGGCTTGTCGCCCCGGACCGCGTGACGATCGACTATCTCGCCAATTGCCCAGACGCGCCGAAGGGTGGTACCTTGCATGCGAAGATGCGCAGTTGGAGCGAGCTGCATTCGGACTGGGATGCAGGCTTCGACAGGGAGGTCGTCATCGACGGGGCGAGGGTGAAACCGATGGTGAGCTGGGGCACCACGCCCGCCCAATGCGTTCCGATTGGCGAGTCGATTCCCGGCATCGAGGACTTTGCCGATGGGGCTGGACGGCTCCAGGCCGAGCGCGCCTTGCGCTACATGAACCTGGTGCCCGGCACGCCGATGACGAATATTCCCATCGATCAGGTATTCATCGGCTCCTGCACAAACAGCCGGATCGAGGATCTGCGTGCCGCGGCCGATATCGCGAGACGGGGCGTCGTGGCGGACAATGTCCGGGCGATCGTCGTGCCGGGTTCGGCCGCCGTCCGGCGGCAGGCCGAAGCGGAGGGACTCGATGTGATTTTCCGGTCGGCGGGATTCGAATGGCGCGATCCGGGTTGCTCGATGTGCGTCGGGATGAACGCCGACAAGTTGGGGGGAGGCGAGCGCTGCGCCTCGACATCGAACCGCAATTTCGAACATCGCCAGGGCCGCGATGGAAGGACGCACCTGATGGGGCCGGCGATGGCGGCCGCGACGGCCATCGCCGGCACGATCGCCGATCCGCGGCTGTTATAGCGCGCCGCGTTCGTACTGTTCGATCGCGGGAAGATGTGCGAGCGTGCGATCGATTTCGTCGCCGCCGGCGAGCAGCATCTTCCGGTCGATCTCCGATATGGCGAACCGGCAGAAGGGGGCGCCATCCATCTCGATCTCGCAGCGCTCGAGATTCACGGCCAGTCGGCAGCCGTCCTTGCCGACCGCCTCGCGCAGGGCGCTTCGGTCCGCCGCCGTTACGCGCGCAGCGACCAGCCCGTTCTTGCGGCAGTTGTTGGCGAAAATGGTTCCGAAACTCGTTCCGATCAAGCAGCCGATGCCTTGGTCGATGAGTGCCCAGACCGCATGCTCGCGCGAAGACCCGCATCCGAAATTTCCGCCGACGAGCAGGATCGCCGGTGGCTCGGCACAGTGACGGTTCAGCATGAACGCGGGGTCGGGTAACCCTGTCGAATCGAGGCGCAATCTTGCAAAAAGATGTGCGCCAAGCCCGTGACGGGACAATCCCTTCATATGATCGGCGGGCAGGATCTGATCGGTGTCGACATCGTCACGGTCGAGCGCAACGCATAGGCCGGAGACTCGCCTTACACCGCTCATTTCATGGGCCGCTGTCAGGCGTCAACGGTGACCGCGCTTCGCGGTTCGTGGGCGACATCCGCGTCGGTGAATTCCTTTGTCCACGCGGCGAATTCCAGGCAGATGCCGTCGGGGTCGAAGAAGTAGACCGAGCGCACATACACATCGTCGGTCACGGCCTCGTTCGAACCTGCGGGCGAATTGTCGTGATTCAGCTTCTTGGTGACCTCGATGCCCTTCTCGATCAGTCGGTCGTAATATTCGTCGAACTTTTCGGCCGGGACGTTGATCGCGATATGGTTCATCGAGCCATAGGCAGAAACGAACGATCCCTGCGTTGGCAACGCGGCAGGGGCCTGGATGCCGGGTTCGCCATCGGGCGCATCGGGGAACCAGAAAAAGGCGATGCAGTCGCCATTGCCTACGTCGAAGAAGAAGTGCTGGCCGAGACCGCGCGGCAGATCGATCGTCTTCACTAGCGGCATGCCAAGCTTGTCGCGGTAGAATTCGACGGTCTTCTTCATGTCGCGGCACACCAGCGCGAGGTGGTTGACGCCCATCAGTTCGAATTCGGGGTTCTTTTTGCTCTGCATCTCGATCTCCTTAGCTTTCAAAGTATATTCGACTCTCCGGGTTGGGTCAATGCGCTGGACGGGCCTGCCGCCTCTGCTATAGTTAGATAGCTAAGGATAAAAGGGCAGGGCGCGTCGATGACGTCGGCTCGAGCGAGCATAAAGGAGAATTGCGGAATGGACGAGGCTGCAATCCGGGCGCTGGCCCAGGGATTTTTCGATGCGATCGAACGCGGCGATATCGAAACGGTGCGCGACAGCTATACCGACGATGCCGTGATCTGGCACAATTTCGACGATGCCGAGCAGAGTAAGGCCGAAAATCTCGAAACGCTGAAGGGGATGGTCGGGCGGCTGAGCGATCGCCATTACGACAATCGCCGCGTCGAGGTGTTCGACGGCGGGTTCGTCCAGCAGCATGTCCTCCGGGGCACGCGCAAGGACGGTGCACGACTGGCGATGCCCGGCGCGCTGATCGTCCAGGTGCGTGATGGCAAGATTTCGCGGATCGACGAATATCTCGATTCGGCGCATGTCGCCGAATTCCGCAAGACGTTCGACTGACGTGCCCGCCCGGCAATGATCGAACTCCATTATGCGGCGACGCCCAACGGGCAGAAGATCGCGATCATGCTCGAGGAGACGGGGCTCGCCTATCGCGTGACGCCCTACGACATCTTCGAGGGCGATCATCTCGATCCGGCATTTGGCACGATCAACCCCAACCACAAGCTCCCTGCGATCGTCGATCATGCGCCGGTGGACGGCGGAGCACCTTTTGCCGTCTTCGAATCGGGCGCAATCCTGCAATATCTCGCCGAAAAGAGCGGCCTGTTGCTCGATGCCGAGGGGCGCGGGCGCAGTCTCGCGCTGCAATGGCTGACCTGGCAGGTCGCCGGGCTCGGGCCGATGGGCGGGCAGGCGAGCCATTTCCTCCGCTATGCACCCGACGGACAAGACTATGCCGTCGCCCGCTACACGCGCGAACTCGAACGGCTGCTCCGCGTTCTCGAAAACAGGCTCTCCGAAGCGCCATATCTTGCCGGCGATGCCTATTCGATCGCCGACATTGCGGTCTGGCCGGGCCGTGCCGCGTCGCATGTCATGGGGATCGGGTTCGAAGGCTATCCGGCCATCGCCGACTGGTTCGATCGCATCGCGGCCCGCCCCGCCGTTCGGCGCGCGATGAACGATCCGGTCTTCAAGGCGCCCGACAAATATATGGGACGCAACCAGCGTCTCTCCGATGACGAGTGGTCGAACATGTTCGGCGACCGGATGCACGGCGCGGTCCAGCGCTAAGGCGGCTCGGCCGGCATTATCGCGGGCGGTGCTGCCGGTCTCCCCAGAGGATTTCGCGGTGCTCGTCGGTGAACCCCTGCAGTCCGCCTTCGACGACTTCCTTGCGGGCGACGCCGACGGCCATTCCTTTCTCGACCGCCGGACGCGCCAGCATCGCCGTCGCCCAACGCTCGATATCGGGAAATTCGCCGCCGCGCTCGATCAGGATACGGCGAAGGAAGGGCAGGGTGGCGATGTCGGCGATCGAATAGTCTTGCCCCGCCAGCCATTCGGCCTCGCCCAGCCGGCCATTCAGCACCATCAGTAGCCGATCGACTTCACGGGTGTAGCGGGCAATGGGGTATTCGTGCCTTTCGGCCGCATAATGGGTGAAGTGCACGGCCTGCCCGAACATCGGCCCGATACCCGACATCTGAAACATCAGCCATTGGAAGCACCGCGAGCGGGCGCGCGGTTCATCGGGGATCAACCGGCCCGCCTTTTCGGCGAGGTAGATCAGGATCGCGCCCGATTCGGCGAGCACGAAGTCTCCGCCATCGGGCCCGTCATGATCGACGATTACCGGCGTCTTGTTGTTGGGATTGAGCGTGAGGAATTCGGGGGTGAGCTGATCGCCCTCCAGGATGTCCACCGGGTGGAGTTCCCATTCCATCGCCAGCTCGTAAAGCGCGATTCCGACCTTGCGTGCGTTCGGCGTCGGCCCTCCATATAATGTGATCATCGCTCGCTTCTCCCAGCCCTTGTGTTGCTCTTAGTGGCAGAGGTATCACACCTCTATTAGTTAGCAAACTAAGGGATTGACTTGCCCGACCCCGAAAGGCAGGACGGGCACAACGATAAAGCTCAGGAGAGGGATCACAATGAACGGCAAACTCCGCGATCTTATGTACGGCAGCGCCGCAGCGGCGCTGGCTATCGGGGCCCAGGCTCCGGCCCATGCGCAGGACGATAATGGCAGCGACCTCTCGGAGGTTACGGTTCGGCAGGCGTCGAGCACGAACGCTCCCATTATTGTGACGGCTCAAAAGCGCGAACAGGGTATCCAGGACGTGCCGATCTCGATGGAGGTCGTCTCCGGCGAAACGCTCACCGATTTCAACGTTAACGACTTTCGCGACATCTCCGCTTATGTGCCAAATGTTGCCGTGCAGACGACGGCGGGCAACGACGTCATCTATATTCGCGGCTTCGGCTCGCCGCCCTCCAACTTCTCATTCGACCAGGCAGTCAGCCTGTATATCGACGGCATTTATGCGGGTCGGAACCGCCAGGCTCAGGCGCCCTTCTTCGATATCGAACGTGTTGAAGTTCTGCGCGGGCCACAGGGCGCGCTATTCGGGAAGAACACCGCTGCAGGCGCCGTCAGCATCGTCTCGGCCGGTCCGACCGACGAGTTCGAGGCCGCGCTTACCGGCAGCTACAACTTCAGCTACGAAGGCTATGAGCTGAACGGCCACGTATCCGGTCCAATCTCCGATACACTCAGCTTCCGTCTGGCAGGTCGGCTCGTCGATCAGGACGGCTACATCGAAAATCTCGCGACCGGTCGCGACGACCCCTCGACCGAACAGCAGTTGATACGCGCCACGCTTCTTTGGGAGCCGTCGCCGATGTTCGACCTCACACTGCGCGCGGAATATGGCAATCAGGAAATCCGTGGCGGAATCTCCGTATCGGACGATGTCAACACGCGTCCGAACCTGCGGCAGGAGCGATTCCTCGAAACCGCAGCGCTCGGCGAAGAGGGTATCGATGGCGAAACGCTGATCTTGTCCGCCACCGCCAATGTCGAAATCGGCGATTACACGCTGACCTCGATCACCGGCTATTCCTGGTTTGACTCCAATATCGTCAATGGTTTCGATCAGCGGATCCCCGGCGGCGGGACCGTCAACAATTCGGTGTACAACAGTTTCCCGGAAAATTTCGATCAGTTCTCGCAGGAAGTCCGCCTGCTATCTCCGACCGGACGCCCGATCGAGTTCATCGTCGGCGCCTATTACGACACCTCAGACTATCATCTCGACCAGTTCGGCGGGTTCAACATCAACAACGCCGCGCTCAACTATTTCGGCCTGCTAAACACCATCTTCGACCAGGAATCGGAATCCTATTCGGTGTTCGGGCAGGCAACGTGGAACGCGACGGATGCGCTGCGTTTTATCGGCAGCTTGCGCTACACCCACACCAGCAAGGATGCGACGTTTGACGGCGATCTTATTTACGGCCCGTTTCCGCTGCGCCCGCTTACCCAGGCATCGGGTTCGCGGTCCGAAGACAATCTCGACCCGTCGATCACCGTCCAATACGACATTAGCGACGACGTGATGGTCTATGCGACCTATGGCCGGGGTTCGAAATCGGGAGGCTTCGTCAGCAACACCTACGGAACGACCGACGCGACTTTCCAGTACGAGCCCGAACGCTCGACCAACTACGAAGCTGGCGTGCGTGCGGTCTTCGGAGAGGCGACTTTCAATCTCTCGGTCTATGACACGCGGTTCAAGAATCTGCAGGTCTCTGTCTACAATCCGACCATCTCGACCTACCAGACGGGCAACGCCGCCAGCGCCGCATCGACCGGCGCCGAAGCGACCTTCATCTGGAATGCGAGCGAGAATTTCGATCTCCAGGTTTCGGCCGCCTATCAGGATATCCGCTATCTCGATTATCCGGGCGCTGCCTGTCTCGCGACGCAGCCGCTGAGCGAATGCAACCCGGCGGACCCGGCCAGCATTGCGGTGAACAACATCGCCGGTGCGCCCCTGCCCTATGTGTCCGATCTCTCAGCTACGATGCAGGGCCATGTCTGGCTGCCGCTGTCGCCGAACCTCGATCTCGATATTACAGGCATCATTTCGGCACGGTCGGGCTATTTCAACTCGGATAATCAGGATCCAAATTTCGGTTACCAGGAAGGCTATGCGAAGATCGACATGCGCGTGCAGGTAAGCGACGCGGACGATCGGTGGCATGTGGCGCTGGTCGGCCGGAACCTGACGAACGAATTGACGGCCGGCAGTTCCTTCCGCCTACCGTTCCCGATCACCAATGTGACGCGCTCGATCCATTATCTGGAACCGGCACGGAGCGTCGCGGTGGAAGCCGGGTTCCGGTTCTGATCGCACCGGCGCATTGCAGGATCGATGCATGAACCCCAAGGCGGCTTGGCCCGAGAGATCGGCCGAGCCGCTTTGGCTGTTATGACCTCTTCCCAATGCGAACCGTCGAAGACGCCCGGGGATATCGCCGATCGCGATACGCCGCTGCTTCGCAACCGTTGGTATGTGGCCGCGCGTGCTGGAGAGGTGGGTCGCGGCATTCCCCTGCTGCGGCAGTTCGCGAAGATGGCGGCGGACGAGCGGCAGGAGGCATGACATTGGACAAAGCAGATGACGTGAGCGCCGCCGATCGTGCGGCCTGCATCGACCTCGTCATGGACTATGCCGATCGCCTGGACGCCGGTGACTGGGACGGGTTTCGCGAGCTCTTCACCGACCAAGTCGACATAGACTACGCCGCCATCGGTTCGCTCAAAGCGCGAATTCCGGCCGCCGCCTGGGCCGAACGCTGCAAACTGCTCGGTTATTTTGATGCGACGCGGCACCGGCTCTCCAACATGCGCTATGCCCGCAGCGATGATGGCGCGACGGTCACCAGTGCCGTGGACGCCGCGCATTTCATCACGGCCGGCGGCACGACCCTCTTTGGCGATCTTGTCGGCGATTACCGGCATGAGCTGGTCCGCACTGGCCAGGGTTGGCGCATCGCGGCCTGCCGGCTGACGGTGGCCGGCTATCCGGCGGGCAAGGATGTCTTCGATCTCGTCTTCGCGAGCGCACGGGCAAAGCAGAACAAGGAGGCCGCATCATGATCGACGTCTATTTCACGCCCACGCCGAACGGGCACAAGGTTTCGATCATGCTCGAAGAGACCGGGCTCGAGCATCGTCTGATCAAGATGGACATGCTCGCCGGCGAGCATCTGACGCCCGAATTCCGGGAGGTGAATCCCAATGGCCGGCTGCCGGCCATCGTCGATCATGACCCCGTCGGCGGCGGACAGCCGCTGCCGGTGTTCGAATCCGGCGCCATTTTGCTCTATCTTGCCGAGAAATCGGGACAGCTCCTTCCCGACGATCCGCGCCGGCGGTCGCAGGCGCAGCAATGGCTGATGTGGCAAATGGCCGGCTTCGGGCCGATGCAGGGTCAAGCCCATCATTTCATCCGCTATGCGCCCGAGGGGCAAGACTATCCCGTCACCCGCTATCGCAAGGAGACCATCCGCCTCCTCCACGTCCTCGAACGGCGGCTGACCGAAGCCGATTTCCTCGCCGAGGAATATTCGATCGCCGATATCGCCACCTGGCCCTGGGTCCGGGCGATCCGCGCGATCGATTTCGATCTGGCGGACTTTCCCGCGATCCAGTCCTGGTTCGACACGATCGGCGCACGGCCGGCGGTCGAACGCGGAACCGATGTCAAGAATGCCGCCAATCTCTCGAGTGCCCGGCCGGTGCTGACCGACGAACAATGGTCGAACCTGTTCGGCGACAATCTGCACAAATCGGCCGCCCGGGCGAGCCAGGCCAGCCACCAAAAGGAATGAATCGATGACGCAAATCGCCGGAAAAACGGCCCTCATCACCGGCGCCGCGAGCGGCATCGGCCTGGCCATGGCGCATTCGCTGGCCGCACGCGGCGCGCGGCTGATCATCGCCGATATCAGCGCCGAGAGGCTCGAAGAGGCGGGCGCCGAATTGCGGCAGGCCGGCGCCGATGTTGCAACAGTCGCGTTCAATGTGGCCGAAGAGGCGGAATGGCAGAAGGCGGAAGAGGCTGCAGCATCTTTCGGGCATGTCGATATCCTGTGCAGCAACGCCGGGGTCGGCGGCGGCAGCGGCGCGCTGGAGGAATATGATCCGGACGTCTGGCGCTGGGCCTATGCGGTCAACGCGCACGCCCATCTTTATGCCTGCCGCAGCTTTCTCGGCGCGATGAAGCGGCGAGGCGAGGGGCATGTCGTGCTTACCGCCTCGATGGTCGGCATCGTGCCCCCGCCGGTCTCCGTCGCCTATTGCAGTTCGAAATTCGCGACGGTCGGCATTGCCATGTCGCTTCGCAACGAGCTTGCCGGGACGGGCGTCGGCATATCGATGCTGTGCCCCGGCATGTCCGCGACGCGGATCGTGCAGACGACGAAGGACTTGCGGCCGGGAGAGCAGGAGGCGGGCGTGGCGGCAAAGACGGCCGATGCGATGGGTGGGGTCCTCGCATCAGGCATGGATCCGCGGTGCATCGGCGATCGTGTCGCCGAGGCGATCTCATCCGATGAATTCTACATCTTCACCCACGAAGAATGGAAGCGGCTCGTCGAGCCGCAGGTCGCCGAGATGCTGGCCGCCTTCGGTCCGTCGGCCGACCCCGATTATGCGGGAGACGATATCGACTCGCTGCTAGCGGCGAACAACGCCACGGCCTTCGGAGCGGGGCGAACCGCCTCATAATTGCCTATGGCGTTGGCCGCCCCGGCGCGTTTCCCAAGCTCAGACGGGCGCGGCGACCCGCTCGTGATCGCGGACGACCGTCGTTGCGGCGATAAACAGCGTGATGGCGGTCAGGATCATGATCGGGACGAGGCTGATTATCATTGCGTAGCGCAGGCCGTCATCGCCCATTTCCCTGCTGAAATAGTCGCTGGCCATACCGACGACGAGCGGGCCCAATCCGATACCCACCAGGTTGAGCACCAGCATCAGCACGGCGGACGCTGTGCTGCGCGCTTCCGGCGGCGCAAGATTCTGTACGAGCGTCAGCGCGGGGGGAACGACGAAATTGATGAGCGCGATCGGCACGAAGCTCCAGAGGAGAACCATCTGCCAGGTGTCGGCGGTCAGCGCGAGGGCGAAGAGGGGCGCGCAGAGCAGCATGGCGATGGCAGGCACGATGGCGAAGGCGCGCAGCGATCTTTGCGCGAACCAGGAAATGATCGCGCCGCTCGAAAACAGTCCGATCATGAGCGAGATACCGATGACCGGGCCGTAATAGAGCGCGATATCCTGCCCGCTTGCGCCATATACCCGCATCAGAACGGCCGGCATCCATGTGATCAGGCCGTTTGCGATCATCGCGAAGAAGCCGCATGAGAGCGCCATCCAGCCCAGTGTCGGCAGCCGGAAGAACAGCGCGACGGTGGCCGGCAGCGACAGGGGTCGCCCCGGGGCGTCTTTCTCGTAATTGCCGCGCGGCGGTTCGGGCGCGAGCCAGATCAGGAGGGGTGCGGCGATGATCCCCAATATGGCGGCGAAATAGAAGACCGCGCGCCAGCCATATTCTGCCGAGATCAGACCGCCCGCCATGGCACCGGCCATGATCCCCATGGGCGATGCGCAGGTGAACAGCGAAATGGCGATAACCCGCCGTCTCGGCGTGAAATAGTCGCCCAGAATGGAGAGGGAGGGCGCGACGCCGCCGGCCTCTCCGAACGCGACGCCGATCCGTGCAATCGCCAGCGCGAGGAACGTCACCGCCAGTCCCGACAATCCGGTGAAGCAACTCCACAGGAAGCAACCTATCGCGATGATCCAGATCCGGTTCATCCGGTCGGCCAGCATCGCCACGGGGATGGTGATGATGCTGTAGAAGACCGCGAACAGCGTGCCCGTCAGCAGGCCGACCTGGGTGTCGGTGAGCGCGATGTCCGCCTTGATCGGCTCGATAAGGATCGCCAGGATCTGCCGATCCATATAGTTGAGGACGTAAATGACGGTCAGCAGACCGACGCCGAGCCAGCGGCCGGGAACGGGCAGCCCCCTTCCATCGCCCGGCGTGCCGGCGGAAGGCGGCGGTGCGTCGCTTGCGGTCGATTGTGCCAAGTGGCCTGCTCCCCTGATACCGTTCTGCGACGGCGATTGTGTGTCCGAAAAACTTAGATTACTAAACATTTTATGGCAACACGATTTGAAAGCCCCACCGACGAAGCGCTTCCCATGATCGAGATTGTGGAGGTTTCGCCGCGCGATGGACTGCAGAATGAGCAGACTCTGCTATCGACGGAGGACAAGGTCTCGTTGATCGAAAAGGCGATCGAAGCCGGCGCGCGCAGGATCGAGGCGACGAGCTTCGTCAATCCGAAAAAGGTGCCGCAAATGGCCGATGCGGAAAGCGTCATGACGCGCGTGCCGCGCCGCGATGACGTCACCTATATCGGTCTGGTCCTCAACCGGCGCGGTGCCGAACGTGCGATCGCGGCCGGGGTCGACGAACTTGGAACGGTGTGCGTTGCCAGCGACGAATTCGCCGCGCGCAACCAGGGGCAGAGCAGCGCCGAGTCGCTCGACATCGCCTGCGAGAATATCGCGCTGGCCAGCCGCGAGGGTTTGAGCGCGCAGATCACGATCGCGGCGTCATTCGGCTGTCCGTACGAAGGGACGGTTGAACCCGAACGCGTGGTCGAGATGGCAAAGGCGGCGGCCCAAGCCCATCCGCGTGAGATCGCGCTCGCCGATACGATCGGCGTCGCCGTGCCGCGGCAGGTGGAAGAGTTGATCGGACTGGTTCGCCGGGAGATCGGAGACATTCCGCTCAGGGCCCATTTTCACAATACGCGCAACACCGGGATCGCGAATGTCTGGGCTGCGGTCGAGGCGGGGGTGCGCACCATCGATGCGTCGCTGGGCGGTTTGGGCGGCTGCCCGTTCTCGCCCGGTGCCTCGGGAAATGTCGCGACCGAGGATGTCGCCTATATGCTCGAACGCAGCGGTTGCCGGAGCAACATCGATCTGGTCCGCGCGATCCAGGCCTCGCACTGGCTCGGCCGGGCGATGGACAAGACCCTGCCTTCGATGGTCGCGCGGGCACCGGCATTTGACGGCCTGGGAGCGCAGGGCTGACGCGGTTTCCTCACGCGCCAGTCCACGCGCCCCACCTGTCCAGAATCAGAAGGTGAACGACACGCTTACGCCATATGTTCGCGGCGGTTGATAGATATTGAGCTGCTGCGCGAAAGGCGCGAAGGCCACGATGTGGTTCCGGACGAGTTCGTCGGTCAGGTTCTTGCCCCAGATGGCTACTTCCCAATCGTCGTCCGCCGACCGCACGGCGAGACGTGCATCGAGCAGCGAATGGCCTTCCTGCACTTCGAGCGGCGTGTTTGACGCTTCGAAGAACACGCTCGACCGGTACGCCCAGGCTACGCGGCCCAGAATGTTGATCGAACCGGTGATCGGCGTTTCGTACTGTGCGGCGAGCGACAGTTGGTGTTCCGGCGCGCGGGGCAGCGTATTGCCCGTGAAATCGGCCGTGGCGCCGGTCGCGAAGCTCGTGAATTCGGCATCGAGCCAGCTATAGGCGCCGTCGATCCTGAAGCCGCGCCAGGGCGAAAGGCTGAGCTCGACCTCGAGCCCGTCGATCTGTGCATCTGCGGCATTGCCGATCACGACGCAGCATAGCGGTACGAGCTGCGATACCTGCAGATCGGTATAGTCGGTGTGGAAGGCAGCGACGTTGAGCTGCACACGATCGTTCCAGAAGCGGGACTTGACACCGATCTCATAGTTCCAGGCATATTCGGGGTCGTACGGTATGGCGGCGCTAGCGCCGTTGCCGGCCGTTCCCTGGAAACCGCCACTCTTGAAGCCGCGCGCGGCGCTCGCATAGAGCAGCACATCGTCGGCCGCTTCATATTCGAGCGCAAAACGCGGCGTGAACGCGTTCCAGCTTTCCGAGGCGGTGACATTGTAAGGCGTCGCAAGCGGAGGCGGCAGGCCCGGTCCCGAAAGGAGCCGGCCCTGCAGTTGCGCATCCTTCGACTCCCACGTCATTCGGGCCCCGATCGTGGCGGTGAAGCCGGGGAAGATCTCGAACCCGGCCTGACCGAAAATGGCGTAGCTCTCGGAATCGACGACCTGCGGGAATGACCCGACACCGGTCGATGCGGGCACGGGGAAAAACTGTTCGAGGATTTCCTCGCGCTCGATATGCTCGTCGAGCATATACAGCCCGACGACGCCCGAAAGGCGGTCATCGAGCAGGTCGAATGCCAGCCGCACCTCCTGACTGAACTGGTGCGAACTCTCGATATTCTCGTTGATCGATTCAATCTGTGCAGGCGGATTGATGGGATTGCTGAAGAAGGCATCCCGGTGCGCATAGGTCGCTTGGCGATATGCCGTAATCGATGTAATTTCGCCGAACGGTGCATCGATCGTGAGCTGGCCGGTGATACCGCCGACCTCGCGATCCAGATAGCCGTCGTCCACGGCGTTCACGATGCGCGGATCCGGATTGACGCCGGCGCAATGGACGCCGCCATCCACCGAGGCATCGCAGACGTTGTCGCGCGGCTGACCGCGCTGATTCTGCTCGGTATAATCGCCGGTCACTACGATATCGACCGTACTTGACGGGCGGACACGGACAGACAGGCGTCCGCCGGCGGCTTCTTGATCGTCGACATCGTTGCCGGTCGTCTGGTTGAAGGAATAACCGTCGCGATTGACATAATGTACGGCGCCGGAGACGGCTGCCATATCGCCCAGCGCATAGTTGAAGCGGCCCGTCAGTTCGAGCCGGTCGTAATTGCCGTAGGTTGCCGTGCCGCTGACGAACTCGTCGGAGAAGTCGGGAAGGCGGCTGACAAGGCTGATCGCGCCGCCGACGACATTCTTGCCGAACAGCGTACCCTGGGGGCCGCGAAGCACTTCGACCCGTTCGAGGTCGTAAAGCTCCAGATTCGATCCGCCTCCGCGTCCGATATAGACGCCGTCGACGAACATCACGACCGAGGGATCGCCGCCGGCATTGGAGTTGATCCCCTCGGTCCCGATGCCGCGGATCGAGAAGTTCGGTTCGCCGGGATTGACCTCTGTCGCGGTGAAGCTCGGAGTGAGCTGGGCGATGTCCTGGATCGAATTGGCGCGGCTGTTGCGGAGTTGTTCGGCGTCGAACGCGGTCACGGCGATCGGCACGTCCTGCAGATTTTCCTCAACGCGCTGTGCGGTAACGACGATCACCCCGAGACCCGGGTCCGGGTTTGTTGCAGCGGCGGTCGGGGCGGGCGCAGGTCCTTGCTGAGCGATCGAAGGCGTGGCAATGGCGGCGGCAATCGCCGCGCAAGAAACACGAATTGTCAAAGGCTTGCGGTGCATAGCCATATCGATATCCTCCCATGTCCGACGGCCTTGTCGCGACCGTTCCTTAGTTCGGCATTGCACAAAAATAGTAAGAAGTCTAAGGGAATCATGAGCACTCTAAGGATTTCGAGAACAGGGGTGCCGCGATCAAAACAGGGAGGAAGAACGGCCTATGCAACCGATGGTGTTGGAAAGCCGCCCTCTTTGCCGGGTCTCGATCATCCTGGAGTCGGGTGCGCCCATTGAAGTGGGGCGCACACCTTGGCGGAACCGTCGGATCAGCCATATTACCGGCGGCACGTTCGAAGGGGACCGGATGTCGGGCCGCGTCGTGCCGGGCGGGGGTGACTGGTCGGAACTTGCGATGTCCGGAGAAGGCGACGCGCAGACGCTGCTCGATGTCCGGGCGTTGTGGGAGACCGGCGATGGCGCGAGAATCTACGTCACCTATGCCGGCCGGCTGGTGATTCCCAACGACAAGCTCGCAGCATTTCGCGATCCCGAGGCTTTGGCCGCGCTCGGCCCGGGTGACTATTATTTCCGAATCGTGCCGCTCTTCGAGACCGCCGCCGAACGCTATGGCTGGCTTAATAGGATCGTCGCTGCCGGGATCGGCCGGCGTACGGCCGACGGCGTCGACTATGACATTTTCGAGATCGTCTGAAGACGATGGACGCCAGTCAGCAAGCAAGCGGCGAGCAGCCTTGGCCGCGTCAGGATTACGCCTGGTACGTGGTCGCCGTTCTCCTTCTCGCCTATACCTGTTCGTTCATCGACCGGATGATCCTGACGCTGCTGGTGGCGCCCATTCGCGCGGACCTCGGCATCTCCGACACGCAGATGAGCCTGCTAGTCGGCTTCGCCTTTGCAGTGCTCTATACCGTCATGGGGTTGCCGCTGGGGTATCTGGCGGACAGAGGCAATCGCCGCCGTCTGATGACGATCGGCATCACCATATGGAGTGCGATGACGGCGGCCTGCGGCCTTGCCCCCAATTACGCTCTGCTTTTCCTTGCACGGATCGGCGTCGGGATCGGAGAAGCCACGCTGTCTCCGGCAGCCTATTCGCTGATGTCGGACTATTTCCCCAAGGATCGGTTGGGTCGCGCAGTAGCGGTCTATTCGATCGGCGTCCCGCTCGGTTCGGGGATCGCCCTCGTCATTGGAGGGATGATCGTCGACATGGCAACGCAATCGCCGGCCTATTCACTGCCGGGGATCGGCGAGGCGGCGCCGTGGCGCCTCGTTTTCTTTCTGGTCGGGCTGCCCGGTCTTGCGATCGCGCTGCTGATGCTCACCGTGCGCGAGCCCGTTCGTCGCGGTGTGACAAACGTCGCGACGGCGCGTCGCTTTCGCGACTGTTTCACTTATGTATTAGCCTATCGCCGTGCCTATTTCTCGCATTTTCTCGGCCTGTCACTCCTCACGCTGGTCATTTACGGGGCTATGGCGTGGATCCCGACCTTTTTTGCGCGGACATACGGAATGGATCCGGCGACGGCAGGCTTTTATTTCGGGATCATTCTGGCAGCATGCGGCGCGGCGGGGCTGCTGCTCGGCGGAGCGCTTGCTGACCGGCTGTTTCGTGCGGGCCGCAAGGATGGGCATTTGTTGACGATTGTGATTGCGATCCTAGGCGCGGCGCCGTTCCTGATCGCCGCGCCGCAAATGCCGACGGCGACGCTTGCCTTTGCCTGTATCGCGCCAGCATTCCTCGTCGCATCGATGCATGGCGGCGTGGCCGGCGCGGCGTTGCAGCTCATCACACCCAATCGGTATCGGGCGCAGGCAACGGCGCTCTATTTCTTCGTCGCCAACCTGATCGGATTCGGCCTCGGTCCGACCGCGGTGGCCCTGATCACCGATTACGGCTTCGGCGAGGACGGCGCGTTGCGCCACTCGCTCTCGATCGTGGCGTCGATCGTTCTACCGCTTTCGGCGATCATCGTCATGTCGAGCATGGCTGCCTTTCGCCGTGCGGTCGATGCTGCGGCCGAAGCGGAATAGCCGCCTAGGGCTCTTCGGAAACCTGGACGATCAATTTACCGCTGTGATCGCCCGTGAACAGCAGCTTCAATACGTCCGGCGCATTTTCGAGACCCTGACGAATGTCGACTCGATACTGCAATAGTCGCGTCTCGAGCCACTGGCCGATTGCCGCGAACGCTTCGGGATAGCGCCGAAGAAAGTCGCTGACGATAAATCCCTGTATTGTGGCCCGCTTCATCAGCACGTTGCGGAACATGGCGGGGCCGTCGCCGCCCTGTTCGAGATCGTTGTAGGTCGAGATCAGACCGCAGACCACAATACGTGCATTTAGGTTGATCAGCGTTAGCACCGCGTTGAGCATCGCGCCGCCGACATTGTCGAAATAGACGTCGATTCCGCCGGGACAGGTTTCTCGCAGCGCCTTTATGAGGTCACCGTCCTTGTAGTTGATCGCGGCATCGAAGCCGAGATCGTCGACCAACCAGGCGCATTTTTCCGGCGAGCCCGCCGTCCCGACGACCCGGCACCCCATGATCTTGGCCATTTGGCCCACCAATGAGCCGACCGCGCCGGCGGCGGCCGACACGACGACGGTCTCGCCGGGCCGCGGCCGGGCGATTTCGAACAGTCCGAAATAGGCGGTGGCCCCGATATTCCCGAGCGGACCCATATAAGCCGAGAGCGGCAGGTTGGACGCGCGATCGATGCGGCGAACCATCTTTGCCGATATGGCGACATAATCCTGCCATCCGCCCTGGCAGGCGACGATATCGCCGGGCGAAAAGCCTTCGGCGTTGGACCTATTAACGACGCCGATCGTACCGCCACGCATCGGTTCGCCGATCTCGACCGGATCCATGTACTGGTCGATCTCCGACATCCAGATGCGGTGCGTCGGATCGATCGAGAGATAGATGTTCCGGACCAGCAACCCGCCCTCGGGCGCCGAAGGAACAGCTTCGGTTTCCAATTCGAGTGCGTCGTCGATGCGGTCGCTCTCTGGTCGGGCGGTGAGCCGCCATACCCGATTGGCCTGGTCGCTCATACGATCTTCCTGCTCTTGAGGAGGCTTTTCCTTAGAGTCCTAATTAATGATGTGTCTCAGAAGATCAATTGCGATCGATCGTTGACACAGATGGCTTTGCGGACATGAGCCCTCGGACTGCGCGATTGCGGTCCAGAAAGGCCAGCAATCCCCCAAGGGTGCGCGGGCTAAGCATATTTGTCATAATCGCCATTATCGGGATTCGAGCGTTGACGAAGATTGTCGTTTAAAACGTCGACGGCCGAGATTTCGCACGTCGGGTTTCAGACGTGCAACTGCGACGCCTTGCCGACTGCAACTGGTTGGAAAGCGGACGCACCGCCCATCTCCCAAGTTTGCCCGCTCGCCGACGTTGCGGCTCGCCAGTTTCCCTACTGACACTCTCCCAGCCGCTGCATTGATACGGTGCCGGTCAGATTCAACCGCCCAAATTCAGGGTGGTGTGCCCGAACTTCTAGTTCGCTGACAGAGCTTGTGCGCGTGTAGGTACCATTGACAAAAATGCGGCTCGGCTCATCAACATCGAACTCAGGATTGTCGCATTGCGCTCGCATAGTAATATTGCCGTTTGCAAAGCGTGACTCTGTGACCTGACAGTCGTAGCCCGATTCGCCGCTGTTTATCGTACGGATCATTTCGAGGCTCGGATCCGCAGCCTGGTCGTGGGACAAACATATTGTGTAATCTAACCGATGATTGGTGAGCAAAAAGCCAAGCGTTGCGGCCTGGGACGGCGCATCCGGTAAATCCACGTCGTCATAATCAACGGTAAACATCCAGCTTCCCGGTTCGAGCGCGGTCTGTTCACCTGGTGGCAAAACCATAAACCAGATCAACGCGGCAATTCCAGCAAGTACAGCCGCCGCTACCGCTATCAGGACAGGTCGGCTTGCAGGCTGAAGTCCCGAGTTCAAGCGTGCGGGCGTCGGCGGCCGAACGGCCGGTGCTCCACCCGTTTCATCTGCATTTTCAGTTTTTCCTGTCTGAGGCGCGTTTCCCCTTTTCGCGATCTGCCGTCTTATTGCCCCGACCAAAGTTTCGACGGACCCGTCCTGCCCGTCGTTCCAGTCCAGCCATTGGTAATCCTTGAGCCAGTAAGCAAGGCCCTGGGCTGCGACGTCTTCCAGACGAACCGGGAAGATTGACCGGTTACTGTCTTCGGCAAGCATCAGTTCGCGTTTGACATGGCGCGACTGATCGGACCGCCCGCAAAACAACAAGATAACCGCGTCGGATTGCTCGATTTGCGCGACGATTGCATCATCGAAAGACATGCCCGGATCGATATCATCGGGTGCCATCCAACCATCGATACCGTTCTGGTCCAGAATCGCCTTTAGGTGCCGCGCAGTCTCCGCTTCGCTACTGTGATGGCTGATGAAAACGACCGGCCGGTTATCGTTTCCCTGGTTAGACAAGAGCCCCCCTTTGTGGCCACGAACCATGATCAACCTCGATGGACTCGTCAATTGCCAGGGCGAAACGCGATGAACTGTTTCAAATCAGTTAGTGTCCGCAATTGGTCCGATTGCGGACCGTCCGCTTTCGATTGACCGACGCGGAAAAGCCGACCCTCGGCTGCGACCCAATTTCAGACATTCGTCTCCCGCCCCGCCAACAGGGAGCGGCGAGCGTGTAGCCGCCCCCTGGCCGGTCACGGGATTGCGTGTGTGACCGGCGGGATCAGAACTCCCATCCGATGGTGACGGAGCCGGCGATGCTGTTCTCGTCGCCGCCGACAAGCGCGCG
>NZ_CAKZNF010000016.1 GCF_937129435.1 uncultured Parasphingopyxis sp. | reverse complement strand
GAGTGGACAATACCGTCGGTGCAAACATGTCCGGCGGGGTTTGGCTGGTAACGGACTGTCCGGTTCCGGCCCCGTGGTTAGGAAAACCGCGCTTCCGCAAACGACCCAAATGAGGACACTGGTCCAAAGGTCGCCTTTTGGCCTGATCTATCTTCGTCTGGCCCGCATTCCTTCGAGCAACAGCCGGGCAGGCGTGATCGAGGTCGGCTCGACGCCTGACAAGTTTAGGCGGCAGAGCACCAGGGCATGAAGCGAGCGAAGTGTGCCGGGGTGCTCAAGGCCGAGCTGATGAATTCGTCCATTGGCAGCATCGCGAAGCAACGGCTCGGCAAGGTGACCTTGTCCTCGCATTAGATGAAGGCGACCCAAGCTTGCAGCAGCACGCAGAGTGTATGGATGAGTGACACCCAATATCTGGCGACGGCCTTCGAGTGTCGATTGCATCAGGGGTTCAGCTTCATCGTAGCGCGCGCGATTGAAATAGAATGTGGCCAGATTTCCCTGTGCAGTTAGTGTGTCCGGATGGAGTGCGCCCAATGCCTGTTCGCGGCCGCTAAGCGCCCGGACCATGAACTGTTCCGCATCATCGTCACGGCCCTGTGCTTCATAGAAGACGCCAAGGTTGGCGACCGTCTCTAAAGTCTGGACGTGGAGGGGGCCAAGAGTGGTTTGCCTCCCTTCAAGTGCCCGGAGGTAGAGGCTTTCCGCCTCGGCCGACCGGTCCTGCACCGCATGGAGCGTGGCAAGGTTGTGAACGGCCAGAAGCGTCGCGGGATCATCAGCACCGAGCAGAGCTTCGAAGCCCTCAAGCGCACGGAAATAAAGGGGCTCAGCCTCTGCAAAGCGCCCTTGTGAATAATACAGGACGCCCAAGCCGTTTATCGCATTAATCGTAAGCGAGTTGCGATTTCCCAATGTCGTCTCAAGCCTCGGAATGGCCTCCCTGTAGGTGGTCTCTGCAGCATCATATTCGCCTGCGTTCGACAGCGAAGTGGCAAGGTTTGTCATCGCTACCAGCGTAGCTCTATGATCCGGTCCGAAGCGGCCAATTCTTCGCTGGTAGACCTGCTCGAACAGTTGGGCGGCTTCGGCATAGCGCCCTGCACGTGCCACAGCGGCAGCAACGTTATTCAGCGCAAGAAGGGTCTCGGGATGTTCAGGGCCGTGTGAAGCCTCGATGAGCTGAAACGCGCGCCGATAGCTTTGCTCGGCAGCAGCGAAAGACCCTGCAGCTGTAAACTCTTGGCCTTCCCGACTGAGGCGCGCTGCCTCATTGGAGATTTGCGCTGCCTGTTTCACTCCGTGGGACCAAATATTGGCCGGTCTGGAATGGGCCGCAGCCGGTCGCGGTCCTAATTGCGCGAGAAGCATCAGGCCGAGGATTGCACAAATCTGCTGGTAAGCCGTCTTCAGCATACATCCTCGCCAAGCGTGCGAAGTGCACTGACGTTACACCATCCGAATTCGTTTCGCACCTGGTCACGAAATACTTCGACAGGGAGCCCTTGGATTTTGGCACCCGGGACGGCGAGGTCACCCCCGAGACTTGCCGATCTCATGACTGCTCCTCAAGCGGCGCTGGGACAGCTTGTGCTCTATGCGTGTGGAGGCATGGGAATGAGCACCGATGTCCGGTGCCGATAGGCGTGATAGTCCGGATCGTCGCCCCACTTTCTCTGGCCTGCCGCATCGAGCATGTTGATCCCGCTGACCCTTGTCAGCAGCAGCGCGATCAACAGCGGTGATGCGAGCACGAGCCAGGACCAACCCGAAAGCAATGGAAGCGCGATCACGACTGCACCGACCCACATCATGATTTCGCCGAAATAGTTGGGATGCTGGGACCAAGACCACAGGCCGGTTGTGATGAACCGGTCTGCATTCGCCGGATCGGCCCGGAAAACGGACTTCTGGTGATCCGCGATCACTTCGATCAGGAAGGCCGCGAGCCAGATCACCGACCCTGTCCAGAAGAACACACCGATCGGCGCCGGGTCCGCGGCCGAGATCACGACGATGGCGGAGGATGCGGTGAAGATGGTCCAGAGCGCCTGAATCGTCCACACGCTGAAGAAGCGCGGCGGATTGATCTTGATCTTCTCGAACCGCGCGTCGGTCCCGCCGCTGGCGCCGATGCGCCTGAACAGGAACAAGCCCAGGCGTGTCGCCCAGATGGCGACCATGGCGGCCAGCACGATGGCGCGCAGATCGAGCGGTGCCGACAGCCAACAGGCGGCACCGACGATCGACAGAAAGGTAATCGATCCCGTAAGATCGTAGAACTTGTCCGACTGGGCGATCGCAGCGGGGACGAAGGCCATCCAATTGATCAGGAAGGCAAACGCTGCACAAACGACGAAAACCGAAGTCCCGAAGGCATGGACGCCGTTGCCCCCAGCAAGCCAGGCGAAACCCATGCCCAGTCCCGTCGCGACCGCCGCTACTATAAGATTGCGCGGCGCATTCTTGTAGGTCGTCACGCCCCGCTGCCCACGACGAAGCTGCAATTGGTCGTCCCCGAACCGCCGACGTTGAATGTTGCGACGGTCTTCGCATCGTCGACCTGAAAATTCCCGGCGGTGCCCGTCGTCTGACGCATGGCGTCTAGCACCATGCGCACGCCGGTCGCGCCCACCGGATGGCCAATGCCCATCAGCCCGCCCGACGCGTTCACCGGAATCGCACCTCCCGGTGCGACACGGCCATCCTCTATTGCCTGCCATGCCTTGCCCGGCTCGGTGATGCCGAAATGCTCGATCGCGATATATTCGTTGATCGTGAAACAATCGTGCGTTTCGATGGCATCGATCTGGCTGATGTCCTCGATCCCGGCGCGCGCATAGGCATCGGTAATCGCCTTGCGGGTCCAAGGGAGCAAATAGGGCGATTGCTGGTTCGCCTTCAGTTTTGCCTCCATCAGCATCGGCGCGGTGGTGTGGCCCCAGCCCTTGATCCGGGCGAGCCTTTCGAGCGGTATGCCGCGCGCATCGGTATATTGCCGCGCCTTTGCCTCCGATGCGAGGAACAATGTCGCCGCGCCATCGGTGATCTGGCTGCAATCCTGCCGTCGCATCCAGCCTTCGACAACCGGATTAAGCTCTTCGTCTTCAGCGAAATGCTCGTCGGTCAGCGTCCAGTTTCGCGTCTGGGCATTCGGATTGCGCTGCGCATTGCCGAAATTGATCTTGGCGATTTCCTTGAGATGGTCGTGATCGAGGCCGTGGCGCGCATGATATTCCTGCGCCAGATCGGAGAACATTGCCGGCCAGACGAAGGTCGCATCGGTCGCTTCTTCACCGACCCAGACCGCCGCGCCGAGATGATCGCCGGCGATCTTGCCCGGCACGTTGCGCATATATTCGATGCCGAGGACGAGCGCGCAGTCGTAGCGGCCAGCCTCGATATCTGCCATCGCCGCGAGAATCGCGAGCGATCCCGAGGCGCAAGCGCCTTCGTGCCGCGAAGCCGGAATTCCGGCAAGGTCAGAGTGCACATGGCCGAGAAATCCGCCCAGCATACCCTGCCCGGTGAAAAGCTCGCCGACGAAATTGCCGACATGGGCAACTTCGATGTCCTCGGGATCGATCTCCGCGGAGGCAAAGGCTCCTTCGACGCCGTCTTTGAGCAGGTGGAAGATCGTCAGGCCATCGCGGGAATAGTTACGCGCAAAATCCGTCTGGTATCCGCCGAGGATGAAGATGTCGCTCGCCATGACTTTGCTCCTTTGCCGTAGCCCGAGAATTTACAGGTCGCGCGCCTCGGCCCAGGTCGCGTGTGTTCCGGAACAGATGCGATGCGGCAGGATTACCTGGCAGAGCGGCCCCTGCTCCAAATCTCTCGCGTCGTAGACGACACATTCCGAGCGGTCGCGTTTCATGTCGGTGACGAAGCTGACCAGATAGCCATCGTCTTCCTCGATTGCGCCCTTGCGTGGAACGAACGGCGCTTCGGAGCCGAAGCGACCCTCGCCGAACAGCACCTTTTCGGCGGTCGGCGCCTTAAGGTCGTGTTTCACAAGCCCGTCGAACAGAAACCACCCCTTTTTACCATGGGCGCTATACACATAGCGGTGTTCGCGGCCGTAACGGTCCGGGTTGATGTTGCCGAATTCGACATGCTCCTGATCGCAGACGCGTGCCTCGGCCGTCTCGCCCGTCTTCAGGTTGAAGCGCCAGCGATGCAAATGCGGCCTCAACGAGTGGAGATCGATGCTCGCGGCAAGTAGCTTGTATCTGTCGCCCATGGATTCGAGCGGCGGCGGCAGCGGGCCTTTCTGAAAATAGCCTTCGAGCACGACTTCATCGCCATCTTCCCAGCAGTTGGTCCAGTGCAGAACATAGGTCGGCTCGGCTTCGAACCACATCACATCTTCGGGCGAACCGTATCGCGGCAGCACGGCGAAACGCGACTTCATGCCCTCGACGAATTGCGGCACGAAATAGCCGTTCTCCAGCGCCTCGGGGATCGGGAAGAGCGGGAAATCGTTCAGCACCGAATAATTGTCAGAAATCGCCATGTCGTGCGGCAGCCGCGTTCCCGGCAATTCGATAGGGATATAGTGCTTCAGCTCATTGTCGGCCCCGACAACGCCATAATGCATGTAGGGCGCCGTGCCGCCATAGTTGAAGAACATCAGTTCGCCCGTCGTCGCATCCAGCTTGGGATGGGCGGACAGGCCATCGACGGGCGTCCATTCCTCAATGCCCAGCGTGTCCAGCGTTTCGGGGTCGAGCAAATAGCCTTCGCCGCACTGCCAGAAGGTCGATAGAATCTTGCCGTTGCGGACGAGCACGTCAGTGGAAGAGCTGTCGCGCAGATGTGACGCGATACCGCATCCGGGCCGTTTCGACTTGGCGGTCGGCTCCATGAAGCCCGCCCACAGCGCTTCGCCAGCTTCGGCTTCAGCCTCGAAGTCCTTGGTCCGGACAAAGCGGTTCTTGTATTCTGCCGTGCCGTTCGAGAAGCGCATCATATGCAGCATCCCATCACCATCGAACGGGTGGTAACGGCCGATCGGCTGGTGCACGGGGTTCTCGGTGTTACGGACATAGATGCCGTCCAGATCGGCGGGAATAGTGCCGATCACCTCCATGTCCGACGCATCGTGTTCCTCGAAATTCGGTGCCCAGGCACCATTGAGATAGGGATGGTCGGACGGCTTGAGCGACGGCTCGATGCGGTTGATGATCTGGTTCATGGACTTGCCCCTCTCATCGCAAGTTCATTTGAGCGATAGCCATGGCCTTCTTTGAGTCAATAACGGCGAGCGAATGTCATGCCGTCAGGCGGCGCGGAGTTCGCTTCCCCACCCAGAAGCGGAACTCAATTGCGCTTTGCGCTGAGCCGAAGACCGGTCAGGCTGCTGTGTCGGATCGCCAGCTGAAGCCGGCCGGTCGGCTAACGACCCGTTGGTGTATCTCCCAGACATTCGTTACGTTCACCCGTATGATTATCGAGCGCCTAAATAAATGGGCGAAACGAGTAATGCGCGATGTAGTGGCCTTGTGGCTTGCGGCCCGCGATTCACGAGTCCCATGGCATGCCAAGGCGATTGCTGCCGCGGTTGCCGCTTACGCATTATCTCCCATCGACTTGATACCTGATTTTGTCCCTGTGCTCGGCTATCTCGATGATCTGCTGCTTGTTCCCCTAGGCATTCTCCTTGCTGTAAAGCTGATACCTGCACCGGTCATGGCTGACCTTCGCGGTAAAGCTATTGGCCACCGCAAGCAGACATCGAAGGCTGGGCTGATTGCAGTTCTGCTGGCATGGTTAGCTTTCGTTGCCCTTGTCGTCTACTCGGCTTGGGCGAATATAGCCGCCAAGATTTGATCTCCGCTTTCCACCCATGAGCGGAACTTGGGCTATTGCAGCGTTCAGCCGGAAAGCGGTCGGGCTGCTATATCGCGTGGCGATTCTAAACCGGCCGGTCAGCAATCGACCCAATTGCAGACATTTCAGCGAGCGTTCACGTAGGGGCGCAGATATTGGCAAGAATCCCGCGATGGTCGGAGCCGTTGTCCGGCAGTATTTCAAACGAAACGACCTCAAGTTCACCCTTCACCAATAGTTGGTCTAAGGGCCAGCCTAAAAGGAGCACGTCTGCAGGGAAGGTCGGGTAAGTTCCTCGACCGATGCGCGGATCGCGCCAATCGCCTGTTGAACGAAATTCCGTGGTAGTGCGCGACCAGGGAACGTCGTTGAAATCCCCCATCACAAAGGCGTCAGGCAGGCGGTCGGGCGTCTGCACACCGGCATTAGCGATGTTCTCGTCGCGCAGTTCGGTGTTCCAGTCCGGCAGAGGCGGTTTCGGGTGCAACCCTATGAATTCGATCGGTCGCGATTCTGCGGGTTGCAGAGTTGCGTAGAGCGTGGGCGTATCGCGGTGGGTGTTTTCGACCACGTTGGTTCTTACCACAGGCAGCCTGGTGGCAAATACCAGTCCGAAGGCGTCGGGTTGCGGATGCCGGTCTACATGGTCGTATTCTGACAGCAGGGGCTCGAGGTTTTCAACCCAGCGGCTATCCGTCTCCATCAGGAACAAGAGATCCGGATCGTGCCGTCGCACTTGATTTATAATCAGCGCATATTGCTCGTTTTCGACCTTCACATTGACAGACATCGCGGAGAAGCACTGCTTTGCTGCGGCTTCTCCTTCCTGCTCGCCGAGGGCAAGCTGCGTCTCGGCAAGGAAAGAGTATGGCCAGATCCGCCAGAAATTGATCACTATCACGAGGACGCAGGCCGCGATCGTCATCCACCGTCGCGATCCACCAAGGAGTAGCGAGAGCAACAGTAGGAGCCCCGCCAGATACGACATCGGCTCGCGCACGAGATCAAGCGCGCGAATAAACCACTTGTCGCTTGGGATGAGCGAAATCAGCACCGCCGCGAGCATCGCAATGGCCATGGTGAAAAATGCAATTCTGATTATCTTCATATCGGCTTACCTTGAACCGAATTAGCGATCGGTGAGACGACAAGTTCCGTTACCCCCTTTCCCCTGATCGGTTCGATCGCGCGATAATGGGGAACTGGCGCAGGCAGTAGGTGCCGCCGGGGAGGGCAACCAGTGAGCCGTTACAGGCTCGACATGACCGAAGAGGAACTGAAAGGCGCGCCGACATTCGGCGAGCAGGACCGCGACCGCGCCTATGATCGCGATTATCAGACGACGGTCTACGAATATTGAACAGTCAGGCCCTATTGGTAGGATTGCGATCTTGCCACCCCCAAAGCCCCCGCCCGCCGAGGCGGGAGCTTTTCACTGCACTCCCGACAGGAGCATAGCCATGAGCAATTCCGACGCCGGAAAAATTCCCGAAAAAGAACCAGGCAAGAAATCGCCGCCCACCGATCCGGTCGGCGATCTGACGCCCGATGAAAAGCGCGGGACCACGGGCCTCAAGCCGCAGGATCAGAAAAACAATCCGCTCAAGGAACCGGTGGAAGGCAAGAAGCGCCGGGGCTAAGGCCTAGACATCCTCTCTCGGTGTCACATGCGCGATCAGGCTGCGCACGGTCTGGTAAAGCAACACCACGGTTCCCACCAGCAGCGCGCTCAACGCGACCACACCGGCATAGAGAATCTTGTAAAGCATCGGATACCATTGCGGCGACATGTTATCGAATTCGGCTACCGGCATGGCGAGCAGGAGCAATAGCCCGACCGCACCGGCCAGCGAAAACGCCGCGAGTTTACTGACCAGCGCGATCCGATGGTAGATGGGTGTATCGAAATCCTGATCGACCCGGTTGACCAGGCCGACAAGCGTCAACATCAGCGCAAGGATGGCGGAAGCCTTTCATTCGAGAAACCCGCTGCCTTCTGATATCGGCTGCGAACAGCGGACCGAAGCGGTTCCACCAGTGCTGCACCGTCTCATGGCAGATATCGATACCGCGCTCGGCGAGCAGGTCCTTCACGTTCCGCAAGCTGAGCGGGAAGCGCACATACATCATCACCACCAGCCGGATGACCTCAGGCGAGGAATTGAAGTAGCGGAACGGGCTGGCAGGCTTCTTCGATAGGGGCATCGCAACCGGATAGCCAGTTCGCTCAATCCGTCAACGCTGAGGCCGTACCCGCGAAGGTCCATTTGCTCTGACAGCGCCCCGCCGAGTTTAAGCGACACCGTCTCGCGTGACTCAAACGGAAGACGCTCCCCGGTAGGCGAGGTCATCCAGCCTTCGCCCCCCACTCGCCGACCATCCAAGCAAAGGGCGCCATGCGTTCATGAGGAGTGGATCGTTCTCCAACTTGCTCCTCCACAACATCTGTTGCCGCTACCGACAATTGGGCAGCCATTGCTAATAGGAACGCTAAATGGTGGCGCATCAAGATCCCCCTAATCCCAACCGTTACGCACTCGGGTATGACTACCAAACGGGTTCTTCTTTGTCGAAACGCAATTCTGTCGAGGATACAGCGGCACACGATCCGGTCGTTGCCATCATCTCGGCTCGCGTACAGCTCGGCCAAATTATAGATGCGCGCGTACCTCGCAGCTGACCTTACCCAGCATTCGTACCAAAAAGGGGAAACGTGAGGCCCCTGACATGTAGGAGGGGACGGACCTCATAGGGGCCCGTCCCGATAACATCAGTCGTATTCATGTGCGATCATGTCACCGAACCGTTCGCCGGCACGAATCTCCGCATAGCACTCTTCGACAATTGTCCGTTCGATCGAATTGAGATTTCCCTGTTCGAGTGCTGCTTTGAATTTGCCCGCGATATAGTCCTCGCCCTCTTCGACCCGCTCGGCAGCAGCCTCGTCGCCATTTTCGAAAAGGTTTGAGATTTCCGTCCACAGCCTGTGAGCGGCACCGGTGACCGTTCCCTGGGTTACCAGTTCATCTCCTTCGGATTGAAGATGGAAATTTAGCCTTTCGAGCGTTTTCTCGCGTTGTTCAAGCCGATCCTGCAGGGCTGATTTGAGCGCGGCACTTTTCGCCTTGTCGGCGGCTTTGCGATAGCCTTCGACAGAATCGAATGTGGTGTCGGTCAGCGATTTGAACGTTGAAGATGCCATTGGGAAATCCTTTCCTTTGATGTTGCTACACATTGGCAACGTATAAATACGGCATAGGTTTCTATGGGTTGCGTGGGGCCGGGGGTTCTGTCGACCTCAGAACAACCGATTCCGTCGCTCACTTTCCAGATCGAAATTCCTAGGCGGTGGTTAGCTCGGCACGCGGCAGGCCTTGCTTTTCGGCCTGCGCTTTGAGTTCTTCCTTGCGGGTTATCAGCTTCTCACCAAGCGCATGGAGGTCGACGTCGGCAGCGCGCGCCTGCTGGAACATATTGTCGCGCTGCTTTTCCTCTTCCTCCACATGGTGCTCGATCTGCTCTTTGAGCACCGTCACCCTGGCGTCGTAAAACTCTTCATCGGGTCCGCCTTCGGCAATCTGGTTGATGAGCACCTTTGCACCATCGTGCTCGACATAGGCCTCTTTGAGCAAGTCCTGGTCGATCTTGCCTTCGAGTGCGGGGTAAAAAATCTCTTCCTCGATCTGCGCATGGATCTTCAGTTCGGTGCAGATTTTCTCTGCAATCTCGCGCTTGCGATCGGTGCCTGAGGCATTTTCGTATTTCTCGAACAGGTCCTCGACCGTCCGATGGTCGCTCGAGAGAATATGGGTCGCGTCAGTATCGCGCTGTTCACTCGCTTGCGTTGTCATGGCTGTTCCTCATCCAAGTGCGCCAACAGTCTTCAACAAAGCTCGAGGTTTTCGATCTGAAAGCGGACATCTAGCTCTGGCTGCTCTGCAACCGTCAACTCGCGAGCAACTGAAGGTGCATCGCGACGAGGTCGAAAACACACCTAAATCGCGGTCACTCACGAGCGACTTCGGTTTGCCGCATGTGTTCCGCTGCTGGGTAGCCTGTGTGACGCCAACCTCGTCGGTTCCTGTGCAATTCGGACAAAGATTATGGTATGAGACCGGTGCTGATCAGCGAATGATCGCTCGCATCGGAGAAAGACGGCGGCATGAAAACATTCTTTTCTGCGCTAACCATATTGGTGGCCTTGCCAAGCCTCGCACAATCACACCCGATTGAAAGTGATACAACCTCTTCTTCAGCGGGCGGTCCACTCATATTGGCGCCTCACGACGGTGAGGCGCTGCTTTTCCCCGATGGACGCAGTGCGATCCTAAAAGTGACGACTGAAAACAGCGGTGCAACCGGATTGATGGTCGGAACGGAACATATACCTGATGGCACCGGAATCCCGGTTCATATTCACGATGGTTATGAAGAAGTTATCTTCGTGCACGAGGGGCGTCCCACGCTCACTCTGGGATCGACGCAAGCGGAAGCTGAACCGGGAACATTGATGGTCATCCCCCCAGGCACCCGGCACGGCGTTTCCAGCGACGGGGAAAGCGACAGCACGATACTGTTTATTTTTCCCGAGCCCGATATTGCAAATTTCTTTCGGGAGGTCGGCGCGCAACCGGGCGAACCGCCGCCACAATTGTCGCCCGAAGACTGGCAACGCATCTTGTCGCAACATCAGATGAGGGCAGCCGAGGACTAGGGAATAAGGTGGGTTGATTGCGATCATGGCACAGCAATTGAATGCAAAAACCTTACTCTTGGCGACGACCCTGCTGCTCTTCTGCACGGATGCCGGAGGTGCCGTTGGAACTCAGGCAGAAGCGTTCATCGCGGACCGGCGCTCGTCAACGGACCTGCAACAGCAGCATGATCATTTGGCGGCCATGGCTGGGCGGTATACGTTAAGCTCGACGGTCTGGTTTTCACCCGACGTCGATCCCGTTGACACCGAGTTGGCAGCCACCCGGTCAATTGTTCTGGGCGGCAGAGTCTTGGAGTTGCACGTGGAGGGGCTTGCGGAAGTCAATGATGCGTTCGAAGGCCGGGGCTTCACCGGATACGATACGTCGTTGCAGCAACATTGGTATGTTTGGATGGATACAACCGGCACCGGTGTCGCTACGCTGCATGGTAGGCTGGCAGCCGACGGCACCGGTCAACTTGAAGGCAGCGTAACAAACAGAATTGTCGGCCAATCCACTCCGTTGCGTGTCCAGATTCATCGGGAAGGAAATGCAGAGATCCACGATTACTTTTCTCCCGATATGGGAGGAGAGGAAGCGCGCTGGATGCGGCTTGTTTATCGACCGTTACGATAGTCGACCGGAAAGCTACCAATCGGGAGGAATTGGGATGATTAATAACGGGAGCGCGAATCCCTCAATCCAAAATGGCGACAAGTGCACCGTCGTCGGCGGTGTTCATCAAGGCAAGGCCGGCGTAGTGGAAGATTTGCACGAGAGCAGTGGGGGAAACTGGACGCTGACGGTTCGACAGCCAAATGGCGATCGGTTCAAGACACTCGCAAAAAATGTTCGGACACAGACGGAATAAACGAGCACCAGCTCCTCGGTGCGTTGGGCTGCCGCAGTCTCTCTTGAACGTAACCGTAGAAAGGGGCCAGTGCCCGTTCGCAAATCAATCGCTCGCTGAATCTCAACGGAAATTGCAAATTTTAATCATTGGTAGCTATCCTGCAGCGCGATGCATGAACGACCCAGAGTGCAGGAGCATGTCAAACCGCGCAGGCAAGCGGGGCTGGCGCGACATGGCAAAAGCCATTCGTCCGCCAGTCGCTTGTCTCAGGTTTCAACTACTGGCGAGCCGGGTATTTTGTATGATCGGCCAACGTCTCGAGGCGAATTGATCGGCCTGGCAGTTGTAAACGTGGCGTTGCTTATAATTTTGGTTATCGCCGAACCATGGTTTTGAACCGCACCCGGTTTTGCCGCCACGCCAAGGCTTCGCTTCGATGTTCGCTTTCCCACCCAACAACGGAACCTTACCGCGTTCAACGGCGAGCTGGATGGCGGCCCGGCTGGTGTATCCTGGCGAAAACCAAAACCGGTCGGTCAGCAAACGTCCCAATAGCAGACGCTAGCGTAGGGCCCATATGATGACTGCAGAGCGCCCCATGTCAGACATTCGAGGGGCTTTGCGGTCCTCCTGGAAGCGGACCGGCAGCTTGCCTGTGTTCCTCGAAATGTGCGATGTCTGCACTGGGTGGATGACAGACGTGGGATGTCTGCACTGGGTGGATGACAGACGTTCGTTACAAAGTTGTCCATGGTCCGCCAATGGGCCGGTTGGCGGCGTGTGTCGAAATCACTTCAACCTTCGTCGAGACTATCGCGGATCGGACCGGTGCACCGTTGCGGCAGCCCAAATTCCGATCTAGCTTTTTTCGGGAGGTGATTTGAATATGCGATTTGCTGTGATTTGGTTGGCCGCGCTGGTGCTCGCCCTTTCACCATCTCACGCACAACAGATGAATTCGCGCATCGTCGCAAACGACGTCGCCGCGCTTATCGAAACAAATTTCTACAATGAGGCGCGAGCCGAAGCGATCTCTGGTGAATTACGCGCGGCGAGTGCAGCGGGCACATGGGATTCCATATCCGACCCGCGGGAACTCGCTACCGCACTGACCAACTTTCTGACCCCGCATGATCGGCATTTCGACGTCTCTTGGTCGCCGCGCAGCCGAGATTCGGAAACTGTCGTGTCAAGGGATCAGAGAGGACAGCTACTCTACGGAATTGAAGACGCCGTCCGTCGATCCGGATTTGGATTTCGCGAGGTTAAAATACTACCGGGCAATATAGGATATATCGATATGGCCTCGTTCGCCAACATCGATTTCAATAATGTTGACGATCCAGCCTTGCGGAGCGCCAAGGGAGCACTGGATCTCGTGTCACACACCGACGCTACGATCATCGATCTCCGGGACAACTTTGGTGGATCTCCATGGATGGTCGGGTATCTGATTAGCGCATTTACGGAGCCAGGCGCCTTGGTGCACAGTATATACCAGTCGCGATCGGGCCGGGAAGATAGAATGCCAGTTGTCCCCTACCCGGCGCCTCGCGTCGATGTTCCGCTCTACATCTTGATCAGTGCTAGAACGCGACCCGCTCCCGAAGCGTTGGCTTATTCGCTGCAGGCTGTGGGTCGTGCCACCATAATCGGCGAGCCCTCCAGTGGTGCCGCGAATCCGGGGGGCGTATTCGACGCGGGAAGCGGATTTGAAGTTTTCATCTCGATAGGTTCGACGATCAACCCGATCACTGGCACAAATTGGGAAGGCGTGGGAGTCCTTCCCGATGTTGCCACTTCCGCCGATGATGCGTTGCGACGCGGCCAGATTCTTGCCCTGGATGCGGCATTAGAAAGCGGAAACGCGGTCTATCAGCTCGATTGGGCATGGGCGCGGTCGGCTCTTGATGAACGTAGCGTTCCCGAGATGGATCTGTCTGATTTTGAAGGCATATACGGCCGGTTGGTCGTCATTCTAAGCGAAACGGGCTTGGAAGTTCAGGTTGGAAGCAGGCCAGCACGAGCGCTCGTGCCGATTGATAACGATCTGTTCTACAGCGCCGAAAATCCGCTCCGGCGTTATCGGTTCATACGAGACGACAATGGCCGCATTGAAAAACTCGAAATATCGCATTCCGATGGCACATTTACGAGCATAGATCGGCGGCGCGAGGATCTGGCCCGCCAACCATAGCCGCTAAACCGGTAGAGCTATGTAGCCTCCCGGCAAAACCGGCCCAAGCACAGACGTTTTAGTGGCTACGAGTCCATGTCCGCTTTCCACCCAAAACCAGACGCCCGCCGGATAAGAGAGTATCGCCAAGAGCCGACGCTACAAACCATTTAAGTCTACGTAGACGCGTCTACGCACGTTTCCGTTGGGTTCATAATCTGCGGCTCCGCTACTCCGTGCTCACATTTTTCATATCTATGAAAAGGATGTGGACTTCGAGGGCGAGGAGGGACGATGTTGAAGGCCACCTATCAAAAACCGAGCATTGGCTCTCACCAATCCATAACTTCATCGCAGTTTGCGAAATCTGCAAAGAGTTCTAGAACCCCCGAGCATGGGGGATGATCTCGTTCTAACTCGAAACAATGTGTCGGTGCGCGGCAGCGAGGGACGAGCGCTAGTTTTTGCTCACGGCTTCGGCTGTGATCAACACATGTGGAAGGACGTCGCGCGCAAATTCGAGGCAGACTTTCAAGTCGTGCTTTTCGATCACGTAGGTGCTGGGCACTCAGATTTATCTGCGTACGATTCAGCCAAGTATTCGACGCTCAATGGCTATGCGTCAGATCTGGTCGAGATCGGGGACGCGCTTGACCTTCGGAATGCTGTAGTCATTGGACATTCTGTCAGCGCCATGATCGGCGCCCTCGCTTCGATCAAGGGACCGGATCTTTTTAGCGAGATCGTGATGGTCGGCCCATCGCCCCGTTACATCGACGACGACGATTACGTGGGAGGCTTCTCAAATACGCAGATCGAAGAATTGATAAGCTTCCTCGATGAGAACCACCTCGGCTGGTCGGCGGCAATGGCACCCCAGATTATGGGCAACGACGATAGACCGGAATTGGGTGAACGGTTGACGAAATCGTTTTGCGCAACCGACCCGGACATCGCTCGTGAATTCGCTAGGGTGACATTCTACGGAGATAACCGGAAGGATCTGCCGGACGTCACCGCACGGACCCTCATTCTTCAATGCCAGCAAGACATCATCGCTCCAGAAGTAGTCGGGCAATATGTCCACGCCAAATTGCCGAACAGCGAATACAGGTTGCTTCGCGCGACCGGGCACTGCCCTAATCTTAGTGCGCCAGACGAGGTAACTAACGCGATCCGTGACTTCCTCAGATATTCCAACTGAGAACCTAGCGGAGCTCTATGACGAAGCTCCGTGCGGGTATCTCTCAGTCACTCCGGATGCGCGGATTGCGAAGGTGAATCAAACTTTGGCCGACTGGTTGGACTGCTCACCGGACGACTTGGTGGGCAAGCAGGTCCATACGATCCTGTCGTTCGGTGGCAAGATCGCTTTCGAGACGCATCTCGCACCGATGCTGCGGCTGCAAGGCGAAGCTCACGAGATCGCGTTCGACCTGCAACTTGGTGACGCTGACAAGATTCCCGTTATTGGGAATGCCAAGGAGAAGCGGGGACCGAACGGGGAGCACCTGTTTACCCGGCTCACGCTGTTTAAAGCGACCGAACGATTGAAATTCGAGCGCTCGTTGGTCGAGGCTAGGGTCAGGGCTGAAGAGCGGTTTAAGAATGAACACTCGCAACTGGAGCTGCGGGATCAATTCATTGCCGTTCTCGGTCATGATCTGCGCAATCCGCTCGCGGCGATAGCGGCTGGGACGCGGATATTGGAGCGACATGCAGAAGCGGACGAACGCACATCGACCGTAATAGGGGAGATGAGGAAAAGTCTCGTGCGCGCTAGTGACCTGATCGACGACGTGCTCGATTTCGCCAGGGGGCGGTTGGGGACGGGCATCCCGCTCGACTACTCAAACAAAGACAGTCTAGCAGACGTTTTGCATCACGTGGTCCAAGAGATAACAGCCGTCGCTACTGATGTAGAAATTAATTGCCAACTTTGGGATTTGGAAGAGGTCGATTGCGATACCCACCGAATTGGACAGCTTGTTTCTAACCTCCTGGCTAATGCAGTCAGATATGGAGATCGGTCCAAACCTATTGTGCTAGAAGCGCGGGTCGAACGCGATCAATTGCACCTTGGTGTTGTCAATCAGGGCGACCCAATCCCTGAAGCGGCTCGCGAAAAGCTTTTCATGCCCTTCCAGCGTGGGGAGGTTTCAAATCGCGAGAAGGGCTTGGGTTTGGGCCTTTTCATCGTGAAGGAAATCGCTCAGGCTCACGGTGGTGAAGTGCGGGTGTTCTCTGACCGCTCTGAAACTCGCTTCGAATTAACTATGCCGAAATGTGTGGCACAATCGATGTAGACGCGTCTCCGCGATGTTTCCGTTAAAATCATAATCCGCGTGTCGGGGGTTCGAGTCCCTCCTCCGCTACCAATTTCCTCTTTCCGGGGATCAAGCAATGGCTGCGCGCCTGTCGCTTGCGCAGCGGCGGGGCGAGGCTATCTCGTCCGGCACAACCACGCAGGACGAGACCATGGCCGACCATAAATCCAGAATGCTGATCCTCGGTTCCGGCCCCGCCGGCCTTTCCGCCGCCATCTATGCCGCGCGCGCCAATATGGAGCCGATCGTCATCCAGGGCGTAGAACCCGGCGGGCAGCTGATGACGACGACGGAGGTCGAAAACTATCCGGGCTTCGCCGACATCATCCAGGGTCCCTGGCTGATGGAGCAGATGCAGAAGCAGGCGGAAAATTGCGGCGCCAAGCTCGTCTGGGACAATATCAGCGGAGTCGATTTTTCGGAGCGTCCGTTCAAGCTGATGGGCGATGGCGGCGATGTTTATCATGGCGATGTTGTCGTGATCGCGACGGGCGCGCAGGCGCGCTGGCTGGGCCTTGAGAGCGAGACGCTGCTGCGCGGCAAGGGGCTTTCGGCCTGTGCCACGTGCGACGGCTTTTTCTTCAAGGGCAAGAAGATCGCGGTCATCGGCGGCGGCAATACGGCGGTCGAGGAAGCGCTCTACCTTACCAATCACAGCGACGATGTGACGCTGATCCATCGCCGCGATTCGCTGCGCGCCGAAAAGGTGCTGCAGGACCGGCTTTTCGATCATCCGAATATCAGCGTGATGTGGGACAAGACGGTGGACAAGTTTGTGGGCGACGGCGATCCGCTCGGCCTCGTCGCCATCGATCTCAAGGACACGAAGACCGATGCGATCACGCAGATCGACGCGGAAGGCGCGTTCGTCGCCATCGGCCACGATCCCGCGACAAGCCTGTTCAAGGGGCATCTCGATCTCGACGACGACAACTACATCCAGGTCGCGACGGGCAGCACACGGACGAGCGTTCCGGGCGTGTTTGCCTGCGGTGACGTCATGGACAAGATCTACCGTCAGGCCGTCACGGCGGCCGGGACGGGCTGCATGGCGGCACTCGATGCCGAGCGTTTCCTGACAGGATCTGCTGATCACGCCTGGTAGGCGCGATCGCAGGCGGCTCTATGCGGCCTTAAACCGCTCCAGCGCCGACAGGCAGCTATCGCGCAGCCGTTCGAAATTGCCGTCATGCGCGAAACTGTGGGCGTCGGTATCGATCAGGTCGCAGGTGAAGCGCGGTTCCGATGAAAGAGCCTGCATCGCGCCCTTTCGCCATTCGTGATCGAAGGCGATCGCCGTCGCATCGCCCTCGGCGAGCACGACATGAGCGGGCAGGGGCCCTGACGCCATGGCAGCGGCCGTGCGCTCCGCCAGGCTGCCGGCGCCTTCGGACTTGGGCTTCCTGACGATCTTCATGACGCCGCGGACGGCCTTTCGGTAATCGATCCCGCCCGTCAGCAGGCGCTTCCAGCCATCAAGGCTCATCAATTGCTCACGATAATGTTTGCCGATGGCGGCAGGCGGCGGCTCGTTCGCCTGCGCCTCGACGACCCAGGGATTGGCGAGGATCATGCCGTCCAGCCCAGCCGCCGCGCCGTGCAAGGCCAGCGCCGTCGCGCCGTCGCACAGGCCATAGCCGATCACGCTGCGGACGGACGGGCATTTCTCCCGCAAAGCGCTTGCCGCTGCGCGGATTTCGGGGAGGGTGTCTTCGAAGCCCGGATCTTCGCCCGAACTATCGCCAACACCCCGGCGGTCGAAACGCAGGCAGGGATAGCCGGCCTCTGTCAGCGCCGCAGAGAGCTGTGCAAAGCCCCGATGTGCGCCGATACGCGTCTGACCGCCGCCGATGACCATGAGAACGCCGGTCTCGCCATCCGCGGCGTCCAGCGTGGCGCCGAGCCAATCTTCTTCACATGGAATGGCAAACAGGTTGCGCATCAGGCTAACCAATCGACGATTTTATTGGCGAGCGCGCGCGAGAATTCCGGTGATCCGCTCGGTTCGGCACGCCGCCAGACCGGCGTGCCGTCGATCTTGAAATCGGCGTCGGGAACGTCGCTTTCCAAACGGCCGGTGGTGACATCGGCGCGCTCGGGCAGATCGGCGTCGCGGAGCGCGCGGGCGAGCGCGACCGGCACCGGATAACCGCCGAGCATGGTCGGTCCGGTCTCGAACACGGCCTTCTGCGCTACTGCGTCGAAACCCTTGTCCGTAACGCCGCGCGCGCGGATCAGGTCGCGGATCAGGTTTTTCCCGGCAACGGGCGCAAAGCGCATCGCTTTTACGGTACTGCAGTCGTCGAGCAGGCATCCGCCGCGGAGCGAGAAAATGCCGGAAAACTGCTGCTCCTGGACGAGTGACGTCATGGCGTCACGCCAGTCCTCCCAATCAGTGGCATCGATCGTCTGAAGGCTTTCGCCCGTGCCGAGCAGATCGGGAAGCACGCTGAGGATCCCGGCGACCGCGAGGTCGCGCATCATGTCGGTCAGCAGTTTTCGGGAGCGATTGAGCTCCTCGAGCAGGGGCGGAAGGATCAGCAGCCGCGGACCGTTCTCCGGCCCCAGTTCGAGCATCCATTCGCGCCCGTCGCGCCAGGCATATTCGCGATAGCGCGGCTCAGGCGGGCTCACTGGAGCGCCTTGTCTCGCGAAAAGACGAGGAGATTGCCGTAAGTTTCAAGCATTTCCGCTTCGAATTCGTCATCGTCGATCCAGATGCCGAGCCGTTCCTCGATTTCCGTGAGCAATCCGGCGACCGCCATCGAATCGAGCTCCGGAATCGCGCCGAAAAGCTCGGTTCCCTCGTCGAACTTGCCGACTTCGTCCGCACTCAGCCCCAGCACGTCGACAAGCACCGCCCGCAGCGTTTGATCGACCTTTTCGGCTCCGGTTGACGTCATGAAATTTCCTCACGCCCTGTTTGCGGCTCGCCTAGCCTTGTGCGCCGCGCCGGACAAGGCCGGAAATCAGGCGCTTCGCCAGGGCAAACCATGCACCGGGGCGGCGCGGATTGAACATTTCGATGCGATAGAGCGTCCGGACTTCGTCCATCCAATCGGCTTTGTAGGGCTCGCTGCCCGTCCCATAGTCGATAATGGCGGGCGCATCCTGTTCGATGACATGCCGAAACATCGCCTCTCCAAGGATCGAACCGGGCGAAAGCTTCTTCGAGGCTTCGGTATAGGCGAGCTTGTGGATCGTCGCCTGACCGTTTTCGACCGTCCATAGCTGAGCGGCTACCGGTTCGCCGTCGATATACCCGACGCCCAGCCTGAGTGTCCCGGCTTTTCCTTCCGTCTCTGCGAAGTCGCGCATGAAGGGCCAGCTGCCTTCCTCGCCTTTCCAGCTCTGCGCGTAGATCGTCCGATAATCGTCCCATGCGGCCTCGTCGAACGTCCGATGGATACGAATGTCGAGATTCGCCTTTTTCGCCTTGCGTTTGACCGTGTTGCGCAGCCGGCTCGGCCGGCTCGCCCAATAGGTCTCGAAGTCGTTCGGCATGCGATGGAACCAGTTTTCGGTCTTCGGTTCGACGAACACTTTCCAACCCGCATTCCGAAATGCTCGGGCGATCGGTTCGGGGTCGCCGACGGGCGAGAGTTCGATACGCGCGAGATGCTTGAGGTTGCGCGCCAATGCCTCGGTCGACGCTTCGGTCTCGCCCTCGCCGGAAAGACCGAAATCCAGCGTATACCAGCTTGCCAGCGCTTGGGCGCCGCCAGGCTTGCGATCGAGGAAGAGCCAGGCGCTTCCCTTGGCGTTGCGCGCCCTGGCCACCAATGGCGCATGCGGGTTTCCGTCTTTGACGGTGCGGCGATACCATTCGAGCCGATTGTAGAGACCGGGTTGCTTCGCACGGTCGAGCGCGCCGTCCGCATCGGCGGCGACGGCGTCGAGCGTATCGAATAACTTTACGTCAACCATCTTGGCGCTATCCCGGGCGCCGCACGACGCGGCAATTCGAAACGGGACCTAACGCCAAGCGATGACGAAAGACTTAAATCCCGAGCCCAAGCCGCTCGACCATCTGACGTTGCGCGGCGCGCGCGATGCGATCGCGCTGACGGACAAGACGGGCAGCATGACGCATGGCCAACTCGATGCCGCCGTAGGCGCGATGGCGTCATGGCTGGCGGGGCAGGGGCTCATTCCGGGCGATCGCGTCGCGAGCTGGCTCAACAAGACGCGGCTCGCCTGCATCATGCCGCTGGCCGCCGCGCGGGCGGGTTTGGTGCATGTCCCGGTCAATCCGCTGCTGAAACGGGCGCAAGTCGCGCATATCTTGGCCGATAGCGGAGCCAAGCTGCTCATCGCTGGTGCGAGTCGCCTTAGATCTTTGGAAGAAGGCGACGTGCCGACCGGCTGCCGCACGGCCGATGAAGGTGACGTCGCCCTTGTGGGTGACGCGATGACGCCGTCCAATGCTTCACCCGACGAACTGGCGGCGATTCTCTACACATCGGGCTCGACCGGGCGGCCCAAGGGTGTGATGCTCAGCCATGCCAATATGTGGCTCGGTGCCGTCAGTGTGGCGCATTATCTTGGGCTTGCGGCGGACGACCGGACGTTGTGCGTATTGCCCTTCAGCTTCGACTATGGACAGAATCAGCTGCTTTCCAGCTGGTATGCCGGGGCAAGCGTCATCCCGTTCGATTATCTGATGCCGCGCGACGTGATGAAGGCGGTTGGCCGCTATGACGTCACTGTTCTTGCAGGCGTCCCGCCGCTCTGGGTGCAGCTTGTCGACTTCGAATGGGAGGATGACGTCGCAAGACAGCTCCGCACGCTCACCAATTCCGGCGGCAAGCTGCCCGTGCCGCTGGTACGAAAGATGCGTGACACCTGGCCTGCGGCGCGCATTCACTCCATGTACGGGCTGACCGAAGCGTTTCGCTCCACCACCCTCGATCCCGAGCTGCTGGATGCGATGCCCGAAAGCATCGGCCGGGCTATTCCCTTTGCCGAAACCATGGTCGTCGCGCCGGATGGCAGCGAAGCGGCGCCGGACGAACCGGGCGAACTCGTCCATGCGGGCCCGCTCGTCGCACAAGGCTATTGGCAGGATCCCGAGCGCACGGCGATCCGCTTCAAACCGGCGCCCTCATTTTCCGAATATGGCGGCACGGCCGTTTGGTCGGGCGATACGGTCATACGCGATGCGGAAGGTTTTCTGCGCTTCGTCGGCCGCGATGATTCGATGATAAAAACCGCCGGGAACCGCGTGAGCCCCAGCGAAATCGAAGATGCCGCTGTCGCCAGTGCTATGGTTGCAGAGGCCGTGGCATTCGGGGTGCCCGACGAGCGACTGGGCGCGGCCATCAAGCTGGTGGTCCGGGGCAGCGATGGCGTGCAGGACGAAGCGCTCAGACGCTATTTGAAAGCCGAATTGCCGAATTTCATGCAGCCGCGCGACATTGTGTGGCAGGACGAACTGCCGCGCAATCCGAACGGAAAGCTGGACCGAACGGCCATCGAGAAGGAATTCGCCGCATGAAGCCGATCGGCCCCATTCCACTGGCCTTCGCAAATCAGCGGGGCGAATTGCGGATCGGCGGCTTCACCGTATCCGAATTGGCCGGAAAGGCGGGGAAAACGCCATTCTACGCCTATGATCTCGACCTCGCGACGGCGCAGGTCGAGCGGTTTCGTGGAGCAATCCCTGAAGCCGTGCACCTGCATTTTGCTGTGAAGGCCAATCCTCATCCGGCTGTCATAAAACATTTTATTCCGATCACCGATGGCTTGGACATGGCTTCGGGCGGCGAGCTGGCCACCGTTCGCGATTGCGGCGCGGCTATGGATGACGTCAGCTTTGCCGGCCCCGGCAAGCGCGACGAAGAGATCGAACTGGCGCTCACGCTCGGCGCAACGCTCAATCTGGAATCGGAAACCGAAGCGGATCGGGCGTTGGCAGCGGCTGAACGGGTTGGCGTCACGCCGCGACTGGCCATCCGCGTCAATCCCGATTTCGAGCTGAAGGGGTCGGGGATGAGCATGGGCGGCGGCGCCAAGCCCTTCGGCATCGACCAGGATCGCGTGCCCGCGCTCGGGCGCAAACTGCTCGATGCCGGTGCCGACTGGCGCGGTTTCCATATCTATTCGGGCAGCCAGTCGCTCGACGCCGGCGCGATTGCAGACTGTCAGGCCGCCAGTATCGCATTGGCGGCACACCTGGCGGACGAGATCGGAAAAGCGCCGGAAACCGTGAATCTCGGCGGGGGTTTCGGCATTCCCTATACGGCGAACGATACGCCGCTCGACGTCGATGCGGTCGGCATGACGCTCGATGACGCCTTGACGTCGCGCCCCGATATTCTCCGCGACACGCAGTTCATGATCGAACTCGGCCGCTGGCTGATCGGTGAGGCGGGCGTCTATGTCGCGCAAATCCTCGACCGCAAGCAAAGCAAGGACGAGATATTCCTCGTCACCGATGGCGGGATGCACCACCATCTCGCCGCAACCGGCAATTTCGGTATGGTGATGAAGCGCAACTATCCCGTTGCGATCGCCAGCCAAATGGGTGCCGAGCCGGTCGAAACCGCCTCGATCGTCGGCCCGCTTTGCACGCCCCTCGACCGCCTTGCCAACCAGATCGCCGTGCCGCGCGCGGACATCGGCGATTTCGTCGCCGTCTTCGCCTCGGGCGCATATGGTTTAAGCGCCAGCCCGCAAAACTTCCTCAGCCATCCCAATGCCGCAGAGATCGTGGTTAAGGGCGGAAAAGTAACCATTTAGCTCAACGCGATTTTAACCGTTCGCGCTGCATAGCGGCCCATGACAAGAGGGCCGGAGTGTGCGCGACGATCGAGCGCACCAGAAGACGGCCCGAAACATGAGGGCCCGAAATGCGTAACTTCACCAAGTCGAAATCGCTTCTGTTTCTTGGCCTTTCGGCCACGGCGCTGTCCGGTTGCATGAGCGGCGGTGGACAGGAACTGCCGCCGGCATCGTTCGTCAGCAGCAACCAGGGCCCGGGCGAGGACTATGTCATCGGCCCGCTCGACAAGCTGACCATCTTCGTCTGGCGCAACCCCGAACTGGGCGCCGAGGAAATCCAGGTGCGCCCCGACGGCCGCATCACGACGCCGCTGATCCAGGACATGGTCGCCGTCGGAAAGACGCCGGCCATGCTCGCCGACGACATCGCGGTGATGCTGAGCCAGTATATCACCGAGCCGCGGGTATCCGTCATCGTCAACGAATTTGCCGGCACCTATGCCCAGCGCGTACGCGTGATCGGCGCCACGGAGGAACCGGCCTCGATCCCGTATCGCGCCAATATGACGCTGCTCGACGCGATGATTGCCGTCGGCGGCCTGTCCGAATTCGCTTCGGGCAACCGCGCGCGCCTCGTCCGTTACGATCGGGCCAGCGGGCAGCAGCGCGAATATGCGTTGCGCATTTCGAGCCTGCTCCGCCGCGGCGACACCAGCGCCAATGTCGAGCTGCAGCCCGGCGACGTCATCATCATTCCCGAGAGCATGTTCTGATCGAACGGGCTGATCTCATTTCTCGCGGAAAGGCGAAGCGAACGGCATGAACGGAATTTACGAAGAGATAAGGCTGGCCCTGCACGGCATCTGGCAGCATCGCTGGATGGCGCTGGGCGTCGCCTGGGCCGTGGCCGCGCTCGGCTGGCTCGTGATCGCGCTGATCCCGAACAGCTACCAGTCGCGTTCGCGCATCTATGTCGAACAGCAAAATGTGCTGTCGACCGAAATCGGTGTCTCGGAGCGCGAACAGCGCGCCAATATCGAGCGTATTCGCCAGACGCTCGCCTCGACCGAAAATCTCGAACAGGTCGTACGGCGCACCGAACTCGCCAGCGAAGCGGCGACGCCGGAACAGATTCGTTCGCTCGCAACGCAGCTCAAGGGCCGCGTCACCGTCGCCGCCGAACAGGACCCGACCCGCATCGGCGAGCCGGGCAACATGTTCGAAGTGTCCGTCTCATGGAACGCGCCGGGTCTGGCGCGCGAAATCAACCAGTCGCTGATCGACGTTTTCGTCGAGCGCAACCTTGCCGGCAGCCGGCAGGAAGCGACCCAGTCGGTCGAATTTCTCGATCGTCAGATCGCCGAGCGCGAGAGCCGGTTGCGTGAGCTGGAAGAGCGTCGCGCGGTCTTTGAAACCCAGTTTGCAGGGCTGTTGCCCGGCACCGGCACGATCACCCAGCGTATCGAACAGGCGCGCGCCGAGTTCCGGAACATCGAGTCCGATCTCGCCGCCGCGCAGAGCTCTTTGTCGACCGTACAGGCGCAGCTCGCTGCGACCCCGCCAACGGTCAGCACGCCCGGCACCTATATTCCGGGCGGCGCCGGTGCTGCAGGACCGAACACCGCACGATTGCAGGCGCTCGAATCGCAGCTCGCCGATGCGCGCGGCCGTGGCTGGACCGATTCGCATCCCGATGTGCAGGCGCTCAATCGTCAGATTGCGCGCACCCGTGCCGCAGCGGCGGGCGAAGGCAGCGGCGGAAGCGCAGGCCGCACTGTGGGCGGCGGCTCGACGGCCAATCCGCTGTACATGTCGCTGCGTTCGATGCTGGCCGACCGGCAGGCGCAGGTCGCCGCGCTGACCGCGCGTCGCGACCAGCTTCGGCGTGGGATCCAGATGCTGAACAATGGCGATGCCTCCGATCCGGCATCGCTCGCCGAACAGCAGCAGCTCGATCGCGACTATCAGGCGTTGCAGGCGCAGTATACCGACCTCGTCGCGGACCGCGAACGCATCCGCCTGCGCGGCGATGTCGCGCTCGAAACCGATACCGGGACCTATCGTGTGGTCGATCCGCCCAGCGCGCCGACGGCACCCGTGTCGCCCAATCGTCCGCTGCTGCTGATCCTCGTGCTGTTCGCAGCCATCGGCGCGGGCGTCGCGGCCGCCTTTGCGAAGAGCCAGCTCAAGAACACCTATGCCACCGCGCGTCGGCTCGGCACCGGCACGGGGCTGCCCGTACTCGGTGCGATCACCGAAGTCGTCAGTGCGACGACCGCAGCCTCGCGCCGCCAGAAATTCCGCCGCTTCGCCATTGCCTCGGTCGCGCTTGGCGGCGTGTTCGGCATGCTGATGGCGGTCGAGTTCATTCAACGCGGCATGGCCGCCTGAGGAGCGATACGATGAACAAACACAGCTCCATCCAAGCCTCCGGTTCGCTGCTCGAACGCGCGGCGCAGAAATATGATTTCGCGGCGGCGCTTCGCGGCGCGGCACAGGCCGAAGCCACTCCGGCGGCGCAGCAGCGCGAAGTTTTCACGCCGACGCAGCCCGCGGCGCGCCCGTCCGATATGTTCCGCGAGGCGTTCAACGACACGCCTCCCGCCTCAGGACGTCATGGAACCGTCAATCGCGCCCGGCTTGCCGAGGGTGGTTTCATTCTGCCCGACGAACGCCCCGGCGCGCTCGCCGAGGAGTTCCGCATCGTCAAGCGTCAGTTGCTCTTGCGTGCGGCGGGCGAGGCCGGTCAGCCGATCCAGAATGGCCGCATGATCCTCGTCGGATCGGCCAAGCCCGATGAGGGCAAGACCTTCTGTTCGGTCAATCTCGCGCTCTCGATGGCGCGCGAAAAAGACCTCGATGTCGTGCTCGTCGATTGCGATTTTTCGAAGCCCGAGATTCCAGGCCTGTTCGGCCTTGAGGACGGTCCGGGCATGATGGATGCGCTTGCCGACCCATCGGTCGATGCGGAGAGCTGCATCATCCACACCGACATTCCCAACCTTTCGGTGCTGCCGGCGGGGCGCCAGTCCCACGATGCCACCGAACTGATCGCGTCGCAGCGTACGCGCGACGTGCTCGACCGCCTGATCTCGCGAAGCCCCACGCGGATCATGATCTTCGATTCGCCGCCCGCTCTATCGGCATCGGCCGCCTCCGCGCTTGCCGCGCATGCGGGCCAGGCGGTGATGGTCGTCAAGGCGGACACCACCGACGAAGCGGAACTGCGCGAGGCGCTCGGTCTGCTCGACGGATGCCGGCACATTCAGCTGCTGCTGAATGGCGTCACCTTCACACCGAACGGCAAGAGATTTGCCAGCTATTATGGCTATGGGGACTGAAAATGCGTCGATTTTCAACCAATCTGACTAGCGCTGCGGCGCTCGCCACCGGGGCCGGCTTGATGGCCGCTCCGGCACAGGCGCAGCGCGTGGAGGTCAATCCTTATGTCGAGGTCCAGCAGGTGCTGAGCTTCGATCTGAGCAATGACGATCCGCTCGCCGATGACGTCCTGACCTACACCGCCGTCGCCGCTGGCGTCGATGCGTCGATGGACACGCGCCGCGTCCAAGTGGGAGCCAGCTATCGCTACGAACGGCGTATCGCCTGGGACGACGATCTCGCCGATGACGATGTGCATAGCGGTCTTCTGCGTGCCAATGTCGGCCTGACGCGCGGCCTCAGCCTCGAAGCGGGTGCACTCGCCGCACGGGCACGCACCGAAATCGGCGGCGACGATCTTGGCGCGCTGATCGGCGACAATGCCAACAGCACGCAGGTCTATTCCCTCTACGGCGGGCCGACGCTCTCGACCAATGCGGGTCCGCTTCAGATCGGCGCCGGCTATCGGATCGCCTATACGCATGTCGAAGACAATCTGAACGCGAACACCGATCCCAACCAGCCGGCGGTCGATTATGTCGACCATACGACCTATCATCAGGCTTATGCCAGTGTCGGCATGGTGGCCGGTGAGCAACTGCCCTTCGGCTGGACGGCGACCGGCGGTTACGAGCGCGAGGACGCCGACCAGCTTGATCAGCGTTACGAAGGCACCTATGCCCGCCTTGACGTCACCGTACCCGTGACGCCGGATCTCGCGATCATCGGCGGCGTCGGCTACGAGAATATCGAGGTTACGCAACGCGACGTGCTCGTCGATGCGAACGGCAATCCCGTGCTCGACAATAATGGCCGTTTCCAGAGCGACCCGAACTCGCCGCGCCTGCTCGCCTTCGAGACCGACGGTTTCATTTATGACGGCGGCATCCTGTGGCGCCCGAGCTCGCGTCTCGAACTGATGGCCGTGGTCGGCGATCGTTACGACACGACATACTATGCCGGGTCGCTCAACTATGCGGCGAGCCAGTTCAGCAACCTCAACCTGTCGGTCTACAACACCGTCGAAAGCTTCGGCCGCCAGACGACCAACACGCTGGCCGGTCTGCCGACCGACTTCACCGTCGGCCGCAACGGCTTCAACCAGTTCAACGGCTGCGCCTTCGGCGCGGGTGGCGACAATGCAGGCGGATGTTTCGGCAACGACTTCCAGTCGCTCAACAGCGCCAATTTCCGCAGCCGGGGCGTCAGCCTCGCCTGGTCGGGCGGCCGCGGGCCGTGGAGCTACGGTCTGGGTGGCGGCTATCAGAACCGCCGCTATTTCGCGCCGGCGACGGCCGCCAATTTCGCGCTCGACGCGGTGACCGACGAGGTCTTCGCGCTGCAGGGCGATCTCGGCTACGCGCTCTCTCCGAATTCGAACCTCGGCGGCAGCCTCTACGCGAACTGGTATAATAGCGGGATCGTCGGCGAGCCCGATGTGTTCGGCGCGGGCGGCTCGGCCACCTACAGCGTCAACCTGTATCGGGGTCTGAGCGCGCAGGCCTCTGCCGGCCTCTTCGCCAACCAGATCGAGGATCAGGACACCGACTGGCTCGGCTCGCTGCTCGTCGGCATGCGCTACGGATTTTAGGAACGGGACGAACGCCCGAGAGGAAAGACGATATGTATAGCGATCATTACGGCCTGAACGGCAATCCGTTTCAGCTCACGCCCGATCCGCGTTTCTGGTTCGAAAGCGAGACGCATCGCAAGGCGATGGCCTATCTCGGCTACGGCCTCGCGCAGGGCGAAGGCTTTATCGTCATCACCGGCGATATCGGCGCCGGCAAGACGACGCTGGTCGGCCATCTGATGGCGACGATCGACAGCGCGCGGCTGACGGCCGTGCAGATCGTCTCGACCCAGGTCGAGGGCGATGACATGCTGCGCCTCGTCGCACAGCAGCTCGGCATCGACAGCAATGGCGCGGAAAAGGCGCAGCTGCTCGACCGGATCGAACGCTTCCTCCATGGCCAGGCGCGCGAGGGCAAACGTACGCTGCTCATCGTCGATGAGGCCCAGAATCTCGGCATCTCGGCGCTCGAAGAGTTGCGGATGCTCTCCAACTTCCAGTCGGGCGGGCGGGCGCTCTTGCAGATTTTCCTGCTCGGCCAGCCCGAGTTCCGCGAACGGATCAAATCCGCACCGAACCTCGAACAGCTGCGCCAGCGCGTGATCGCGACGCATCATCTGGAGCCGATGCAGGCGAAAGAAATCGAATCCTATGTCGTTCACCGGCTCTCCATCGCCGGATGGCAGGGCAATCCGCAATTCACGGCCGATGCCTATACCGCTCTCTATGTGGCCACGGGTGGCGTCCCGCGTCGTCTCAACACGTTGATGGCGCGCGTGCTGCTCTTCGGAGCCGTCGAAGAGCGGACGACGATCGACGGCGCGGCGGTGCAGGCCGTGCTCGACGATCTGGCCGGCGAAGAGCCGCGCGAGGCCAATGAACATGCCGCCGAGGCTTCTCAACCAGAGCCGGAGCCGGAACTGGAGCAGGAAGACGAATTTGCCGACGATCCCGTTCTCGAGCGCCCCGATGAATTCGCGTCGCTCGCGCCGCAGCAGCCGGTCCATGATCCGATTGCGCCGGACAACGAGCCCGTTGTTTTCGAGACCGAGGAGCCGGAGACCGAACAGCATTCGGATCACGAGGTCCGCCAGGACGATCGGCTTGCAGCCATCGAGGCCCGCCTCGAAGAACAGGACGCCGCGCTCCGCCGTGTCTTGACGCTGCTTGTCGATTGGGTCGAGGAAGAGGAAGCCCGGCCGCAATTCGGCGTCGTGCGCGGGTCGGCGGCCTGATCGGCCCCGGCAAGGAGGCCCCAACCAGGAGGCAAGCTTCGCCCATGATCAACGCGCTTTCCGTCGATGTCGAAGACTGGTTCCAGGTCGGCGCGTTCGAGACCGTTATCGATCGCGGCGACTGGGACCGGCTGAACCACCGCGTCGAGCGCAATAGCGACGCGGTGCTGGCGCTGTTCGACAGGGCAGGAGTGAAGGCGACCTTTTTCACATTGGGCTGGGTCGCCGAACGCTATCCGCAACTGATCCGCCGTATCGTCGAGGCAGGCCATGAAATCGCCAGCCATGGATGGGATCATCGCCGCGTTTTCACCTTCGAGCCCGAGGAATTCCGCGCCGATCTGCGCCAATCGCGCGCTGCGATCGAACATGCGGCCGGCACGAAGCTGACAGGTTACCGCGCGCCGAGTTTCTCGATCGACGCGCGCACGCCATGGGCACACGAAGTGCTTGCCGAGGAGGGCTATGCCTATTCCTCGAGCGTCGCCCCGGTCGCCCATGATCATTATGGCTGGCCCGAAGCGCCGCGTTTCGCTTTTCGTCCAGTCACCGACACCGATCTGATTGAAATTCCCGTGACGACGGCGAAGCTGGGATCGAAGACGCTGGCTGCGGGCGGCGGCGGGTTTTTCCGCCTGCTGCCCTATCGCTTCTCGCACTGGGCCATCCGGCAGGTAAACGGCGAGGACGGGCGTCCCGCCATTTTCTACTTTCACCCCTGGGAGATCGATCCCGATCAGCCGCGGGTCGACAATGCGCCGATCAAGTCGAAAGTCCGCCACTACAGCCGCCTCCGCGCAATGGAAGGCAAGCTCGAACGCCTGCTCAGGGAATTCGAATGGGGCCGGGTCGATCATGTCGTCGAACTGCAGAAAGCGACGATCCAGTGAATGCACCGCTGACCCTTCACAAATTGCGAGTCCGTGCAGCCGATCTTCACGATGCGGAGGAATGCCGCCGCATCGACGCCTTTGTCCGCGAGATGCCGGAGGGGACGCCGTTTCACCTGACCGATTGGCTCAAGGCGATCGAAGAGGCCTGCGGCCAGACGCCGCATATGCTGCTTGCCGAGCGCGCGGGCGAGCTACGCGGGCTCCTTCCACTGCATGAAATGCACTCGCCACTGTTCGGCCGCGCGCTCGTGTCGAGCGGTTTCGCGGTGGGTGGCGGTGTCCTCGCGCACAATCGCGCCAATTCCAATGCGCTCGCTGACGCGGCTTGGAAATTGGCGCAGCGGCTAAGCTGCCCCGAGGTCGAGCTGCGCGGCGGGGTGCTGCCCAAAGCATGGGCGACGCGCCAAGGCACCTATGCCGGCTTCGTCCGCGATCTCGAAGCGAACGAAGACGACGAACTGAAGGCCGTGCCGCGCAAGCAGCGCGCCGAGATCCGCAAGGCGATGAAGAACGGACTCGAGATCACGACCGGGTCCGGCGAAACCGAACGAGCGGGTCACTATGCCATCTATGCAACGAGCGTCCGCAATCTCGGCACGCCGGTCTTCCCGAAGAGCCTTTTCGATGCTGTGCTCGATCGTTTCGGCGACGATGCGGATGTCCTAACGGTGCGGCACGAGGGCAGGGCGGTCGCCTCCGTCCTCAGCCTGTACTTCAACGGCACGGTCATGCCCTATTGGGGCGGCGGACTGTTCGACGCACGCAACCTGCGCGCGAACGAGATGATGTACTTCGCATTGATGAACCATGCGCGCGCCAAGGGCTGCACTCGGTTCGATTTCGGGCGCTCGAAAGTCGGGACGGGGCCGTATCACTACAAGAAGAATTGGGGCTTCGACCCCGAACCCCTTGTCTATGCCGGCAAGACGGCAGGCGGCGCGGCACCGCGCGAGATGAATCCCAACAGCCCGAAATACCGGCTGCAGGTGAAGCTCTGGCAGAAGCTGCCGCTGGTCGTCGCGAACCGGCTCGGCCCGATGATCGCCAAGGGTCTGGGCTGATGGGCGATATCCTGTTCCTGGTGCATCGCATTCCTTTCCCGCCCGATCGCGGCGACAAGATCCGCTCCTTCAACATCCTCAAAAAGCTGACCACGATCGCGCCAGTACATTGTGTCTGCTTCGCCGATGACGACGAGGATATGGCGCATGGCGAGACGCTGCGGCCGATGGTCTCCTCGCTTCATGTCGAGTCGCGCCGCACTTCGACGGCCGTTTCGTCACTCAAGGCGCTTGCGACCGGAAAGCCGGTATCGCTGACCGCGTTCAACAGCGCAGCCGTCCGCGCAAAGGTATCAGAACTGCTGCGCGAACGGGATATCGACACTGTCTTTGTTTTCTCGGGCCAGATGGCACAATATGTTCCGATCGATCTCGGCGGACGGCAGTTCATCATGGATTTCGTCGACATGGATTCGGCGAAATTTTCGGACTACGCTGACGATGCCCATGGACCGATGCGCTGGATGTATCGCAGAGAGGCCCGCAAGCTGTTCGCCTTTGAAAAGAACGTTGCTCGGCGGGCCAATCGCAGCCTTTTCGTGAGCGAGACCGAGGCGGCATTGTTCCGCGAGCATAGCGGTCTCGGCGCAAACGCCGTCCAGGCGTTGGAAAACGGAATCGACTTTCGCTTTTTCGACCCCAGCTTGGCCATCCCCGATGCCGAGATTCGCAGGAACGGCCCACTAATCGTCTTTACCGGCCAGATGGATTACCGGCCCAATATCGACGCCGTGACAAGTTTCGCTAACGACAGCTTCCCTGCGATCAGAAACGCGGTTCCCGACGCGCGGTTCGCCATCGTCGGGCGCAAACCGACTGCCGAAGTCGAGAAAATCACGGCGCAGCCGGGTGTTATCGTGACGGGCGGCGTGGTGGATATCCGGTCATGGCTGGCCGCCGCCGACGTGATCGTGGCTCCGCTGAGGATCGCGCGCGGCATTCAGAACAAGGTGCTCGAAGCGATGGCGATGGGAAAAGCCATCGTCGCGTCGAAGGCCGCGTTCGAAGGCATCGATGCTGTTCCGGACCGCGATCTGGTCGTCGCGGAAAAGACGGCGGAGGCCGACGCGGTGATCGGGTTGATCGAGGATGCCGAGCGCCGCGATCGACTTGGCGCGGCAGCACGCAAGCATGTCGTTTCGCGATACAGTTGGGACAGCGTCCTCGCACCGCTCGACGACATGCTCGGCGTATCGCCACCAACCGTTGAAACAAGCCAAGCGGCATGACGACGTTGCAGCAGGCGCGCGGGATGGGTCCTATCGCCCTCCCGGACGGTTGGGTGCGGCATCTCACCGCACTCGGCATCGTGGCGGCGCTGATCCTTGCAATCTTCTTCCGCGACGCCGCCGACATGACGGCGATCTGGTGGACGAGTTCGACCTTCAACCACTGTCTTCTGATCCTGCCGTTGCTCGGATGGCTCGTCTGGCAACGCCGCGCCGAACTCGCCGAGCTCACGCCGCAGACGTCTCTACTGGGCCTCGCGATCGTCGGGGCGGGCGCTACGGGCTGGTTGTTGGGCGAAGCCGCGGCGGTCGCCGTGGCACGTCACCTCGGGCTCGTCATGATGCTCCAGGGCAGCGTCGTCGCCATTTTGGGAACCACCGTCGCACGCGGTCTGTTGTTCCCGCTGTTCTATATGTTCTTCCTCGTTCCGGTGGGCGAGGAATTCGTGCCCGCTCTCCAGCTGATCACCGCCGACCTCTCTATGGTCCTGCTCAACCTGTTCGGCCTGCCCGCGCATATCGAGGGCGTCTTCATCACCACACCGTCAGGCTATTTCGAGGTCGCCGAGGCCTGTTCGGGCGTTATGTTCCTGATTGCCATGGTCGCGCTCGGCGCACTGATGGCCAATCTGTGCTTCTCCACCTGGCCGCGCCGTATCGGTTTCATGGCGCTATGTATCGCAGTCCCCATCATCGCCAACGGCATTCGCGCGTTCGGCACGATCTACATCGCAGACAGCAGCGGCATCGGCTTCGCCGAAAGCTTCGACCATGTCGTCTATGGCTGGTTCTTCTTCGCACTGGTCATTGCCATTGTCATGGCGATCGGCTGGCGTTTCATCGATCGCGAGCTGGACGAACCGGCCTTCGATCCGCGACAACTACAGCCGGGATCGGTCGCGCAGGAATCGACAAGCAGGATCGGCATCGTGTCCGGTCTCGCGCTGATCATCGCCATATTGCCGGTCGCGTGGAGCGCCGCGATGGCGCAGAGCGGTCGAGTCCCCGTGCCCACCGGTCTTGCCGCGCCGTCGATCGAGGGTTGGGAGACGATGTCGCAACGCTCGGACACGGAATGGACCGCCACCTATGACGGCGCCGATGCCATCGTCACCGCGCGCTATCGCCATCGCGACCACGCGCCGATCGACCTCGCCATCGGTTACTTCTCCGATCAGGACGAGGGGCGCGAACTGGTGGGTTTCGGCCAGGGCGGGCTGCCGGCGGAAAGCGAGTGGTCCTGGGTCGACGACAGCGCGCCCGTGGAAGGCGGCCATGCCTACCGCATCACCGCACCGGGACCCGTCAATCGCGAAGTGATCGACAGCTATGTCGTCGGCGATGCACCCGCGACGGGAAGTGCCAATCGGGCGAAGCTGACCACTCTTCGGACGCGGCTGATGGGTGGCAGCCGCCGTGCCATCGGTATCACGATTTCCGCCGAAGGGCGCGACGCGCGCGCTGCGATCGACGCCTTTCTCGCCGATAGCGGCGGTATCATGGGACTGGTTGACCGCGTGCCCGGCTTGGCCGACTAGCCGCCCATGTGCGGAATCGCCGGCATCTTCCATCTCGAAACCGCCAAGCCCGTCGATCCGGCCCGGGTCAGGGCGATGACCGATATTCTCGCCCATCGCGGGCCGGACGGATCGGGCGTGTGGACGGCACAGGGCATCGGCCTTGGCCATCGCCGGCTGTCGATCATCGACCTCGCCGGCGGCGACCAGCCGATGGCAACGGCGGACGAACGCTTCGTCATCGTGTTCAACGGCGAGATCTACAATTTCCGCGAGCTGCGCACCGATCTCGAAGCGCTCGGCCATGTCTTTACCACGGCGAGCGATACCGAAGTCATCCTTCACGGCTGGCGGCAATGGGGCGAAGGCTGCGTCGAGAAGCTGCACGGCATGTTCGCCTTCGCGATATACGATCAGCGTGAGCGGACGCTCGGGCTGGTGCGCGACCGTCTCGGCGTCAAACCGCTCTACTATGCGGAGGTTTCGGACGGCAGCCTGATCTTTGCTTCCGAGCTGAAGGGTCTGCTGGCGCATCCCTTGCTGCGGCGGCGGCCCAGCGAACAGGCGATCGAGGATTTCCTCGCCTGGGGCTATGTGCCCGACGACGCCTGCTTCGTCGCGGGTGTCGAGAAACTTCCCGCGGCGCATATGCTCGCACTTCGATCGGGCAACCCGAAGCCGGCGCCGCGCGCCTATTGGGACGCTACGTTCGCGCCCCGACGACGCTCGACCGCCAATGCCGAAGAGGAATGCACGGCGCACATGCGCGAGGCTGTGACGAGCCGGATGATCGCCGACGTTCCGCTGGGCGCGTTCCTTTCGGGTGGCGTCGACAGCAGTTCGGTCGTGGCGCTGATGGCCGAACGCTCGCGCGAGGCCGTGCAGACCTGTTCGATCGGTTTCGACGAAGCCGATCACGACGAAACGAGATTTGCCGACCAGGTGGCCGCCCGCTTCGCGACCGATCATCGCAAACGCATCGTCGCCGCCGACGATTTCGCGCTGATCGATACGCTGGTCGAAGCCTTCGACGAGCCCTTTGCCGACGCCAGCGCGCTGCCGACCTATCGCGTCTGCGAGCTGGCGCGTGAGAAGGTGACGGTGGCGCTGTCAGGCGATGGCGCGGACGAGGCGTTCGCGGGATATCGTCGGCACATCTTTCACGCGGGCGAAGAGCGTGTGCGCGGTTTTGTGCCGTCAGCGTTGCGGAAACCCGTCTTCGGGACGGTAGGCCGCTTCTATCCCAAGCTCGATTGGGCGCCGCAAATGCTGCGCGCGAAATCGACTTTCCAGGGCCTCGCGCGCTCCGGTGCGGAGGCCTATGCGGCATCGGTGGGAGTCACCGGTCCCGCGCAGCGCGACGCACTTTACAGCGATCGATTCCGCGCAGCATTGCAGGGGCATCGTGCCGAGGACCGATACATAAGCTGCATCGAAAACGCGCCCGCGGAAGACGGGTTGGCTGCCGTGCAATATGCCGATCTGAAGATCTGGCTGCCCGGCGATATCCTGACCAAGGTCGATCGCATGAGCATGGCGGTAAGCCTCGAAGCACGCGAACCTTTACTCGATCACCGGCTGGTCGAATTCGCCGCCAGCCTGCCGGTCAAGCAGCGTGTGCGGGGAGGGCAGGGGAAGTGGCTGATGAAGAAGGCAATGGCGGCCTATCTGCCCGATGAGATACTCTACCGTCGTAAACAGGGTTTCGTCACGCCGATCAGCGCCTGGTTTCGCGGCCCGCTGGCAGAAGAAGCGCGGCGCGTCGCCGCGAGCACGACGCTGGCCGAGACGGGCTGGTTCGATCGCGCGGCACTTGGCCGGGTGGTCGAGGAGCACCAGTCGGGACGCGTCGAGCATGGCCGGCTGCTTTGGCAATTGCTGATGCTCGAACGATCGTTCACGCGCATCTTCGCCTGAGCACTACGGGTAAACGGCCTCGACAAAATACAAACCCTCGGGCGGCGCATTCAGGCCGAGCGTCGTCCGATCCGCTGCATCGAGCGCCGCCTTCAAGTCATCCCCGCTCCACTTGCCTTGGCCGACCAGCGCAAGGCATCCAACCATCGACCGCACCTGGTGATGCAGAAAACTGCGCGCCGCCGCATGAACCGTCACACGCTCGCCATCGCGTTCGACATCGAGCCGGTCGAGCGTCCTCACCGGACTGTCCGACTGGCAATGTGCCGACCGGAATGTCGTGAAGTCGTGCCGTCCGACCAGATGCTGCGCAGCATCGTGCATCGCTTCGGCATCGAGCTGTTGCGGAATACGCCAGGCGAGCCCGCGTTCGAGCGCCAGCGGCGCGCGCCGGTTGACGATCCGATAGGCGTAGCGGCGACCGATGCAGGAAAATCGGGCGTGCCAATTGTCATCCACGGCCTCGCAACCGAGTATGGCGATCGGGGCCTCGCGCAACGTGGCATTGATAGCCTCGCCGAGCCGAAACCCCGTGATATCCTTCTCGACATCGACATGCGCCGCCATGGCTTCGGCATGTACGCCCGCATCGGTGCGTCCCGCGCCATAGACGAGGACCGTCTCACCGGTCACTTCGGTTATCGCTTCTTCGATGGCTTGCTGCACGCTGGGGCCGTGCGGCTGGCGCTGCCAGCCCATGAACGGGCCGCCATGATATTCGATCGTCAGCCGGTATCGCGTCATGCGAGACGTGTGCCGAGGGCCACGGGATAGCCACGCAGCAACTCGTCGATCGGCATCGCGCCCTTACCCGCGCGCTGGACCAGTGTCGGCCGGATAGCGCGATCCGCGCAAGCGATGGCCATCCGTTCGTCGATCACGGTGCCGGGCTCGCCGTGTTCATCGACGATGTCGGCGGCGAGGACCTTGAACCGCTCGCCTCCGATTTCGAAGAATGCGCCGGGAATCGGATTGAAGGCGCGGACGCTACGCTCCACCAGAAGCGCTTTCCGCGTGAAATCCAGCCTTGCCTCCGCCTTCTCGATCTTCGCGGCATAGGTCGCCGCTTCCTCATTCTGTTCGGCGGGCGGAAAGGCGATGAGATCGTCGAGCACTTCGACGATCAGCCCGCCGCCCATCGCCGCCAGCTCTTCCGTCAACTCACCGGCTGCCTTGTCTGCGATCGGGGTCAGGCGCTTGGCGAGCATCGGCCCGGTATCGAGGCCGCGTTCCATCTGCATGATCGTGATGCCCGTCTCCGCGTCCCCGGCAAGGATGGCACGCTGGATCGGCGCCGCCCCCCGCCATCGAGGAAGGAGCGAGGCATGGATATTCAGGCAGCCATGGGCGGGCGCGTCGAGGATCGCCTGGTTCAGGATCAGCCCATAGGCCGCGACCACCGCGATATCGGCCTCAAGCGCGGCGAAGGCGGCCTTTTCCTCGTCGCTCTTCAGACTGGCAGGCGTGCGGACTTCGAGCCCCAATGCCGCGGCCCGTTCATGCACAGCCGATGCGCGCAACTGCTTCCCCCGTCCGGCAGGGCGCGGCGGCTGGCTGTAGACGGCGGCAACCTCGTGTCCCGCCTCGACCAGCGCTTCGAGCGCCGGGACGGCGAAATCGGGCGTTCCCATGAAGATGATGCGCATGGCGATTCGATACTTCCGTTTGCCCTGAGCCTGTCGAAGGGCTGTTTTTGCCTTGGGCCGGGTTAGTAGAAAGGGCAGGGCTTCGACAAGCTCAGCCCATACGGTTTTGGGGTGGCGCGCAGTCAGTACCAGCCTCTATATCGCCCGCATGGCATCGCGGGAAATCGATCAGCTGACCCAGGCGCTCGCACGCCTGCCGGGCCTCGGTCCGCGATCGGCGCGGCGGGCGGTGCTGCACCTCCTGAAAAAGCGCGAGGCGGTGCTGACCCCGCTGTTGCGCGCGCTTGAAAACGTCGCGGACAAGCTGGCGACCTGCCATATCTGCGGCAATGTCGACACCAGCGATCCGTGCGGCATCTGCACCGATGCCAAGCGCGACCAGCGATCGCTCTGCGTCGTCGAGGAGGTTGCCGATCTCTGGGCGCTCGATCGGTCGCGGCTGTTTCCCGGCAAGTTTCATGTGCTCGGCGGGAGGCTCTCCGCGTTGGACGGTGTTCAGCCCGAGGATCTCGGCATCGATGCTTTGATCGCCCGCGTGGCGGACGGCGATGTCGACGAGGTGGTCCTGGCGATGAACGCGACGCTGGAGGGGCAGACGACATCGCACTATCTGGCCGAACGGCTCGAGAGCCACCCCGTCCGTGTCACCCAACTCGCCCATGGCCTGCCTGTCGGCGGCGAGCTCGATTATCTCGATGAAGGGACGCTGGCACAGGCGCTCAGGGCGCGGAGACCCGTGTCTTAGCGGCAACTTGAAACGCAACCGCTATCGGCTTAAATTCTCCCTATGGCCATTCTACCGATCCTTGAGGCGCCCGATCCACGGTTGCGCACTGTTTCCGAGCCCATCGACGAGGTGACGGACGAGACACGCACGCTGATCGCCGACATGTTCGAAACGATGTACGATGCGCCGGGCATCGGCCTCGCCGCGATCCAGGTCGGCGTGCCGAAGCGCATTCTCGTCATCGACCTGCAGGAACCGGCGCCGCACGATCACGATCACGCCCATGGCGAACATTGCGATCACGAGCATGAGGTGATCAAGGATCCGCGCGTCTTCATCAATCCCGAGATCCTCGAAACGGCGACCGAAATGCGCGCCTATGAGGAAGGGTGCCTCTCGGTCCCCGACCAGTTCGCCGATGTCGATCGCCCCGATTGGTGCGTCGCTCGCTGGATGGACGAGAATGGCAACCAGTTCGAGGAACGCCTCGAAGGCATGATCGCCACCTGCCTGCAGCACGAGATGGACCATCTCGAAGGCATCCTCTTCATCGACCACCTGTCGCGGATGAAGCGCACCATGTTGATGAAAAAGCTGGAAAAGGCGCGGCGGCTTCAGGCGGCGTAGTTTTATCTCACGCAAAAACGCTAGGGCATGAAGACTCCGCGCGCGGCGTAATCCAATTCTTCTTTGCGTCTTCGCGCCTTTGTGTGAGTCCAATTTCCTGATCTCGCTCACAGCGCCGCCCGGATTGGCGCTTGCGCGCTGCTGTCTCACGGCATAAGTTCCCCTTACGTTCCAACTTGCCGGGAAAACCATGGACCCGCTCATTACCGTCATTCTTGCCATCGTCGCACTTGTCGTTGGCGCATTGCTCGGCTGGTTTGCCGCCGGACGGACGACGGCACCGCTACGCGAGGATAATGCGCGGCTGCGCGAGGAAGTGCGTATCGCCGAAGAGCAGGGGCGGCAGACGGTCGCGGACCTTCGCACCATGCTTGATGGCGTGCGCGACGAGAGGGATGCGGCACAGCGCGAACTATCAGGGTTGAAGGCCGCCGCCGAGGAACGCGACCGGGCCTTCGAGGCGCGCCTCGCCGAATTGCGCGAGGCGAAGGACCTGCTGGCCGGCCAGTTCCGCGAAGTCGGCGAAAAGATGCTCGGCGAAGCACGCAAGAAGTTCATCGAGGACGCCGACAGCCGTTTCAACCAGGCAGGCGAGCGCAACGAGGCCAAGCTGAAGGCGTTACTCCTGCCGGTCGGCGAGCGCTTGAAGGCCTATGAGGAACAGGTCGGCAAGGTCGAGCGCGAGCGCACCGAGGCCTATGGCGACATCAAATCGACGATCGAGCAGATGCGAGCCGGGCAGGAACGCGTTCAGGCCGAGGCCGCCCGACTCGTCAATTCTCTGCGCAACGCACCCAAGGCGCGCGGCCGTTGGGGTGAGCAACAGTTGAGGAATGTTCTCGAAAGCTGCGGGCTAGCCGAACACACCGATTTCGTCACCGAACACAGTATCAACACCGAAGACGGGCGGCTGCGCCCCGATGCGGTCGTGACGGTGCCTGGAGGGCGTTCGCTGGTCATCGATGCAAAGGTGTCGCTCAACGCCTATCAGGACGCGTTCAACGCCGATGACGACGAAGGGCGAGAGGCGGCGCTGGCGCAGCATTGCGCGTCGATGAAAACGCATATCGATGGCTTGTCACGCAAGGCCTATTGGGATCAGTTCGAGGAAGCGCCCGATTATGTCATCATGTTCGTGCCGGGCGAGCATTTCCTGACCGCTGCGCTCGAGCACGACGCGTCGCTTTGGGACCATGCCTTCGACAAGCGTGTCCTTCTCGCGACACCGACAAACCTGATCGCCATTGCGCGCACGGTCGCAGCGGTATGGCGGCAGGAGGGGCTGGCGCGCGAGGCCAAGCAGATCGGCCAGCTCGGCAAGGAGATGTACGACCGCATCGCGGTGGCCGCCGGTCACCTGAAGACGGTCGGCAGCGGGCTCAACACGGCGGTGAACAACTATAACAAGTTCATCGGCAGCTTCGATCGCAATGTGGTCTCAACCGCTCGCAAGTTTCAGGAGCTCGATATCGAGACGGGCAAGCGCGAACTGGAGGACATCCCTCCTGTCGAGACGATCGCGCGCGAATCGCAGATCGATGCCCTGCCGGGGCCCGACAATGACGATGAAGATGCCGACGAGGCGGCGGAATAATCCTCAAATGAGTGCCGCCATTCCAACGGAAGCCGGGACGAGGTTTCTGACCAGGCGGCGCGGCTAATTCACCTCTTCGGCCGAAGCCAATTCCTCGCCGCCGCATCCGCTCAACGACCGCCCATCCTCGATCACGGTGACACTCGCGCCATAACGGGCGCCGCTCATCACATCGGCGCATTCGCCGTCCGCGATCTCGACCGTCAGCTCGTCCGTCACATAGCGGACGGTATCTTCGCCGGCTTCGGCCTCTGGCGTGCGGACGCGGACGGTGCGTTCGCCGTAATCGGCTTCGTAGACGATATAGTCGGGATAGATGCGGACGATCCAGCCGGGTTCCTGACCAACTCCGCGGAAAATGGGCGGGCTCGTCGGTGCCCAGTCGGCATCGCCGGCATCGTCCTCGGCGACGATGCTCGGCGTGTCCTCGACCGAGGTGGAAGGCGCGTCCTCGCACGCGGACAGCGCCAGTGCAGTAGCGGCCGCCGCAATGCCCGGCACGGCCCTAATCATAGATCGGATCCGGATATTGCGGTTCCCCGCCGGCATAGGTCGCACAGGCGGCCAGCGAGAGCATGGCGGCGATGGCCAAAGCCTTGATCATGACCGGTCCCTCCGTTCGAAGTTCAACCTGATACCATTTTCCGACCTCAACGTCAGCCGGGCAATGGGTTCGGGTACATGGCCTTCGACCGGCGTCACGGTCCACTCGCGCAGGATCGTCGCGAGGATGATCACCGCCTCCTGCAGCGCAAAGGCCGCGCCGAGGCAAACACGCGGGCCCTTGGAGAAGGGGAAATAGGCCTTTTGCTCGGACGCCCGCGTTTCAGGGCGCGAGAATCGGTCGGGATCGAACGTGTCGGGATCGTCCCAATGCTCGGTATGCCGGTGTTCGAGCAGCGGGGAGACGAACAGGATCGAGCCGGGCATGATATGCTTGCCGCGCATCACCTGCTCCTCGGTCGCGTCGCGCGGGATGAAGGAGACGGGCGGGTAGAGTCGCAGCGTTTCGCGGAAGACATCGCGCGTGAAACCGAGATGGCGGAGCTTTGCGAATTCCAGCTGGCCGTCGGCGAAAGCCGTATCGGCCTCCGCCTGCATCCGCGCCTGCACATCGGGGCATTGCGCGATCAGATAGAGCGCCCAAGCGAGCGCCGAGGCCGATGTCTCGTGACCGGCAAGGAACATGATGCCGATCTGGTCGACGAGCTCGCGTTCGTCGAAACGTTTGCCGGTTTCGGGATCTTCGGCGCGAATGAAGGCCGAGAGCATGTCCGTCTGCGGCACATCCTCGCCTCGCCCGATCGCCGCCAGCCGTTCGCGCACCGGCGCGTGGAGCAATTCGCGGATCGTCGCCGCGGATTTCTTCGCCCGCAACCGCCCGATCGACAGTTTCTGCGGCACGCCCGCCAGCGTCCAAACACCATGCTGCCAGGCGAGATGCTGGAAAATTTCGAAGTTTTCGAAGATCGTTTCTGCTTCTTCGCGGGTGAACGCGCGCGAATAGATGGTGCGGAAGATCACATCGGCCGTGACATGCGTCATTTCGAGATCGGCTTGCGTGTCCGCCCCGACCGCGCCTTCATCGAACCGCGCCGCCATCGCCTCGGCAGCCTCGCGCATCAGCGGGAAGATCGCCTTGATCCGCGTCGCCTCGAACGCCGGGTCCATCATCCGCCGCTGCTGCTTCCACAGATCGCCGTTCGAAACGAAGATACTCTCGCCAAGCAGCAGTTCGAGCATCGTCGCCATCAGATCCGACTTGGGATAGCGATCGACGTCGCCGAGCAGGATTTCCTGCACCAGATCGGGCTGATTGACGAAATACATGGTGCGGCGCGGCAGGCGGACCTCGCCGAGCTTCATCGAATAGCTGTTGGCGTAGAGCGGCGCTGTCGAGGAATGGAAGCTGCGGAAGAAGCGCGCGACCGGACCGAGCTTCCTGGGATTGCCTGCGGGCTTGGGAGGGACAAAGGCCGTCATCGGACGTCCTTCATAGACCCTCGCCGCAGGCGGGTGAAATCGCGCACCGACGAGCGGGTCGCGAAACGATCGCCAAGCGTCTGCGGTCCCGCTGTAGTGGCGAAATAGTCGTACTCGGCGGGTTTTGCACCGGCCATAATGTACTGGAAATGCAGGCGCATCCAGTCGCGCGAGCCTTTGGCGTAATCCTCATCGGCCATGATCTCGTGGAACTTCGCGTTCAGGAGCTTGGGGTTCTTGCGGTCGGTTTGCCGGTCTCCGATCGCCGTATAGGGGTCGACGAGCGCGAAGCAGGCGCCATCGGGCGGAGCGGAGATGTCGATCCAGTCGATCCGGTCATCGCAGGCCGCCGCCGCGATCTCGGCGCGAGTCCGTTCCGCCTGGGGGAGCCAGGCGAGCCACATCACCGTCTGGCCGAGCGTCAGCAGCGACAGGCGAGGGGTGTCGGCCGTCACCGAACCGAGCGCCCGTGCAACGACCGAGATCGCCAAGGCCGCGCCATAGCTGTGCCCCGCGACGAGAATCTCGTCGACGCCGCCCCGCGCCAGCCGTTCGCGCAACAGGACCGCGAAATCGTCACGGCGCTTTTCGAGCATCTCGGTGCCGCTCTTGTCCTCGGCTTCGTGGAAACCGAGTATCCGCCCGACCCAGGTCAGGTTGAACTTCTGCTCCAGACGATAGGCGAGCCACAACAGGCCGAAGCCGAGGATTAATCCGCCAGCCAGCCCTGCCCATCCGAACAGCGCATAACCCGCGCCGGCAAAGGCGAGCGTCAGCAATATCAGCCCAACCAAGAGCAGCGCCGGCATGGTGGCCGTGACAAAGGCAGGCCAACTCCACCGCAATGTGTTCTGAAAGATCCCGTTCCGCAGCGCATGGAGCGACGCGCTGAGCGTCACGCGCGCCAGCTTCAGCGGATGCTTGACCCAGAAGCGGCGGACGATGTCGTCCCACTCGCAATAGAGATATTCGGTTTCGACTGCGCCCTCAGCGTCTTCATAGCGCAGGTCCCAGCGCAGCAAGTGGTCGTCGATCCGCTCGCGCCTTCCTACCGAAATCCGATAGCCGCCGAGCGCCGCCTGCTTGTCCGCCTCCGCCCGGTAAAGCTGATGATAATAGCGCACGCCGCGCGGATCGAAGCCGCTCAGATAGAGGACGAGGCGGCGGCGAACGGCGCTCATCGGCGAAACTGGTTGAGCAACTCATAGGCCATCACGGCCGTCGCCATCGCCGCGTTCAGGCTGTCCGCCCGGCCCATCATCGGGATTTTGACCGTGATATCGCATTGCGCAGCATAGTCCGCGGGAAGCCCGGCGGATTCATTGCCGACCAACAGGAAGGCCGGTCGCTCATATCGCGGTTCCTGATAGTCGATAGCGCCTTCCAGAGAGGTTCCGATCAATTGCCCGGCGCCGCCGCGAATCCAGGGCAGAAAATCATCCCACCGCGCCATCGCTATGCGTTGCGTAAAGATGGCCCCCATCGAGGCACGCACCGCCTCCACCGAAAAGGGATCCGTACAATCGTCGATCAGGATCAGGCCGCCCGCGCCGACGGCATCGCCGGTTCGCAGGATCGTCCCGAGATTGCCCGGGTCGCGCAGTGCCTGGGCGACGATCCAGATCGGAGCGGTGTCTCGCTCGATCGCTTCAAGCGAAACGTCCCATTCGCGAAAAACGCCGACGACCGACTGCGGATTGTCCTTGCCCGACAATTTGGAGATCAGCGCCGGTGTCGTCCGCACGGCATCGCCACCTGCCGCCTCGACGGCCGCGATCAGGCCATCGACCCGCGCATGCGCTTCGCTCTCGGCCGCGAAGAAGATTTGCTCGGGAAGCCGCCCGCTGTCCTGCGCTTCGGACAGGATGCGCAACCCTTCAACGAGAAACAGGCCTTCACGCCGGCGATGCTTCTTGTCGCGGAGCGAACGGGCCAGTTTGATCGTCGGATTGGAAAACGCCGTGATGTCGCGGGGCAGGGGTCATTCCTCCCCGAATTTGGACTCGACCAGATCGGCGAGCCGATTCACCGCTTCTTCCGCATTGTCCCCCTCAGCGGCGATAACGATTGAATCGCCCATGGCCGCGCCGAGCATCATCAGGTCTAAGATCGACGAACCCGCCACAACATTGCCCTCCCGGCTGACTTCGACCTCCGTCTCGAGCTCGCTGACGAGCGTCACGAATTTGCTGCTCGCGCGCGCGTGCAGACCGCGCTGGTTGGCGATCACGACCGTCCGCTCGACGCGGCTGGTCACGCCGCCTGCCCCAGGATTTCGGAAGCGACGGAGATATATTTCGTTCCTGCCTCACGCGCTGCCGTGACCGCATCGGCGACGTCCATCGACTGCCGCGCGCCGGCCAGCCGAATGAGCATCGGCAGGTTCATCCCGGCGATAACCTCGACCCGATCGGGCTCCATCAGCGAAATCGACAGATTCGACGGCGTTCCGCCGAACAGATCCGTCAGGATGATCACGCCCCGCTCGCTGTCGACCTCTTTCACGGCCCTGGCGATGTCTTCGCGGCGCTCCTCCATATCGTCGTCCGGACCGATGCAGACCGCCTCGATCTGCTTTTGTGCGCCGACAACATGTTCCATCGCGACGATGAACTCGCGGGCAAGATTGCCATGCGTCACCAGAACCAAACCGATCATTCAGCCACCTGCGTTCCCGTTTCCGTCCCCCGCCGTCCGCTCGATCGTATCGAGTGACGGGTGGGCCAAATCGCGGTGCGCGACCGTGGGCGAAAATCCGCTATCACGCAACCGTTGTGCAACACGCTCGGCAACGTGCACCGAACGATGGCGGCCGCCTGTACAGCCGAATGCGATGGTAACATAGGCCTTTCCTTCGGCGCGGTAGCGCGGAAGCAAGGTGACCAGCAGTTCCTCCATCCGCCCGACCGCATCCTCATAGGCCGGATCCTCGGCGATATAGTCGCCCACTGCCTCGTCTTTTCCCGTCATCGGCCTGAGCGTCTCGTCCCAATGCGGATTGCGCAAGAAGCGCATGTCGAACACCATATCGGCGTTACGCAGGATTCCGCGCGCAAAGCCGAAAGAGGCGATGGTCACCGTCATCTCCTGTCCGGCCTGGCGCGAGAAACGGTTGCGCAGCTCGACACGCAGATCGTTCGCGGAGCTGTCGGACGTGTCGATGACATGCTCGGCCCAGCGGCGGAGCGGCATCATCATGTCGCGTTCGATCAGGATTCCCTGCGCGGCGGGCCGGTCCTGCGCCTGCGGATGGCGGCGGCGCGTCTCGGAGAAACGACGTTCCAGCTCGGCAGCGTTGCAATCGAGGAACAGCGTCTCAATCCGGAAATCATGATCGGATTCCAGCGTCTTGATGCGCTCGACGATCGCACCGGCGTCAAAACCGCGCGTGCGGCTGTCGATTCCGATGGCGATCGATCGATCGGCCGCCTGGCGGTCAAGCGACCGGGGCGATTCGAGAAGTTGATCGAACAGGCTCAGCGGCAGATTGTCGACCGTTTCCCAGCCCATATCCTCGAATGTGCGCAGCGCGGTCGACTTGCCCGCACCGGACATGCCGGTAACGAGGAGGATGCGTTGGGGTTCGTCGCGATCGGTCATGATGCCATCGGCAGGATGATAACGAAACGCGCACCGCGCGACGAATCGTCGCGATCCTCGACGCGGATCGTCCCGTCATGGCCTTCGACTATGGTCTTTGCGATAGCGAGACCCAGACCCGAATGCTTGCCGAAATCTTCCTTTTCGGGCCTGATCGAATGGAAGCGCAGGAATATTTCGTCGCGGATATCGGAGGGTACGCCCGGGCCTTCGTCCTCCACGGTCACCACAACATTCTCGCCGTCGCCGGTGGCGCCGATTCGCACGATGCCATTCTCAGGCGAAAAGGACACCGCGTTGTCGAGCAGGTTTCCGATGACGCGCGCCAGCCGCGATTCGTCTCCCAGCACGCGCGCCGCCCCCAATCGCGGACGGGCAAAGGCGATCTTGACGTTGCCGTCGAGGCCCCGTGCCTCGCGCGCTGCGAGGATGGTTTCGACGAGGCGGCCGATATCGACGATTTCGAAGTCGGCGCGGCTGAGTTCCGCATCGAGTCGCGATGCATCAGCGATATCCGTGATCAACCGGTCGAGCCTCCGCGCATCGTCCCGGATCACATCGAGCAGCTGCCTCTGGAGCTCGGGATCGTCGACGCGCGAGAGCGAATCGACGGCCGAATGCAGCGAGGCGAGCGGATTTTTGAGTTCGTGCGCCACATCGGCGGCAAAAGCCTCGGTCGCGTCGATCCTGAGCCGCAAAGCCTGGCTCATGTCCGACAGTGCCCGCGCCAGCAGGCCGATCTCGTCACGGCGCGAGGGAAGGCGCGGCACGACCACCTCACGCGCGCGCCCCAGCCGCACCCGCTGAGCGGCCAAGGCCAGCCGCCGCAAGGGCCGCACGATCGTACGCGCCAGGAAGAGCGAGAGCAGCACCGAGATCAACGCCGCGATCGCGATGATGATGGCCAGCCGCAGCCGCTCGTCGCGCACATTGCCGCGAATGTCGCGCGCATTGCCGGTGACGAGAAGCACCGCACCGTCTTCGTCCTGCATGCGCACGGCCGCCGCGACCATCGGCGTCCGATCCTCGGCCAGCATCAGCCGCGAAGATTCCGGGTTCCCGTCGCGCGCTGCGACCGCGGAAGGCCATTTCGAAAGCGTATCGACGGCAGGATCGGGATAAGGCGGCAGTCTTTCGGCACCGACGACGGTCTCGATGGCCTGATCCATCCACCGGGCAACGTGGCGTTTCCAGGGCTCGGTCGCCGGGTCGCGCATTTCATATGTGGGTGGCCCCAGCGCCCAGCTGTCGAGCAACAACGGGCCCTCCTGGGCATATATCCGAATCCGGTTGCGGCTGCTTTCGCCGAGTTCGACGGCCAGCCGTTCACGTTCGGCGCCCCCGACGCCATCGAGCGCGCTGGCGATCAGCGCGGCCTCTGTCTGGGTCTGGGCGAGGCGTTCGTCGAGCAAGCGGATACGATAGCTGTCGAGCCAGAAGAAGCTCCCGGCCAGCATCGCCAGAGCGAGGATGTTGACAGCGAGAATGCGGCTGGTGAGCGACCATCGGGCCGACCAGCGCAGCTCGAGTTCGTCGCGATGACGCACGTTATTCTTCGGCGAATCGATAGCCGACACCGTAGAGCGTCTCGATCGCGTCGAATTCGGGATCGACCTGGCGGAACTTGCGCCGGAGCCGCTTGATATGGCTGTCGATGGTGCGATCGTCGACATAGACGTCGTCGGTATAGGCGGCGTCCATCAACTGGTCGCGCGATTTCACGATGCCGGGGCGCTGAGCCAGCGATTCGAGGATCATGAATTCGGTCACGGTCAGCGTGACATTGTCGCCGTCCCAGTTCACGCGGTGCCGCGCCGGATCCATTTCGAGGCGGCCGCGCACGATCGTTTCGGCCGGTTCGTCGGTATCACTGTCCCGCTTACCCGCCGACAGCTCGGCCCGCCGGAGAATCGCCTTAATCCGCGCAATCAGCAGCCGCTGCGAAAAGGGTTTGGAGATATAATCGTCGGCTCCCATGGCGAGACCAAGCGCTTCGTCCAGCTCGTCATCCTTCGAGGTCAGGAAGATGACCGGAACGGCCGTTTTTTCGCGCAGGCGCCGGAGCAGCTCCATCCCGTCCATCCGCGGCATCTTGATATCGAGGACGGCGAGATCGGGCGGGTTGTCGACGATCGCCTTCAGCGCGGTCTCGCCATCCGAATAGATGCGCGTCGCAAAGCCCTCTGACTGCAAGGCGATCGATACCGATGTGAGGATGTTCTTGTCGTCGTCGACAAGCGCGATGGTGGCGGTCATGAAATTTTTCGTAATCCTCCGGATCTATGTGCGTGTGACTAGCCATGCACAGAGCGGGGAGCAATGGGCGCGAAATATCCCCCAACCGGCGCTTCATGCGTTGAATTCGTGCCGTAGCCGTGCTTAGGCAAAGGAAAGACAGCGCGGTGCCCGTTCGCCGCCCGCTATGCTGTGCAGATCATCCGGAGGAAAACCGTGTCCGACCGCAAACCCGCATTCGACCTCGCCGCCCAAGGCATTGAAACCGGGGCCGAACTTCACTGGAACTTGGAAACCGCCCCGCTCGTCGAGACATCGCTGCAGCGGGGGGAAGGCCACCTCGCCAAACACGGCCCGCTCGTCGTCGAAACCGGCAAGCACACGGGCCGCTCGGCCAACGACAAGTTCATCGTCAAGGACGCCGAAACCGAGAACACCGTCTGGTGGGGTAAGGTCAACGTACCGATGATGCCGGAGCATTTCGCGGCATTGAAGGAAGATTTCCTGAAAGCCGTGGGCGAGCGCGAAACGCTGTTCGTGCAGGATCTCCATGGCGGTTCGCAGCCTGAACACCGGGTGCGCGTCCGCGTGATCAACGAATTGGCATGGCAGAATCTGTTCATCCGCACGATGCTTTGCCGGCCGGAAGCCGATGAACTTGGCGGTTTCGAACCGGAATATACCATCATCGACCTGCCGAGCTTCAAGGCCGACCCCGATCGGCACGGTACGCGCAGTGAGACCGTGATCGCGGTCAATCTCTCCGAAAAGCTCATCCTGATCGGCGGCACTGCCTATGCCGGCGAAATGAAGAAATCGGTCTTCGGCATCCTCAACTATCTCCTGCCCGCCAAGGGCGTGATGCCGATGCACTGTTCGGCTAATATCGGGCCCGAGGGCGACACGGCGGTCTTCTTCGGTCTGTCGGGCACGGGCAAGACGACGCTGTCGGCCGATGCGAGCCGCACGCTGATCGGCGACGACGAGCATGGCTGGTCGGACACGGCGGTCTTCAACTTCGAGGGCGGCTGCTATGCCAAGATGATCCGGCTGTCGGAAGAGGCGGAACCGGAAATCTATTCGACCACGCGGCGTTTCGGCACCGTACTCGAAAATGTCGTCATGGATCCCGAGACGCGCGAACTCGATTTCGACGATTCGAGCCTCGCCGAGAACAGCCGCGGCGCCTATCCGATCGATTTCATTCCGAACACCTCGGAAGACAATCTCGGCCCGGTGCCGAAGAACATCATCATGCTGACCGCCGACGCGTTCGGCGTGCTGCCCCCGATCGCCAAGCTGACGCCCGACCAGGCAATGTATCATTTCCTGTCCGGCTACACTGCCAAGGTCGCCGGAACCGAGATCGGCGTCACCGAGCCGGAGGCGACCTTCTCGACATGCTTTGGTGCCCCATTCATGCCGCGTCACCCCAGCGTCTACGGCAACCTCCTCAAGGAGCGCATCGCCAAGGGCGGCGTCAATTGCTGGCTCGTCAACACCGGCTGGACCGGCGGCAAATACGGCACCGGCAGCCGGATGCCGATCAAGGCTACGCGCGCGCTGCTCAACGCGGCGCTGGACGGATCGCTCAACGATGCCGAATTCCGCACCGACGAGAATTTCGGCTTCGAGGTTCCGGTTTCCGTGCCGGGTGTCGACGATGCGATCCTCGATCCGCGTTCGACCTGGGACGACGGCACGGCCTATGACGAGACCGCAGCGAAGCTGGTCAAGCTCTTCATCGACAATTTCGCCCAGTTCGAGGAGCATGTCGATCAGGGTGTACGCGAGGCGGCCCCGACGCCCGCGGCCGCTTGACGGACCCGCGACTTAGGAGGAGCAGATTCATGGACCTCAATTCGATCCTGCAAGGCATCGGCGGCGCGCCCGACGATGTGAAAAACCTCGCCGAAAAAGTCGGAATCGATCCCTCGATGGCAGAGAAGGCGATCTCGGCGCTCGGTCTTTCGCATCAGGAGGACGGCGACACGGTGGAACTCGCATCGGCCAAAACGGGTCTCGATACCGGCACGCTGAGCCGGATCGTCGATCAGATCGGCGGCGAAGGCTCGCTGTCGAAATTCTCAGGGATGATCGACAAGGATGGGGACGGCAATCCGATCAACGACCTGACCGATATGGCCAAGGGCCTGTTCAAGCGCTGAGCGAAATCTAGGGTTTAGGCAACGCTTCGACCGGTGCTACTTCGAGCCGGTTGCCTTCGGCGCCGGTGATCTTCATTTTCGTCCCGACTTCGGCATCGGGTCCGCTGGCCGACCACACGCTGTCGCCGACCTTCACGCGCCCCTGGCCGTGCTCGATCGGCTCGACCACCGTGACTGTCTGCCCGATCATCTGCGCGATGCGCGAATTGAGAAGCGGCGAGGACGACAGGATCGGATAGACGTCGAACCAGCGCTTCGCGACATAAACCGATCCCACCGCACAGACAGCGAAGATCGCCAGCTCCGCAATCAACGGAAGCGGGAAGACGAACCCCAATATTCCGGTGAGCAATGCCGCCCCGCCGATGAACATCAGATAGGCGCCGGGCGCGATCATCTCGAGGATCAGCAGGACGAGCCCGACGAGTACCCAGATCGACTCGGCGTTGGTGAAATCCTCCCAGCTCATTCAGCCTAGCTCCCGTCGCGCCGGACCGAGGGGGGACGACCGGGCGCGGTCGTCGAATCATTGTTGCCCAGCGCTTCCCTGGCCAGCTCGCCAATCCCGCCCAGCGTGCCGATGAGCTGCGTCGCTTCGACCGGGAACAGGATCGTCTTGGCGTTGGGCGAGCGGGCGAACTCGCCGACCGTCTTCACATAGTCCTGCGCGATGAAATAGTTGATCGCCTGCGCATTGCCGCCCGCGATCGCGTCGGACACCATCTGCGTGGCCTTCGCTTCGGCCTCGGCCTCGCGCTCGCGCGCCTCGGAATCGCGGAACGCGGCTTCGCGCCGGCCCTCGGCCTCGAGGATGTTAGACTGCTTTTCGCCCTCGGCGCGCAGGATTTCGGACGTTTTCTGCCCCTCGGCCTCAAGGATCACCGCGCGTTTCTCGCGTTCGGCCTTCATCTGCCGCCCCATCGCCTCGACGATATCCATCGGCGGGCGAATGTCCTTGACCTCGACGCGGGTGATCTTAACGCCCCAGGGCGTCGTCGCATCGTCGACGACCGCGAGCAGGCGCGCGTTGATCTCGTCGCGCTTCGAAAGCGTTTCGTCGAGGTCCATCGATCCCATCACCGTACGCAGGTTCGTCGTCACGAGGTTGAGGATCGCCACATACAGGTCCGACACCTCATAGGCCGCCTTCGCCGCATCAAGCACCTGAAAGAACACGACACCGTCGGTAGAGATCATCGCATTGTCCTTGGTGATGATCTCCTGCCCCGGAATGTCGAGCACCTGTTCCATCATGTTCACCTTGCGGCCGACGCGATAGAAGAAGGGCATGTAGAAGTTGAATCCGGGCTGTGCGACGCCGGTGAAACGGCCGAAATACTCGATCGTGTAATTATAGCCCTGCCGGACGATCTTGATCCCAGCGATAACGAAGATGATCGCCAGGATCGCGACAATCCCGAAAAGTGTAACGAGCGCTTCCATGGTTGCTTCTCCCCGCGCGACCGCGTTGTGGGAAACATATTGGAACGGCGCGGGCCCGCTGCCAAGCCTTTCGGTGCACATGATCGACGGTACGCTGGCCGACCAAGGCCGTCATTCGTCGAATCCATGAAGCCGTCACGCTTGCACCGCCCCCGCTTGCACGCCATGGCTCGCGCATGATCAGGCGTATTTTCGCCGCCGTTGCGGCATTTTCCTTCACATTTCCCACCCCGGCGCACAGCGAAGCCAGCGAAGCCGAATATCGCCGCCATGTCGAAATCCTGGCGAGCGAGAATTTCCAGGGCCGCCGACCGGGAACCATCGGCGAAGCGGTGGCCGCCCACTATATCACAGCGCAATTCGCCGAAGCGGGACTTCGCCCCGGATGGAAAGGCAGCTTCTATCAGCCTATCGAACTCATAGAGCGCCGGCCGATACAGGCGACGGGACGATGGGCCGGTGGCGGTCGATCGGGCGAATGGAGTGAAGATGACCTGCTCCTTACCGGCTCCGCTGCGCACGACGTCCTGACCGATGAGCCGGTCGTCTATGCGGGCTACGGGATCGAAGAGGATTATGGTGCGCTCCGCTCGGTCATCGAGGGAGCCATCGTCGTCATTCGCGCCGGTGCACCGGAAGGCGTCCCCGCACCGCCTCGTGCAAGTTCGCGGATCGAGGCTATGGCCGACGCCGGGGCAAAGGCCGTTATCGTGATTGCCGAAAGCGACGAGGATTGGGAGCAATATCAGCGCTATTTCTCTGCTGGCAGCACAACGCTGGAAGGCCGCCGGCATGCCGTCATCGATGGCTATGCCTCGCCTGACGCGGGGAGAACTTTGCTCCGGGCCGGCGGATATGAGCGGGATGTGCCCGACGCACCCGTCGCACTTGACCTGACGATGTCGCTCGATGTGGCAACCGAAGTGCAGCCCTATACCGGATACAATGTCGTTGGCAGGCTGGCGGGCTCGGACGGGGGAGAAGAGGCCGTCGTCTTCATGGCCCATTATGACCATTTCGGTGTCTGCCGGCCCGGTGAAGAAGATGCGATCTGCAATGGCGCCGTCGACAATGCGAGCGGCACCGCCGCATTGATCGAAGTCGCCGACGCGCTGGGAGAGGGGCCACGACCCGCGCGCGACATCTATTTCGTGGCGACCACGGCGGAAGAGCTCGGTCTGCTGGGCGCCGAAGCCTGGGCCGACGATCCATCATTGCCGCTCGACCGGTTGGTGGCGGCGCTCAACCTCGATACCATCGCTATCGGCCCACGCGGCGCCCCGGTGGGGATCGTGGGCCGTGGGATGACGGCGCTCGATCCGATTGTCGACGGTGTCGCCCGGCAGTTGGGCCGCGAAATTTATGACAGCGAAGACCCGAATGCGTTCGTCCGGCGTCAGGACGGCTGGGTGCTGCTGGAACGCGGCGTCCCGTCGATCATGGCGGGCGGTTCCTTCACCGATTACGAGCGTCTCAACGCGTTCCTTCAGGGCCCCTATCACGGACCGGACGACAATTTCGACGACACGCTCGAACTGGGCGGTGCCTATGAGGATGTGCTGCTGCATATCGCGCTCGGCCGCGCGCTCGCCGATCCTGCGCGATATTCTCCCGAGCCGCGCTAGTAACAGCGGCGATGCGCGCCTATAGACGCGCCCACGCGATTCTGGCGGCATGAGAAAGGACGGCGCGGTAATGGAAATCGGCATGGGTCTCACCTTCGACGATGTCCTGTTGCGGCCCGGCGAATCCGAGATTCTCCCTAGCATGGCCGACACGCGAACCCGCGTGACGCGCGAGATCAGCCTGAACATCCCCGTGTGTTCCGCCGCGATGGACACCGTTACCGAGGCCGACATGGCGATCGTCATGGCACAGATGGGCGGCATCGGCGTGCTCCACCGCAACCTCTCGATCGAGGAACAGGCGGCCGCCGTACGCGCGGTCAAGCGGTTCGAATCGGGCATGGTCGTCAACCCGATCACCATGGCGCCGGATCAGACCTTGGCCGAAGCGCTCGATCTGATGGCGCGGCACAGGATTTCCGGCATCCCGATTACCGAGAAATCGGGCAAGCTTGTCGGCATCCTCACCAATCGTGACGTGCGGTTCGCGGAAAACCCGAAGCAACCCGTCTCCGAATTGATGACGAGCGAGAATCTGGCGACGGTAGGCCAGGGCGTGACGCAGGACGAGGCACGGCGCCAGCTCCATCAGCGCCGGATCGAAAAGCTGATCGTCGTCGATGACGACTATCGCTGCGTCGGCCTGATCACGGTCAAGGACATCGAAAAGGCCGTCACCTATCCCGAAGCGACGAAGGATGCCTCGGCACGGCTGCGCGTCGCCGGCGCGACGACCGTCGGCGACAAAGGCTTCGAACGGACCGAGGCACTGATCGACGCCGAATGCGACCTGATCGTCATCGACACGGCGCACGGCCATAACCGTTCGGTCAGCGAGGCCGTCGAACGGGTGAAGAAGCTCTCCAATTCGGTGCAGGTCATTGCCGGCAATGTGGCCACGGCCGAAGGCACGCGCGCGCTGATCGATGCCGGCGCCGACGGCGTCAAGATCGGTATCGGGCCGGGTTCGATCTGCACGACGCGGGTCGTCGCCGGGGTCGGCGTGCCGCAGCTGACCGCGGTGCTGGAATCGGCGGAGGAGGCGGCCAAATCGGACGTGCCCGTGATAGCCGATGGCGGGCTGCGTACATCGGGCGATATTGCAAAGGCGCTGGCGGCGGGTGCATCGAGCGTGATGATCGGATCATTGCTGGCGGGCACTGCCGAAGCGCCGGGCGAGACTTTCCTCTACCAGGGACGCAGCTACAAATCCTATCGCGGCATGGGATCGGTCAGCGCGATGGCGCGCGGATCGGCCGACCGCTATTTCCAGCAGGATGTGTCCGAGCAGCTCAAGCTCGTGCCCGAGGGCATCGAGGGGCAGGTTCCGTTCAAGGGGCCTGCCAAGGACGTCATCCACCAACTTGTCGGCGGCGTGAAGGCGGCGATGGGCTATACGGGCTCGTCCACCATTCCCGAATTGGCGAAGCGCGCCAGGTTCCTGCAGATCACCAATGCCGGTCTCACCGAAAGCCATGTCCATGACGTCTCGATCACGCGCGAGGCGCCGAACTATCCGACACGGTAGGCGCATATGACGCCCGCAGCGCGCGTCCAGACCGCGATAGAGATTCTCGACGAGATCATCGAAGCGACCAAGGGCGACGGCGCTGCGGCCGATGTGATCCTGAAGCGCGCCTTCAAACAACGGCGCTATGCCGGATCGAAGGATCGCCGCGCCATTCGCGAACACGTCTATGACGCGATTCGCCGTCATGGCGCGCCGCCGCAAAGCGGCAGGGCGGCGATGATCGGTCTGGCGGGCGACGAACGCCGGCTGCGCGAGGCCTTCGACGGCTCGGACTATGGGCCGCAACCGATCATGGACGGCGAAGCAGGGGAGCCGGCATCGAATCTGCCCGAATGGCTGCGTGACCGGTTCGATCCCGCGCTGAATCATGGCGATATTCTGGCCCTATCGGACCGCGCGCCGCTCGACATTCGCATCAACCGCTCGAAAATCGGACGCGATGAGGCATTGCAACGGCTCGGCAGCGGTGAACCTGGGAGGCTGAGCGACCGCGCCATCCGCCTGCCATCGGGATTTCCGGTGGAACAGCACGACCTGTTTCACGAAGGCCTGATCGACATTCAGGACGAGGGTAGCCAGTTGGTCGCCGATGCTGCGGGTGCCGAGCGCGGGATGACTGTCGTCGACCTGTGTGCCGGGGCCGGTGGCAAGACGCTGGCCATGCACGATAGGGTGGAGGGCAGGGCGCGCTTCATCGCCTGCGATACCGACCGGCAACGGCTTCGCGCCTTCGCACCGCGCGCCGAACGCACGGGTATCGAAGATGTCGAAACACGCCTCCTTAATCCGGGGCGAGAGAGGGAGGTACTCGGCGACCTTCGGGACACGGCAGACCTTGTCCTGATCGATACGCCTTGCAGCGGTACGGGGACATGGCGCCGCAATCCGGAGGCGCGCTGGCGGCTGACACCGGAGCGGATCGGACGCATTGCCGCGCTGCAGGCCCATATCCTCGATTACGGCGCCGATCTGGTGCGGCCGGGCGGGCATTTGCTATATGCCGTCTGCTCGCTGCTGCACGAAGAGGGGGAGGGGCAGATTTCGGCGTTTCTCGCTCGCCGTTCGGATTTCCGAAAGGTGGAACCGGCTATCGATCATGGAATCGTGACCGCGAACGGGCGGCTTTTGTCTCCGGCGCGGCACGGAACCGACGGCTTTTTCTTCGCAAGGCTGCAACGGGCATGCTAGACGAGGCGAAACAGCCGGAAACAGTGTTGGAGCTGATTATGCGTTTCTCGCCCCTCGCCATTGCCATCTCGCTTGCATTTGCGACCGCTTCGAGCACGGTCTACGGCCAGTTGGCCGACGACCAGATCGATCCGCGTTCCGCTTCGCTGGTCGCCGAAGGCCGCGCCGCGCTGTCGTCCGGCAATGCCGAGATGGCGCAGGATCTGATCGAAACGGGCATCGCGGTCGATCCGCGCAATCGCGACGGCTATGTCGCACTCGCCGAAGTGGCGCTGTCGCAGGAGCTTCCCGGGTTGGCGATCCGCTATTATCGCGAGGCGCTCGAGATCGAGCCAAACGACCTTGCCGCGCTCGAAGGGCAGGGGCAGGTCTTTGTTCAGCGCGGTTCGATGGATCGGGCGCAACGTAATCTCGACCGGATCGAGGCGCTTTGCGAAACGAGCTGCGAAGAGGCGACGAGCCTTGCCGCCACGATTGCCGCCGGGCCACCCGCGCCGCAGCTGGCAGCGCAGGAAGCGACAACGGCTTCCGACGGCGAGCCGGCCAACACGCCCTAGGGGCCGATTTCCCGAGCGATAGCGACGAAATCGTCCACGGCCAGCGTCTCCGCCCGGCGCGTTGGATCGATGCCAAGCGATTCGAGCGCATCAAGCGCACGCGGAACCGATTTCAGACTTTGCCGCAACATCTTGCGCCGCTGCCCGAATGCGGCCTGGGTGACCTGTTCGATGACCGGTCCTTTGACATCCGGCGGAGCGGATCGCGGCACAATGTGCACGACGGCCGACATGACCTTGGGCGGCGGCACGAAAGCCGATCGGTGGACGTTGAGCGCGATCGACGCATCGCTGCGCCATTGCGCGAGAACGGAGAGGCGCCCGAACGCGGCGCTGCCCGGTTTCGCCACGATGCGCTCCGCCACCTCTTTCTGAAACATCAGCGTCGCCGATTTCCACCGGGGAGGCCAGCGTTCCTCCGTCAGCCAGCGCACGAGCAGCGCACTTCCGACATTATAGGGCAGATTGGCGACGATATGCGCAGCGCCGCCCGTAACCTGCGCTTCGTCAACCCTGAGCGCGTCGCCCTCAATAACGGTCAGCCGGCCGTCGAAATGATCCGAGACTTGCTGAAGAGCCGCGAGGCAACGCCGGTCCCTTTCGACCGCGACCACATTGGCACCGCGTGCGAGAAGCGCCCGTGTCAGCCCACCCGGTCCCGGTCCGACTTCATACACCGTCTCATCGGTGAGATCGCCCGGCACCGCAGCGATCCGATCCAGCAATTGCGTATCGAGAAGGAAATTCTGGCCGAGCGCCTTGCTCGCGGACAAACCATGCGCCGCGATCACATCCCGCAGCGGCGGCAGCTCAGTCACGCCGCCGCTTGTTGCGCGTCGTAGGCCGAACGCTTGCGGGCACAGAACGCCGCCAGGCCGATGGCAGCGATCATGGCGCCGGGATTGGCCTTGCCCTTGCCGGCGATCTCGAACGCCGTCCCGTGATCGGGCGCTGTCCGCACGATCGGTAAGCCCAGCGTCATATTGACGCCTTCGTCGAAATGCAGCGTTTTCAAGGGAATCAGCGCCTGGTCGTGCGACGGGCACAGCGCGCAATCATATTTCATCCGCGCCTCGGGATGGAACATCGTGTCGGCGGCGAACGGACCCTTGGCGTCTATGCCTTCCTCGCGTAACTGGCTGATCGCGGGTTCGAGAATGTCGATTTCTTCGCGACCCAGTGCACCGAATTCTCCCGCATGCGGGTTGAGGCCGGAGAAAACGAGGCGCGGACGGGCGATGCCGAAATTGCGCTCCAGTCCGCGGGCCGTCGTACGGCCCTTGGTCATGACAAGATCGGGCGTCAATGCGTCCGGCACGTCGCGCAAGGGCATATGCGTGGTGATCGGGACGGTGCGCAGCGAGGGCCCGGCCAGTAACATCGCCGTGTTCGACAGCGCGACGCCGCAACGTTCGGCGACGAACTCTGTCTGTCCGGGATGGGCAAAGCCGATGTCATAGAGTCGCGATTTCGCGACCGGGCCGGTCACGACCGCCCCCGCGGCACCGGATCGCGCCAGCCCGACCGCCATTTCGAGAGAATCGAGTGCGCAGCGCGCGCCCTGCGCGGTCGGTTCACCGCCGACGACACGCTCGTCATTCTCGACCGCGAGCACGGGCACGCCCTTGTCGAACGCGGCGTCCGCCTCCGCGGGTTCGGAAATTTCGACCACAGGGCCATGCCAGAAGCGCTTGAGCGCGCCGGCATCCCCGACACCGAAGAAAACAGGCAGGCTATGCCGTGTGCGCTCGCTCCACGCCTTGCCGATAATTTCCGGCCCGATCCCTGCCGGGTCGCCGAGCGATACCGCTATCGGCGCCATTGCGGACCCTCCCAGATCAGCGATACTCAATCACCGCATCACGGCGCAGATTGCGGAGATAGTTGCGCGCCATCCGGCTGCTGCGCGAATCCTGGAGCGAGGCCATGATCCGCTCGGGATCGAGGCTCTGGCTCGGCGCACCCGATTCGCGGCCGCACAGGACCAACACGCGCACACCGTCCTCGATCGAGCCGAATGGCGGCGAGGACTGGCCGATCTGGAGGTCCACCATCGCTTGCTGCAGCGCCGGCGGAAGATCGCGCATCTGCACCGAATCATTCTGCACCACGGTCCCGCCGACGCTTTGCGCCAGCGCTTCGGCCGCACCGCAGCCACCGCTGGATTGCGAGGCCTCGGCAAGCTGCGTGACGACCGGCGTCGCATCCGCCTCGGTAGTGCCGGGAGGGAAGTTCACGGTGATCTGCTTCAGGCTCAGCACCGCATTGCGCGGATCGGCCGAAAGGATCTGGCGCTGGTCGACCATCGCGATGATCGAAAAGCCGCCGGGTACGGGAATGGGCGGGCTCACCGCGCCGACGGGAATTTGCGGCAGCACCTGAGCGAGTTCCGTCGGCAACTGGCCGGGCAGCACCCAGCCGAGATCGCCACCCACAGCAGCCGTCGACGCTTCGGAATATTGCCGCGCATAGGCCGGGAACGACGCGCCTCGGCGAAGCTGCTCGAGAATTTGCTCGGCATTGGCCCGGACCTGCGCTTCATTGTCCGGCCGCGCGCTCAGATAGATTTCCGCGATCCGGTATTCGGTCTGGCCGCGCGAGGCTTCGAGCCGCTCGCGGACGGCCTCGACCTCGGCATCGCTGACGTTAATTCGCGGATTAACGTAGCGACGCAGCAGGCGGTTCCAAGCCAGCTCGCCTTCGATCTGGCGTTCGATCGAGCGCTGCGAGGAGCCCTGCTGGCGAAGATAATCGGCGAAGTTCACGTCTTCGGACGCAAAGTTTCCGCTCACGCGCTGCAGCGTCTGCTCGACTTCGGCATCGGTGATCTCGATTTCATTCGCGGCCGCTTCCTGGATCTGCAACGTCTCGTCGATCAGGTTGCTGAGCACTTGGATGCGCAGCCGTTGCAATTCCTCTTCGGAAATCTGGACGTCGCCATTGGCCGCGAGGACGAGCGCAAGGCGCTGGTCCACATCGGTTCGCGTGATGATCTCGCCATTGACGATCGCCGTTGGCTTGCGAATGTTCGGGTCATATTCGCTGAACACGCGAAACTGTTCGGGCAGGTCGAGGACCGAGGCGCTGTTCAGATCGTCCATCGGTGATTGTGCGGCGGCACCAAAGGCAAGCAGGCCGAGGCCCGCCGTCGAGGCAATGGCAATCATCCCGCGCTTAAAACGCTGTGCATTCATGGTCGTCATTTCTAGTAGCAATGTCCGTTCTGTTGCCAGTCGCAACCGGCAAATGTCGTGGATGAGCTCAAACAGATTTATCCTGAACGCAGGCTTAGCGTCCAAGATTGCGTAACGCCACCCGGAAGAGGAAGGTGTCGCCGCGGCGCGCATCGCCGGTGTCGTCATAGTCTCGCCGCCAGGTGAACCCGAATTCGAGCCCTTCGTCCTCATAGCCGAAGCCCAGACGCGTTCGAACAGGATCGAACCCGTCGGCAAGCGATAGCGGGTCTTCTCTGCGGCTGGTGAGATCGACGACGGCCGAACCGAAGATCGACCAGTAATCGCCGATCGCGACGCGCGCCGCCGCGCGCAATTCCTCGCGATCGCGCAAATCCTCGATGTTGAGGGTGATATCCCTGTCGAGAAGCAAATAGCCCAGCTCGACATAGGTCGTGCGCGATCCCACCGTCAGGTCGAGTTCGGCACGACGGATATCGAGATTGTCCTTGTCGATCCGATAACGGCTGGTGAGCGCAAGGAACCGCCCATAGCGAATCTCGGTCCGGCCCACGACATCGGAAAAGCGCGATGAAAGTCCGGTTCCGGACGGAAACAGGGTGGGTTTGCGCGTGAGACGGTAGCTCTGGCCAAGGCTGGTCCGCAGCGAGAAGCGTGGGAGATCGAGCGCATATTCGCCGCCATAGGTCATGCGAACCCCATCCTCGAACCGGTCGTAACCGGGAAAGCGGTTGATCGCGAAGATGCTGGCATTTTCCAGCTCGATCGACCGCGAATCCTCGTTCGGCACTTCGAGGTTCGACAGATCGGGCGTGGCGACGATCTGGACGCGCGGCGTCACGCGCTGGATACCGCCGAACAGTTCGCCGACGAACGGCCAGCGGATATCGGCGGCGACCGCACCGATTCCGCGAAACTGCCAGCCTTCCTCGCCGGCATAGAGCCCGGTGATGGTGTCGGCGTTCTCGTCCGAATGATAGGCATCGCCGCGCACCAATGCCGTCAGGGAGAATTCCTGACCGAGACTCGTGATCCGGCGATAGTCCCATTGCGCGCTGGCGAATGCCCGCTGCGTGTCCTGTCCGTCGGTGCGGATGATGCCAAGGCTGTTCGCCTGCAGATTGACCGTGCCGCCAATCAGTCCGTCCGCGAAACGCTGGCGATAGTCGATCGCGGGGATGGCGATGGGCTGCTGGCCGCCGTCCGCTGTCGCGCGCAAATCCTGCACAGCCCAGCCGGCGATCGAGAAATAGCTGTTCTCGCCGATCCGCTCGGCCTCGACCGTCGACCGCAACCGGTCGTCGCGCGAGATATCGTAACGACGCAGGAAAGTGTCGTCCGTCGTCAGCCGGGTAGAACCGGTGACCGACCAATATGGCGTAAACTGAAAGCGGCCGTTGGCCTCGATATAGCCGCGAAAGTCATTGTCGCCATCGAAGACGAAGCCGGCGGGCGGATTGATGGGGCGCCGCGAGCTGTATGTGGCGATGCCGGCAATCTGAAACGCACCCTCGGCAGCGAGATGCCGGTATTCCGCCTCGATCGCGGGGAGCACACCGGTATAGATATGCGGCGTGATCGTCGCGTCACGATTGGGCGCGAGATTGATATAATAGGGAAATTCGACTTCGAGCCCGTTTGAGCGGCTGAGCCGGAAATCGGGGACCAGAAAGCCGGTCGAGCCGCCCTCGGACCCATCGGGATGAGAAAAGCTCGGCAAAGCGGCAATGGTCAGCCCGAAAAGATTGAACCGCGCGTCTTCGTATCGGATCCGGTTGGTTTCGGGATCGTGGATGACGCGCGCGGCGGTGATATACCAGCTCGGCTCCTGCGGCTCGCCTTCGTCGTCGAGCGCGCGATAGGGGGTGTAGGCCGCGTTATCGAGGATCGAGACGCCGTCGTCGCGCGCTCCGGCCTGCGCGGCCAGTCTGCCGCCATTTTCCAGCACGATCAGCAGATTGTCGACCATGCCGTCGCGCAGCGTATCGGTCAGTTCGGCCCGCTCGGCATAGGCGGAATCGCCCTCGGGCGAGCGCACCGCGACATTGCCGCTGGCGATCACCTCGCCGGTATTCCGGTTCCAGACGACCTGGTCGGCACGCAAACGGACGCCGTCGCGCACGAGATGAACGTCGCCGCTCGCGGTCACGACATCGCTCGCCTGGTTGTATTCGATCATCTGAGCGCTGAAGACGATCTCGTCGGGCTCCATCGAGGCTTCGAGCGGCGGAAGCTCCTCATCCGTCAGATCCACCGGCGGGATCAACCGGGAGGCATCGGGATCGAACGGATCGCCGTCGCCCGTGCCCTGCGCCATGGCGGCTTGCGCCACCATCGCCAACGGAAGCACGCTGAGGCAGAATATCGTCTTACGCGTCACTGAATACCTGTATCGGATGAAAGTCCGGCTTCTGCCGCGCCTATCGCACCCGCGCGCCCGCGCTGCAATCGTCTTTGCCAGACGCCCGCCGTTCCGCTATCCGGACAGATCAATTCCGTTGTGATTTCAATTCCCGACAGGAGAATAGCGATTTCGATCTCCGTACGTTTTGCCTCGTCCCGTCCCGACAGCCCCGATGCGCTCGTCCTGCCCGTCAGCAAGAAGGGCGGGATCGATGCCGCACTGGACGGCTTGAGTGAGGAAGTCGCGGCGCATTTGCGCCGGGCGGCGCAGGCGGCGCGTTTCAACGGCGACACGGCATCCATCGTGGAGATTGTCACCGATTATGACGGCGAGCCCCGGCGCGTTCTGCTCGCCGGCGTCGGGTCGGGTGAAGATCACGGCTATGAAAATGCCGGCGGAGCGGTGGCGGCGAAACTGCTCACATCGGGCGAAAAGACGATGATCATCGACGCGTCGTCGGATAGCAGCACGGACACCGGATCGCGCATGGCCTATGGCGCTTTGCAGCGCGGTTGGCGGCTCGATCGATATCGCACGCGGCAAAAGGCCAAGGCGAAACCGACCCTGCGAACGATCACGGTCGTCGCGGACGAGGATGAGGCCGGTCGCTGGGCGGCGCATGAGCATGTCTTCGCCGGGATCGCCTTTGCGCGCGAACTGGTTACCGAACCGCCGAACATCCTTTACCCGAAGAGCTTCGTCGAACGGTGCAGGCCGCTCGAGGAACTCGGCGTAAAGATAGAGGTGTTGGGCCGCGACGAAATGGCCGAACTCGGCATGGGCGCGCTGCTCGGCGTGGCCCAGGGTTCGGTGCGCGAGCCGCAACTGCTCGTCATGCGCTGGGACGGTACCGATGGCGAACAGAATAAGCCGCTGGCCCTTGTCGGTAAAGGCGTCACATTCGATACCGGCGGCATATCGATCAAGCCGGGGCCGGGCATGGAGGACATGAAGTTCGACATGGGCGGAGCGGGCGCCGTCGCGGGCGCCATGCGCGCGCTGGCGGGACGCAAGGCCAAGGCGCACGTCATCGGCGTGTGCGGGCTTGTCGAGAATATGCCCGACGGAAATGCACAACGGCCTGCGGATGTCGTCACGACGATGTCGGGTCAGACGGTCGAGGTGTTGAACACCGATGCCGAAGGGCGCTTGGTGCTGTGCGACGCGATGCACTGGGTGCAGGAGAATTACCGGCCCGATGTGATGATCGATCTCGCCACACTGACCGGGGCGATGATCATCGCGCTCGGTTTCGAGCATGGCGGATGCTTCGCGAACGATGACGGGCTGGCGGAACAGCTGCTTGCGGCGGGCACCTCGAGCGGCGACAAGCTGTGGCGGATGCCGCTCGGCAAGGCCTATGACAAGCTGCTCGATTCGCCGATCGCCGATATGAAGAATGTCGGTCCGCGCGAGGCCGGTTCGATCACGGCGGCGCAATATCTGCAGCGCTTCGTGCAGGACGGCGTCAAATGGGCGCATCTCGACATTGCCGGGATGGTCTGGATGAAGAGTGCGTCGAACCTTTGGGACAAGGGCGCGACGGGCTTCGGCGTCCGGCTGCTCGACCGCTTCGTCGCCGACAATTTCGAAAGCTGATCGCGGGCGCGTGCAGGTCGATTTCTATGAACTTGCCGGTACACCGATCGAGGATGTCGTACCGCAGCTGGCCGAGAAAGTGCTGGAAACGGGCGAGAGGCTGTTGCTGATCTGCGGCGACGATCGCTTGCGTGCGCTGCTCGACGAGCAGCTCTGGACGCGTGACCCGGCCTCGTACCTCCCGCACGCGCAGTCGAAAGGGAAGGGCGATGCGAACCAGCCGATCCTCCTCTCGGATGCCGTCGACGCGCCCAATGGCGCTAGGTTCGCGATGATCGCGGACGGCCATTGGCGCGATGAAGCACTCGGTTTCGAGCGTGTCTTCTACCTGTTCGACAATGCAACGCTCGACGAGGCGCGCCAGGCATGGCGATCGCTTGCCGGCAAGGACGATGCGGAGCCCCGCTACTGGAAGCGCGAGGGCGGCCGCTGGCGGCAGGGCCCGTAAGACGCCAAGAAGGCTTGCACGCGCGCACATCTGCCCCTATCGGGCGCAGCAATCCCCAACTTCAGACTTTTTCGGAGCATTCGCCGCCATGGCCGTGACACGCACTTTCTCGATCATCAAACCCGACGCCACGCGCCGCAACCTGACGGGCGCCGTCACCAAGATGCTGGAAGAGGCCGGCCTGCGCGTTGTCGCCTCAAAGCGCATCCATATGACGCAGGAACAGGCCGAGGGCTTCTACGCCGTTCACAAGGAACGCCCGTTCTTCGGCGAACTCGTCGAGTTCATGACCTCGGGCCCGGTGGTCGTGCAGGTGCTCGAAGGCGAAGACGCCGTCGTCCGCAACCGCAAGATCATGGGCGCCACCAACCCCGCCGACGCCGATGAAGGCACCATCCGCAAGACCTTCGCCGAGTCGATCGAGGCCAACAGCGTTCACGGCTCGGACAGCGACGAGAATGCCGCAATCGAGATCGCCTTCTTCTTCGACGAGGATGAAATCGTCGGTTAGGAACGAATGGACTATATCGCCTTCTACAAAGCTCGTTTCGAGGCCGTTGAGGACGGTTTTTTGCTCGCAACGCCTGACGGAAAGAAGCTCGTCACGGCTGAACAACGTAAGCAGCTTATTGACCGATATCGCGAATTGATTTTGCCGACCGGTTGGCCATTTTGGCGCCAAGTGATTATCAGCTTTTTGACAATCGTGTCATTGGTCGTGATCGTCGTATTGATAGACATAGAGAATGCGACTGATCAACGCATCATCTGGGCCATCATGTTGATCGGAATTGCGCCAGTCTTTGTTCGACAAATCATGGCCTACCGCGCTTTCGCAGCCTTCAGAGACAGTCTTCTGCGCGATGCACCGCTCGTTGGTCCGCGCCGCTCGGATTATTTTCCTTCACTGACGCGTCTCCCTTGGCGAGCGATCATCGGAGTGATCGTCATTTGTACGGCTATTGCAGGCTCTAGGATTTCCGGCTGGGGTGGTAGTCTGGCTGATACGATCCTCGTATCATCGGCAGGGCTTGTTGCAGTGCTCTACTTGGTCGTGGCTGTACTGAAATTGCGAAAGCAGCAAAGCTGAGGATTTTTGCTATAGATTTTCAAAACTCTTCCGCCACAGCAATCAACCCGGAGATCTTCTTTGGAGCAACCGCGCTCCAACTCTTCCGGAGCCATCCGGCAATGTGGTCCCAGTCTACGGTGCCGGTGTCGAGCCGTACTGCGATCCATCCCGACGCCCCGTAATAGGCGGGCTTGTAGTAGAGATCGGGTTCGGCTTCGATCAGTGCAGCCATTTCGTCGGGTCCGCTGGTTTTGACGAGCAGCGCGACGGTCTCCTCGCCATGATGGTGGATCGAGACATAGGCAAAGAACTTGCCCGATTTCTCTGTGCCCACCCGCCAGCCGGGCGCACCGTGCGAGGTTCGCGCGTGCGTTTCCGGCAGCTCCAGCGCCAGTTCGCCGACTTTCTGGACGAGCCAATCCGGATCGAGCTCGCGCGACACATAATCGGCTAGAACGCGCGGATAGAGCTGGTGCTCGGCGATCAGGATCCGGCTCGCCAGCCGATCCGGCGTGTCGTCCGGCAGGATCGCCACCTCGGTCTGTCCGAGGATCGGGCCGCTATCGAGCTCGCCGGTAACAAGGTGGACCGTGCAACCCGATAGGGAATCGCCGGCTTCAATGGCCCGTGCATAGGTGTCGAGCCCTGGATATTTGGGCAGCAGGGAAGGGTGAATGTTGAGCATCCGCCCTTTCCAGCGCGACACGAACGCCTCCGACAGGATCCGCATATAGCCGGCGAGAACGATGTAATCGGCGCCGGCATCGCGCGCCGCATGCTCCATGATCTCGTCGAACGCGGCCCGCTCGTGCCCCTTATGGCTTTGCACGAAGGTGTCGATACCTTCGGCCCGGGCCAAGGCGATTCCGCGCGCTTCGGGATCATTCGATGCGACGAGCACCACCTCGAACGGACACTCTTCGTGCTTGGCGGCATAGATCAGCGCCGCCATGTTCGACCCGCGGCCGGAGATGAAAATGGCGACGCGGGCGCGTTCAGCCATTATGCGTGGTGCTCCAGTCCTCGAGCGCGGCCCAGCTGTCGGCAGAGCCGGAGACGGTGCAGCCTTTCGTCCCCGCTTCGATCGTCCCGATACGCTCGACCGTTTCGTCGGCTCTCTCGAGCGCCGCCGCCACGTCATCGGCCATGTCCGGCGCCACGATCAACGCCATGCCGATTCCGCAATTGAAGGTGCGCGCCAACTCGGCAGGCTCGATATTACCCTGCGCCTGTAGGAAGGCCATGAGCGCAGTCTGCTCCCAGGCATCGGTATCGATCCGGGCATGACAGCCATCGGGCAACACACGGGGGATATTTTCGAGGAGCCCGCCACCCGTAATATGCGCGAGCCCCTTGATCCGGCCCTCGCGGATCAGCGGCAGCAGAGATTTGACATAGATTCGCGTCGGCGCGATCAGCGCGTCGACGAGTAGCGTTTCGTGGTCGAACGGGGCAGGGCGGTCGAGCTTCCAGCCCTTGTCGGCGGCGAGACGCCGTACCAGCGAATAGCCGTTCGAATGGACGCCCGACGAAGCGAGACCAAGCACCATATCGCCCGGCGCAATGCCTTCGCCCGTCAACTGCTCGCCGCGTTCGACGGCCCCGACGCAGAAACCGGCAAGGTCGTAATCGCCCGCGGCATACATGCCCGGCATTTCCGCGGTCTCGCCACCGATCAGCGCGCAACCGGCAATCTTGCAGCCCTCTGCGATCCCTGCGACGACCCGTTCGGCGACGCCGTTGTCGAGCTTCCCGGTGGCGAAATAATCGAGAAAGAAGAGCGGCTCGGCGCCCTGCACGATCAGATCGTTGACGCACATGGCGACCAGGTCGATCCCGATCGCATCATGCCGGTCATGATCGATCGCCAGCTTCACCTTCGTCCCGACCCCATCGTTCGCCGCCACCAGTAGCGGATCGGCATATCCCGCCGCCTTCGGATCAAAGAAGCCGCCGAAGCCGCCGAGATCGGCATCCGCGCCCGGACGCGCCGTCGCGCGAGCAAGCGGCGCGATCGCCTTCACCAACGCATTTCCCGCGGCAATCGACACCCCGGCCTTTTCATAGCTATAGGGTTCGGGCTGATTATGCTTGGCGTTCATGCGCCAAGCGACTAGCCGCATTACACTTGGATTTCCAACCCCAACTCGCCATTAGACACCGCATGTTTTTCCTCCGCCGCCCCGTCATCGCGACGCTGACAATTCTGGCGCTGCTCGCAGGCGCTGGATCGCTCGTGCTGGCGCAGCGCGGCGAAGGCGGGAGCGAGACAGGGGTTTCGACCGACAGCTCGAGCAATTTCGAAGTGACCGGGATCACCGTCGATGTCACGGGCGAGGATGCGTTCGACGCGCAACGCAAGGGCTGGGAGGAAGCACAGCGGCAGGGCTGGCGAATGCTCTACGCGCGAATGACCGGCGGATCGGCGAGCGGCGCACCCGCGCTCAGCGACAGCGCACTGGACGGCATCGTTTCGGGAATCATCATCGAGGAAGAACAGATCGGCCCGACGCGCTATGTCGCGCGGCTCGGAGTGATGTTCGACCGTGCGCGCGTCAGCCAGTATCTGGGTTCGCGCGGGCAGGTCAGCCGCTCGCCGCCGCTGCTCACCGTTCCCGTCATGTGGATCGGCAACACGCCGCAGAGCTTCGAGGAACGTAACGCCTGGATGCGCGCCTGGGTGCGCTTCCGCACCGGCGACAGCTCGATCGACTATGTGCGCGCCGCGGCAACCAATCCGACACCGCTGCTGCTTACCGTCGGACAGACGCAGCGGCCCGGGCGGGGATGGTGGCGTTTCCTGCTCGATTCCTATGGCGCTGCGGACGTTATCATCCCGGTCGTCCACCTTCGCTACAGCTATCCCGGCGGCCCGGTGACCGGCACGTTTATCGGCTATCATGGTCCCGACCGGCGCAAGCTCGGCCAGTTTTCGCTCCGCGTCCGCAATGCCGATAGCCTGGATCGGCTGCTCGATGCCGGGGTTCAGCGTATGGACCAGCTGTTCCGACAGGCGCTTGCCGATGGCCGGTTGACCCCCGATCCGTCGCTGCAGTTTGAATTCGGTATCGACGAAGAGGAACTCGAGGACGAATTCGAAGAAATGGAAGCCAGTATTGCGGATCGCACGCCGCCCGAAGCCGTCAATGACGAGCAGGCGACGGCCACGGGCCGCTATACCATCCAGGTCGCAACGCCCAATGCCGATGCGGTTCGCAGCTCCGAAGCTGCCGTCCGCGGCACACCGGGCGTCCGCGCGGCCACGACATCGAGCCTGGCGATCGGCGGGCTTTCGCTGATGGAGGTCACCTATATCGGCGATCTCGACGCACTCGCCTCGGCGTTGGCCGCACGCGGGTTCCAGGTACAGCGCGGAGCGGGGACGCTGCGTATCAGCCGCGCCGCCCCGCCACCGCAACCGACTCCCCAGCAACCTCCGGCGCAAGAGGGCGGCGGCAGCGAGGACGAATGAGGCAGATCCCGCTACCGCTCGATTGGCCCGATCAAGCGGATGACGATGCCTTCATCCTTGACGAGAGCAACCGGGACGCCGTCCGCCATCTCGAACACTGGTCGCTCTGGCCGGTTCGCATCAGCCTGCTGACCGGGCCGCGCAAGTCCGGCCGCTCGACTCTGGCACGACTGTTCGCGCGGAAAAGCGGCGGCGATGTCTTCGACGACGCCGATCTGGGCGATGAAGAGGAGATCTTCCACGCGTGGAACCGCGCCCAGGCCGAGCACAAGCCGCTGCTTATCGTCGCCAACGCCCCGCCACCGGTCTGGCATATCCGGTTGCCCGACCTGCGATCGCGCATGGCCGCAACGCCCAAGGTCGAGATCGGCGAACCGAGCGACATGCTGATCGGTGGCAGGATTGTCCGGCACTTTGCCTCGCGCGGCCTCGATGTCGGGCCCGATGTCGTCGACTATTTGCTGACCCGTATGGAGCGCACGCATTTCGGCCTGTTTCGGCTGATCGAGGCGATGGACCGGATCGCGATGGAAAGCGGCCGCCGAATCAGCCGTGCGTTGGCGCGCGACGCATTGGACGAACTGCGGCCGTCACGAGATCGTTGATCGCCATCACCGCGCGATTTCATCGACCTGCAACAGTTTTCGGATTAGAACCGTGCGATGGACGACTATAATCCCGAGCATATCACCGAGGATTTCTCGCGTGAGATCGAGACCGAACCGGGCTCGGAGAACACCTATTTCAATCGCGAACTGTCCTGGCTGCAGTTCAACGAACGCGTGCTTGAGGAAGCGTGCAACCCGGCGCACCCGCTGCTCGAACGGCTGCGTTTCCTGTCAATCTCGGGCAACAATCTCGACGAATTCTTCATGGTCCGCGTGGCGGGGCTCAAAGGCCAGCAACTCCAGGGTGTCGAGCTGCGGTCGTTCGACGGACTGACGCCGACGCAGCAGCTGAGCGCGATCGCCACGCGCGTCAATTCGCTGATGGATACGCAACAGGGGGTTTGGGAAGAACTGCGCGCGGCTCTGACCGACGCCGATATCCATGTCCTCAATCAGGACGGCGTGGAGCCGGAAACCGATGCCTGGCTCGAAAACCATTTTCGCGAGCACATCTTTCCGGTGCTGACGCCGCAGGCGCTCGATCCCGCTCACCCCTTTCCGTTCATCCCGAACAAAGGGCTGAGCCTCGTTTTCGATCTGGAGCGCAAGTCCGATGGCGCGCCCATCCGCGAATTGCTGATGCTGCCGACGACCTTGCCGCGCTTCGTCCGCGTGCCGGGCGAGACTGCCTGTTACATCGCGATCGAGACCATCATCCGCCGCTTTACCGGGCTGCTCTTCCCCGGCTATGAGGTCAAAGGGCAGGGCGGATTCCGGATCATCCGCGACAGCGATATCGAGGTCGAGGAAGAGGCCGAAGACCTCGTCCGCTATTTCCGCAGCGCCATCAAGCGCCGCCGTCGCGGCCGTGTCATCCGGCTCAAACTCGAAGCCGATATTCCCGATGAGCTCGACGAGCTGATCCGCCGCGAAATGGGCGGCGAGGACGCCATCGTCGCCGAATCGAGCGGTTTTCTCGGCATTGCCGACCTCGAATTCCTGGTCGAGGAAGACCGGCCCGATCTCAAATTCACGCCGTTCAGCCCGCGCTTCCCCGAGCGCATTCGTGAGCATGGCGGCGATTGTTTTGCGGCGATCAAGGCGAAGGACATCGTCGTCCACCACCCCTATGAGACCTTCGACGTCGTCGTCGCGCTGTTGAAACAGGCCGCAGACGACCCCGATGTCGTGGCGATCAAACAGACGCTTTACCGAGCCGGCAAACAATCGGCGGTGATCCGCGCGCTGATCGACGCGGCGGAAGCGGGCAAATCGGTGACCGCCGTGGTCGAACTGAAGGCGCGGTTCGATGAGGAACAGAATCTGCTCTGGGCCAATGCGCTCGAACGCGCGGGCGTACAGGTCGTCTATGGTTTCATCGAGTGGAAGACGCACGCCAAGGTGACGACGGTCGTGCGCAAGGAAGGCGAGGGCTATACCAGCTACTGCCATTTCGGCACCGGCAACTATCACCCCGTCACCGCCAAGATTTACACCGATTTGAGCTTCTTCACCGCAAACCCGAAGGCGGGGCGCGATGCGGCGCAGCTGTTCAATTACATCACCGGCTATGTGCAGCCGGAGAATTTCGAGCTGATCTCGATGGCCCCGCGCGACATGCGCAATGACCTGATGAAGCTGATCGACGACGAGATCGCGCATGAGAAAGCTGGGCGCGACGGCGCGGTCTGGGCGAAAATGAACTCGCTCGTCGATCCGTTGATCATCGACAAGCTGTACGAGGCAAGCCAGGCCGGCGTGCAGATCGATCTCGTCATTCGCGGCATTTGCTGTCTGAAGCCGGGTATCGACGGCCTGTCCGAGAATATCCGCGTCAAATCGGTGATCGGGCGTTTCCTAGAACACAGCCGCATCTTCTGTTTCGGCAATGGCGCCGACCTGCCGAACAAGAAGGCCAAGGTCTTCATCAGCTCGTCCGACTGGATGCCCCGCAATTTCGACCGCCGCGTCGAATATATGATGCCGATCGAGAACGAGACTGTCCACGCTCAGATCCTCGATCAGGTCATGGTCGCCAACCTGATCGACAATGAACAGAGCTGGGAGCTTGACGGCGAGGGCAACTATACCCGCGTCGAGCCACAGGGACGGCCGTTCAACCTGCATCGCTATTTCATGACCAACCCCTCGCTTTCGGGCCGCGGCGCGGCGCTGCAGGAACAGGGATCGATGCCGAAAAAGCTCCGCGTCGCGCGGCGTGGATAAGCCGGTGGCCGGTACGGACCCTACAGCCTAGAGACTCGTTTACACCGAGGGAGAAACGCTATGCGTGCGATCCGGGGAGACGATACGGGCTGATATGGCGACCGTTTCCTATATTACGCCGGCAAGGGCGCCGATCGTCCCGGGCCTCGGGCGGGTCGCCGTCATCGACATCGGGTCGAACTCGATCCGCCTCGTCGTCTTCGACGGGCCGGGCCGGATGCCGAGTTTCCTCTTCAACGAAAAGGTGATGATCGGCCTCGGCAAGCGGATGCGCGAGGATGGCGGGCTTTCCGACGAGGCGATCGAGGATGCCATGGTCACGCTGCGCCGCTTTCGCATGCTGGCGACAGCGATGGACGTCACCGACCTGCGCACCGTGGCGACGGCGGCGGTCCGCGATGCGCCCAATGGCGGCGATTTCATCGCCATGCTGGAGCAGATCGGCCTTTCGGTGCGCTTGCTTTCGGGCGAGGACGAAGCCTGCCTCGCCGCCATGGGGGTCCTTTCGGCAATTCCCGATGCAAACGGCCTGGTCGGCGATCTGGGAGGCGGAAGCCTGGAGCTGGCACGCGTCAAGAATGGTGAGGTCAGAGAAACCGTGTCCTTTCCGCTCGGTGTCCTGCGCGTTGCCGATCTGCGCGAAAAACGGAAGAAGGGCGCGCTCAAACGCGCCGTTGCCAAGGCGCTGAAGCAGGCGGACTGGGTGCACAAATGCGAGGGAAAACCGCTCTATCTGGTGGGCGGCTCATGGCGCGCGCTTGCGCGGCTCGACATGCACCGGACCAAGTTTCCGCTGCCGATCGTCCATCATTATGTGATGAAGCCAGACCGACCCGCAGCACTGGTCAGGCTGCTCGCCCGCATCGACATGTCGAAACTGTCGGTCGTTCCCTCAATCGCCTCGCAGCGTATTCCGAACCTGACGGACGGCGCGGCTATCCTCTCTCAACTCGTCAAGCAGGCCAATCTCGGAAATCTGATCGTATCCGCCTATGGACTGAGGGAAGGGCTGCTCTACGAGCGCCTTGACGTCGAAACCCGCAAGCTCGACCCACTGATCGCCGCGACCCGGGAAGAGGGCGAGCGCCAGGGGCGGGACGACGCGGATGAAGGTGGCGCCGACCATGTCCAGTGCGCAGGTTTCCGAAGCGAAGATCACGGCATCGCCCAGCGAACCCATGACCAGCGGACGGATACCGTAGGGGTCGCGCGCCGCGATCAGCCGGTCATTGACCAGCGCCACGAAGGCGAAGGCGCCCTGGACCTGTTTGAGCGCCTGCAGGACGCGATTGGTCAGCTTGGTCTTTTTCGACTGGGCGGCCAGATGCAGCACGACCTCCGAATCGGAGGTCGACTGGAAGATGGCGCCGTGGCTGACGAGTTCCTCGCGCAGCACGCGGGCATTGGTCAGATTGCCATTATGGGCGAGGGCGATACCGCCACCGCGGACATCCGCGAAGAGCGGCTGGACATTGCGCAAGACCGATGCACCCTGCGTGGAATAGCGGGCATGGCCGATCGCGACACGGCCCGGCAGGCGCTGCGGCATGTCGGGCGAGGTGAAATTCTCCCCGACCAGGCCGAGATAGCGCTCGATGTGAAAACGCGATCCGTCATGGGTCGCGATCCCGCACGCTTCCTGGCCCCGATGCTGGAGGGCGTGGAGGCCGAGCGCGGTCAGGATGGCAGCGTCGTCGGCGCCATATA